>JACOUL010000019.1 GCA_016177875.1 Burkholderiales bacterium
AGGACAGTGCGCACTTCCATCAAGCGCCCACACTTATCGGCTGTTATTTGTTAAAGAACCAACCCCACTCGCCTTGCGGCTTCGCTGACCAAGCGTTTTGTTCGTCAGCAGCAGAGAAATGAGATTATGCGGGATTTGACCGCAACGGTCAACACCCTTTTAGGAATTTTCTTCTCCTACCAGCAATTTTTCACATTAATAAAAGGCAATTACTCATTCACAAATACAGGAAGACGCTTTTCAAGAAACGCCTGCATGCCTTCTTTTTGATCACGTGTGGCAAAAGTACTGTGGAAGAGTCGTCGCTCGAACTGAAGACCTTCTGCTAGCGGAGTTTCATAAGCCCGGCCAACCGCTTCTTTAATCATGGCCACCATGGGTTGCGACATCGAGGCTATTGTCGCGGCTGCCGCCAGTGATTCGTCAATTAACTTGTCATCAGACACAATGCGCGCAACCAAACCAGCGCGCTCAGCTTCTGCCGCATCCATCATCCGTGCTGTTAAACACATATCCATGGCTTTGGCTTTTGAAATAGCCCGCGGCAAACGTTGCGTACCGCCGGCGCCGGGAATCGTGCCGAGCTTAATTTCGGGCTGCCCAAATTTAGCGCTTTCGGCAGCAATAATGAAATCGCACATCATCGCCAACTCGCAGCCCCCACCTAATGCATATCCCGACACTGCAGCGATAATGGGTTTGCGAATACTACGGATTCGATCCCAGTTATGGGTAATGAAATTACCTTTGAAGGCATCCATGTAACTGAACTGCGCCATAACACCGATATCCGCACCAGCAGCAAAGGCTTTTTCGTTGCCGGTAATCACCATGCATCCGATATTGGGATCAATATCGAATTCGCCTAGCGCAATACCCAATTCATCCATCAGCGCATCATTGAGGGCATTGAGAGCTTGCGGCCGATTGAGCCGAATTAGGCCAACCTTGCCGTGGGTTTCCACCAAAATATTCGCGTATGCCATGACCTCTCCTAGACAAAAATATACCAGCCCGAATTGTAGACGTATGTATTGCCCTGCCTAAGCCTTTGCGCGAGGCTGCAACGACAACTCATACGGCTAACGACATAAGTCTTGAGGCGCCACAATCCAACACGAGGAAGCCATCAATATCATGAAAGCGTTCCCATCGTGCCCGCCTTCCCATGCCTTTCCATTTCTGGCTATCTAAATTATCCACAGGAGCATCTTTCCTGGATGCCTTACACCATGATTGCCGGCAAACGCTGTTATTTCTGCCGTATGCAGTCGACCGAGAATTCAAATCCGGATATGACACCTTGATATGCAAGTTCGAACGCACGTTTCGCACCGAAGAACGTTGGATGGAAGAAATGGACTTTCCGGAATTGAGACAACACCGCGAGCAGCATGCAAGCATGCTGGCCACCCTATATCAGGGACAAACGCAAGTTATGGCGGGCAACTTGCAGTGCGGTCGCGACATCATCGAGAAATTCCTACCGCAATGGCTATTGCTACACGCATCATCAATGGATGCTTCACTCGCAAGTGAGCTCGCATTCAGCGCGACAGCCTGAACGTCGCGGCTTTACCACCGCATAGTCGGCGAAACGACCATCGTTTTAGGTAGCAAGACCCACATGCGGCCCGATTGTTTCATTCGCCCCGCATTCGCGGCAGCGTCTGAACCAAATCCCCAAAAAAAATCCGCCCGTAACGCACCGCGTATCGCGCCGCCGGTATCTTGCGCCATCACTAATCTTTGCAGGGGCACATCACTGAGCGGCTGCGTCGTCGCTAAAAATACAGGGGCGCCCAGAGGTAAATAGCGCGCATCCACGGCAATCGATCGCCGCGCCGTCAATGGCACGCCCAAAGCGCCTTTCGGACCCATTTGCGGGTCGGCCAACTTCTCTTCTTTGAAAAATACATAACTCGGATTAGCATTCAATAATTCTTGCTGACGTCCGGGGTTGGCCGCAATCCATGCCTTAATACCTTGCATGGATGCCTGCGACAACGGCATTTCGCCTTTGTCGACCAAATAGCGGCCGATCGATTTATATGGATGGCCATTTTGGTCGGCGTAAGCAACACGCACGGTTTCATTGCTATCCGCAAGTTGCACTCGCCCCGATCCTTGCACCTCCAGGAAAAAAGCTTCAATCGGATTATCTACCCACAATAGTTCCTTACCTTCCAGGGCTCCCGATTTCTCCAGCTCGGCGCGCGAATAGTACGGCACTACTTTGTTGCCGACGAGGCGTCCGCGCAAACGCATGCCTTTCAATTCAGGATAGAGCGACACCATATCGACTATCAGCAAATTTTCCGGCACGCGATACAAAGGTGTTTGAAAAGGGCCGCCGCGCGTGCGGGCACCACGCAGCAAGGGCTCGTAATAACCGGTGATCAAGCCCTGTTCCGAAGAGTCGGTGTTGACGATTTGATGCGGTGTGAAATAGGTTTCGAAAAAACGGCGTGCAGCGCCGTCGTTTGCGACATTTACATTGCGCGCCAAAGTACAGACTTCTTTCCAGTCGGCTTTTCTTACCAAGACATCACACGAAGCCATGAAGGCGGGCCAAGCTTCGCGCAAATCGTCCTGTGCCCAACCCGATACTGCCTCAAACGTAGATGCCCTGAGAATCTCTGCCGGCTTGAGCGGCGGCTTTGTCTCCGGCACGGTGGTACAGGCGAACATCCCGAGCACGACGCAACAAGCGGAAACGAGTAAACTAAAACGATTCAATCTCATATGGATTAGATTATGTGGCTGATCATGCTGGAGGCTGGGGTAGCCTTGTTCTTACTGGTATTTATCGTGTGGTGGACCATGTTCTCCGGCGGCCAGCAAAACCCGCCTCAGAATAGCTCACCAACATCGAAGCAAGAAAATAACGATGCATCTCAATGAAGCGTGCGGGGCAGCGACAATACGAACTCGGGAATTTTAGCAACGAACTGCTCCCCATCTTCGGCAACGCAAAAATATTCGCCGGCCATGGAGCCGTGCGGTGTTTTAAGGGTGCATCCGCTGGTGTATTCAAATTGCTCCCCAGGCTGCAGCAGCGGCTGCTGGCCCACCACACCCAAGCCGCGAACTTCTTCGATGTGATTGGTGGCGTCCGTAATGACCCAATGCCGCGAGATGAGCTGAGCGGCAACTTGACCTGTGTTTTTAATCGTAACCGCGTACGCGAACACAAACTTGGATCGCCCGGGATCGGACTGCTCCGCCTGATATTGGGTTCGCACAGAAACGGTGAATTCGTACGCTGCCATAGCTTCCTCTTATTATTGCCGATACGATAAAAATTCATTGCAACCCAAAACTTCCAGGGAGGCAAGGACTTAGCGCAAGCCGAGCGGGTAAAATAACGCACCCTGTTCAAGACCATGATTATGCCAACTTATCGCATTGCCCCCAGCATTTTGTCCGCAGACTTTGCCAGCCTAGGCGAGGAAGTGCGCAATGTCGTGGCCTCCGGCGCCGACATTATTCATTTTGATGTAATGGATAACCATTACGTTCCCAATCTCACCATCGGCCCGCTGGTCTGCCAGGCGATTCGGCCGCACGTGCAAGTGCCGATCGACGTGCATCTGATGGTCAAGCCGGTGGACCGCATCATTCCCGACTTTGCCAAAGCGGGCGCCAATATCATCACCTTCCATCCGGAAGCGTCCGAGCATATCGATCGTTCGCTGCAACTGATCCGCGATCATGGCTGCAAGGCTGGCCTGGTATTCAATCCGGCGACGCCACTGCACTATCTCGAACACGTGATGGACAAGCTAGACATTATCTTGATCATGTCGGTCAATCCAGGCTTCGGCGGCCAATCCTTCATTCCGGAAGCGTTGAAGAAAGTCGCTGCCGCACGCAAGATGATCGATGCGTCAGGTCGCGACATCATGCTGGAAGTCGACGGCGGCATCAAGGTCGACAATATCGCCGAAGTCGCTCGCGCCGGCGCAGACACATTCGTCGCAGGCTCGGCCATTTTCGGCAAACCGGATTACAAAGCGGTGATCGACGCAATGCGCAAGGAACTTGCCAGCGCATGAACGCGCCGCTCCCCGCACTTCTTACCGGCATACGCGCTGCCATCATCGATTTGGATGGCACCATGGTCGATACCGCACCGGATTTTCACGTCGCGATCAACCACGTGCGCGCCGACCTGGACCTGGCACCGCTCGATATCGAAACGATTAAAAAATTCGTCGGCAAGGGAACGGAAAACCTGATCCGCCGCGTATTGGCCGTGGATTTCACTTCCGACCAAGCGGACGCGCATTTTCCGGCGGCGCTCGCTTCTTACCAGCGCCACTACCATGTTGCCAACGGCACTTATAGTGCACTGTATCCCGACGTGCAGGAAGGCTTGGTTGCACTTCAGGAAAAAGGCTTGCGTTTAGCCTGCGTCACCAACAAACCAATCGCGTATGCTTTGCCCTTACTGGAAAAAATGGGCCTGAAATCCTACTTCGAGCTTGTTTATGGCGGCGATTCGTTTGCCAAAAAAAAGCCGGACCCCGAGCCGCTCCTGCAAGTCTGCGCCGATTTTGCCCTGCAGCCCCGGCATGTTGTGGCGATCGGCGACTCTTCCAATGATGCACAAGCCGCAAGAGCTGCCGGCTGCCGCGTCTTGAACGTGCCCTATGGCTACAACCACGGCCAGCCTATACAAAACGTCGATTCGGATGGTATAGTTTCCACGCTGCTTGACGCAGCGCTGTGCATATCCGCCTAATCCAAATAGTATGTTTCTCGACAAAAAACGTGAAATCGCATCGCCTGGGACCTTCGAGGCCTGGCTGTGGCGACGCTGGCAATCCTGGTCTGTCTGACATGATCGCCGCCGGCCGCCTTTGCGTATTCGGCAACGTTTTTTGAAACACCCACTTGCGCTATTGCTGATCCGTTCTGCTCTACAATAGCGCCCGGAGAGAAACATGACTGAACTCGAATTCAAATCGCTGGCCACGCAAGGCTATAATCGCATTCCGCTGATCGCCGAAGCATTTGCCGATCTGGAAACCCCGCTGACGCTTTATCTCAAACTCGCCCAGACGCAAAACGCCGGCAAGAACACTTTCTTGCTTGAATCGGTCGTAGGCGGCGAACGCTTCGGCCGCTATTCCTTCATCGGCTTGCCCGCCTCCACTCAAATTCGCAGCTTCGGCAATAAGATTGAAGTGCTGAAGAATGGCGATGTCGTAGAAAGCGCAGAAGGCAATCCGCTCGATTTCATTGCCGAATTCCAGGAACGCTACAAAGTTGCGATCAGCCCCGGTATGCCGCGTTTCTGCGGCGGTTTGGCGGGCTATTTTGGTTATGACGCCGTTCGGCACATTGAAAAACGCTTGGCGCATTCCACGCCGCCGGATGATCTTGGGTTACCCGAGATTCAATTGCTGCTGACGGAAGAACTGGCGGTGATCGATAACCTGTCGGGCAAACTCTATTTAATCGTTTATACCGATCCCAGCCAGCCGGAAGCCTACGCCAAGGCGCGCCAACGCTTGAAGGATTTACGTGGCATGTTGCATCGCGCGGTCAATGTACCTGTAGCCTCCGCGTCAGTGCGTACCGAATCGATTCGCGAATTTGCACGCGAAGATTTTTTGAAGGCAGTGGTCAAGGCTAAGGAATACATCATGGCGGGCGACTTGATGCAGGTACAAGTCGGCCAACGCATCAAGAAGCCTTATGTGGATTCGCCGCTGTCGTTGTATCGCGCGCTGCGTTCCTTGAATCCGTCGCCTTACATGTACTTCTACAATTTCGGCGACATGCATATCGTCGGCGCATCGCCGGAGATTTTAGTGCGCAACGAAACCACTCCGGACGGCAAAAAGAAGGTCACGATCCGTCCGCTTGCCGGCACGCGTCCGCGCGGCTCCACGCCGGAACAAGATCAGCAATTAGCGAAAGAACTGTTAGCCGACCCGAAAGAAATTGCCGAACACGTAATGCTGATCGACTTGGCACGCAACGATATTGGCCGCATCGCCGAAATCGGCAGCGTGAAAGTCACCGACAAATTCGTCATCGAAAAATACTCCCATGTGCAGCACATCGTGTCGAATGTCGAAGGAACGCTCAAACCCAACATGTCGAATCTGGATGTATTGAAAGCCACCTTCCCCGCCGGCACGCTGTCGGGCGCACCGAAAGTCCGCGCCATGGAATTGATCGATGAATTGGAGCCGGTCAAACGCGGCATTTACGGCGGCGCCTGTGGCTATCTGTCGTTCGGCGGCGAGATGGATTTGGCGATCGCAATCCGCACCGGCGTGATCAAGGACGGCGTGCTGTATGCTCAAGCCGCCGCCGGCGTCGTCGCCGATTCGGTGCCGGAAATGGAATGGCAGGAAACCGAAAACAAAGCGCGCGCCGTATTGCGCGCAGCCGAACAAGTGCAAGACGGACTGGATGGGGAGATCTGACATGCTACTCATGATCGATAACTACGACTCCTTCACCTACAACCTGGTCCAGTACTTCGGCGAACTCGGTGAAGATGTGCGCACCTTCCGCAACGATGAAATCACGCTGGAAGAAATCGAGAAGTTAAACCCCGAGCGCATTTGCATTTCACCTGGACCTTGCACGCCGCATGAAGCGGGCGTATCCGTGCCGCTGTTACAGCAATTTGCCGGCAAGATGCCGATTCTCGGCGTATGTCTCGGTCACCAAAGTATCGGTGCGGCATTCGGCGGCAAGGTCGTACGTGCCAAGCAAGTCATGCACGGCAAGACTTCGATGATCGAGCACAGCGGTGTGGGCGTGTTCAAAGATTTGCCTAGTCCCTACACCATTATTCGCTATCACTCGCTCGCGATCGAACGCGCGTCACTGCCGGCGTGTCTGGAAGTCACGGCGTGGACGCAAGACGGTGAAATCATGGGCGTACGTCACAAGGAATTCAATATTCAAGGCGTGCAATTCCATCCGGAGTCGATTTTGTCCGAACACGGACATGCGCTGCTGAAAAACTTCCTGGAATCGTAATGCGCTTCTGCTTCTTATTCCTTGCCCTTGCCATGATCGCGATAGGCGCTGCTCATGCCGGCGCATTAGAGGCTTGCCGGGAAAAAGAAAAGGAAAACGACGCCATTCGCTCCTGCGTACGTGCCGAGCGCGTGCAAAGCATTAACCGGCTGCGCAAGGCGAGCGAAGCGGCGCAACGGGCAGTTTTGACCAAGGCGCAAGAGAGCGGGCGCAAATCCCTCTTGCGCGAATACCGCACGACACAAGCCCGCCATGTACGCGAACGCAGTGCAAGTTGCCGCAAGCTCGAAAACGGCCTCGAACAAGTCGCGTGCGAAGCGAATATGAATTATGCGCAAGTCGAAAAGCTTACGCGCTTCATCGAATAACATACGCAGCTTTACAGAGGAGCCAAGCCATGCCGATCACTCCACAAGAAGCGCTATTGCGCTGCATCGATCACCGCGAAATCTTTCACGATGAGATGCTATCCCTATTCCGTAAGATCATGGGCGGTGAAATGTCGCCGGTGATGATTGCAGCGCTGACCATGGGATTGCGCGTCAAGAAAGAAACCATCGGTGAAGTCGCGGCAGCTGCACAAGTCATGCGTGAATTCGCCACCAAGGTCAACGTTGCCGATACGAGCAATTTACTGGATATCGTCGGCACCGGCGGTGACGGTGCCCACACTTTTAATATTTCAACAGCGTCGATGTTTGTCGCCGCCGCTTCGGGCGCGCGCGTTGCCAAGCATGGCGGACGCAGCGTTTCTTCCTCTTCGGGCAGTGCCGACGTGCTGGAAGCATTGGGCGTCAACATCAATTTAAAGCCCGAGCAGGTGGCGCAATCGATCACCGAAACCGGCGTCGGATTTATGTTCGCACCCAACCATCACGCTGCGATGAAACATGCGGCGCCGGTACGCAAAGAACTGGGCGTACGCACTATTTTCAATATTCTCGGCCCCTTGACCAATCCGGCCGGCGCCCCGAATATTTTGATGGGCGTGTTTCATCAGGATCTGGTCGGGATTCAAGTGCGCGTACTGCAGCGCTTGGGCGCACAACGCGCAATCGTGGTTTGGGGACGCGACAATATGGATGAAGTGTCGCTCGGCGCTTCGACCATGGTGGGTGAATTGGTCAACGGCGAAATCCGCGAATACGATGTGCATCCGGAAGATTTCGGCTTGCAGATGGTGGCCAGCCGCAATTTGAAAGTAGCCGGCGCTGCAGAATCGAAGGAAAAGATTTTCGAAGCGCTCGACAACAAACCGGGACCGGCGCGCGAAATCGTTGCGCTTAACGCCGGTACTGCGCTTTACGCGGCCGGCATTGCCCCGACGATCGGCGACGGCATCACGCGTGCGCGCGAAGCGATGGCCTCCGGCGCGGCGCGCGCCAAGCTTGAACAATTCGTGAAGATCACGCAGCAATTGGGCAGTGCGTAATGTCGGATATCCTGAATAAAATTCTTGCGGTCAAAGCCGACGAAATCGCTGCCGCCAAAAAGCAGCAAGACTTTGCCGGCTTGCGGCGCGACGTGGAGAGCAATCAAGCGTTGCGCGCCGATTTGCGCGGTTTCGAAGCAAGCCTGCGAGGCAAAATCGCGGCCGGCCATGCCGGCGTCATTGCGGAAGTAAAAAAAGCATCGCCCTCCAAAGGCATTTTGCGCGCCGACTTTCAGCCTGCCGACATAGCGAGAAGCTATGCCCAGCATGGCGCTGCCTGTCTATCGGTACTCACCGATGAACAATTCTTCCAAGGCGCGCCGGAGTATCTTAAGCAAGCGCGTGCCGCGTGTGCGCTGCCGGTATTGCGCAAGGATTTCATGATCGATCCTTATCAGGTCTATCAGGCGCGCGCCTGGGGCGCCGATTGCATCCTGTTGATCGTGGCGGCGCTTGACCATGGCTTGATGGCGGAACTGGAAGCATGCGCACATGAACTCGGCATGGGCGTTTTGGTGGAAGTGCATGATGCCGACGAATTGAGCGCCGCGTTGCGTTTAAAAACAGCGCTGTTGGGCATCAACAATCGCAACCTAAGGACCTTTGAGACGTCGCTGCAAACAACGATTCATCTTTTGCCGCGTATTTCTCCCGACAAGCTGGTAGTAACCGAGTCGGGCATCCTTGCTCCGGACGACGTTAAACGTATGCGTGATGCGGACGTTCATGCCTTCCTGGTGGGTGAAGCCTTCATGCGCGCGCCGGACCCGGGCGTCGAACTGGCGCGCCTGTTCAGCTAAGAATTATTGACCGAGCCATGCGACGCGCAAGCGTGCCGCCGCTGCAGGCTTGGCTTCGGATTTCAATGACAATTGCGGCACATCATCCGTTTTCAACATCGCGTCGACACTGAATAATTCATCGCGCCGGAAGGCGTGAATAGTGATCTTGTCTCCGATGCGATAACGTCCAAGCAACGTATCGAGATTGTTCGCCGTCACGCGTAAGCCGTCGATGGCGACCAATACATCGCCGGCAGACAATCCCGCCCGATGCGCAGGACCGCCTTCGTAGACGTTGGCTAGCTTGCAGTCGTTACCATCCTTCGTACTGCGTATGCCCAATGCCGGTTTGGCATTCCTCTGCTGATCCGGCATGCTGACGCCGAACGGGGCCAGTAGTTTCTCAAGAGGCAAATCATCTTTGCCATGCACGAAGCGGTCCAGCGTGCGCCTCAAAGATAAGCCGGTGACTTCATCGAAGAGTGCGTCGACGTCATGCTCAGTCACGCCGGCACCTTCTAGAGACCCATAGAAGTCTCGACCGAACCGCTGCCACAATGCACGCATGACATCGTCGAGCGACTTCTTGCCTTTAGTTTGTGCACGTATCGTCAAATCAAGCGCCAGGCCTACCAATGATCCCTTTGTGTAATAGCTCACAATCGCATTCGGCGCGTTTTCATCTTGCCGATAATATTTGATCCACGCGTCGAAGCTGGACTCGGCCACGCTTTGCTTGTTGCGCCCCACCCCTTTCAACACGGCATTGATAGTCTTGGCCACCAGCTTGAGGTACGCTGCTTCATCGATGACGCCGCTACGCACCAACATCAAGTCATCGTAATAACTGGTGAAACCTTCGAACAACCACAAGAGCGTGGTGTAGTTCTCCACTTGCAGATCATATGGCGCGAAAGCTGCGGGCTTGATGCGTTTCACATTCCATGTGTGGAAATACTCATGGCTGCAAAGCCCGAGGTAGGTACGATAGCCTTCGCTCATTTCCTTTTGCCCGATGACAGGCAAATCCGCGCGCGAACAAATCAAGGCGGTGGATGCACGATGTTCGAGGCCGCCATAACCATCGCCGACGGCAAGCGTCATGAATACGTAGCGCTTCATGGGAGCGCGCTTGGTTTTGGGCTCGAACAAAGCGATCTGCGCTTCGCATATTTTTTTCAAATCGGCGGATAAGCGCGCGAGATCGAGATTGGGTATGCAACCGGTGATGACGATATCGTGGGGTACGCCATGCGCCGTGAACGTAGTAAAGGCAAACGTACCCATCTCCACCGGATGATCGATCAACTCGTCATAATTGCTCGCGATATAAGTGCCGAAACCATAACGCTTGGCTTTGAGTTCAGGCAGCGCGGTCGCTACGCGCCACTTGCGATAGACGTCGCTCTGAGGCGGACGAATATCGACCACATGCGGCAGATTCTCATGTCCGGCCGCGCGCAAAAATACGCTGGTCCCGTTGAAAAAACCATGGGTTTGATCGAGATGCGCAGCACGCACTGACAAGTCCCAGGCATACACTTCATAGGTAAGCGTTAAACGTCCGCGACAAGGCGCTGCTTGCCATGAGTGTTTGTCGATCTTCTTAAGGGGGATTTTCTTGCCGTCGCATTCGGCATGCGCGCGCACGATATTACGCGCAAATTCGCGGATCATATAGCTGCCGGGTATCCACGCCGGCAACATAAAAATCTGGCCGCAAGCATCAGATGCGTCAACGCTGATGCTTACTTCAAAGAGATGTGCTGCCGGATCTCTCGGCTCGATCCGGTAATGAACCGAGTTCTTCAAACTTCTCCTGCGGAGTTCGGGCATGCGCTTTTGAACGGCGACGACAGTTAGAAGAAAACTTACTTAATGGAATTCAGCTTGTTTTCAAGGGTCTTGATATCGACCGCACCGGGCACACGCGAACCATCGGCAAAGATAACCGTCGGCGTTCCAGTCACCTTCAGCTTGCGACCCAACTCGAATATTTTTTCATTCGGATTGGTCAAGCAAGTTACCGGCGCCGGCGCCGGATCTTTGTTGCTCATCATCCAGTCGTCCCATGCTTTCAAGCGATCGGGACTGCACCAAATGTTCTTCGCCTTCACCGCGGAATCTTCGGACAAGATGTTGTACATGAAGGTGTAAACCGTCACGTTATCCAACTCTTGCAAGGTGTGGCGAAAACGCTTGCAATAGCCGCAATGCGGATCTTCGAAAACCGCCATTACGCGCTTGCCGTCGCCCTTGACCATCTTGATGGCGGAGTCCAAAGGCAGGTCGGAAAACTTCACCTTGGTGATCTCATCGACTCTCGCCTTGGTATAGTCTTCCATCGTGGTCGCATTGATCACGCGACCGACGAACAGATATTGTGCCTTTTTATCCGTGTACAGAATCTCATTGGTATCGGTACGTACTTCAAACAAACCGGAATAAGGCGTCTTGGTCACCGACATTACTTTTGCCTTGCCGGCCAATTGAGTTTCAAGCAACTTCTTGATAGCAGATTCTTCGGTATTTTGACCATAGCTTGAAACGCAAACTAGGCTGAGCAATGCAATAGCGGCAAATTTAATACTCTTCATGATTTTCCAGTTCGGGGTCGATTGCAGCTCAAGACCGATGTCCTAAGGCGTGCGAAATTAAAAGCCTTTTCAAGCCAGGCACATGATTGACGAAGTTTAACCCGAAGTTGCGAAGCGTGCGCAAGGGCTCGAACTCACTGCCGAACAGACGCTCGAGGCCATCCGTTGTCATTTGCATCAAGAGGACGTCTTCTTTACGCGCGCGCGCATAGCGCCCGAGAACGCGCGCATCCCCGCAATCCCGATGAGCCTCTCGTTGGGTAACCGATTTTATTAAGGCAGCGACATCGGCAAAGCCGAGATTCATGCCATGCCCGGCGAGAGGATGCACAACATGGGCCGCATCGCCGACCAAGGCGATGCGCTGCGCAGTAATCGCATGCGGACGTATCAGCGACAAGGGAAACGCCTTAATCGCCTCAGGCAGCAGCGGCGTTAAGCGGCCAAGTTCGCTGGCGGAAAATTTTTCCAGGCGCTCGGTAAGCCGCGATAAAGGCTCGGTCAATAATTGATCGGCTAAGGCATCCGGTGCTGACCACACGAGCGACACCATATTGCCCGGCAAAGGCAGTAAAGCGACGATGCCTTCGGATCCGGCAAACCATTGAAAGGCGATGCCGCGATGGGGTTTCTCGCAATGGAAATTGGTAACGACACCGCGTTGATGATAAGAGCGGTAATCCATGCCGATATCGCATTGATTACGCACCCATGAATGCGCACCATCGGCACCCACCAAAAGAGCAGCGGAGAGCGCTTCGCCGTTATCGAGATGCACTGCCGCGCTTGCGGCATCAATGCGCAACTCGACAGCACGTGCATTGACGAACTTTACATTAGGCGCAAATTTAAGCGCGGCATCCAACGCCTGGCTGAGATTGCTGTCTTCGACGATCCACGCAAGAGTACTAACGCGGGCACCATAAGCATCGAAGTTCAACCGAGCCGGGTGGCTTGCTCCATCGCCTTGGATTTGCATCGCCTCAATCGGCGCCATGCGATCCGCATTCAACGCGTCCCACACCTTGATTGAAGAAAGCACTGCGCGCGCCGTATGGTTGAGCGCATAAACGCGCACATCCCAAATATCGAAGTCTTGCCGAACCGGACTTTGCGGAGGACGGCCAAGCAAGGTCACGGGAATGCCCGCTTGAGCTAAGCCAAGCGCCAAAGTCTTGCCGATGGCGCCGTTTCCGATAATACAGACATCACTTTGCATGCGCGTCATGCCGCTGTAAATCAATCAAATTAACCGTTTATTATAGCTTCACGTAGAGCAACTCAGCCGTCCGACTTTGCAGATAGCGATAGTTTTGCTATACTTGCGCGCCTTGGCCTGGTAGCTCAGTTGGTAGAGCAGAGGATTGAAAATCCTTGTGTCGGTGGTTCGATTCCGCCCCGGGCCACCAAATTCAAAGTTCATAGAAGTCCGACCCCGCAAGGGCTCGGACTTTTTTGTTGCGACTCCCCTCCCCTTTTCTTCGAACAACACGGACTGTTAAATCTTGTTGCACAAATCGGCGTTTCTTCAAAGCTGCACTATAGTGAACAGGTGCTCACATTCTCAAGGCAATCAATGGGTGGGGCGCCGTGTCGGCAAAGACCGAGCGAAAAGAAACGATATCAGCCCTGCTGCCTTGCAGAGGCGAGATCAATAAAAAGGGCTTGCAGCATCAAAGGCCCACGGGAGAGGAAAAGCCGCATAATGACACCAAAGGAAATCGTGCTGCATCGAGTCCGGCCCAACACTATTGGCCAACACCGGTGGTTGAAAAATAGCCGGATGATGACGACTGAAGATGCACTCGTGATCGAGTGCAATCGCCAGTATGCAACATCGGCAGCGCGAAAAAATCATGCGACTTGGAAGCAGCTTGACGCTTGCGTATGCACCGCTACCGTTACACGCTGCCCAACTCTCCCGAAAAGCTCATGCCTCCAAAGGGCATGAGCTTTTTACTTTTTTACAATAGAACCGCTAGTTACGCCGGCCTGCCGAATAGTTCACATTGCCTAAGCGCAGAATGAGTATTCCGTACAACAGAAGCTTCCGAAACCCCATTTCTCCTTCCTAAAATATCCTTTGCACTTCACAGTCTCGGTAAGCTATGTTAAATCTTGTGAATCCGAAATCTGCCCCATTCCGAACGACGGTTTCCTTGGTAAATTGAATGGTAGAGGCAGGCAACTAGGGCATACAACTATGAGAATCGCAGTCCTGGATGACGACCGCAGTCAAACCGATTTGGTGTGCCAAGTGCTCAAGGCCGCCGGGCATTCTTGTTACCCGTTCGAGAACGGCAAAGATATGCTGGCCGAGCTGCGACGAGAGAGCTACGACTTGCTGATTATCGATTGGCAGCTGCCTGATATCAGCGGATCGGAAGTGCTGGAATGGGTACGCGAAAAGCTGCCGCCGAACTTGCCGGTCTTGTTCATGACCAGCCGCTCCAGCGAAGACGATATCGTGCAAGGACTGGCAGCCGGCGCGGACGATTACATGATCAAGCCGATTCGGCGAGGTGAATTATTGGCACGTGTGCAAGCCTTGCTCCGACGCGCGTATCCGCAACAAACCAGCAATGCCGATCAATTGCAATTCAACCAATATGTATTCGAACCGCGCACCGGCCGCTTGACGGCGATGGGCCAATCGGTCGACGTGACGCAAAAAGAATTCGACTTAGCTCTTCTGTTTTTCCGCAATCTCGGGCGTCCGCTATCGCGCGCCTATATCTTAGAAGCCGTGTGGTCGCGCGATGTTGACATTCCGTCACGCACCATGGATACCCATGTCTCGCGCGTACGCAGCAAATTGCAGTTGCGACCGGAGAATGGTTTTAAGCTGGCACCGGTGTATAGTTATGGTTATCGCTTGGAACAAATAACCGAATAAAGCGCTATACGTGCCATGCGCAGGGGGAAGAACATGCGCACCTTGATCACCCAACTTACTCTCCTGCTTGCCTTGACAAGCGGGGCGCCGGCGGCATGGGCGGCCTCCGGCGACGCGCCCGAAACCATCACCGTCAACAGCGGCAGCATCACGTATGTCACGCGTGCCGGCGATACGCTCTCGTCCATCGCCAAGCGTCTCACCACCAAACCAGAAAATTGGCTTGTCCTCAGCAAAGTCAACAATATCTCCGCCGATACCAGCATTCCGGTGGGCTCAGCCATCACCATTCCGGCCAACATATTGCTAGACGATCCAAGCGAAGCAAAGGTCGTTGCGCTTTCCGGCAGTATTACCGCCAGCAATCGCGACGGTAGTGCGTCGTTGCTGGGACTGGGCACAAAAATCACGGAAGGCATGCAAATTGAAACCGGCAACAATAGCTTCCTGACGCTTTCGCTGCCAGACAAGTCCCGCATTTCTCTGCCTTCCAATAGCCGCGTCAAAATCGCCTTGCTACGCACTGCACGTTATATCCACAGTCCGCGCGCCGAGCTTGTGCTCGTGCGAGGCAAGGTCGAATCCAAGGTGGCGCCGCTTGAACAAAACAAAGGCCGCTTCGAAGTCCATACGCCACTGGCGGTTGCAGGAGTGCGCGGCACGCATTTCCGCGTCGGCATCAATGAAAACGGCACAGGCACCGAAGTGTTGTCGGGGCATGTCGATGTCGGTCAAGCCGGAAAGCCGGGAGCATTGGCGCTGCATCCGGGCCTAGGCAACATCATTGACGGCAAATCGGTCGGCAAACCAGTCAACCTATTGCCGGCCCCGCAGTTGGTCGAAGCGCCTGCGCGCGTGGGTGTTGCCGCGGCACAGATGGCGCTTACGCCGGTGAACGGCGCACAAGCCTATCATGTGCAAATCGCGACCGACCAGGATGCGCAAAACATCCTGACCGAGACCCGCGCCACCGGCACGCGTCTGACGCTGGACGGCTTACCCAACGGCGACTATTACGCCCGCATCTCCGCCATCGATAAGCATGGCTTGGAAGGGCCGGCCAGCACGCACGCCTTTACGCTTGCAGCTGCATTGCAATCGCGCGTGAATGGTCCGGCTGCACCCTACGTCGAGCGCAGCGACAATCGTCAAATTTATTTGAAATGGATCGGCGCTAGCGGGCAGAAATTCACCGTGCAAGTTGCGCGCGATTCGAATTTTTCCTGGCTGATCTACAACACGAAAACCGATGTTCCGGAAGCGCGCATGCCGCGCCCTGCATTCGGCACGTATTACGCACGCGTGCAAGCCACGAATGCCGACGGCCGTATTGGCCCTTATTCCGCCGTTCAATCCTTCATCGTCACCGATCAATGGGTGATGAATGAAGTCACTCCGGCAGGCGCCAAACCCGTTTCCACAGGTTCCGCGCGTTGACTTCGAACACCGTCCGGGGGGACTCGCAAGACTCCTCTCCGGCCTTGACTTTCCCCCGCTCTTCTCCGCTAGTACGGCGCCTGGCGGTTCGCGAATGGCTCACCATCCTGCTTGTTCTCGTTGTATTGGCCGGCGCACTGGGTTGGCAAAATGGCCTTGGTCGACTCGATCAGACGCTGTATGACGAATTCATTTCATTGAATAGCCGCGCAGCACGCGAAGACATCATCATCGTTGCGATTGACGATTACAGCCTGGTACAACTCGGACGCTGGCCTTGGCCGCGCAATGTGCATGCGCAATTGATCGATCGGCTCGCCCAGGCAAAACCGCTCGTCATCGGCCTGGATGTCATTCTCAGTGAAGCCGAACGCGGCCAGGAAGGAAAACGGCCGGGCGATGCAAGCTTGGCGGCGACGCTTGCAAAATACAATTCCACGGTATTACCGGTCGTAACCGCAAATGCCGGCAGCGGATTAACGGCAGCGCCACCCATTCCGGAATTTGCCCGCAGCGCCCGCGCGCTGGGTCACATCAACCTCGACCACGACGCTGACGGCGTCGTGCGCAGCGTTTTTCTACATGAAGGCAAAGACGGTACTTGGTGGCCGCATTTTTCATTAGCGCTCGCGCAAACCGGTATCGCCAACGCGCAAACGGCACGCAAAACTTACCGCGAAGTACAGATTGCAGCGCCAAACACAGCGCCGGCTGCGCAACGCGTCAGCGATATTTTTTATTCCACATCGGGCTGGTTGCGCAGCAACCGTCTTCATATACCTTTTGCCGGCAAGAATGGGCATTTCCGCTCAGTGCCCTATGTTGCCGTGCTGCGTGGAGAAGTGCCGCCGCAATTTTTCACCGATAAGTTCGTATTGGTAGGCGCCACGGCGGCCGGCATGACCGACTCGTATCCAACCCCGGTGTCCGCCGAATCGGGAGCGATGCCGGGCATAGAAATCAATGCCAACATTCTCGCAAGCCTGCTTGACCATCAATCAATCGCTATCGCTCAACCCTGGCAAACGGCCATATTTTCGGTTGTGCCGGTGCTGATCGCCCTGCTTTGCTATTTTCTTTTGCCACCGCGGCTCTCGCTGCTCATGACTGCCGCCTTGCTGCTGACAACACTTGCCGCAAGCTACTTAATACTACGTAGCGGTGTGTGGATCGCTCCTTCAGCCGGGCTGCTGGCGCTCTTGATTTCCTATCCGTTATGGAGCTGGCGGCGCCTGGAAGCCGCCATCACTTATCTCAGCCAAGAATTCATGCGCTTGGATAAAGAACCTCACCTGCTGCCGGAAGTACAGAAGGATGCCGATCAAATCGAAGACGTGCTGGAACAGCGCATGAATGCCATGGAGACAGCAGCCCGGCGTGTACGCGACTTACGCCAGTTCGTCTCCGATAGTTTGGATAGCCTGCCGGATGCCACACTGGTGACGACCATCGACGGGCATGTTTTGTTGGCGAACAAGCACGCGAATGCTTATTTCGCTTCGATCGGTTTTCATGATGTGCATGGCGCGCTGTTACCTTACCTATTTACCCCGCTGATTTCGCCCGAGCCGATCAATCAGAATTTTCCCGGCAAGTTCGACTGGTGGCAGTTGCTCGATCTGCAGCATGTGCCGCTTTTAGCCGAAGGCATCAGCGTGCAAGATCCGCAAGGACGCGACTTACTGGTCAAGAGTGCGCCCAGCCGTTCGGCAGCCAATGTGTTGACCGGTTGGATCGTCAGCATCGTCGACATTTCGCCGATCCGCGCAGCGGAACGCAGCCGTGACGAGACCTTGCGCTTCCTCTCGCATGACATGCGCGCACCGCAAGCATCGATCTTGGCGCTCTTGGAATTGCAGCACGATCAGGCCTCTGCCTTGCCGCAAGACGAACTCTTTTCCCGCATCGAAAAAGCGACGCGTAAGACGCTGGGACTGGCGGACAATTTCGTGCAATTGGCGCGCGCCGAATCGCATGAATACCGATTGGAAGAAGTCGATTTCCAAGATTTGCTGTATGACGCAACCGACGAGATGTGGTCGCTGGCGCGCAGCAAAAATATTGAGTTGGCAACCGATGTACCGGAAGGCGAATTTCCGGTGGAAGTCGACCGCGCTTTGATGACGCGTGCCCTGGTCAATTTACTGTCGAACGCCATCAACTACAGCTCGCCGAATACCAAAGTGACGTGCACGGTCCACCTACAAGATACGCTGGAAGGTGCTCAAGTGCTTTGCAGCATCCGTGACCAGGGCTACGGCATCGCGCCCGGCGATCAAATCAAACTCTTCCGGCGTTTTCAACGCGTGGATACCCCTAATCAACCGCGCCATGACGGCATCGGCCTCGGCCTCGTATTCGTAAAAACGGTGATCGAACGCCATAGCGGCCAGATTAGCTTTGCCAGCAAGCTAGGCGAAGGCACCGAATTCACCATCGTCTTGCCGGCGGCACTGCCGGAATAATTGCCAGTTTTATCATCTTCGTTCTAAGGTGCAACCGGCTATAATGCTGAGTGTTCCCTGTATGACGTGCCCTACCGAGATGCAATTTCTTGCCGTCGGCCTCAACCACACGACCGCGCCGCTGTCTTTGCGTGAAAAAGTGGCATTTCCGGCTGACCAACTCGGTCAGGCGGTGGCTTCCGCACGTGCATGGCTTGGCGGACACACTGCCGCCGATGAGGAAACGGCAATTTTGTCCACATGCAATCGCACGGAATTGTATGCCGCGAGCCACGGCGCTGCCGGTGTCGAAGCCGCCAGCGACGCCGTCGCGCACTTTCTGGCGGAATATCATCGCCTACCGTTTGGCGAGCTTCGTCCTCACCTTTATGCGCTGCCGCAAGACAGCGCGGTGCGGCACGCTTTCCGCGTAGCCTCCGGTTTGGATTCCATGGTCCTGGGAGAGCCGCAAATTCTCGGGCAAATGAAAGATGCCGTGCGCCAAGCGGAAGCAGCCGGCGGGCTTGGCACTTATTTGCATCAAATGTTCCAACGTACTTTTGCGGTAGCAAAGGAGGTACGCAGCACCACCGCCATCGGCGCTCACAGCGTATCGATGGCCGCCGCCGCCGTGCGGCTGTCGCAGCGAATTTTTGATTCGATCGCAGAACAACACGTGTTGTTCATTGGGGCCGGAGAAATGATCGAATTGTGCGCGACGCACTTCGCCGCACAAAATCCAAAGTCGCTGACGGTCGCCAATCGCACTCTGGAACGCGGTGAACAGCTTGCCCACCGTTTCAGCGGCCGTGCGATTCGTTTAGCCGACCTGCCGGACCAATTGGCCAAATTCGACGTCGTTGTGTCGTCCACCGCATCCTCTTTGCCGATCATCGGCTTAGGCTTGGTCGAACGCGCGATCAAGGCGCGCCGCCACAAGCCTATGTTCATGGTAGACCTCGCGGTACCGCGCGATATCGAAGCTGAAGTCGGCCGCCTGGACGATGTATTTCTCTACACCGTGGACGACCTCGCTTCGGTTGTGCAAACCGGCATGGAAAATCGGCAAGCCGCTATCGCGCAAGCCGAAGCCATCATCGAAACACGTGTGCAATCCTTCATGCATTGGGTTGATAGCCGTGCCGTTGTTCCCTTAATTCAGGAATTGCATGAGACGAGTGAAGCCATGCGTTTGGCCGAACTGGAGCGCGCCAAAAAATTGTTGGCAAAGGGAGAGAATATCGACGCTGTCTTGGAAGCGCTCTCCAAAGGTTTAACCGCCAAATTCCTGCATGGCCCTCAACAAGCCTTACATGATGCGCAGGGCGACGAACGTGCGCGCTTGGCAGCCTTATTGCCGCATCTCTTCCGCACCAAGCGCTAGCGACGCCACCCCACTCGCTTGCGGCTGCCGGCTGATATGACCGGCTTGTGAACACCATTATCGAAAAATTCGCATGAAACCCTCATTGCTTACCAAACTGGATCAATTGACACATCGCTTGGCAGAAGTCAGCGAATTGCTGATGCAGGAAAATGCAACGTCGAACATGGACAACTATCGCAAGCTCACGCGCGAACACGCGGAGCTAGGGCCATTGGTTGCGCTCTATCAGGATTACGTTAAGGCAGATAGCGACATCAAAACGGCGCAGGAATTACTGACGGACCCGGACATGAAGGAATTCGCGCAGGAAGAAGTTGCTTCCGCCAAATCGCGCATGGAACATCTGGAAATCGAGCTGCAAAAAATGCTGCTGCCGAAGGACCCGAATGACGAGCGCAACATCTTCTTGGAAATCCGAGCCGGCACCGGCGGCGATGAGGCGGGACTATTCGCCGGCGACTTGCTGCGTATGTACACTCGCTTTGCGGAGCGCAATCGATGGCAGGCCGAGCTCATTTCCGAATCGCCGTCCGAGCTGGGCGGCTACAAGGAAGTCATCGTACGCATCGCTGGTTATGGCGCGTATTCCAAACTGAAATTCGAATCCGGCGGCCACCGTGTGCAGCGTGTGCCGGCCACGGAAACGCAAGGCCGCATTCACACTTCCGCGTGCACGGTAGCGGTGATGCCGGAAGCCGATGAAGTTGAAGACGTCAATATTAATCCGGCCGATTTGCGCATCGACACCTTCCGCGCATCGGGCGCAGGCGGCCAGCACATCAACAAAACGGATTCCGCGGTACGCATTACGCATCTTCCGACAGGCATCGTCGTTGAGTGTCAGGACGACCGTAGCCAGCACAAGAACAAAGCGCAAGCGATGAAGGTGCTGGCCGCGCGCATCAAGGATGTGCAAATGCGCGAGCAGCAAGCCAAGGAAGCCGCCACGCGCAAATCGCTGATCGGCTCGGGCGACCGTAGCGAGCGCATTCGCACGTATAATTTTCCCCAAGGCCGCATGACCGACCACCGCATTAATCTGACGCTCTACAAGCTGGATTTCATCATGGATGGCGACTTGGAAGAGTTGACCAATGCATTGGCTGCGGAGCATCAAGCAGAGTTGTTGGCGGAATTAGCGGAAAGTACCTAAGCATTTGCAATGCCGCTTCGAAACTATTTACGAAATCATCGATCAATAACGCTGTTATTCATTTATCAGAATCCAATATGAAAAACTCCAAATACGTTTTGCTTGCTGTTGCGCTCGCTGCGTTCGGAACATTGGGCGCAGGTTTGTACGCCCAATTCGTCGAACATATGTACCCTTGTCCCTGGTGCGTCGTCCAGCGCTATATCTTTGCCGCGATCGGCATCATTGCTTTAGTCACGGCCTTCCTGCCTGAGCATTTTACACGCATAGGCGCCGGTCTCGGCATGCTGACTGCGCTTGGCGGAATCGGCGCGGCATCATGGCTAATGTGGGTGCAAGCCCACCCGTCCGTTTCCTGCGGCATCGATCCGCTTGAAACTTCTTTGAATAAAATCATCACCGCAAAACTTTTACCCTTCTTATTTAAGGCAGATGGTTTGTGCACCACTGAATATCCGCCGATTCTCGGACTCACCGTGCCGAAATGGGCGCTTGTGTGGTTTATCATTTTCACGATTACGCTGGCTTGGACGACCTTCCGGCGCAAACGCTAAGGTGAGTACACCAGCGTTTTCCGTGATCCCGGGCAGCACGATCGCTGCCTTGCTGAAAAATGCGCCTTTACCGCCGCTGGAAATGCGTATTTTGCTCGGACAAGCATTAAGCTTGTCGCGCGTACAGCTGATTACACAGGATAATCGCTGCTTTTCAGGAGACGAAGCACAACGCCTATCGTCGCTCATCAACCGCCGCATTAACGGCGAACCCATCGCCTACATCGTCGGCCAGCGCGAATTCCATGGCCTCGACTTTCATGTCACGCCCGACGTGTTGATCCCACGTCCGGAAACAGAGTTGCTGGTGGAATTATCCCTGGAGCGACTGCCCCGCAGAGGCTGTGTTCTCGATATGGGAACCGGCTCCGGCGCGATTGCAGTAGCGATCGCTCATGCGCGTCTCGATGCACAAGTCACCGCCTTGGATGCAAGTGAAGCAGCGCTAGTTATTGCGCAGCGAAATGTCGCTCAGCATGGAGTCCAAGCACGATTGCTGCAAAGCGACTGGTATAGCAAAATTGGCGCAGAGCGCTTCGATATCATCGTTGCCAATCCTCCCTATATTCGTCATGGCGATGAACATCTGTCGCAAGGTGATTTACGCTTTGAACCAATCGACGCTCTCACCGATCATGGCGATGGTCTGACGGCACTAACCACGATCATTGAAGGGGCGCGGGCACATCTAAACCCGAATGGCTGGCTACTGATGGAACATGGCTACGACCAAGCCGAATCAGTACGTCAACTGCTCAACACGCGGGGATTTGCGGAAGTCCAAAGCTGGCTCGACTTGGCCGGCATCGAACGTGTATCAGGAGGAATTGCAGCCGCGTAGTCTTCTGCGCGGCTGCAAATTGCGTTACTTAATCAAGCGAAGAGCAAAGGGGACGCGGAAATTTTGTCCTTTGGAGACGGCAATTGCCCCCATGATGGAAAAAACCAAATGACAAATGCCCACCGCAAGCATAACGATCGCGCCGATGAGGACAACCATCAAAATCACCCCAGCGACATATCCGATCATTGCAGTAATGGACCAATTCAGCGCTTCTTTGGCTTGGTCTTGGATATAGGCGTCATCTTTTTTGGTTAAGAAAAGAATCAAGCCGGGAATAAACCCGAAAAAGATTGTACCGACCCAGATCAGCAAGGCAGTGTTTTTTGTATCTTGGGAAATTTCCTGCGCAACTTCGCCATCCATGAGCTTCTCCCTGTATTAATTAATTATGGCGATTCAAAGGCATCGCCTATGCCTTAAGCTTCTTTTGCGGCCATTGTAAGCTGAAAAATGGAGAGTTTGGCAACTGGTTCCTCAAGATTTCAACGATCTGTCGCACTTCTTGTCATTCCGCTCGTCCGCCTCAGCCTGGATAAGCAGTCTTTACTGAATTTTTTGACGGCTTCAGCCGCCTCGTTCGGCACAATCTGCAAAATCATATGAGGCGCCTCAAATACCCTGATTTCCATGGATGGTATTTCTTCAGCGATTTTACGCATGGCTGATGCCGGCACGACGCAATCATGCATGCCTTGCAAATACAGCATAGGCACTTGCATTTTCTTTAATTTTTTTCGACAGTCGACGTCGAGCACTGCATGGATTCGCGCCCGTAACACTTCTTTCGAAGGCAGGCTCAATGCATGACGAAATGCATTACGCCATCGTGTTGAGGCAAAACGTCCGAATAGACATAATTCCGCTATCCAATGCATGCTTGGCCCGACAGGAAGAATGCTGGTCAAGCACTTGAATGGCTTCAATAGGGGATAAGGATTGCTGGCAAAAGTGCCGCATAACACGACGCCGGCCAAATTTGGTAGGCACGCGGAAGCCAATAAGATTGCAACCGGTCCCGAAAAAGACTCTCCCAATAAAATAAACGGCTCATTTTGCGGAAGATATGTTTGGCTAAACACCGCCAGGTCTTCGTAGCCGAGCGGTTCGTTTTCAAGATAAGAGACGATGGTAGCCACCATGTCCGGCCCCAGGGCGGAAACAAAGTCGCCGAATAACGCGGCATTACCGTGCATTCCGGGAAGAAGAACGATCGCCACCATAAGAGGTCCGTATGAGAAAAAAATCGGCAGCAAACGATAGAAACAAACATGCGGAGAATATACGGCGGGTAAAATTTTAACAAGCGCGCCACCGCACGCCCCCCTTTGCATTGCATCAGGCAACCCGCCTTTCACCCCTCGATTCACCACCTTGTCAAGACTGTTTTTTGACGGCCGATTCGGTATCATGCCCGCTTCATTTCGACGATTGAGTTGCCATGTTGCCTTCTATTGAACAACGCCTCGCTACAGAACTTGCCGCCAAGCCGGTTCAAGTGGCGGCGGCTGTCGCCCTCTTGGATGAAGGCGCGACCGTGCCTTTTATTGCTCGCTATCGTAAAGAAGCAACCGGCGGATTGGACGATACGCAACTGCGCCTCTTGGAAGAACGGCTACGCTATTTGCGCGAACTGGAAGACCGGCGTGCAGCGATCATCGCTTCGATTGAAGAGCAAGGCAAGATGACGCCGCCCTTGCTCGATGCGATCACCCACGCGGAAGACAAAACGCGTTTGGAAGATTTGTATCTGCCGTACAAACCCAAACGCCGCACCAAGGCACAAATCGCGGCAGAGGCTGGCTTGACTACCTTGGCTGATGCATTGTCGGCCGACCCAACCCTCAACCCGGAACAAGAAGCCGCCCACTATCTGAAACCCTCCTTCACCACGGACAACGGCGACAATCCCGGCGTACCCGATGTTAAAGCAGCGCTGGATGGCGCCCGCCAAATTTTGATGGAGCGCTTTGCCGAAGATGCGACTTTACTGCAGGCGTTACGCGAATATTTGAATGAGCATGGCGTAGTGGAATCGAAAGTCATCGAAGGCAAAGAGGAAGCAGGCGAGAAATTCGCCGATTACTTTCATTACGCCGAGCCGATCGGCACCATCCCTTCACACCGAGCGCTGGCATTGTTCCGCGGCCGCCGCGAAGAAATGTTGAACGTGGCGCTGCGTTTGGATTCCGAAGAAGAAAAACCGAAGTGGGATGCGCCGCATAATCCATGCGAAGGTCGCATTGCGCAGCGCTTCGGCATTTCCAACCAAGGCCGCGCCGCCGACAAATGGTTGACCGATACGGTACGTTGGACTTGGCGCGTGAAAATTTTCATGCACTTGGAAACCGAGTTGATGACCACGTTACGCGAGAAATCGGAAGCCGAAGCGATCAATGTATTTGCGCGCAATTTGAAGGATTTGCTGTTGGCGGCGCCGGCTGGTCCACGCACCACCATGGGACTCGATCCAGGACTGCGCACCGGCGTCAAAGTCGCGGTAGTGGATGCCACCGGCAAGGTAGTCGACACTACAACTATTTATCCGCATCAACCGCGCAATGATTGGCACGGCTCCTTGCATACCCTGTCGCAGCTGGCGGAAAAACACAAGGTGTCGCTGATTTCGATCGGCAACGGCACCGCCTCGCGCGAGACTGACAAGCTCGCGCAAGATCTCATCAAGGCACGTCCGGAATTAAAGCTGACCAAGATCGTTGTATCGGAAGCCGGCGCGTCTGTCTACTCGGCTTCCGAATTCGCATCGAAAGAATTGCCCGAGCTGGATGTGTCGCTACGCGGCGCCGTATCGATTGCGCGTCGCTTGCAAGACCCCTTGGCAGAGTTGGTGAAAATCGATCCGAAGTCGATCGGCGTCGGACAATACCAACACGACGTTAGTCAAACACAATTGGCGCGCTCGCTCGATGCGGTTGTCGAAGATTGCGTCAATGCGGTGGGCGTCGATGTGAACACGGCTTCGGCACCGCTCCTGGCGCGCGTCTCCGGCTTGAATACGAGCGTTGCACAAAGCATCGTGACTTACCGCGACATGAAAGGCATGTTTGCATCGCGCACCGACCTGCGCAACGTGCCGCGCTTAGGCGACAAAACCTTTGAACAAGCAGCCGGTTTCTTGCGCATCATGGCAAGCGAAAATCCGCTCGATGCCTCCGCCGTACACCCCGAGTCTTATCCATTGGTGGAAAAAATCCTGGCCGATATCAAGAAGGATGTAAAGAGCGTGATCGGCGACGGCAAGCTGCTCAAGACGATTCAGCCTTCGAAATATGCCGATGAAAAATTCGGTGTGCCCACCATTACCGATATTTTGAAAGAGCTGGAAAAGCCGGGGCGCGATCCGCGTCCGGAATTCACCACCGCCACCTTCAAGGAAGGCGTGGAAGAAATCAGGGATTTGAG
The DNA here is from genome assembly GCA_016177875.1 of Burkholderiales bacterium. Lineage (GTDB taxonomy): Bacteria > Pseudomonadota > Gammaproteobacteria > Burkholderiales > Burkholderiaceae_D > Paucimonas. The sequence goes on from JACOUL010000019.1 coordinate 25,958, forward strand.
ACCCGACATGATTTTGGAGGGCGTAGTCACCAACGTCGCCGCTTTCGGTGCCTTCGTCGACATCGGCGTTCATCAGGATGGCCTGGTGCATATTTCCGCGCTATCGAATACTTTTGTGAAGGATCCGCATACAGTCGTCAAAGCCGGCCAAGTCGTGAAAGTGAAAGTGCTGGAAATCGATGAGAAACGTAAGCGCATCGCACTGACCATGCGCTTATCCGACTCGGCGCCGGCGCCAGGCGCGAAGCCCCAGCAGAGAGCCGACCGTAACGATGCAAAACGCTTGTCACAACATCAACATTCTCGCGAACCTGCGGGCAATAGCGCAATGGCTGCCGCCTTTGCCAAGCTCAAACGTTAGTGTCCTGAGTCACTAATTCGGCGAACTAACGACGCAGGACACTGGGTTTTTCTTATAATGAGAAAATCTTCAAAAGCGAGGTAGCTATGAGCGACGTACAAACCTGGATCAAGGAAACCGTGACCCAGCACCCGGTGGTGCTGTTCATGAAGGGTACCGCCCAGTTTCCGCAATGCGGCTTTTCCAGCCGCGCGGTGCAATTGCTGCAAGCCAGCGGCGCCGAAAATATCGTCACGATCAATGTACTGGAAGACCCGGACATCCGCCAGGGCATCAAGGATTATTCCAACTGGCCGACCATTCCCCAGCTGTACATCAAGGGAGAATTCATCGGCGGCTCCGACATCATGTCCGAGATGTTCGAGTCCGGCGAACTGCAGACTCTCTTAAAGGGTTAAGGTGAATACAGCCGACTCTGCCCATCAGCGTCGGCTGATCATCGCCATCACCGGCGCCACCGGCGTCCTATATGGCGTACGACTGCTGCAGATACTACGCGGCATGCCGCACATCGAAACACACTTGCTGGTATCCGATGCCGGCGTGCTGAATCTGCACCAAGAGCTCGACATGAGCCGCAAGGATGTCGAAGCACTGGCGCATGTAACGCATAACGTGCGCGACGTCGGTGCCTCGATCGCCAGCGGCTCTTTTCAATCCGAGGGCATGATCATTGCCCCCTGTTCCATGAAAACGCTGGCCGCGATCGCGCACGGTTTTTCCGATAACCTCATCGCGCGCGCAGCTGACGTGGTGTTGAAGGAACGCAGACGCCTCGTGCTCATGGCGCGCGAAACGCCCCTCAATTTAGCGCACTTGCGCAATATGACCGCCGTCACCGAAATGGGCGGCGTCATTTTCCCGCCTCTGCCGGGTTTTTATCATCGACCGAAGCGCATCGAAGAGATGGTCGACCATACGCTTGGACGCGTGCTGGATTTATTCGGAATCGAACATCAACTGGCGCCACGCTGGGTGGGCATGTAACATTAACTGCCCTAAGATACTGCGTATTTGCCCCTGTCGATTGGCAATACGCAGTGCGGCCGCGCGAAGAGCAGGATGGTGCCCCGCTCACAACAGCCTTACATACTAAGGACGCTCCTAACAAAACCACTAATAAAAAAGCCGGGGACATATCGTCCCCGGCTTACATGGTTAACTATGTTAATAGTTCTTGATTGATCGCCAGCCGGATTTCTTGACCGGGTCGCCTTCGACGGGTGGCTTATCTTTAGTCTTATCGCCGTTTGCCAACGTGGTTTGCCGTACCGTGTCGCCATTCGGCAATCCGTAAGTGATGAATCCCACTGCCGGCGATGTATTGGACAACAGGTTACCTACCGTCTCCGCGGGCTCATCATTGGGAACGCCGCATACCCTGAAGGCGTAACCATAGCTGCTGCCACCGATACTACATGCATCGGCGGACGAGGGCAGGTTAGTAATCACATTGGCCCGGCCAAAGAGGATTTTCGGATCGATGTTCACACGCTCACCGGGACGTAGGTTGAAGTCAACGTACCAGCCGGTTTGGGTACTCCAATTCACCCCGTTGTTAGTAGCATCATATTTTGCCGTATCGATGGCATTAATGCTGAGGGTCTGCCTCACCATGCTGCCGGAACCGCTAAGGCCGCCGTAACCGACAGCAGCGCCATCGGCAAGATCCTTGACCGCATAGAGGCTTTGGGTAGTAAAGTCGGCAGTATCGCTGGAACCCAAGAGACGGCCGGTTCCCCACACCACGACACGCTTGAACTCGGTCGCATTTGCTTTGCAATACGTGATGTCCGGCTTTGCAGTAATCGGCTGTGAAGAACCCAGCGCAGCCATTTTCACCACCGAAACAGCAGGCGGCAAGGACAAATCGAAACGCCACATATTTCCGTAGACGTCGCCGCCGTACACATACTTGATTACCGGATCTTTCTGAGGATTGTCGGTATAAGCGGCAATCCTTGCCAAACCTGAGGGAGTAGAGGTCGTACCCTCACCGGTACTGACCTTTGCCAATATTGCGCCGGTATCCGCGCTCAGGATATACAGATAGCCCTGGCCAGTGCCACCGCTACCCGCATAATCGGTACCCGGCGTGTTGTTGTAGCCTGAGGTGACCATGACGACCCACTGACCGTTCCACTGACCGATTTGCGGATTGCCGTAAGTTAAACCAAGATCAGCGTCGCTCTGACTGCAAATACTGCTATCGGAACAAAATTCCCAAAGTCCCTTGGGCGCGGCTGGATCAGTGATATCCAGAGCATAGTAGCCGCGGCCGCCCGCATTAAGTCCGCCCACCAATATAGTTTTCCACGATCCGCCGATTTGAACATCTGCAGTTTCCGGAGAACCGTCAACCGTATATTGATGATTAGCGCCGTAGTCCGTGCTGGCCTGGCGATAGAGCTTGGACATGGTAATGCGCGGTGCGTAAGCCCATACTTCTTCGCCGGTAGCGGCGTTAAATGCGTGCAACATGCCATCGTTCGCAGCGATATATACCATCGCCTGACGCGTACCGGTAGAGTTCTTGAAAGTGGCGTAAGAGGCGTCGGGGTATTGTCTGAATGACTGCCGCACATACGCCGGCTTCGCATTCACCACGTCACCCAGCACGATGTAAGGATTCGTGCTCTGATTAAAGGTCAAGTCCTGCGGCGTCGTGTAGGCGCCTTTCAAAGTATAGGCGCGGAACAAGGTATCGTCCGCATATTGGAATTGCCCGCGCAGCCAGTTCACCAAGTTGGCGCCGGAGTCGACAATGGCCTTGTTGGTGGAAGACAGCGCGGAATATTGCGCCATCGTCGAGCCCTTATTGTCGAACCATGCTTTTTCTTGCGCACTCAACGAGGCATAAAGGAAATCCTTGGGCACCAAGCCCGCGCCGTTGAATACGTAAATCTTGCGGGTATCGCTGTTGCTGGCGACCTTTTGTCCGACAGTCGACGAACTGGACCATGTGATGGTCGACTGGATATTGCCGGTAGTCGGATCGATCTTCTGCGCGGTGACTTCACCAAACCACTTGACCGTTGTGTACGTCGAGGAAAAGATGTCGTTATCGTACTGGCTGATGTTCGGCGTGGAAGTCGCCGCTGCAGAAGCCGCTCCCGAGCGAATCTGCATGTTGGCCAATGCCTCGTTCAAGCCATCCACGACCTCATTCGGCGTACGGGCACTAAAGTATTTGCCATGGCCATTGACGGCCGCATGCCAGAGATCGTCCACAGTGGATGCCGCGCCGCTTACCGCCTGCGGCCAGTTTGCCGAGCCCTGAATAATCCGGATGAAGTCACCGGCGGGATCCGGACTCGTGTCATAGTTCTTTTCGTAGGTGACATTGCCGCTCACACCCAATCCCATGGTATAGGTCGTCATGTGCAAATGCGTATTGGGATCGCTGGTGGAAACCGGCAATTTGCCTGGCGTGCTTATGTCGGGCTCAAGATCGGGCCGTATACTTACCGTAGAAGTATTCGACCCGCCGTTGTACCAGTAAAGCGCAGCGTCGGCAAGCGTCGCTACTTGGCTTGACGAGCTTGGATCGACACAACCGATGGTACGCGTACAAAAGCGGGTTACATTCTCGGTTGTGTCGTTATTTGAAACGCTACCACCATAGGTCTCGTTCCAATAACCGTCGGTAGTTACCAGCGTAAAGTTCTGCTGACAAGCATATTGAACGACACGATTACTGCCGGTGAAGTTGTACGGAGATTGATTGGCATACATCTTACCCATCTGATCCAATGCGACACGCAGCGCCGTACTGCTGGCGGTATCCGTTGCAAAAAGCTTGGTGTACCAGTCGGTACGGTTGGAACCGCTGAATACCGCCGGAAACATACCGTGAGAGCTGGTGGTAACCGTGCCGCCGTAACCGACGTCCGACAGCAAGGCAAGCCCGACCTGGTAGTTACCGCCGACACTGTTAAAAGCAAGACTCAACGATGTCTTCATCGTTTGCATGCGCGTGCGGTAATAAGTCCACCAGTTAGCAAAGTTCGTCATTTCTTCCGCATAGGTGCAAGTGCTTCCAGCGCAATCCGTGCGGTTCGGATGTTTTTGATTGGTCGTACTAGCCGGATCTGCATAGCTATTGATGCCTGGAACGATGTCAACCCGTACAAAGCTGCCGGGAACCGCGCCGCCGGAGCCGTTAAAAGCGACGACTGTAGTAAAAGTGCTAGGACTGACAACCGGCGCATAAGTAATGCTAGGGTTCGACAAGGGTGCGCTAATAGTGACTGTCGAGCCCGATACTGTCGCACTATAGCCGGCAACCTGGCAGCTACCCGTTATTACAGCTTTACAGTTATTAATGTTGGTGGCGATGCGGGACGCAACAGTATTGCTTGACGTGCTCGACGACGTTGAACCGCTCATGATTCTCTGACCATTCACGGTAATATTGCTGACGCTACGCGAACCGCTGCCGATCACTTTAACGGTCGCAACGGAAGTGATCACGCGTCCCGGATAACGCGGGTACTGAAACGTATCGGTCTTGGTAACCTGGCAGGTCGCTAGCAGCGGATCGCTGCACCAGCGTACGGTGGCAGGAAATGGGTTACTCCCACTAGGTGCAGCCTGTGTTGCACAACTCGTTTGTTTGGAGGTCGTGCAATATTCGCCAGGTCTGATGCCGTAATAATGCGGACCAAAGGTACCGGCTACAAGCGAAGGAGACGCCGGCGAACCAGTCGCCTTGTTACCACTCCCTGTGGCAACCGTAACTTTTAGGTATTGGTAATTGGTACCGCCGACCGTTCCGGGCAAAAGGTAATTATCATTGCGCACGCAGTTGGTCAGGCCCGTATCGCTGCACCATTGCATGTCGGGGAATTGCGTTAAAAAATTGATATTGCCCGTTGCTGAACTCTTGCCGTAAGCATCATTGGGCACGGCGGTCCAGCCGCCGGTATTGCCGGACGTCATGCTAAGTCTACTGCTACCGTCGGCATTTTTCGTTGGCTGATACACCACGGCCGGATTGTAAGCCACGCCATTAAAATCGGTATTTAAAAATGGCGGATGGCCACGTCTCGACGTAGACGTGAAGGGTGCACTTCCCACGTAACAAGAGCTGCTGCCACTGCCGCTAGAGGAAGCGCTGTTACTTGTGCAGCAATATCCGTTAAATGCGCCGGTATTCGTCTTGCAATACTGATCGTTGGCGAAGTCGCCGACGTAATCCCAGTCCATCGATCCCGAGTTATCAAGCAGAACCATGATATTCGCCTTAACGGATCCGCTGACACTCAATGAAGTCAAAGGAACGGGAGCAATATCCGTAGCGTCGGCATTGAAGCTGGCCAGCAAACCGCATACAGAAAGGAACAAGCTTAGTGTAGTCTTTTTCATGGCTTAAACTCCCATCGTGACAACTAATTGATTGATAACCGTGGTTCCCCTCGCCGCGTTAATGACGCGTGCGGTAACAAGGTAATGCGTGACAGGCGGCCGATTTTGCGGTGGCTCTTTAGCATCCCAGCTATCTCCGGCCCGCATGCCGTTGACGCTATCGCTGGTGTTTGTTGCCTGACTACCTGGCGACTTAATGCACAAGTTGGGAAGAGCCGCCTCCCCCGTGTTGTTACACAGCCGGTAGATAATGTATTCGACTCTAATGGGAGTTCCGTCTACATCGTTATAAGCGGTCATGGTGGTGCTGCCGGTCCAGAACGTCGGATCTGCGGGAGTGAGCGCTGGAGTTACAAATGCAAAGGTAGCCCTGTATCCCTGCGCAGATTGATGATCATAGAGTGCGGCCTTGGTGAGCGCTTGAGTGCCTAGCCAATTATTGGCATTTAATAAAGCCACATCGGCCGCCCGGCTAATACTGCGCTGATAAGCTAAGTTGGAGGCCGAACCCGCCGAAGATCCAGCCGATTTCGCAAGATAAAGCGCACCGATCAGCATGACGACGAATAGAATCAAAGCTACCGGTAGCGCAACACCTTTTTGCTTTCTTATGCTCATGGCTACTTCCATCCGGAGTTACGAAGCGGGACCACCGTTTCAAAAACCTTGTAGCGATAACACTGCCAAGGCATCGTATCACCTGGAACTGCAACATCCACTGCAATAGGTATGGTCGGGACGCCGGCCGGCTCTTCCGTCCGGAAAACCACAGGCTGTGCAGTTGTTGCCGTACAGTTTCCGCTTGAATCCGGCTTCTCGGCTTCCTTGCTTCTTGCTACCACTGCCAGACGAACTGCAAGAATGCGCTGATAATCGTACATATCGCCCGCAATGCCGCTCCCGTCTGCATCGATCATGCTTCGGGACCATAGCCTGAGTTGCGGACCAGTGGTTGCCCATACGTTATCGAAACCGTAGAGCGCCTTGATCGATACAACATTGGATACCACCGTCTGCGCAGCGGTAGACGAACCGGCAAGCTCGGTCGAACGCAACATTAAACGACCGTTGGCGACAGACCAAGTATGAAACGCCAGGCCGGTTTGCGGGCCAAGGTTGTACACGCGCGTAGGGACAGGGTTTAAGCTATTGGTCGGAATCGCTACCGGCACGCCTGCTGCCGGGGTAAATCTACTGCCGGCCAGGTTGACATTAACGACTGTCGCACCACCGATCACGGTCGGAATAGGAACCGCTGCAGCCTCAACGATGGTACATGGGCCGACAAGACTTTGACTGGGATCGGCTTCCGCAATCACCAACACATCATTCGCATTAAAACCGAAGCCGTTGGCATCCAAGAGCGTGATAGTTTGCGCGCCTGCTGCTGCAGCTTGAGACAAGGGGTACGAACCGGTACCGGTCACCGAACTTCCAGAATACGTGCTGATCGTGTCGGGAGCACCGACTGCTGCGCTGAAATTGATCATGACCGGCGCCAAGGGTCGAACGCTTGCACCTGGCGCCGCAGCCGGGATGGCATCAAGGGCGAAGCCCTGTAAGTCGGAAAATCGGGTATTGGCATCGCAACCAAAAATCTGCGGATTGTTAACGCCCCAGCCTCCCTGCCCAATGTCGCTTTCAATTGAAAACATCGCCTCCATGGCGTTTTGCAGCGAATCCGAGCCGCCGGTAGTACCACGACGGGCGGACTCAAACGACACCATGGTTCGCGTGACGAAGACGACAGCGATCATGCCGACTACGATAGCGACCATTAACTCAACTAACGAGAAACCGCGATATTGTGTCGTTTTCATTACGCGGGCTCCAGAAAAGCGACGACGGTATGCGAATTCAAAGCCTCGGCTGCCTTGCGCCGCCAGGTAATCGTCACGGTGACCTGTTGCCTATTGATGTTTGCGGGGGTCAAGGTGGTAACGACGGCGACGGTCGCCGTAGCGCCGGGAATACTGCCGACAAGCTTATTTGACCAGTTCGCAAAGGCCGCTCCTCCAGTCGCATAGTTGGCCACATTGAGCTGGTCGTTCCACATCATTCCGATCATTTCTTCTGCTGCAAGCGTCGCTTCGATCCGGGCTTGCGTGTCGGACAAGGCGCTGATCGCTCGTGCTTGCAATCCAACCGTACCGAGCACCCCTAGGGCCAGGATCAGCACGGCGATCATGCTCTCGATCAGCGCGGCGCCAGTTTGTTTGACCGGGGATTTCATGGGCAGGACCTCGAATCTGTCGGATCGGCAATGTTGGGATAGCAGCGTTCAATGCCGCCGGCCAAGGTAATCGATACCTGCACCGACGGGATATCCGATGGGCCATTCGCCAAGTTTGGGTCAAAACGGATCCACGTCAAATTATTGCCAACGTTCGTATTCAGCCAACCCATAGCGGTGAAATAAACATCATTATTTCCTCCGCTGAGGGTGGGCACCATGGCACTCGACGAAGGCAAGTTATCCGCCGAACCCTGAATCGAAAGGACCGGCTGCGGAGGATTGGAGTTGGTCATGATGGACGTTGCCGGTGTGGACCAAGCTCCGGATGTATCATTGCAGGGTGTCGTGTTGATCGGCGCACAGAAGTCGACCTGCCAGTTATATTGGCCGTTTGCGTGAGGTGTCAAAACAAATCTCGAGGCAACGTTGTACTTTCTCGCCCCGCCCTGAGCCTTGCGCAGCCCATCCAGATAAAATTCCGGTACAGCGTTGATGCGCGCATGTGATAGCGAGGACATCAAAGCGGGCACGCCGATCATGAGCAAAATACCCAAGATCGCGAGGGCGATCGAAATTTCGATGATGGTAAACCCTCGTATCCGCTTGACGTCATGATGGTATTGCTTGCTCATGGCAACCTCATATCACTTGACGCAATCACCGCTGGATTTGATGACCCAGCAGTTCGAACCCGCGCCACTCCATCCGGCTTTTACGCCAGTTGTGGTTCTGACGCCGTCCTGGTTAATCGTAAATACGAAGCCGGCAACCGGGCCTATGCCTGTAGCGGTAATCGTATAAGCAGATGCAGTGGCGCCAGTTAGGGCATAAGTGAAGTTGGTTGTATTTGGCGGGAAATCGCTCGCTGCATTAAAGTTTGCAAAGGTTCTCGGGCTTTGGTTGGACCAATATTTTTCGGCAGATGAATTGGCCACGGACAGAGCGCTGAATGCTTCTGTTAGCCGCGAGCGCGTCACGTAATCGGTATATGCCGGCACTGCGATACCAGCCAAAATAGCAATGATGACCATGGCTATCATGACTTCGAGAAGAGTAAAGCCTAATTGCCTCCATAAAATCGTCGGCTTTACGCTAAATGCTCTTTGGGTTCTCATATCTTCCTCCTGTACTAATCATAAATATTGCGGATCGGTAATTCTAGTTGCAGGCGACTAACGGCAATTTTTATACGATAGTCGGCGCCCTTGATGTCTCATTTGCAATCCAGTGAGGAGACAAAGTTTGCTATATGCAAATTTAAATACCCAAAGACGGTATTTCTCACTCTACTCTTAGTTTCGTCTTATTAATTTATTGGATCAGAGAAAGGTGATGAGTGACAAGCGGAATAGAGCGCTGCAGATTGGAAAACCACATATTTTCTTTATGCAAATAAAAAGCCCAGCCAAACTGGCTGGGCTTACCTATTACTGGTGCCGGCTGCAGGACTCGAACCCGCCACCCCCTGATTACAAATCAGGTGCTCTACCGGATGAGCTAAGCCGGCAAAAATCAAAAGTCCCGTATTGTACGGGATTATTTAATACGCGTTAGCGTCGGACGCGGCCCTTTCTTTGGTGGATTGCCATCGTCGTCCGGCGGCGTTTCGGTCGGCGCCTCTTCGCCCGCGGCCGGCGGAACAGAAGAAAGTCCGGCCGGATCGCTTGGCCGAGCTGCATCCGTCGGCGCGGAACGAGTCACTTCAAACGCCATGCCCTGCCCGTTTTCACGTGCATAAATTGCAATTACGTTATCGACCGGAATCGAAATATTGCGCGATACTCCGCCGAACCGTGCGCTGAAATGGATAAGGTCGTTATCCATTTTCAAAGCGCTGGTTGCCTCGAAACTAATGTTCAGCACGATTTCGCCATTTTTGACGAATTGCATCGGCACTTGCGTACGACCATCAACCATCACGGCGATATAGGGGGTATAGCCATTGTCGCCGCACCATTCATAAATGGCGCGCAACAGATAAGGCTTGGTCGACGTTTCGGGCATGGAAGACGGTCAAATTAACGACGCATCACTTTCTCGGAAGGAGTCAATGCTTCGATATAGGCAGGACGCGAGAAAATCCGCTCTGCGTATTTCATCAAAGGCGCTGCAGTTTTTGACAATTCGATACCGTAGTGATCCAAGCGCCACAACAGCGGAGCAATCGCCACGTCCAGCATCGAAAATTCGTCGCCCAGCATGTACTTGTTTTTCAAGAACAATGGTGCCAAGGTAGTTAAACGATCACGAATTTCCAGACGGGCTTTTTCGTGAGTCTTTTCCGCATTCTTGCTCTTATCGTTTTCCAGTGTATGAACGTGGATAAACAATTCTTTCTCAAAATTAAAGAGCATCAAACGAGCGCGTGCACGCATCAAAGGATCGGCGGGCATTAACTGCGGATGCGGAAAGCGCTCGTCGATATATTCATTGATGATGTTGGATTCATACAAAATCAAGTCACGCTCCACCAGGATCGGTACTTGACCGTAGGGATTCATGATCGAAATGTCTTCCGGCTTGTTAAACAAGTCGACATCGCGCACTTCAAAGTCCATCCCTTTCTCAAATAAAACAAGGCGGCAGCGTTGCGAAAATGGGCACGTTGTGCCCGAGTAGAGAACCATCATTTTTGTAGTCCCTTGGAAACAAAAGGGTGAGTCGTAGTACGGCTCACCCTGAAACAATTACCTGGCAAACGATGCGTTATTTGACGTCTTTCCAATACGATGCGTTCAATCGCCAAGCCAGTACGACGAAGATGCCCATGAACAGCAACACCCACACACCCAAGCGGCGGCGCGTGTCTTGTGCGGGTTCGGCCATCCAATTCAAAAAGCCGACGAGATCGCCGACGGCACGGTCGTATTCGACTTTAGAGAGCTTGCCCGGCTTCGTTTGCTCGAAGCCGACAAACTTGTGCACCTTCTTGCCTTTTTCATGTGCGTCCTCTTCCTCAACAAATTTGGCAGTTTGGACGCCTTGCAATTCCCACAGTACGTGCGGCATACCGACGTTCGGGAAAACCATATTGTTCCATCCGGTCGGACGCGTATCGTCCTGGTAGAAAGTACGCAAATAGGTATACAACCAATCGGCGCCAGGACCAGCTCCGGATGACTTGGCACGCGCTATCACGGACAGATCCGGCGGCGTGGCGCCAAACCATTCCGTGGCGTCCTTGGCCGAAATCGCGGTCTTCATTAAGTCGCCGACTTTATCCGACGTAAAGAGCAGATTGTTCTTGATTTGATCTTCGGTCAATCCGATGTCACGCAAGCGGTTATAACGCATACTGGATGCCGAATGGCAGTTCAAACAATAGTTGACGAACAGCTTGGCGCCGTTTTGCAAGGAAGCGAGATTCGCTTCCGGCGCGCGATCGAGCGGGTAGGTCGCTTCGCTGGCAAATGCCAACGCCGGCACGAAAGCGACCGCTGCGATAATTTTTTTGAGCAATTTCATGTCGATATCCTTTGGCAGCTTAGTGCGGATGATAGGTCACGCGGGCCGGCACCGGTTTGAAGGTGCCCATCGTGCTCCACCACGGCATCAACAGGAAAAAGCCGAAATAGATGAAGGTACAAATCTGTGCCAATAGCGTTTTAATCGGGCTCGGCGCTTCGACACCGAGATAGCCTAGCACCAAAAACGCAACACCGAACACTACATACACCCACTTATGCCAGTCCGGACGATAGCGAATCGACTTGGCCGGCGAATGATCCAGCCAAGGCAAAGCGGCCAGGATCATGACGGATACGCCCATCAGCACCACGCCCCAGAACTTCGGGTCGAAGATGAACATACCGGCAAGCGCTACCAGCCCGGCAACAGCTACACCGGTCTTGACCTTGGAGCTCAGCTTCGTACGCAACATAATCAAGAGCACGTAGCCCACTACGCCGGCTTCAAGCGCGTACATGAACTGGGTGGTGGTCGCACGCAAGATCGAATAGAACGGCGTGAAATACCAGACCGGCGCGATATGCGGCGGCGTCTTCAAGGGGTCGGCCGGAATAAAGTTGTTGTACTCGAGGAAGTAGCCTCCCATTTCCGGCGCAAAGAAAATGATTGCGCTGAAAATAGTCAGGAATACCACCACGCCAAAAATATCCTTGAACGTGTAGTACGGATGGGAAGGAATGCCGTCGATAGGATGACCGTCCGGGCCGAGATGATCCTTGATCTCGACGCCGTCGGGGTTGCTCGAACCCACTTCATGCAATGCGATCAAGTGCGCGGCAACCAGGCCCAACAACACCAGCGGAATCGCGATCACATGGAAGGAGAAGAAGCGGTTTAGAGTGGCGTCCGACACCACGTAGTCGCCGCGAATCCACAGCGACAGGTCTGGACCGATGAAGGGGATAGCGCCAAACAAGTTAACAATAACCTGCGCACCCCAGTACGACATCTGGCCCCACGGCAGCAGGTAGCCGAAGAAGGCTTCGCCCATCAGGCATAGAAAAATGCCGACGCCGAACAGCCAAATCAATTCACGCGGCTTGCGATAGGAACCGTATAACAGGCCGCGCGTCATGTGGAGATACACGACGATGAAGAAGGCGGATGCGCCGGTCGAGTGCATGTAGCGGACCAGCCAGCCCCAAGGCACATCGCGCATGATGTATTCCACCGAGGCGAAAGCAAGGGTGGCGTCCGGTTTGTAATGCATGACAAGGAAAATACCGGTGACAATTTGAATCACCAGCACCAGCATCGCGAGCGAACCGAAGACGTACCATGCATTGAAATTTTTCGGCGCGTAGTAGCGACCCCACTGGTCATACCAGAGTTTCGAGAGCGGGAAACGGGCGTCGACCCAGTTCAGCGCTTTAGCGGCTATCGGCGCATCGGCCGGCAATTTTTTCTCAACGAATGCCATGATTACACTGCCTCCCCTTTCTCGTCCTTGCCGATCACAATCTTGGTATCGGAGAGGTACATGTGGCGCGGCACTTTCAGATTATCCGGCGCAGGCTTGTTCTTAAACACGCGGCCTGCCAAGTCAAAAGTCGAGCCGTGGCATGGGCAAAGGAAGCCGCCCGCCCAGTCATCCGGCAAAGAAGGTTGCGGACCGGCCTGCAGCTTGTCGCTAGGCGAGCAACCCAGGTGAGAGCAGATACCGACCGCGACCAAGATTTCCGGTTTGATCGAACGATGCTCGTTGCGCGCATATTCCGGGGTCAAGTCATCCGGATTACGTGCTGATTTAGGGTCGGCCAGCTCGGAATCGAGCTTGGGAAGTGCGGCGATCATTTCCGGTGAACGCTTCAAGATCCACACCGGGTTACCGCGCCATTCCACAGTCATTTTTTGCCCGGGCTTTAAGTCCGAGATATCCACTTCCACCGGTGCGCCGGCCGCTTTGGCCCGCTCAGACGGTTGAAAGGTGGAGACAAAGGCTACACCCGTGGCCAAGCCAGCCACACCGCCCGCCGCACATGTGGCGACGAGCAAGCCCCGCCGACCGCAGTCGACCTGCTTTTCGTTACTCATACCAACCCCAATCAGAAAAAATGCCAAACCTGCAAGAAACTGCCATAACCTTAAATTATAACGAAGACAGCAAGCCTTTTAAAGCATGAGCATGCCTCGCAGGAACATTTATTGACTTAGACGGGGTTGGAAATGTCGATAAAGTGATGGGTAATACCAAAACGATCGGCCAAATGGGCACCGATGGCTTGCACACCGTAGCGCTCGGTAGCATGATGCCCGCACGCCAAATACGCGACGCCGGCTTCGCGCGCAAGATGAACGGTCGGCTCAGAGATTTCACCGCTCAAATAAGCTGTTGCCCCAGCTGCTATAGCGTCCCCGAACAGGTTTTGTGCAGCGCCGGTGCACCAGCCGATTTGCTTTAGTGGCTGAGCCAAGTCGCCGATGACTTGCGGCGGCCGACCCAAGGCTCGCTCCACCACACGCGCCAAATCACCTACCGTTTTGACACCGGCACCAGTCTGGCCAAGCCAGCCGAGATCGTCCTCGCCAAAGCGCCCTGCAGGCGTCAATTCCAGCTTTTGGGCGATTTGTGCATTATTGCCCAGCTCCGGATGCATATCGAGCGGCAAATGATACGCAAACATGTTGATATCGTTCAGCAGGAGCTGCTTGAGCCGGTGGTGTTTGGGGCCGACTACGCGCGGATCTTCCCCACGCCAGAAATAACCGTGATGCACCAGGATGGCATCGGCGCCGGCAGCAACCGCCGCTTCAATCAAGGCTTGGCTGGCCGTCACACCGGTCACGAGGGTGCCGATTGACACACACCCTTCCACCTGCAAGCCGTTTGGGCAATAATCGCGGAAACGTGCGATATTTAGCAGCTGCGCAAGATATTGCGCCAGCTCGTTTCTGTCTACTGTCGGCTGATCCATTCTCTTACTTTCTATGCGACGTTTCTGGCTCTTGTTCGCGCAAACCGTCACGATCGGTTTGGCATTGTGGTTCATTGTAACGACCTTGAAGCCGGAATGGGCCGGCAGCATCATTGGCAGGTCGCATACCGCGCGCCTGAATTGGTCTACCGTTCCGGTTCAGGAAGCGCCATCAAGCATTGGTGCCTCCGCGGGTTCCTATCGGGATGCGGCCAAGCGGGCCATGCCTTCGGTGGTTAATATCTACACCTCGAAGGGTTCGCGTTCGCAACGCAACCCCATGCTGGATGACCCCTTCTTCCGCAAATTCTTCGGCGACCGCCAAGATCAGGAGGAAAAACAATTTAGCCTGGGTTCGGGTGTCATCGTCAGCACCCAAGGCTATATCTTGACCAACAACCACGTGGTTGAAGCAGCCGACGAGATCGAAGTCGCATTGGCCGATGGGCGCAAAGCGGTGGCCAAGGTCGTTGGCGCCGATTCAGAAACCGACTTGGCCGTGGTGAAAATCGACTTACCAAGCTTGCCCGCTATTACACTCGGACGACTCGAACAATCCCGCGTGGGCGATGCGGTCCTGGCCATCGGCAATCCGTTCGGCGTCGGCCAGACCGTGACGCAAGGCATCATCTCTGCGCTGGGCCGCAACCATCTCGGCATCAATACGTTCGAAAACTTTATCCAAACCGATGCCGCGATCAACCCCGGCAATTCGGGCGGCGCGCTGGTCGATGCCCATGGCAATCTGCTCGGCATCAATACCGCCATTTATTCGCGCAGCGGTGGTTCGCTCGGCATCGGGTTTGCGATTCCGGTAACGACAGTAAAGATGGTGATGGATGCCATCATCACCAACGGTCAAGTCATTCGCGGCTGGATCGGCGTCGAACCGCAAGACATTACGCCGGAACTAGCGGAAAGTTTTGGATTGAACCAGAAATCCGGCGCGATTATCGCCGGCGTGTTGAAAGGCGGCCCGGCAGATCGTGCCGGCATTCGTCCGGGCGACATCCTTGTCGCAGTCGAAGACAAGCCCGTCAATGACACGACCGACATGCTTAACTTGATCGCGCAATTGGTGCCCGGCAAGAAAGCAAAGATGACTGTGCTGCGCAAAAATGAACAAACGACGATGGACGTGACCATCGGCAAACGTCCCAAAATGCGCCGGGAAGAACAGGAATAGCGCAACCATGCACGTTCGCGACCTGACGCAATTCTTAGCGGAGTTATCGGAAAATAATAACCGCGCATGGTTTGTCATGAACAAGCCGCGCTACGATATTTTGCGCGCCGAGTTTTTGGAATTGGTGACGCAATTAATTGCCGATATCGCCAAGTTCGATCCCGCTGTCGCGCATTGCAATCCAAAGAAAGCGCTGTTTCGGATCAATCGCGATATCCGCTTTTCGCACGACAAAAGTCCGTACAAGACGACCTTTTCCGCCGCGATTACCGCGAGCGGCTTAAAGAAACCCAGCCAAGGCGGCGGACCTGCCTACTACTTTCACATCGACGCCAACGGCATGCTGCTGGTGGCCGGCGGCGAGTACATGCCGCCGCCCGAGCGCTTACGGGCTATCCGTCAGCATGTGGTCGACGACACCGCCGGCTTCACCAAGATGTTAAAGAACCGCAGGCTGAAGGAAAGCTATGGCGGCTTGCAAGACGAAGGTAAGCTACAGCGCCCTCCTAAAGGCTTCGATGCGGATCATCCGCAGATCGAAGCAATCAAGCACAAGAGTTTTATTGTGTGGAAAGAGACCAGCGTGAAAAAGAAGATTCCGGCGAATCTGGAGAAAGAAATCCTGGCCGGCTTTAAGGATGCCTACCCTTTGATTGCCTGGCTGCGCCAAGCCCCCTACTGACTTAATCGGCCGCCTCTTCCGGTTTTTGCGTGACACGCACAAACAGCGGGGCCACCCACAAGCCGACTTCATACAGCACAATCAAAGGCACTGCCAAGAAAAACTGGCTCGCAATATCCGGCGGCGTGACGATTGCCGCAATCACAAAAGCACCGACGATGACATAGGAACGGATCTGTTTCAGCTTTTCCACCGACACCACGCCCATGCGCACCAGCACGACTACCGCGACCGGCACTTCGAAAGTGATTCCAAAGGCCAAGCACATGGTCATCACGAAGTCGAGATAGTTTTCGATATCGGGGGCGACTGAGATGGATTGCGGCGCAAAGCTATTGATGAAACCAAACACGCGGCCAAATACCAGGAAGTAGCAAAAGGCCACCCCCGCCACAAACAAGAGCGAAGAGGAAACCACCAGCGGGACCACCAGCTTTTTCTCATGCGCATACAGTCCCGGCGCGACAAAGGCCCAAATTTGATACAAGACCCAGGGCAAGGCAACAATAAAAGCTGCCAGCAGCGTCACCTTAAGCGGCACTAGGAAAGGCGTGATGACGCCGGTCGCAATCATTTTCGCTCCTGCGGGAAGCGACGCCAGCATGGGTTGTGCAAGAAAGTCGTAGATGGCGGCAGGCCCCGGCCAAACAAGCAAAATAGCGCCGATAAAAAGCACACCGGCAGCCGCCTTCATCACGCGGCTGCGCAATTCAATCAGATGTGAAATGAACGACTCTTCGGTACCCGTTTTCTGTTCTTCAGTCATGAAGCGAAGAGCCCATCAATAAAAAGAGGAAGAGCGCGATGCGCTCGCCGGCCGGTATTTCGCCACGCGAGCCGCTGCCGATATCACGCGCGTCTTGCCGCCATGCTTATGCTTGTACCAGGAAGGAATCGCAGACATGCGCGCCAGCTTTTTCTTACGGAAGTTTTTTGCCTTGAGGGTTAACTGATCCGGTGTCGGTGCCACCTTAAGCGGGTCATCATTCTGCCATGCCGAATGGATAGTTTGCTCGGTTTCCTGCAACTCTGAAACAATGCTCTGTTCGACATCACTTGCCGCCTGCTGCACATCCTTGTGCATCTTGCGCAGCTCTTCGAGTTCGATTTCGCGGCTGACTTCGGCTTTGACTTGGTTGAGATAACGCTGCGCGCGACCAAGCAGCGATCCGACCATGCGCGCGACCTTCGGCAGTTTTTCGGGACCGATCACGACGAGCGCGACGACACCTATCACTGCCAATTTGGTTAAGCCGAGATCGATCATGGCAGTCGTTATTCGACCGAATTAATGCTTGGTTGTTTCTTTGGCCTGCACGTCGATCGTGGCTTTGTCGGCGACTTGCGCCGGCGGTGCGGATTTTTCTTCCTCACCCTTGACGCCTTCCTTGAAACCCTTCACCGCCTTGCCTAGATCAGCGCCGATATTGCCCAGCTTCTTGGTGCCGAACACCAGCACGATAACGAGTAGCACGATCAGCCAGTGCCAAATACTCAAGGAACCCATGAAATTCTCCTAACGGAAGCCGCGCCACGGACGCGGGCCGCCATAAACGTGCAAGTGAATGTGATAAACCTCTTGGCCTCCGGCAGGGCCGACATTGAACTGGGTGCGGAATCCCCCAGTGCCGACGCCCTCACCATTGGCAACATAGCCAATGCCTTGTTCCTGCGCCAAACGCGAAGCCAAGAGCATCATTTTACCCAACAACGCCGAATGCTTCTCGTCGCAATCGGCTAGAGTAGGAATGTGCTCTTTCGGCACAATCAGAAGATGCACAGGTGCTGCCGGATTGATATCGTGAAATGCGATGACATCATCATCCTCGTAAACCGACTTGGATGGAATTTGTTTCGCGGCAATCTTGCAGAATATGCAGTCGTTCAATTCATTCTCCGCCATTCAAGGTTCAATTTTTACGCTGGGCTTTTTCGTCGATGCCGGAAATCCCTTCGCGGCGCGCGAGTTCATTCAACACATCCTGCGGCGTCAAATCGAACTGCGCGAGCAGCACCATGGAGTGAAACCAAAGATCGGCGCATTCGTAGAGTACCTTGGATTTGTCGCCGGAGGCGCGTGCATCTTTTGCCGCCATGACGGTTTCCGTGGCTTCTTCGCCGATTTTTTTCAGAATCGCATCGTCGCCCTTGGAAAACAATTTGGCGACATACGATTTTTCAGGATCGCCGCCGTTGGCGAGCTTACGCGATTCGATTACATCGGCCAGGCGTTTCAAAGTATCGCTCATAAGATGTTCGCGCCTATTTGTAAATGCTTTCGGGGTCTTTTAGCACCGGCTCGACCTCTTCCCATTCTCCGCCCTTGTCGCTCGTCGACAGTTTTTGAAAAAAGCAGGAATGACGTCCGGTGTGGCAAGCAATGTTACCTACCTGCTCCACCTTGAGCAAAAC
Source organism: Burkholderiales bacterium (assembly GCA_016177875.1). Lineage (GTDB taxonomy): Bacteria > Pseudomonadota > Gammaproteobacteria > Burkholderiales > Burkholderiaceae_D > Paucimonas. The sequence continues at coordinate 44,585 of JACOUL010000019.1, forward strand.
CACATCTTCGTCGCAATCCAGGCGAATTTCATGCACCTTCTGGATATGACCGGATTCTTCACCCTTGTGCCACAACTTTCGACGCGAACGGCTCCAATACACGGCCTCGCCGGTTTCGACAGTCTTTGCCAAGGCATCACGATTCATCCAGGCGAACATCAACACATCGTTTGAACCGACTTCCTGCGCAATCACCGGCACCAAACCATGTTCATCCCACTTAATCTTATTGAGCCACATATCGTTGGCACTCATGCGAGCCTCACCGGAATATGTTGTTCGGCCATGAAGTGCTTGGCTTCTTGCACGGTGTGCTCGCCATAGTGAAAGATGCTCGCAGCAAGGACTGCATCGGCATGGCCGAGCTTGATGCCGTCTGCCAGATCTTGCAATCCGCCGACGCCGCCGGACGCGATCACCGGCACATTGACGGCATCCGATACGGCGCGCGTCAGCGTTAAATCAAAACCGCTCTTAGTGCCGTCGCGATCCATGCTGGTCAAGAGGATCTCGCCGGCGCCGAGCTTTTCCATCTTCTGTGCCCATTCGACGACATCGAGGCCGGTTGATTTGCGGCCGCCATGGGTAAATACTTCCCAGCGATTGTCGGCTGTTTTCTTGGCGTCGATCGCCACCACGATGCATTGCGAACCGTATTTTTGCGACGCGTCGTATACCAGCTGAGGATTCGCCACCGCCGCGCTATTCATGCTGACCTTATCGGCGCCCGCATTCAACAAGCGCCGCACATCTTCGACGCTGCGCACGCCGCCGCCGACCGTCAAGGGAATGAATACTTGTGATGCGACTGCTTCGATGATGTGTAGGATGAGATCGCGATCATCCGAAGTGGCGGTAATGTCGAGAAAAGTGATTTCATCTGCGCCTTGCTCGTCGTAGCGGCGCGCGATTTCGACCGGATCGCCGGCGTCGCGCAATTCGACAAAGTTGACGCCTTTGACGACGCGTCCTGCCGTCACATCCAGGCAGGGAATAATGCGTTTAGCCAGCATGGGATTCCTAGAGTTACGCTTCCTCGCTCAATTCGTCAGCACGTTCCTGCGCGGACCGCAAATCGAGCGTGCCTTCATAAATCGAGCGGCCGCAAATCACCGCTTCGATGCCTTCATGTTGCACGGCGCATAGTGCCTCTACATCCTTCAGGGAATGCACGCCACCCGAGGCGATGACAGGAATCGAAACGCTTTGCGCGAGCTTGACGGTGGCGTCGATATTCACGCCCATCATCATGCCGTCGCGGCCAATATCGGTGTAGACAATGGCTTCGCAGCCGTAGTCTTCGAATTTTTTGGCAAGATCGATCACTTCATGACCGGTCAGCTTGCTCCAGCCATCGGTCGCCACTTTGCCATCCTTGGCATCCAAGCCGACGATGATTTGACCGGGAAAAGCGCTGCATGCGTCATGCAGGAAACCGGGGCTCTTCACCGCCGCCGTGCCGATGATGATGTAGGAAAGGCCGTCATCGAGATAACGCTCGATCGTATCGAGATCGCGTATGCCCCCGCCCAACTGCACAGGAATTTCTTCGACGTCGTTTTCGTCGGCGTATTCTTGCACCGCGCGCAAAATCGCCTTGACGGCCGATTCATTTTTCGGCTTGCCGGCAAAGGCGCCGTTCAAGTCGACCAAATGCAATCGTCGCGCGCCTTGCGCCAACCAATGTCGCGCCATTTCGGCGGGGTCTTCCGAAAACACGGTAGCCTGGTCCATGTCGCCTTGTTTTAAGCGGACACAGTGACCGTCCTTGAGATCGATTGCAGGTATGAGCAGCATGGCTAGAATGAATGACGCAGTAAGTGGGTAAAGTCAATCAGGGTTTTAGGGATTCCAATGCACAAAATTCTTGTAGAGCTGCAAACCGGCTCCCGCACTTTTTTCGGGATGGAACTGGGTCGCAAAAATATTATCGCGCGCCACAGCACAGGTAAAGGGTGCTCCATAGTCCGTCAGTCCCAAGGTATGCGCCGGATCAGCCGGCACAGCATAGTAACTGTGCACAAAATAAAAATACGTCTCGTCGGCAATGCCGGTCCACAAGGGGTGCGACTGCGCTTGCTTGACGCGATTCCAACCCATTTGCGGTACTTTGAAACGCGAGCCGTCTTCCTGCAACTTGCCGTCAAGTTGAAAACGCACCACTTTGCCGGGCAATAAACCCAGTCCCGGCGTATCGCCTTCCTCGCTCCAGTCAAACAGCATTTGTTCGCCAACGCATACGCCGAATAGCGGCTTAGAGCGAGCCGCTTCCATCACAGCATCCTGCACACCCGACTCGCGTAAGCAGCGCATGCAATCGGGTATCGCGCCCTGCCCGGGCAGCACCAAACGATCGGCGGACCGAATTTCCGCCAACTCGCCTGAGATGCGCACATCCGCTTCCGGCGCGGCATGCATTAAGGCTTGCGCCACCGAACGCAGGTTCCCCATGCCGTAATCCACCACCACGATCTTAGTCATATCAATAAGCGTCGTTTAAGGCTTACAGGCTGCCCTTGGTGGAAGGAATGGTGCCGCCCGCACGCGGGTCCAATTCAGCGGCCATGCGCAACGCGCGGCCAAACGCTTTGAATACGGTTTCGCATTGATGATGCGCATTCTCGCCGCGCAGATTATCAATGTGCAGTGTGACCAGGGCGTGATTGACGAAACCCTGGAAAAATTCATGTGTGAGATCGACGTCAAAGGTGCCGATCATCGAGCGTTTGAACGGCACGAAAAATTCAAGCCCCGGCCGGCCGGAAAAATCGACCACGACACGGGACAAAGCTTCATCGAGCGGCACATAAGAATGTCCGTAGCGGCGTATGCCCTTCTTGTCGCCGATGGCTTTGGCAACTGCCTGGCCAATTGTGATGCCGACGTCTTCCACGGTGTGGTGCGCATCGATATGCAAATCGCCCTTGGCATCGACATCCAGATCGATCAAGCCGTGCCGTGCAATCTGATCCAGCATGTGATCGAGAAATGGCACACCGGTATTCAGCTTTTGCTGGCCGGTGCCATCGAGATTGACGGCGACGCGAATCTGCGTCTCATTGGTATTGCGGGTGATTTCCGCACGACGTGGGGTGGACATGATCGAAGAGATCTAGGTTGGCGAAGAAAGAGAGGCGCGTAAAGCTTCCAGGAATAATGTGTTTTCTTGTGGTGTGCTGACATTCACTCTAAGGCAATTTTGCAGCAATGCATGCATTTTACCTGCATTCTTAATCAGTATTTTGCGCTCTAGCAGACGGGAAAATACGGTATCGGCATTCACGCCCTGCCCTTGTATGCGAATCAGCAGGAAATTTGCCGACGACGGAAACACTTCTACGCAGGGCAAAGCCGCCAATGCTGCAGACAATTTTTCCCTTTCACTGCGTAATAATGCCGCCTGATTATCCAGTACCTCGACGTGTTCCATCATGAATTCGGCAGCAACCTGGGTCAATATATTCACATTATACGGCGGCCGGACTTTGTCAAATTCCGCCAGCAAGGCGGCGTCAGCTGCCATATAGCCCAAACGAATGCCCGCCAAACCCAGTTTGGAGACCGTGCGCATGACCACCAGATTGTTAAATTGGGTCAATCGCGACATGAAGCTGGCTTGCGCGAAAGGCTGATATGCCTCGTCCACGACCACGATACCCCTATCTCCAACGGCCTCGATAATTTCCTCCATCACATCGGCATCATAGAGATTTCCGGTAGGATTATTCGGATAAGCCAGGTAAGTAATCGCTGGCTTGTGCTCGCGAATAGCGGCGATCATAGCGTCGCGGTCCAGCGTGAAATCGGAACGAAGTGGCACGCCGACGAACTCCAGCCCAGCTAGACGCGCGTACACCGAATACATGACGAAAGCCGGCAAGGGCACCAATACCTTGGCACCGGGCTTGGCGCATGCAACCGACACAATCGAAATCAATTCGTCGGACCCGTTGCCGAGAATAACGCCCAAGCCGGCCGGCACACCGAGCGTGGCGCAAATCTTGGCCTTCAGCGTCGAATATGAAGCCACCGGATAGCGATTCAATTCCGCTTGTGCCAGCCGTCGCCCCAATTCGGTGCAAAGCTCTTCCGGCAATCGATACGGATTTTCCATGGCATCCAGTTTTACAAAACCGGATGCATCCGGCACGTGATAACCAGTCATGGCACGAACGTCGGCGCGAATAACATTTTCAATGAGCGACACGATCACCCTCTTTCAATGCGGCCAAACGCGCCGCAATCATTTGACAATAATCGGGATTCAATTCAAAACCTGCAAAATTGCGCCCACAACGTTTGGCGGCGGCGGCCGTCGTGCCGCTTCCCATGAATGGATCAAGCACTACGCCATTCGGCGGACAAGATGCCTTCACCATGCGCTCAATAATCTCCAGCGGCTTTTGCGTCGGATGATCGGCCCGCTCGCGATGTTCGCGATGCAGCCGCGACACGCTCCACACATCCTTGGGGTTGTAGCCTACTTCCAGCCATTTAGCACCGACGAAGATTGAACGCGAGCGCGCCTTCTTGGTTTCCGCATCATATGGAATGCGCACTGCATCCAAGTCAAAATAATAATCCTTGGCTTTGACGAAAAATCCGACCGTGTCATGCACCGATGAAAACTTGCGGGTGCTGCCACCCATGGACGGCACGCGCCTATCCCAAATAATTTCATTCACCATCGTCATGCGCTGCTTCAACATGACGAACACTTCCGGCGAATAACGCCAAGTCAAAAAAATATACAGGCTGCCGTTAGCCTTCAATTTGGGAAGCGCAATATCGATCCATTGCTGCATCCATCGCAGATAGGCTTCCGTATCGAGCTTATCCGAATCGTTGCCGTAATCCTTACCCAGTCCGTAAGGCGGATCGGCAATGATCAAGTCGATCGATGCATCGGGAATGCGCTGCATGCCTTGCAACGCATCTTCGCACATCACTTGATTGAGCCAGTCGCTCATTATTTCAATCGATACTCTGCGGACTTGGCGTGCGCCTGCAAGCCCTCGCCATAAGCGAGTTCGGCTGCGATCTTGCCCAAGGTCTGCGCACCCGCTTCACTGACGTGAATGATGCTGGACCGCTTCTGAAAATCATACACACCGAGCGGCGAGGAAAAGCGCGCCGTGCGCGAAGTCGGCAAGACGTGATTGGGACCTGCGCAATAATCGCCCAAGGATTCCGAGGAAAAGCGTCCCAGGAACATGGCGCCGGCATGACGCACTTGATCTGCCCACTGCTGCGGATTATCGGAAGAAATTTCCAGGTGTTCCGGTGCGATGAAATTGGCGATGTCGCATGCCTCTTGCATGTCGCGCACCTTGATCAATGCCCCGCGCTTGGTAAGCGATGTGCGAATCACTTCCTTACGCGGCATGGCGTCCAGCAATTTATCGATACTGGCCTTGACCTTTTCTATGTAAGCTACATCCGGGCAGAGCAAAATCGACTGCGCCAATTCATCGTGCTCGGCTTGCGAAAACAAATCCATCACCACCCAATCCGGATCGGTGGTGCCATCGCAAATCACCAGAATCTCGGAGGGTCCGGCAATCATGTCGATACCCACGATGCCGAACACGCGACGTTTGGCGGCGGCCACATAGGCATTGCCGGGGCCGACGATTTTGTCGACGGCGGGAACGGTTGCGGTGCCGTACGCAAGCGCGCCGACTGCTTGGGCGCCGCCGATAGTGAATACTCTGTCGACACCGGCAATCGCCGCAGCTGCCAGCACCAAGTCATTTTTTACGCCCGCCGGGGTGGGCACCACCATAACCACTTCCGCCACGCCTGCGACCTTGGCGGGAATGGCATTCATCAATACCGAAGAAGGATAAGCAGCCTTACCGCCGGGAACATAGAGGCCGACGCGATCCAGGGGCGTCACCTTTTGGCCGAGTACCGTCCCATCGGCTTCGGTATAGGAAAAGCCGGCAGATCCGCATTCGGATTTCTGGCGCTCATGGTAGGCGCGCACGCGATCCGCCGCGGATTGCAAGGCACCTCTACGCAATGGCGAAAGACCGGCGAGGGCAATCTCCAGCTCGTTCTTTGAGATTTCCAGCGCAGCGACGCTTTGCGTGTTGAGCTTATCGAACTGATTGGTGTATTCCAGCACGGCGGCATCGCCTCGCGCTTTCACTGCCGCAAGAATAGTGGCGGCCGCGCGATCAATAGCTTCGTCTTCGCCGGCCTCGACCGCAAGTACATCAGCTAATTTTGATTTGAAGTCGGCTTCGCTTGAATCGAGAGTGCGGATTTGAATGGACATAATGTGAATGCGCTTAGGCTTTTCGCTTAGAGGCTTGCTCGAACGCCGCCAGAATCGGCTGCAGGCGTTCGCGCTTCAATTTCAAAGCGGCTTGGTTCACAACAAGCCGCGAAGAAATTTCCATGATGTGCTCGACCTCAATCAAATTATTTGCGCGCAAGGTGCTGCCGGTGCTGACCAAATCGACGATCGCATCCGACAGTCCAACCAATGGCGCCAACTCCATCGAGCCGTACAGTTTGATCAAGTCAACATGCACGCCCTTAGCGGCAAAATGCTCGCGTGCGCATTGCACATACTTAGTGGCGACACGCAAGCGTGCTCCATGTCGCACGGCGCTGGCGTAATCAAATCCGGCTTGCACCGCAACCGACATACGGCATTTCGCGATATTTAAATCAATCGGTTGATACAAGCCTTCGCCGCCATGCTCCAGCAACACGTCCTTACCAGCCACACCGAAATCAGCGGCGCCGTATTGCACGTAAGTCGGTACGTCGGATGCGCGCACGATGATCACGCGTACATTCGGATCGTTGGTCGGCAAAATCAGTTTGCGCGAAGTTTCCGAGTCTTCAGTCACCGTAATGCCCGCCGCCTGCAATAGCGGCATGGTTTCTTCAAAGATGCGGCCCTTGGATAAGGCAAGCGTCAGTTGCTGATCCATTATTTGACCCTCGCGATATCGGCACCGACGCTAGCGAGTTTCACTTCCATGCGGTCGTAACCGCGATCCAAGTGATAAATGCGATCGACCAAGGTCTGCCCCTCTGCCGCCAAACCTGCGATAACCAGCGAAGCCGATGCGCGCAAATCCGTCGCCATCACCGGCGCACCGACCAGCTTGTCGACACCCTTGACCACTGCGGTGTGGCCGTCGATATCGATTGCTGCGCCCAAGCGATTCAACTCCTGCACGTGCATGAAGCGATTTTCGAAAATCGTCTCGGTGACACGGCTGCTGCCTTCGGCCAGACAGTTCATTGCCATGAACTGCGCCTGCATATCGGTCGGAAAGCCCGGATATTCGGTGGTACGGAAACTCACCGCCTTCGGCCGCGCCGACATTTGCGCGCGTATCCAATCCGGGCCGGACGTTAATATCACACCTGCTTCACGGAGCTTGTCGAGTGCGGCATCCAAGATATCGCTACGCGTATTCGTCAAGGTAACGTCTCCACCTGCAGCAGCGACCGCCGCCAGGAAAGTGCCGGTCTCAATACGGTCGGCGATTACCTGGTGAGCTGCGCCATGCAATTGCTCGACGCCTTCGATCACCAGCTTGTCGGTGCCGATGCCGTCGATTTTTGCGCCCATGGCAACCAGTAGGTTGGCCAGATCAGTCACTTCCGGCTCACGCGCAGCGTTTTCCAGCACGGTGGTACCTTCGGCGAGCACCGCAGCCATCAACAAATTTTCGGTACCGGTCACGGTGATCATGTCGGTCATCACGCGCGTGCCCTTCAAGCGCTTGGCTCGCGCATGGATATAACCGGCTTCGATGGCGATCTCTGCGCCCATCGCCTGCAAGCCTTTAATATGCTGATCCACCGGACGCGAACCGATCGCGCAACCGCCAGGCAAGGACACACGTGCTTCGCCGAAACGCGCGACCAAGGGGCCAAGCACAAGTATGGAAGCGCGCATGGTTTTCACCAAGTCATACGGCGCTTCCAGCTTGTCGATGGCACGACCGCATAAGGCCACCTTATCGCCGTCCTGCTCGACACGCAAACCCATTTGGCGCAACAGCTTGAGCATCGTATTGACATCTTGCAGATGCGGCACGTTGGACAATTGCACCGTATCCGACGTCAACAGGCCCGCGCATAAAATCGGCAGCGCGGCATTCTTGGCGCCGGAAATAAGGATTTCGCCGGAGAGGCGATTGCCGCCCGCGATCAGTAACTTATCCATTGTTCTTGTACTCCTCGGGAGTGAAGGTCTTCATCGACAGCGCATGAATTTCCGCCTTCATACGCTCGCCCAACGCCGAGTACACCAATTGATGACGCTGCACCAAGCGCTTGCCTTCAAACAAAGGCGAAACGATAACGGCATTGAAATGCTGGCCATCGCCTTCCACTTCTAAATGAGTGCAGTTCAGGCCGGCGGCAATATAACTTTTCACGAGTTCAGGTGTGGGCAACATAATGAATGAATTCTTAGTGACGCAACTTATAGCCGGAACGCAGCAATTGAATGGCGAAACCGGCCAGCAAAATAAAAAACACCACCACGATGATAAAGCTGGTGCCCGGGTCGACGTCCGACTGTCCGAAAAAACCATACCGGAATCCGTCGATCATGTAAAAAAACGGGTTGAAACGCGATACTGCCTGCCAAAATACGGGCAGTGAATGAATCGAGTAAAACACGCCGGACAAAAAAGTCGCCGGCATGATCAAAAAATTCTGAAATGCCGCCAACTGGTCAAACTTCTCCGCCCAAATACCGGCAATCAAACCCATGGTGCCGAGAATTGCCGCGCCTAATAGCGCAAACAATGCAATCCACCATGGCGCAACAAACGATAACTTGGCAAACCAAGCCGTGATAATGAAAACACCCAAACCCACGGCCAAACCCCGCACCACAGCTGCCAACACATAGGCGCCGAATAATTCCCAATGCGACAAGGGCGGCAACAGGATGAAGACCAGATTACCGGTAATCTTAGACTGGATCAGGGATGAAGATGAATTGGCAAATGCATTTTGCAGCACGCTCATCATCACCAGACCAGGAATCAAAAACGAGGTGTACTGCACACCCGGATACACATGCACATGATCTTCCAGGACATGCCCGAAAATCAAGAGGTACAGCATGGCGGTCAGGATAGGCGCGGTAATAGTTTGGGTCGCCACCTTCCAGAAACGCAGCACTTCCTTATAAAACAGGGTCAAGAAGCCGGTCATTTCTCGCCTTCCATGATCTGAATGAAGACGTCTTCCAAATCCGCCTGTTGCAACTGCATATCTTGGACTACCGCGCCCGCTTCACGCAGCGCTGTGAGAATCGGCTCGACTTCAGCGTAGTCGGTCACACGCAAGGTGAATTTATTGTTGCCGGCTATCAGTTCGTCAGGATGCGATACCAAGGGCTTCAATCGATCAGGCAAAACCCCAGCCAAAGTCACCACCAATTGGGAGCCGGAAATACGTCGAATCAGTGCAGCAGTAGTATCCAACGCGACCACCTTGCCAGCCTTGAGCATAGCGATGCGATTGCATAAAGCTTGCGCTTCTTCCAAGTAATGCGTGGTCAACACCACGGTATGCCCTTCGCGATTCAAGCGAGCAACGAACTTCCACAGCGTTTGACGCAACTCGACGTCGACGCCGGCAGTCGGCTCATCCAGCACAATGACCGGTGGCTTGTGCACCAAGGCTTGCGCCACGAGCACGCGCCTTTTCATGCCACCCGATAGCGAACGCATGTTGGCGTCGGCCTTGTTCGTCAAATCGAGGTTGTGCATCACCTCATCGATCCACGCATCATTGTTTTTCAGACCGAAATAGCCCGATTGCATGCGCAAGGTCTCGCGCACGGTGAAAAAGGGATCGAACACTAGCTCTTGCGGCACGACGCCAAGTAGCTTACGCGCTTGCCTGAAGTCGCGCACCACGTCGTGGCCATGAATCGCCACTTGCCCGGCATCGGGCCGACTCAGCCCTGCAATGATGGAAATGAGTGTCGTCTTGCCGGCACCATTGGGACCAAGCAATCCAAAAAACTCGCCCTGCTCGATCGCCAGCGAAACGCCGCCGAGTGCTTGCACGGTGCGGAAGCGTTTTTCGACATTGGTAATCTGGATCGCTGCCATGATATTTACAAAAGACACCGCGATTCACACAAGCGAAACGTGGCGAAAACCTTTGATTATAGGGGATTTCCGGGGCTCAAGCCGCCAGGAGGAGGGGGATAAAATTCAATGGTGCGGCAAGTCGGCGCGCGGTAGCGCATGGCCGACTCCATACAAGTCCATCAAGCTCTGCAAGTTGTCGGGCACATGAATGAATGCCAACACTACGCCGCGCCGCAACGCGGCACGCTGCCAGCCCACCAATGTAGCAACGGCTGTGGAATCCACAGCCGGCACAGCGGCGAAATCGAATTCGGTTTCCCCTGCCGCAATCGCATCTAAACCTGCCTGATAGGCCTTTCTGGCCAGGTCGCGGGTAAGAGGAAAGGCTGGCTGATACATTGATAGATTACGAAGACGTCTTGCCGGTCTTCGCTGCTGCTGCAGCTAAGCGCTTGTTTTTTTCCGTCAACACTTTGATCAAGCCATCAATGCCGCTTCTACCGATTTCCGTGGCAAAGCTACCTTTATAGGATTCGACCAGCCAAGCGCCGAGGACATTCATGTCATAAATTTTCCAACCGGTCGGCAATTTTTCCAAACGATAATTAAGCTGAATCGGTTCGCCGCGCGGCTGCAATACCTGCGAACGTACTTCCACTTCGGTATCGGCCGGATCGGCACGGAATGGGCGGAATTCCAGCTTTTGGTCGCGGATTTGGGAAATCGCGCCGGAGTAGGTATAAACCAAGAGGGCACGGAATTCATCCGTCAATTGCTTACGCTGCTCCGGAGTGGCTTCACGCCAATAACGTCCGACCGCCAGCGAAGTCATTCGCTCGAAATCCACGTGAGGCAAAATTTTCGCCTCTACCAGCTCCAACACTTTTTTCTGATTTCCGCCTTGAATATCTTTGTCGGTCTTAGCGATTTCCAACACTTCCTGGCTGATGCGCTTCACTAAGGCATCGGGCGCTTCTTGCGCTGCTGCAAAACCGGAAAAACCGAACACGGCAATCGCCGCCAGCATTGCGAAAAACTTATTAAACATATGCATCATTTATCTAAACTTGAAAGCTTAATCATACCTCAGACTATTTTTTGGAGTCGGACGATCCATAATTGTCCCGGATAGTGTTTTCCCGCCGTTGCAGGTAGGCGTCGCGCACGAATTCGTAAGGATCCAGCGCGGCTTCTTCAATCAAATTCGATGCACCCATCAAGGCAGCGCGATTGTCGATCACGCGCACTACGCTGCCGGCGTTACGCACTTTCATAGGGCGTTTATACGTCCATAAATCGCCGCTGATATCCACCGGCAGGGCGACGGAATCACGCAAGGTCGAAGGCCCGAAAAAAGGCAATACGACATACGGTCCCGATCCGACGCCCCAGGTCCCGAGCGTTTGACCAAAGTCTTCATTGTGCTTAGTGAGGCCGGCATCGCTTGCAACATCAATCAAGCCGAGCAAGCCAAATGAAGTGTTGATCGTCACGCGCATGAAGTCCGACGCGCCCTGTTCGCCTTTGCCTTGCAATACGTCATTCACCAAAGTCCAGACATCGCCGATGTTGCCGAAAAAGTTGCCGATGGCTGTTTGGACAAACGAAGGCAGTAAATCACTGTACAACTTAGCTGCCGGCTTTAACGCTGCCTTGTCCAAGGTATCGTTAAATCCAAACATGGCTCGGTTGAAGCCTTCGAATGGATCACGCGGGTTACCCGCAGTGGCACAACCGGCCAAGGCCAATACGATTGCCACTTTACCAAGGAACCGCGCCCAGGTTTTCATTATTATTTTTCCTTCCCTTCGGCCGCTTTATTGAATAAGAACTGCCCGATCAGGTTTTCCAGCACGATAGCCGACTGCGTCATTTTGATGCGGTCACCCGCCGCTAAGTTGTTAACGTCGCCGCCCGGCTCCAGGCCGACATATTGTTCTCCTAATAAGCCGGAGGTCAAAATCTTGGCAGAGGTATCTTTTGGAAATTTGTAGCGGCTATCTAAGTTTAACGTCACCGAAGCTTGAAAACTTTTGTCGTCAAAGCGAATTTCCGCAACACGGCCCACCACCACGCCCGCGCTTTTGACCGGCGCACGCGGTTTTAAGCCGCCGATATTGTCAAATTTAGTGACAACCGGATAGGTCTCGGCAAACGAAAAGCTGCTCATATTGCCCGCCTTCATAGCGAGAAAAAACAATGCGGCGGCACCGATCAAGACAAACAAGCCCACCCACAAATCAAATGATTTTCTTTGCATACGGAAGATCCGATTAACTGAACATCAAGGCCGTTAAAACAAAGTCCAGCCACAACACCACGAGCGAAGCGATGACAACAGTCCGCGTAGTGGCGCGCGCCACGCCTTCCGGCGTCGGCTGCGCTTCATAGCCTTGAAACAACGCGATAAAGGTTACAGCAAAACCAAACACGATACTTTTGACAACGCCATTCACAATATCTTTCCACACATCGACGCCGGCCTGCATTTGAGACCAAAACGCGCCCTCATCGACACCGATCATGTGCACGCCGACGATATAGCCGCCCAAGATTCCGACTGCGCTAAAAATCGCAGCCAGCAAAGGCATGGCGATAACGCCGGCCCAAAATCGCGGCCCCACTACGCGCTCCAGCGGATTAACCGCCATCATTTCCATAGCCGCCAATTGTTCGCCTGCTTTCATCAAACCGATCTCCGCGGTGAGCGAAGTACCGGCGCGCCCGGCAAACAATAAGGCCGTCACCACCGGCCCCAATTCGCGCGTAAGGGAAAGCGCTACCAATAAACCTAAGGCCTGTTCGGAGCCATATTTATTGAGCGTGTAATACCCTTGCAAACCCAGTACGAAACCGACGAATAAACCAGATACTGCAATAATGAGCAGCGAATGATTACCGATGAAATGAATCTGATCAGTGATGAGCCGCAGCCGGCGCATTAGCCTCCCAAACGAAGCCAGCACGGAAAAAAACATGCGCGCCGCAAAGCCGACTTCCATAATCAGTTGACGCACTCGCCCACCCAGGCCGGCAATCCAATCGAACGCCATCATGCCTGCCGCTCCAAACCCAACTCTTGCGCAAGCGAAGCGCCGGGATAATGAAACGGTACAGGACCATCAGGCTCGGCGTGCACGAATTGTTTGACATACGGATCGCTTGAAGCCGCCATATCGGCCGGCGTGCCGTGCGCAACAATTTTTCCTTGTGATAGAAAATAAACGTAGTCCGCAATCGCAAACGATTCGTGCACATCATGCGACACCAAGATTGACGTCGAACCGAGTGCATCGTTGAGTTTGCGAATCAATCGAGCAATAACCCCCATTGAAATGGGGTCGAGTCCCGCAAAAGGTTCGTCATACATGATCAATTGCGGATCGAGCGCAATCGCTCGCGCGAGCGCAACACGGCGCGCCATTCCGCCTGAGATTTCCGCCGGCTTTAATTGTGCGGCGTTACGCAATCCCACCGCATGCAATTTCAAGAGCACGAGATCATGGATCAATTCTTCCGGAAGATCGGTATGTTCGCGTAAAGGGAATGCGACATTTTCTTCGACGGTAAGATCGGTAAACAAAGCGCCGTATTGAAACAGCATGCCCATTTTGCGTCGCAAAGCATAGAGCGCCGCAATGTCCGCCGCACGTACCGGCTCGCTATCGATGGTAATTGATCCGGAACTGGGTTGCAGTTGGCCGCCGATCAGCCGCAGAATAGTGGTCTTGCCTGAACCGGAGCCGCCCATGACGGCCACCACTTTGCCGCGTGGGAAATCCATGTTGAGGTCTGCCAGAATCGGACGCTCACCATAACTAAAATGCAAGTCGCGGATTTCAACCAGATTAGTCACTTTTGAACTAATTGTTAATGGACCTTAGATTGTAGTTCAGAAAAGACAATCCTTGCATCCGGCATTTGATTTACGCCGCCGTCCGAACAACTTGTCGTTGCGCCAAGTCACACGCCGTTTATCTCTTTGTTTAATGGGAGATAATCGAGCAAAAAAATGCCCGCTTTCAACAGGCTGTGTAAAAAGTCTGAGAATTGGCTGATGATGAAACGCCCCGCGCAAGTGGGGCGTTTTGTTTTGAGGCGGCAGGTTAAAAAATGCTCTCAGGCCTGCAGCACCTGTCTCATCCA
>JACOUL010000018.1 GCA_016177875.1 Burkholderiales bacterium
CGGCAGCATGAGAATGCCAACAAGGCCGTTTATAGATGTGCAGTCTTATTCTGTTTCGAATCAGTGGCCGGTTACTCGGAGGAGAAAACTCGTATGCAAAAAACTTGAAACAGCACTTGCTATTCTGGGGAAGTCCTTATAAAGAGTTAGGGCCGAATAAGTTCGAAGTCGTGGCGCCTTCCGTCAGCATTCTTGCTGAGCCGCCGGTCGCTGTAGTAGACAAAGTGGCGGACAAGCATGGCACGAGCAAAGTCGCCGAAGCTTACCTGCGATATCTGTACAGTGACGAAGGCCAGGAAATCGCCGCGCGCCATTACTATCGCCCAGTTTCGTCGAGGGCGGCTGCCAAGTACGCGCCGCAGTTCCCCAAAATCAAGACGTTTACCGTGGATGAAATTTTCGGCGGTTGGAGCAAAGCGCAGCCTCGCCATTTTGGTGATGGAGGAACATTCGACCAGTTGTATCTGCCGGGAAAAAAATAACTGTCTCTTTTTTCCCATATTTCTTTCCTATTTTCGTATTTCCGCCTTTTCGCTTGATCTTTTGTAACGAGCTTGTCATACGCCATCAGTATATTTCGCCACTGGCTTTCATCAATTTACGGAGAAAAAATCAATGAAGAAATCGCTTCTCGCAATTGCCATGTTGGGGGCATTTGCAACCGCTGCTCAGGCACAGAGCAATGTTAGTATCGGCGGCGTCGTTCAGGCAAATTGGAAGAGCTTTTCGATCGGCAACTCCACCCGCGCCACGCAAACCGAATACCGCATCGATGATGATTACACTTCACGTTTCTGGCTCAAGGGCAGCGAGGACTTGGGCGGCGGCTTGTCGGCGCTTTTCAATATCGAAAACCGTCTCAATACCGACGTTAGCTCCGCCATCGGCGACGGCAACGGCTTGGGCAATGGCGACACCTACCTCGGCCTAAAAGGCAGTTGGGGTCAAGTGACCATCGGCAAGCACACTATGATGTCTGGCGAAGGCAAGGTTGCCGAACGTGGCGCTACGGGCGTTCCGGCGATTCCGGAAAGTATGTACGGTGTCAGCAGTGTTCTGGGATTCGTCGGTGCGCAGAATTTGACGCATACCCGGGTTCTTAACTCGATCTTGTACACCTCGCCGAAATTCAGCGGCTTCAGCGGCGCGATCGGCGTTGGCACGAGCGGCAGCAACGGCAATGAAGGCAGCACGCCGGGTACTTCTAATTACTCTGACGGCTCTCAGCTTTTTTTGAAGGCGAACTACACGCAAGGCCCGATTTACTTGAATTTGGCTTATTGGAAGACGCAAGCTGAAGGCCGTCCGGTTGCCGTAACCGTATCGAATGCCGACCAAAGCCAGTTCCGCCTGTCGGGTTACTATCTTTTCCCCATGGGATTGAAGGTCGGTCTGCAATATGACCGCGCTACACTGGCAAATGTCGGACGTACAGCCGCTGGCGTGGGCGGTGCGGACGCACGCCGCTCGGCTTGGGAACTGCCAATCAGCTACAGCTTCGGTCCGAACACCATCTTGTTCAGCTACACTCGTGCCGGCAGCCGTTCTGACCTGGTCGATAGCGGCGCCAAGATGTGGGTGCTCGGTTACGACTATGCTTTGTCCAAGCGCACCAACGTCGGCGTCTTCTATAGCAGACTGTCCAACGATTCGGCAGGCACGTATCAGCCGTACAAGACCGGTACTTCTTCCAACGGTTCAGTGCTGGTTGCGGGTGAATCGGCTTCGATCTTGGCATTGGGCCTCAAGCATACTTTTTAATGCAGTAAAGAGTGGAGCAATAGAGTGGAGTAGTGGCGGGCGCTTCGGCGCCCGTTTTTTTTGATATGCGTTTCCGTTCTATCGACATGCCGAAAAATTCGTTTTGTTCATAAGCGGCCAATGTAATCATGCGGTTTGTTACTTATTTCGACCGTGTTGCCGGGGTTCGGCTTGTCGTTGGGATTCACGCTGATTTATCTTGGGTTAGTCGCGGACCGAGACACAATTTGATTCATCGGCCAGCACAGCGTAGCGCGGCTGCGCACTCCCGCACCAATGCCGGTCCACGGTAAATCAATCCGGAATACAACTGCACCAGCGAAGCGCCTGCCTCGATTTTAGCCTGGGCGTCGTCGCCCGAAAGGATTCCGCCGACGCCGATAATGGGCAATGCGTCGCCCAGTTCGGCTTTCAATCCACGAATCACCTTGTTCGACAATTTAAACACCGGTGTGCCCGACAAGCCACCCGCTTCCTCGCCATGCTGCAGTCCTTTGACGGCATCACGCGTGATGGTGGTGTTGGTCGCGATCACGGCATCTATCCGATGGCGTATCAATGCCGCGGCGATTTCCTTGATTTGCTCGTCGTCGATATCGGGGGCGATCTTTAATGCAATCGGTACGTAACGCTTATGCGTCTCCGCCAGCCTTTGCTGTGCCGCCTTTAATTGCGAGAGAAGTGCATCGAGTTCCGAAGCGCCTTGCAGCTGACGCAGATTCTTGGTGTTTGGTGAGGAGATATTGATCGTCACGTAGCTGGCGTAGGGATAAACTTTTTCCAGGCACAAGAGATAATCGTCGACAGCGCGCTCGATCGGCGTATCGGCGTTCTTGCCGATGTTGAGGCCGATAACGCCTTCCTTGTTTTGATAGAACTTTGACGCCTGCACATTGGCGACAAAGGCGTCCACGCCGCCGTTATTGAATCCCATGCGGTTAATGATTGCATGCGCCTGCGGTAGCCGGAACATGCGCGGTTTCGGGTTGCCCGGTTGGGCGCGCGGCGTCACTGTGCCGATCTCAATAAAGCCGAAACCGAGCGATGCCAATGCATCGATATAGGTGCCGTCTTTATCCAGACCGGCGGCCAGGCCGACTGGGTTGGAGAATGTCAGACCCATCACCTTGCGCGGATCGGATTTTGGCTTCGAAATGGCTTTGGTCAATCCAAGCGCGGCGGCATGCTTCAACCAGGAAAGCGTCAGATGATGCGCATCTTCCGCATCGAGTGAGAACAGGCAGGGGCGAACCAGGGGGTAGAGAAGTTTGTCAGGCACGGTAACGCGGCACAAGTTGGTTGAATTGCGCAGGGACGCGCAGCAGATTGAAAACTGCGCGGTATTTTAACGTGCCGATGCGAATCTGGGTTAGACGGTTTGCCAGCGGCCGCGCTGGAGCGCCTCTAGCGGCTGGAAATTAACTTTGTAGGCCATCTTGGCGCTGTCCTCGATCCAGTAGCCGAGATAAACGTAATGCATGCCTAGCTCTCGGGTTTGCTCGATTTGCCAGAGGATATTGAAAGTGCCGAAACTCGCGCCTTTGACATCGGGATCGTAGAACGTGTAGACAGAGGAAAGTCCATCGTCGAGTACGTCAATGATGCTGACCATGCGTAAGGTGTTGTCCGGTTCGCGAAATTCGACCAGCCGCGTATTGACCTTGCTCTGCAAAAGAAATTGCGCGTACTGATCGCGGCTATCCTGGTCCATGCCGCCCCCTGCATGCCGCGCCGATTGATAGCGCAGGTAAAGTTCATAATGCTCATGCGCATAGGTTAGGGTGGTGACATAGGCAATTAAATTCCCATGTTTTTTCCATGCGCGCTGCTGACTGCGATTAGGGGCGAATTCCGTTGCCCTCACTCGAACCGGTGTGCAGGCGTGACAGCCGTCGCAATACGGGCGATAAGTAAAAATGCCGCTACGGCGAAAGCCGTTTTGCACCAATTCCGAATAAACGTCGGCGTTGATGAGATGGGAAGGCGTCGCAACTTGCGAGCGGGCCTGGCGGTCCTCGAGATAGCTGCAAGGATAAGGCGCCGTCGCATAAAACTGCAGCGTGGAAAATGGAAGTTCTTTCAGGTGCGTCATGGTTGGCCTGCCTGCTCCCTGTTGCCTACATTCATAATTTACACCGAATGCGCATGCCGAATGCAAATTCTCTTTGCTCAGAATTTAGAATAATTCGATTGGTTCCCACTTTTCAATCCGCGGCTGGTTAATCGCCTCTCGAACGTGGGCTAAAAAGCGTTGACGTGGTATGGGTGCGGCGCCCAGAGATGCCAGATGGGCGGTCTCTTGTTGGCAATCTATCATGTCGACCCCGTTGTTCCGCAGAAAATGCACTAGGTTAGCCAAGGCGACTTTGGACGCATCGCTTACGCGGGCAAACATCGACTCACCGTAAAACATGCGCCCTATGCAAACGCCGTAAGCACCCCCCACCAATTCTCCATCCAACCAAGTTTCGGATGAGTGCGCAAAGCCTAAGCGATGCAACTCGGTATAACTGGCAATCATTTCCTCGTTAATCCAAGTGCCTGCGCCATAACTACGTGGTCCGGCACAGGCTTGTATGACTTGTTCAAAAGCGCTATCGAAGCGCAATTGCCAGCGTTGATTTGAATGAGTGCTGCGATGAATTTTGCGCAGCGTTTTTTGCAAGCTCGAGGAAATGACAAATCGATCCGTCATCAGCACCATGCGCGGGTCAGTACTCCACCACAAAATTGGTTGATCTTCCGAAAACCACGGAAAGATTCCATTGCGATAAGCCTCAAGTAAGCGCTGCGGCGATAAATCGGCTCCTGCCGCTAACAGTCCGGCTGCGCCATCTTCTTCACCCAATGCCTGCGAAACGTCAGGAAAGGGATCCTTTGCTTCCAACCACGGAATCACGTCATGCCCTCAATTGGGTCGAATATCCGCACAAACTCAGTGCATAAAAATCCATCGCTATCATATTCAAAACACATTTTCATTTAAAAACAAGCACTTATATTTTCGCACCAAAATGGAATGTTTTTTGCTTTAGAGAAGCACTTTTCTAGCCATTTTGCACTTTTATAGGGAGTTTTTATGGAGGCGGTAAAAAGCGGTGCCGATGCCTTATTCATTTTGCTGGGTGCCATCATGATTTTGGCGATGCATGCCGGCTTTGCCTTTTTAGAGTTGGGTACGGTGCGCAAAAAAAACCAAGTCAATGCCTTGGTCAAAATCTTAGTCGATTTTGCTGTTTCTACCATCGCCTATTTTTTCGTGGGCTATAGCATTGCGTACGGCATCAATTTCTTTCAAGGGGCGGATACCTTGGCGCAAAAGAATGGATATGAACTGGTGAGGTTCTTTTTCCTGCTAACTTTTGCCGCCGCTATTCCGGCGATTATTTCGGGCGGTATTGCCGAGCGTGCCCGGTTTTATCCTCAATTGGCTGCGACTGCGCTATTAGTGGGCTTGGTGTATCCGCTTTTTGAAGGCATTGCCTGGAACCAGCGTTTTGGAGTACAAGCCGCGCTGAAGGCGGCGTTCTCGCAAGAATTTCATGACTTTGCGGGATCCGTCGTTGTGCATGCCGTGGGCGGCTGGGTTGCTTTGCCGGCAGTATTACTGCTGGGCGCGCGCCGTGGACGTTATGCAAAGGATGGCGCGATTGCCGCTCATCCGCCGTCAAGCATTCCGTTCTTGGCGCTAGGCGCATGGATTCTGACGGTCGGATGGTTTGGCTTCAACGTCATGAGCGCACAAACACTCACCAATATGAATGGCTTGGTGGCCTTGAATTCTTTGATGGCGATGGTCGGCGGCACGCTCGTGGCAGTGGTCATGGGTAAGAACGATCCGGGTTTTGCGTATAACGGTCCTCTCGCAGGCTTGGTTGCCGTATGTGCGGGTTCAGACTTGATGCATCCTTTGGGGGCATTGATAACCGGTGGCATTGCCGGAGCGATTTTTGTTTCCATGTTCACCCTCACTCAGAATAAGTGGAAGATTGACGACGTATTGGGTGTATGGCCGTTGCACGGGCTTTGCGGCGCCTGGGGCGGCATTGCGGCGGGTATCTTTGGCTTGAAGGAGTTGGGCGGTATGGGCGGCGTATCTTTCATGTCGCAATTGACTGGCACGCTATTAGGCGTATTGATCGCCGTTATCGGCGGCGCTGTGGTTTACGGCTTGCTGAAAAAAATGGTCGGTTTACGCCTTGATCCCGAGCAGGAATTCGAGGGAGCCGACCTGTCGATTCACAACATCAGTGCGACTGCTG
Source organism: Burkholderiales bacterium (assembly GCA_016177875.1). Classification (GTDB taxonomy): domain Bacteria; phylum Pseudomonadota; class Gammaproteobacteria; order Burkholderiales; family Burkholderiaceae_D; genus Paucimonas. The sequence goes on from JACOUL010000018.1 coordinate 6,024, forward strand.
AGCGCGAAACCAGTTGGTAATAGAAGAAGGTCGGGCGCAATGCCCGGCCCTATTTGGTTAAATTAAATTCGTTTGACGATATCTTGAGTATGAAAACCGTAAGTGCCGCCTTCCTTCAATCGGGCCTGATCTGCAAAGAGAAAACGCAGAGTATGGGCAACAGTTGGGAAGGCGATATCGTCCCAGGGAATTTCGGCTTCGGAAAACAGCTTGACCTCCAGGCTTTCCACTCCGGCGGCATAATTCAAATCTAAAAGAGTCGCGCGGTAAAATAAGTGTACTTGTTGAACGTGCGGGACATTCAGCAATGAAAAAAGCGGCAGCAGCGTAATACGGGCTCCCGCTTCTTCCTCGGTTTCTCGAATGGCGGCCTCAGCGGTAGTTTCATCGTTTTCCATGAATCCTGCCGGCAATGTCCAATAGCCATAGCGCGGCTCGATTGCGCGTTTGCATAGCAAGACTTTGATGCGATCTTCCTCCTGCCAAACTGGAATGGAACCGATCACCATTTTTGGATTCTGATAGTGAATTGCACCGCATTGCCTGCACACGTAACGAAATCGGTTGTCGTCCGGCGGAACCAGCAATGCAACGGGGTGGGCGCATTCAGAACAGAATTTCATAAAGAATCGAAACGCTCAAAAACGGATGTGATGAGTTAAGTCAAGCCGCTAGCAGGACAGCGCTTTGACGAATTTCCAAGTGTATCATCGCGTCTCAAAGCGCCGAGGGCATTTGTAATGTTATTCAAGACAAGGTATAATCATTTTCTTCAGGCGCGGGGTGGAGCAGTCTGGCAGCTCGTCGGGCTCATAACCCGAAGGTCGCAGGTTCAAATCCTGCCCCCGCAACCAAGTCTTGAATTTTCCCCGCCCCTCATACCTCCTCTAAGCCGGGCGCCGGAACACAGCATCAACAAGTTCTCGACCAAGCAAGAACCGTATATCGGTCGTCGAACTAAACCTCTGAATTTTGCTGAACATACGAGCCGTACATGAATACAGCTGAGGCGAAGAAAGTCCTCGAAACTGCGCTGCTATGCGCACATGAAGCTATGTCGATCAACGACATGAAGAAGCTTTTTGTTGCGAATGGCGAGTCCACCGAAGAAGTCGGTGCCGATACCATCAAGCAGATGCTGGAAGAGTTGCGCGAAAATTGGAGCGATAAGGGTATTGAGCTCGTCTCTTTGTCCACTGGCTGGCGTTTCCAAAGTCGGCCCGAGATGAAAATTTATCTTGAGCGCTTGAACCCTGAAAAACCCCCCAAGTATTCACGCGCGACGCTGGAAACGCTGGCAATCATCGCTTATCGTCAGCCGGTCACGCGCGGCGATATTGAAGAAATTCGCGGTGTTACCGTGAATTCGCAGACCATCAAAATGCTGGAAGACCGCGGCTGGATTGAAACGATCGGCCATCGCGATGTGCCGGGACGTCCCAGCTTGTTTGCGACTACCAAGCAATTTCTCGATGATCTTGGTCTCACATCGCTTGATCAATTGCCTCCGCTGCAGCAAGTTGGTACCGGCGAACTGCAGGAAGGTACATTGCTCGAAGTACAGGCGCTCGAAACGGGCTTGCAGGAAGCTGGCGTAGATCAAACTTCGATTGAATTTGCCGGCGATGCGCAAGCAGAGCAAGTCGAAATGAGTCAGCCCGCTGAAAACGTCGAAATCGTTGAAGCTGCCGAAGAGCCGGCGCCATCCGCCGAAATTGCAGGGCAAGCTGTTGTAGCCGACGCCCAGCCAGAACAGGACAATGTCATTCCACAATGAATCAGCCTTCCTCACCTGATGTATTGGCAGTCGACGAGACTGCCTCGCCCTCCGAGTCGGAAACTCGCGCCGAAGCCGAGCCGCGCGCTATCAATGGCACTGCCGAAGACCAGTCAAATGGCCAGCCGGTAAAGCGCGGTGTGCGTGGGCCACGCAATATGCGGCGGACCCGCAGTGCGCAACGTGCGCGCCAGAATGGGAACGGCGGACGCCCGAGCGATGCGGAAGCGGAACAGCAATTGCAGGCTGAAGCCTCGTCGCAGGAAAATGGCGGTATTGAAAAAAATGCTTCTCCTGAAGAGCCGCGCCGCCGCGACCCGCGGCAAAAGGGACCGCAAGGCAACAATAAGCAGCGCAAACCTGGCCAGCAGAATCCTTCGGGAACTGCGCGCGTAAAAGGCGGCGACGCCGATGAAGTATTTTCATTCGTCACGTCTGAAGCTTTCGATCAGGCAATGCTTGAGCAGGAGACGGCGAATACGCGCCCCCAGAAGAATGTGCGCCGTGATCTGACGGCCGAAGACGATGCGCCTAAGCTGCACAAAGTATTGGCGGATGCGGGATTGGGATCGCGCCGTGACATGGAAGAATTGATTATTGCCGGACGCGTTTCCGTGAATGGTGAGCCGGCTCACATCGGTCAGCGCATTCTTTCGACCGATCAAGTGCGTATCAACGGCAAACTCATCCAGCGCAAGGTCAGCAAACGGCCGCCGCGAGTCTTGGTGTATCACAAGCCTGCCGGCGAAATTGTCAGTCATGACGATCCCGAAGGACGCCCATCGGTTTTCGACCGCTTGCCCAACATGAAAGCCGCCAAGTGGCTGGCTGTCGGTCGACTGGATTTCAATACCGAAGGCTTGTTGTTGTTTACCACCTCCGGCGACTTGGCAAACCGTTTAATGCACCCGCGCTACGGCATCGATCGCGAATATGCGGTACGCACACTGGGTGAGCTCGAAGAAGGTATGCGTCAAAAGCTTCTTTCCGGCATTGAATTGGAAGACGGCACTGCGCAATTTACTCGCATCGCCGACGGTGGCGGCGAAGGTGTCAATAGATGGTATCGCGTAACGATCAGCGAAGGTCGCAACCGCGAAGTGCGACGCATGTTTGAGGCAGTGGGCCTGACGGTCTCTCGCCTAATCCGTACTCGCTATGGCGTCATGACTTTGCCGCGCGGCTTGAAACGCGGTCGCTGGGAAGAGTTGGATGAAAATGCCGTGCGCAGCCTGATGTCGGTGACAGGGTTGGAAAGTAAAAACAATGGCGGACAAAATGCTTCCGGTAACAAGGGGCGTGGCGATGCACAATCCGGACAGCGACGCGGTGGCCAAGGTCTGCAAGGCCAGCAGGGCCAGCAAGGCAAAGGCGGACAGCGTTCGGGTCGCCCACGTCAACCGGATCCTTTGCAAACAGCCCTTGGTTTTGCCGGAATGGATCAGCAGCCGCGACGGGGTGGCGGCAGCGGCAGAAGTCCGCGAGGACAGGGCCAAGGTCCTATGCAAGGCGGTGTACGGCGGCGTTCTCGACCTTGATGGCAGGAAGAGCTTGCTGCGAGGCAATCTTGGTCTCACATGGTGGCGCCGGCATTGCAGCAAGTCCTTCTTTTGTATATAATTTCTTGGTTAACAGAAGTCGGTAAGAAGTTTGTGCTGCGCTGTCCATGAAGCAGGGCAGCCGATGACCTGAAACACAAAAAGATGGGCGGATGCCCATTTTTTTTTGGTCAAACTGATCGCATATGTGCAGTGTACCGGCATGGATAAGGAAGACGGCGTGCAGTTGCTGGAATTGATAGACAAAACCGTGCAAGGCATGGGGTATGAGCTGGTGGATTTCGAGCCGGCAGGCCGTGGTTTGCTAAGGGTCTATATTGATTGTCTGCCTGCCGAGGGCGAGCAACGCAACATTACGGTCGAAGATTGCGAAAAAGTCAGTCATCAGTTGACCCATGTCTTCACCGTCGAAAACGTAGCCTACGAGCGTTTGGAAGTTTCGTCGCCGGGGCTGGATCGGCCGTTGAAAAAGTTGTCGGATTATGTTCGTTTTGCGGGTGCGGAAGCGACCGTGAAGTTGCGCATGCCGATGCCCGGTGCGGGCAATCGCAAGAGCTTTCAAGGCGTCTTGCATGCGCCGGAAGGCGATAAGTTGAAGTTGGAATTTGAAACAAATGAAGGTTCGGCGATGCTCGAATTTGCACTCGCTGACGTGGATAAGGCACGCCTGGTGCCGCAGGTGAATTTTAGGAGTCGCAAAGCATGAGTCGCGAAATTTTGTTGCTGGTCGATGCGCTGGCGCACGAGAAAAACGTCGATAAGGAAGTGGTGTTCGGCGCGCTGGAACACGCCTTGGCCCAGGCCACTAAGAAGCGCTATGAAGGCGATGTTGATATCCGTGTCTCCATCGATCGTGAGTCGGGCGAATTCGAATCTTTCCGCCGCTGGCATGTGGTGCCGGATGAGGCGGGTTTGCAACTGCCCGATCAGGAAGTTTTGTTATTCGAAGCAAAAGAACAGATTTCTGACATCGAAGTCGACGATTACATTGAAGAGCCGATTGAGTCGGTTGAGTTCGGTCGTCGTTTTGCGCAAGACACCAAGCAAGTGGTGTTGCAGCGCATTCGCGATGCGGAGCGTGAGCAGATTCTGTCTGACTTTTTGGCTCGCGGCGATTCGCTGGTAACCGGTACCGTCAAGCGCATGGAGCGCGGTGATGCCATTGTTGAGTCCGGCAAGATCGAAGCTCGACTGCCGCGCGACCAAATGATCCCGAAAGAGAACCTTCGTATCGGCGATCGCGTTCGTGCTTATATCCTGCGTATCGATCGCAATGCACGCGGTCCCCAAGTCATTCTCTCGCGTACCGCGCCTGAATTCATCATGAAGTTGTTCGAACTCGAAGTGCCGGAAATCGAACAAGGCTTGCTGGAAATTAAATCGGCCGCACGCGACCCCGGCGTGCGCGCCAAGATCGCCGTGCACACCAACGACAAGCGTATCGACCCGATCGGCACCTGTGTCGGCATGCGCGGCTCGCGTGTGCAGGCAGTGACGGGTGAGCTTGGCGGCGAACGCGTCGACATCGTGCTGTGGTCGGAAGATCCGGCGCAGTTTGTCGTCGGTGCACTGGCGCCGGCCAACGTGTCGTCGATTATGGTCGACGAAGAAAAACATGCTATGGATGTAGTGGTCGACGAAGAAAATTTGGCGATCGCCATTGGTCGCGGCGGCCAGAACGTGCGTTTGGCCTCCGAGCTAACCGGCTGGCAGATCAACATTATGACTGCCGAAGAATCGGCCGACAAATCGGCATTGGAAAGTGCGGCAACCCGTCAGTTGTTTATGAACAGGCTGGATGTGGATGAGGAAGTTGCCGACATCCTGATTCAAGAAGGTTTTTCGACTCTCGAAGAAATCGCTTACGTGCCGATCCAAGAGATGCTCGAGATAGAAGCTTTCGATGAAGATACTGTCAACGAGTTGCGCAACCGTGCACGTGATGCTCTGGTAACCGAAGCCATTGCTTCCGAAGAAGGTTTGGAAGGCATGGATGACGAATTGATCAGCCTCGAAGGCATGGATCGCACGACGGCGGGCAAACTTGGTTTGGCCGGAATTAAAAATGTCGAGGCTTTTTCTAACCTGGCTTATGACGAGTTCGGCGCCATTCTGGCATTACCGAGTGAACGCGCGCGTGAACTGATCGAGAATCAATTTGAAAATGTGACCGATGAAGAGATGAAGCTCATCGACGCTAAGTACGACGACCGTGCCAAGGCGCTGCAAGCCAAGGTATGGAGTCTGGCTGAAGCGAAATAAAACAGGAGCGTTTTTGACATCCCCCGAGTCACATAGAAAAGAGGACTGAATGGCGAGTAACAATGTAGCCCAATTTGCCACCGAACTGAAGATGCCCGCCGATTTGCTGCTGACGCAATTGCGCGCAGCCGGTGTCGAGAAAAGTTCGGCGGCCGATCCTTTGTCCAAAGAAGACAAGGATAAGCTGCTCGGTCATTTGCGCCGTGCACATGGTGCCGCACCGGAAGGCGAAAAGAAAAAAATTACGCTTACCCGTAAGGAAACTACTGAGATCAAACAAGCTGATTCCAGCGGCAAGTCACGGACCATTCAAGTGGAAGTGCGCAAGAAGCGCACCTTCATCAAACGCGATGAAACTGCAGCACCTGAAGCGCCCACCATGACCGCTGCGCCGGTCATTGACGAAGCCGAAATGGCGCGACGCGCCGAAGAAGCGCGCCGTCAAGCTGAGCTGATCGCGCGTCAAGAAGCGGATCTGCGTGAAAAGCAAGAGCGCCTCGCCAAACTGGAAGCGGAAAAAGCGGCACGTGAAGAAGCTGAGCGCGAGCAAGAACGGGCCGCGCAAAAGGCGCAAGAGGACGCCGCGGCCGCAGGCGAAGTACCCGAGAAGAAGCGCGTGGTAAAGAACGACCAAGAAGTAAAGGAAGCGGCCGAAAAAGCTGCGGCCTCGGAACGTGCGCGCCAAGTAGTGGCAGATGAAGTGGCGCAGATCAAAGCCATGATGAACGCGCCGCGCAAAGTCATTAAGGCGCCTGAGCCTGCACCGGCTGCCAAGGCGGAAGGTACGCTACATCGTCCCGCCGATAAGAAAAACGGCGAGAAAAAAGACGACAAAAAACCCGCCGCAGGCGACAAGAAGGCGATTAAGTCGGCAAATGTCTCTTCGGCGTGGCAGGACGACGCCGCCAAGCGTCGCGCCGGCGGTATGAAGACGCGCGGCGCCGCGCCGACTTCGGGGGCACGCGATTCCTGGCGAGCCGGGCCGAAAGGCCGCCGCCATCATCACGAAGATGAGCGCGAATCGAATTTCCAGGCGCCGACCGAAGCAGTCGTCAAGGAAGTCCATGTGCCAGAAACGATTACTGTCGCTGAACTTGCGCACAAGATGGCGGTCAAGGCTGCAGAGGTGATCAAGCATTTGATGAAGCTGGGTCAGATGGTCACAATCAATCAGGTGCTCGATCAAGAAACTGCGATGATCCTGGTGGAAGAGATGGGTCACAAGGCGCATGCCGCCAAGCTTGACGACCCGGAAGCATTGTTGGCCGAAGAAGGTACTGCGCATACCGACGCACCTGCTTTGCCACGCGCGCCGGTGGTGACGGTGATGGGTCACGTCGATCACGGTAAGACTTCTTTGCTTGACTACATTCGGCGCGCCAAAGTGGCAGCCGGCGAAGCTGGTGGCATTACCCAGCACATCGGCGCATATCACGTCGAAACGCCGCGCGGCATGATTACCTTCCTGGATACGCCGGGCCACGAGGCATTTACGGCAATGCGTGCGCGCGGTGCGAAGGCAACGGATATTGTCATCCTGGTAGTTGCTGCGGACGACGGCGTGATGCCGCAGACGAAGGAGGCGATTGCGCATGCGAAGGCTGCCGGCGTGCCTATCGTCGTCGCCATCAATAAAATTGATAAGCAAGGTGCCAATCCGGATCGGGTGACGCAAGAATTGATCGCCGAGCAGGTTGTGCCGGAAGCTTACGGCGGTGATTCGCCCTTTATTAGCGTGTCCGCCAAAACTGGTCAAGGCATCGACGATTTGTTGGAGCACGTGCTGTTGCAAGCCGAGGTCTTGGAGTTGACGGCAGCTATCGATGCGCCTGCCAAAGGGTTGGTGGTAGAAGCTAAGCTGGATAAGGGACGCGGACCGGTGGCGACGATTCTGGTGCAGGCAGGTACTTTAAAGCGCGGCGATGTTGTGCTGGCTGGTTCTTCCTACGGGCGCGTGCGCGCCATGATCGACGAAAACGGCAAGAACATTGCCGAAGCTGGTCCGTCTATTCCGGTAGAGATTCAAGGTTTGACTGAGGTGCCGGCGGCCGGTGAAGAAGCAATCGTGTTGCCGGATGAGAGAAAAGCTCGCGAGATCGCCTTGTTCCGTCAAGGTAAATTCCGCGACGTTAAGCTCGCCAAGCAGCAGGCCGCGAAACTCGAAAACATGTTCGAGCAAATGGCCGAAGGCGAAGTCAAGTCGCTTGCCCTCATCATCAAGGCCGACGTGCAAGGCTCGCAAGAGGCGCTGGTGCACTCGATGCAAAAACTTTCCACCGGCGAAGTGCGCGTACAAATTGTGCATGCTGCAGTGGGTGGCATTTCCGAATCGGACGTCAATTTGGCAGTCGCCTCCAAGGCGGTCATCATCGGCTTTAACACACGCGCTGATGCTTCTGCGCGTAAGCTTGCCGAAGCCAATGGCATCGACATCCGATACTACAACATCATTTATGACGCTGTGGATGAGGTGAAGGCGGCAATGTCCGGCATGTTGTCGCCGGAAAAGCGCGAACACGAATTGGGGCTGGTCGAAATTCGCCAAGTCTTCCATGTCAGCAAAGTTGGCGCGATTGCAGGTTGCTATGTGCTCGACGGCATGGTCAAGCGCGGCGCATCGGTACGTCTGTTGCGCGACAACGTAGTCCTCTGGACTGGCGAACTCGATTCGCTCAAACGCTTCAAAGATGATGTGAAGGAAGTGAGGGCAGGCTTCGAATGCGGCTTGTCTTTGAAGAACTTCAACGACATCCAGGAAGGCGATCAGCTCGAAGTGTTTGAAGTGCAGGAAGTCGCACGCACACTGTAATCCGATGACTCTTCCGCATGCGCGGGAGAGAAACGGGGAGAGGAATCATCATGGCCAAACACAGTAAATCCATCCCCGGCCGCAGTTTGCGCGTGGCGGATCAAATCCAGCGCGATTTGGCGGAAATTATCGCCTTTGAATTGAAAGATCCGCGCGTGCCGATGATTACCATCAGCGAGGTCCAGGTCACGCCGGACTACGCGCATGCCAAAGTGTTTTTCACAATGCTGGCCGATGATCCGGAAACGATACGTAATGCCCTCGCCGGTTTGCAAAAAGCGGCAGGCTTCATTCGTGCGCAGCTTGGGCGACGCCTAACCATTCACACCATTCCTGAAGTGCATTTCGTGCACGATACTTCTGCATCGCGTGGCATGGAATTGTCGCGCTTAATCGACGAAGCTAACGCCACGCGCGCCAAAGATTGACGCCCCTGGCGGCATCATGCATGACTCAAGCACCTAAGAAACTGCGCTTGCCGATCGACGGCATCCTATTGTTGGACAAATCTGCCGGCATCTCCAGCAACGATGCGCTAGTGCAGGCCAAGCGCTTGCTGAATGCTAAAAAGGCAGGCCATACCGGCACACTCGATCCATTTGCAACGGGACTCTTGCCGCTCTGCTTTGGTGAAGCAACCAAGTTTTCGCAAGACTTGTTGGAAGCGGATAAGACGTATGAGACTGTTATTCATCTCGGCATTTCTACGGCGACGGGCGATACCGAAGGTGAAATTGTTTCTCGGTGTGAAGTCGCAGTGACGCGCTCGCAAGTTGAAGAGAAATTGACGAAGTTCCGCGGTGAAATAGAGCAAGTGCCGCCCATGCACTCAGCGTTGAAGCGCGACGGCAAGCCCTTGTATGAATATGCCCGCGCTGGAATCACGCTCGAACGACAAGCCCGGCGAGTAAGGATTCATGAACTGGACTTATTGGCATTTGAGCCGCCATATATCAAGTTGCGCGTGAAGTGCAGTAAGGGCACTTACATTCGAGTTTTGGGTGCAGATATTGGCGCCGCGCTAGGATGCGGCGCGCATTTGCAAGCGCTGCGACGCACAGGCGTCGGTAACTTGGAATTGAATAAAGCGATAACGCTTGAGCAATTGGCGGCGTTTCCCGAACAAGCGCGGTTAGAAGCGCTGGCACCGGTAGACGCGTTGTTGTCTTCTTTTCCGAAGATCGTATTGTCTGAAGAGTTAGCCAAGCGGTTCTTGCACGGGCAGCGCATTGCACTGACTAAGGAGGGAATCAATATCCCTTTTCCGTCAGGCCGCGTGCGCGTATATCAGGTTGATAATGATTGTTTGCTGGGCACAGCACAACTGCAAGAATTCGGATTGTTGTCGCCTGAACGCTTGATTGCTCCAAAAACACATCCAACTCCTTGAAAATTCAAGGTTTTTCACAGTTTGCCGCGACGCGGCATGTTATAATTTTCGGTTTTCCGGATTCCACTTCCACGATCATGTCCAACGCCAAACGCGCTTTGCGCAATATCGCCATCATCGCTCACGTCGATCATGGCAAGACCACGCTGGTTGACCAGCTCTTGAAGCAAAGCGGTACGTTCCGCGAGAACCAGCACATCGAAAAACGCGTGATGGATTCCAACGACTTGGAAAAGGAACGCGGCATCACCATTCTCGCCAAGAATTGCGCGGTCGAATACAAGGGCACGCACGTCAACATCGTTGATACGCCGGGCCATGCCGACTTCGGCGGCGAGGTGGAGCGTGTATTGTCGATGGTGGATTCGGTATTGCTGCTGGTCGATGCGGTTGAAGGTCCGATGCCGCAGACGCGCTTTGTGACGCGCAAGGCGTTGGGCTTGGGTCTGAAACCGATCGTGGTGGTCAACAAGATCGATCGTCCCGGTGCGCGTCCGGACTGGGTGATCAATGCAACCTTTGAATTGTTCGATAAGCTCGGCGCTACCGAAGAGCAGCTCGACTTCCCGGTCGTGTATGCCTCCGCATTGAATGGCTACGCGAGCCTCGATCCGAATGTGCGTGAAGGCGACATGCAGCCCCTGTTCGACGCCGTGCTGGAACACGTGCCGGTGCGCGACGACGATCCCGATGGTCCGCTGCAATTGCAGATTTCTTCGCTCGATTATTCCTCTTACGTGGGCAAAATCGGTATCGGTCGTATCAAGCGCGGCCGCATCAAGGGATTGCAAGATGTGATCGTGATGAATGGTCCGGATTCCACGCCGATCAAAGCACGCATCAATCAAGTTTTGAAATTTAAAGGTTTGGAACGTGAACTGGTCGACGAAGCGCAAGCCGGCGATATCGTTCTGGTCAACGGCATTGAAGAGCTCAATATTGGTTCTACACTCTGCGCAACGGATGTACCTGATGCGCTGCCCTTGCTGAAAATCGACGAGCCGACCTTGACCATGAACTTCTTGGTCAACAGTTCTCCATTGGCCGGGCGTGAAGGCAAGTTCGTCACCAGCCGCCAGATCCGCGAGAGACTGGACCGCGAGCTGAAATCCAATGTCGCATTACGTGTGAAAGACACTGACGATGAAACGATGTTCGAAGTGGCCGGCCGCGGTGAATTGCACTTGACCATCCTGTTGGAGAACATGCGCCGCGAAGGATATGAACTGGCAGTGTCGCGCCCGCGCGTGGTGTTTAAGGAAATCGATGGCGTTAAGTATGAGCCGTATGAATTGCTGACGGTGGACGTTGAAGAAGGTCATCAAGGCGGCGTGATGGAAGAGCTGGGCCGTCGTCGCGGCGACTTGCAAAACATGGAGCCGGATGGCAAAGGCCGCGTGCGGATTGAATACCGCATTCCGGCGCGTGGCTTGATCGGCTTCCAATCGGAATTCATGACTTTGACGCGTGGAACCGGCTTGATGAGCCACATCTTTGATGAATACGCGCCGGTCGATGTCACCAAGCCGGAATTGGCTGGTCGCCGCAACGGCGTGCTGGTGTCGCAGGAAGATGGCGCCGCTGTTGCATATGCGCTGTGGAAATTGCAGGACCGCGGTCGCATGTTCGTCTCGCACAATGATCCTGTGTACGAAGGCATGATCATCGGCATCCATTCGCGTGACAATGATCTCGTGGTTAACCCGATCAAGGGCAAGCAGCTCACCAACGTGCGTGCTTCCGGTACTGATGAAGCGGTGCGTCTGGTGCCGCCGATTCAGTTGACGCTGGAGTATGCGGTGGAATTCATCGAAGATGACGAGCTGGTCGAGATCACGCCCAAGAGCATACGTTTGCGCAAGCGGTTCCTGAAGGAGCATGAAAGGAAGCGTGCTTCGCGCGAAGCCGCCTAAATAGGGTATGCGATAAGTGAAGCCGCCGCATTGAAAAATGCCGCGGCTTTTTTCATGTAGCATTGGTTTTTTGGCTTGAACTCTATCGCTACTATGACTCTACTTTCCAATATTGCAGTCGCACTTGTGGCACTTCTGCATGCCTATTTTTTAGTGCTGGAGATGTTTTTATGGGATAAGCCAGCGGGATTAAAAGCCTTCGGCCAGACGCTGGAAGCGGCCAAGTCATCCAAGGTTCTGGCGGCTAACCAAGGCTTATATAACGGGTTCCTGGCGGCGGGCCTGGTGTGGGGAATACTCTTAGGCGGCGCAGGAACGAACGTAAAAATATTTTTTCTCGTATGTGTGCTGATCGCTGGCCTATATGGCGCGGCAACTGCGAGTCGCAAGATTTTATTTGTGCAAGCGATGCCGGCTGCGATTGCGCTTTTATTGGTCGTTTTGTCGTGATGGAATGGGGCCGCTACGCATTGGAATTACTTCGCTGGCAGTGGCGCGGTTACGCTACATTCCATCGAAAATCCATCCGAGCCATTTACAGGTATTGCTAATGCGGTATCCGCTTATTTCTAGCGCAATGGATTACTTTTCCGCGCTTCGTTTTTTCGGCGCTTAGCTAAGCGCCCTGCGGCAATCCCAATAATAATCGCAACTGTCGCGCAGCGCTGTTCGAAAGCGCCGGTAACGGCTGCCTCCGCTTAGTCTTTGCCAGATCCTTCCTAATAGTAGTAGTATTAATTTGGTCGTAGCACAGCGACTTAGGGCTTCCAACATAAATAAAGCGGCCAGGGAGGCTGGTTTCAGTGCGTTTGAAGCTATTAAAATATTAACTATGAATGGGAGGGGTCATGAAGAAAGTGCGTATGTTGTCATTGTTGGTTCTTGCCCTTGCTGCGGGTCCGGCGCTCGCGGAGTTTCAAGTGGGCGACAGAGTGGAATGCAATTGGAAAAACGGTGGTCGTTATTACTCGGGCAAAGTCGGCGCCAAAGACGGCGGTAAATTATTCATCCAGTACGACGATGGTGATAAGGAGCACACCACGCATGGCAAGTGCCGTCACCTGAATGTGCCGACTGGACCCATGGAAAAAGGCTCGCGCGTCATCTGTAATTGGAAGGGCGGCGGTACCTGGTACCCCGGCGTGATTGCAGAGAAAACCGGCGATGCCGTGTTCATTCATTACAACGACGGTGATAAAGAGCACACGAAATTAAGCATGTGCAAACCGCGTTGATCGATTCCCTTCAGTTACGCGCTCTTCCGAACCGGCTTTAAGGCGCGGTTCGGAGACGTCGGCGCCGGCAAGGCCTTGCGCTGCTGCATGCAACCTGCTTTCGCCGGCGGCTGACATGAAAGCATCAAGGGTTGACTGCTTCGCCAGATACGAAGAGGAGCCCGCAATACAGCGGACCCCTTTGCCTTATTTCGATCATGGCACGTCAGCTTGCCGCGCCTGACGGCGATTTATTGCAGATTGATCTTCGTCGCTCCCGCCACGCAAGTGCTGGAGTAGGAGTAGCTGAGATTCGCTGCGCCGCTGATGCCGCCTTGGGCGGAAATTGCCTGGCTGATCTGGGCATTGCCGCTGTTGCACGAGCCGGTTGCGATGCCGGTAATGCAGAAATTCAGGTTGAGCGGGACGGTTATTCCGGCTGCAGTGACAGAGCCCTGGACATTGACGCCGCAAGTGCCGGTACCGCCGCCGACGCCGGTGCCGCCGATATTGAACGCGTTGCCGTCGAAGCTGAAGGTCACCGACGATCCGGGGTTGACGGTGTTGTAAGCACTGGAGAAGGCTACTGAGAATGCCGGCAGCTGCTGGGACGTGAAAGTCAGGTTGGTCAGGGTCGGCAGGGTCACATTTTGCGATTGCAGGTATTGGGACACAGCACGCAGCACTTTACCGTAGTCATTGGCGTTCGATCCGCTTACTGTCGGCAGCGTTGTTGCGAGATTGGTGCCGGAGAGCTTGAATTGCGTGGCAATCTGGGAGGCCGCGGTGTTGAACGCAGTGGAGGTCACGGCGCTGGAAGCGGAACCGAAGGCGCTCGTATATGCCATGGTGGTCAGCGGGGTTACCATGCCGGTGACGCTGCCGTTGGCATTCAGCACCACTTTCAATGGCGTGGACAAGTTCATCAATACGCCGGTGGCCTCATCGGTGTAAGTGCCGCCGCTTATCTCAACGATGACATCGCCAGTATAGGAGACGTCAATGGTATAAGCGCCCAGAGAGTTGGTGGTGGTCGTGGCCAGTATCGCGCCGGTGGACGCATTTTTCACTGTGACGGTGGCGTTGGCCACCGGGCCTTTTACCGCAGAGCCTGAAATGGTGCTGGTCCCGGTATTGTTGGTCGAGTTGGTTGTGGTAGTGGTCGTGGCGGTGATTGTGGTGGTAGTCGTGGTGGTGATTGCAGTTGACGAGCTGGCCTCGCTTCCGCCTCCGCCGCAAGCGAGTAAAGCCAGGGCCGCACCGATCGCCGCCAAGCCGGAAAGTACAATTTTTTTCATCCTAAAGCTCCTGAAAAATTAAAATATCGTCCAACGGGTAGCAATATAGCGGCGTCCGTTCGATCGATATACCCCTCCAGGGAGGGGATCACCGCGATTTGGCGACGGTGTCACAATGGCGCGACGGAGAGCAGGGCGATTTTGCATCGACTTGGAGACATACCGCCGACGTTCTCGATATGCGAATCTAATTTATTAAACTTCCCGGCATGGCGATTTCAGTTCACGACGAGCGCGTCAGAAAGGCGCTGTTCGATCTGGGTTACAAGAACCAGGTAACGGCCATCGCCGCATCGTTTTTACTGCCATCCATCATTGCGGTCAGTTATTACTCCCGTCTGCCCAAGCCCCAACTGTGGTGGTGGCTGGGCTTGATGTTTCTGGCAGGGGCCATGGTAGCCGCCAATCGCTTGCTGACTGCGCGCTTTATCCGGCATAAGGAAATTGACAGGGAATTCGTCGAACGCTGGCGCCGCTCCTATTTTTTTCTGGTGAGTTTCATCGGCTTCAGCTGGGGGAACGTGGGTTTGTTGTTCGTTCCGGAGAACGCCACACAAAACGTGGTCCTGATACTGATATTTCTGGGCGTCGGCGCCGGCGCATCCAGTACGGCCGGCATGCATCATCTGAAAGGCATGTACGCAGGCACGGCGATCGGCATATTCATTCAGCTGCTTTATCTGCCGCATGCCTTCGGCGAGCATGCCTTGCCGCTGCAGATGATCATGCTGCTGTATATGCTGGTGCTGTTTTTCGTCGGGCGTAATGTCAATCGCCTTGTGCTCGACAGCATACTGTTGCGCTTCGAGAATGAAGAGGTATTGCAGCAGAAGATGCAGGAAGCGGCACGCGCGGACCGCGCCAATCATGACAAATCGATGTTTCTTGCCGCCGCCAGCCACGATCTGCGTCAGCCGGTTCATGCATTATTACTGTTTGTCGCCGCCTTGCATCAAAGGATACGCGATGCCAGGCAGCTTGAACTGGTCGGGCATATCCAAAAGGCCGGCCAAACGATCGCCAACCTGTTCAACGCCTTGATGGAACTGTCGCGCCTGGAGAGCGGCTCGGAAAAAATCGAGCTCGCCGATGTTTCGGTGCGGGACCTTTTGCAGCAAACCGTGGAGCGCCAGCGTCCGCAGGCCGAGCACAAGGGTTTGAAGCTTGACGCGCGCGCGATGCGTGTCGCGGATGACATGATGGTGCGCACCGATATCGTGCTGCTGGGACGCATTGCCGACAATCTGATCAGCAATGCAATCCGCTATACACAGCACGGCCGGATATTGGTCAGCTTGCGTTTGCGTCGGCCGGATGTCTTGTGGCTGGAGATATGGGACACCGGTGTCGGCATCTCCGCCGACAGCCTGCCGAAGATTTTCGATCCTTATTTCCAGGTCGCGAATGCGGAGCGTGATCGCAGCAAGGGGCTCGGACTGGGGCTTGCCATCGTCCGCAAGACCGCCGATCTGCTCGGTTATCAAATCGAGGTTTGTTCCAGGCCGGGCAAGGGCACGCGATTTCGCCTCGTGCTGCCGGGTGCGTGGACCGCGCGGCATCATCCGCAGTGGCAAGACGCCGACCAGCTGCATGCGCACGACCTTACCGGCAGGCGGCTATTGCTGATCGATGACGATACCATGGTGCTGGAGGCCATGCGCATCCTCCTGTCATCCTGGAACGCGGATCTGCGGCTGGCACGCGATGGCAATGAATGCAGGAGCTTGCTGGCAGAGGAGGACTGGGTACCCGATTGCGTGCTGTGCGATTATCGTCTGCCCGGAACCGAGAACGGCATCGATCTGTTGAACATGCTGGTGGACCGCTATCCGGATGTCGTCGCGATCTTGCAGACGGGCGAGCTGGATCCGAAGCTGCGCGACATGGCGGAAGACGCCGGATACATCGTGTTGACCAAGCCGATTGCTGTCGGCCTCCTCGCATCGACGCTGGCAGCGGTTTTGCCGAATTGACGGAAAAAATGAGATGGAAAATGCCATGAGGATCATGATCATCGACGACCATCCCCTGACGTGCGCCGGGCTGGCTTCCTTGCTGGCGTCCGCGCATGTCAGCGCCCTCATCGAGAAAGTTCATACCGCCGAGGCAGCCCGCGCCGCCTTGCTTGGTCAGAACGAAGTCGACTGGTTGTTCCTGGACATACATTTGCCGGACGATCCGGAGCTGCGGCTATTCAACTGGATACGCGAAACTTCCTGGGCGGCTAAGACCGTCCTGATTTCGGCGGAGATGGATGGAAACTTGTTGAGCGACGCGCTGGCGTCCGGCATGCGTGGCTTCATCCCGAAATCGGCCGATCCGGAATTGGTGCTGGAAGGCTTCGATGCCATCCGCCTGGGTGCGGTATTTCTGCCGCCGCAATTTTCTCGCCTGGAGAAAAATACCTCCGGCGATGCGGCCAGGAAGCCGTTGTCGCCGCGCCAGCAGGAAGTGCTCGGATACCTTCTGCAGGGAAGCCCCAACAAGGTGATTGCGCGCGAATTGGATCTGGCGCTGCACACCGTCAAGGAATACGTGTCGGCGATATTCAAGATCTATGGCGTATCGAATCGCCTGGAGCTGCTGTTGAAGCTGGGCGCAAAGCGCGGCGCCGCCTCCGACCAAGATGCTTAAAGCGTTTTGAGCGTTTCCGACAGCGCGGCGAATAGCTGATCTACCTGAGCATGCTCGATAATCAGCGGCGGCGACAACGCGATGATGTCGCCGGTGGTGCGGATCAGCACCCCTTTTTCCCAGAAACACTTCAGGAAGATATCCGCGGCACGCGCGGTCGGCTTGCCGGGCATGCTTTCCAGCTCGATGCCGCATAGCAGGCCGAGGTTGCGTATGTCTTTCACATAAGGAAGTCCGCGCAGGCTGTGCGCCGCGTCTTCGAAATAAGGGGCCATGGCGGCTGCGCGCTCAAACAATCCTTCGTCCTGGTAGACATCGATGGCGGCGATCGCGGCGGCCGCTGCAAGAGGATGACCGCTGTAGGTATAGCCGTGGAAAAATTCAATGGCATTGTCGGCAGCGGCTGCCATGAACGCGTCATGGATCTCTTGCTTAACCAGTACCGCGCCCATCGGCACGGCGGCGTTGGTTAAACCTTTGGCGCAGGTAATCATGTCCGGCACGACGCCGAAGTAGTCGGCGCCGAAAGCAGTGCCGAGGCGGCCGAAGCCGGTGATGACTTCGTCAAAAATTAAAAGGATGCCGTATTTATCGCAGGTGGCACGCAATTTTTGCAAGTAGCCTTGCGGAGGCAGGATGACGCCGGTCGAGCCTTGTATGGGTTCGACGATCACGGCGGCGATCGTGGTGGGGTCATGTAAGGCAAGCAGGCGCGACTCCAGTTCGTCGGCCAGTTCCGCGCCTCGTTGCGGCAGGCCGCGTGTAAACGCGTTTTGCGCGATATCAAGCGGATGACGCAAGTGATCCACGCCGGGGAGGCCAGGACCGAAATGTTTGCGGTTGCCGGCGATGCCGCCTACTGAAATACCGCCAAAGCCCACGCCATGATAGCCGCGCTCGCGGCCGATCAAGCGTTGGCGCAAGCCGTCGCCGCGGACCCGATGATAGGCCAGCGCAATCTTCAGCGCGGAGTCCACCGATTCCGAACCGTCGCTGCAAAAGAACACCCGGTTTAATCTCGTGGGGGCGATGGAGACCAGTTTGCTTGCCGCTTCGAAGGCTTTGGGATGACCCATTTGGAAGGTGGGCGCATAATCCAATACGGCTGCTTGCTGCTGGATGGCTTCGACGATTTTGGGATGGTTGTGGCCGGCGTTGACGCACCAAAGGCCCGACGTGCCGTCAAGGATTTTTCTGCCATCGTCGCTGGTGTAATACATACCGGACGCGCCAACCAGCAGCCGCGGTTTTTCCTTGAAGGCGCGATTAGCGGTGAAGGGCATCCAGAAATGTTGGGTGTCGATGTGATTGGGCATGGCACGCAGGAATAGGTCGTTTTTTCAATCATAGTACGTTTGAGCGGCTTCCGATATACTGCCGCCTCCGGGCAGATTCACTATGAACAAGTTAGCAAAACCACCGCGCCGCGTTTCAGTGGCACCGATGATGGATTGGACAGATCGGCATTGCCGATTTTTTCATCGTCAAATCACGCGCTATACCTGGCTGTATACCGAAATGGTGACCACGGGCGCCTTGCTGTTCGGCGATGTAGAGCGGCACCTTAACTTCAACGAAGAAGAGCACCCGGTGGCATTGCAACTGGGTGGCAGCGAGCCGGACGATTTGGCCAAGTGCGCCAAGCTGGGCGAGCAGTGGGGTTACGACGAGATTAATCTCAATTGCGGCTGCCCTTCGGAGCGCGTTCAACGCGGCGCATTCGGCGCTTGCTTGATGCGCGAAGCCAGCCTGGTTGCGGATTGCGTCAAGGCGATGCGCGATGCGGTTCAAATCGATGTCACGGTGAAGCATCGCATCGGCGTGGACGATGTGGACTCGTATGAATTCATGCGTGATTTTGTAGGGGCCGTCGCTGATGCGGGCTGCACTACCTTCGTCGTTCATGCGAGGAATGCGATTCTCAAAGGTTTAAGCCCCAAGGAAAATCGCGAAATCCCGCCGTTGAAATACGATTACGTCTATCGCTTGAAGAGCGATTTCCCTCAGCTGGAGATCATTCTCAATGGCGGGGTCAAGACTTTAACGGAAATCGACGCGCATTTGCAGCACGTGGATGGCGTTATGCTGGGGCGCGAAGCTTATCACAACCCTTACGTGATGGAAGCATTCGATGTGCGTTACTTCAATGCGCAGAAAACGCCGCAGTCGCGCGCAGAAATCTTGCAAGCCATGCTGCCCTATATTCGTCGTCAGCTTGCGTTGTACGGCAAAGAGAACGGCGGCTTGAAATTGAATAGCATCACACGCCATATGCTCGGCTTGACTGCGGGCATGCCGGGGGCGCGCAGCTTTCGGCAAATTTTGTCCGACAGCCGCAAGCTGGCCAGCGGTTCGCCGGAATTGTTGCTCGAAGCGATGCGCGCCATGCCGACGAACCAATAAATAAAATCTCGCTCCAAGCTGCAAGTCGGCATTCGTTTGAGCGAGGTTCCCATGCCTGAGCAATCCAATTCTCCACCGCCGCAACATCAAGATCGGCAGCCTGGCGTGGAATCAGCAATGCAGCCGCGGCCTGCTTCAAGTATGGAGAATTACAAAGGGAGCGGAAAGCTTTCCGGAAAAGTTGCTTTAGTGACCGGCGGCGATAGCGGCATAGGTAGGGCAGTCGCGATTGCCTTTGCTAAAGAAGGCGCGCATGTAGTGATCTCTTACTTGAATGAGCATGCCGATGCCGATGAAACAAGGCGACTGGTGCAGCAAGCGGGGCGTGAATGTGTGGCCTTGGCAGGAGATGTCGGTGATCCTGCGTTCTCTCATCAAATGGTGCGTACTGCATTATCGATCTTCGGCAAGATCGATATCGTCGTCAACAATGCCGCCGAGCAGCACATTCAAAAAAGCATTTCGGATATCAGCGTCGAACAATTAGAACGAACTTTCTGTACCAATATTTTTTCGATGTTTTATACGGTCCAGGCTGCCTTACCTCATTTGCAGGAAGGCGCACGTATTATTAATACGACTTCGGTGACGGCTTATCGAGGCAGTGCGCACCTGCTGGATTATTCTGCGACAAAAGGTGCGATCGTGGCGTTCACACGTTCGTTGGCGGAGCAGTTGGCTGACAGAGGCATTTACGTCAATGCGGTAGCGCCCGGTCCTGTGTGGACGCCGTTGATTCCTTCAATTTTTCCGGAAGATAAGGTAAATAATTTTGGCCAGAATGTGCTGTTGAAACGCCCGGGGCAGCCGGATGAGATAGCGCCGTGTTACGTGTTTCTTGCCAGCAGGGATTCCTCCTACATGACGGGCCAAGTATTGCATCCCAATGGCGGTGAAATTATTAACGGCTAATATTCTTTGAGCCGATTGTAAAGTGTCTTCAAGCTGATGCCGAGCGCTTCCGCCGTTTGCCGTTTGTTGCCTTCAAAATGGCGCAGCGTCGCGAGAATAATTTCTCGCTGTACATCAGCGAGCGAAGTGCCTACAAAAAAATTTAAGCAGCCTTCGCGTTCGATCGGCTTGTGTATCACGGGCTCGGCAATGGTGTCGTCGATTTCCAATACATCGCTGGAAAGAATGAAGGCGCGGTGCACGACATTTTTCAGTTCGCGGACATTACCTGGCCACGGCGAAGTATGGATCGCTTCCAATGCGCGCCGCGAAAAACGCTTACGCGTATTGGCTCGCAAATTGAGTTGATCGAGAAAGTGCTGCGCCAGCAAATCAATGTCGTTTCCCCGCTCGCGCAGTGGCGGAACATGGACAGGAAATACTGCAAGACGATACATCAAATCGGCGCGCAATCTTCCTTCCTTGACCGCTCCGTCCAAGTCGCGGTTGGTGGCGGCGATTAAACGTACATCGACGCGTATTTCCTGAGTCCCGCCGACGCGAGGGAAAGCGCCGTTTTCCAGTACGCGCAGAAGTTTTACCTGCATGTCGAGCGGCATCTCAGTGATCTCGTCGAGAAAGAGCGTGCCGCCGCCGGCTTGTTCGAAATATCCGTGATGCTGGCGCATGGCGCCGGTGAAACTGCCCTTCTCATGGCCAAACAAAGCCGACTCGATCAAGTTGGGTGGAATTGCACCGCAATTTACGGCGACGAAAGCCGCATCTTTTCGCACACTAAATTGATGGATGGTTTGGGCAAGTAATTCCTTTCCCGTACCGCTTTCGCCGGTGAGTAACACTGTCGCATCCGTTACGGCAACGCGCTCAATCTGCTGGAAAAGCGATTCCATCGTGGGCGAAGCGCCATACAGCATACCAAAACGGTGCAGGGGTTTTTCGTTGACCATGGCACGAAAGCGAAAGCTGATCAGCGCCGGATTGGCGAGTGAATTGAGTCTATAGCATTTGTTTTATTCGCGCTTGTGCAAATTCAATCGTTTTCAGTATGTATCTCGTATCGATTGCGAGAAGCATGAAGAATTGAGCGTGGGGAATTATTGCGAAGGAATTTTGCGGACTGCGGCGTTCTTAATCGTTCGAAAATTGATTTATCTCACGGGGGCATTGTGCATACAGATAAAGATACCAATATCGAGCGTGCCTATCTGTTGCCTGCCTCAGTTGCTTTCTCATTTGCAGCAGGTAGCAAGCAAATTGAAGAACTTATCAAGATTGACAGAGTCTAGAAAGCAGGCCTCAGCCGATTCATTTTCTCGGGAAAGGAAATTAAATGAAAACATTACGCTATACCACCAAGGCTATATTCATCACCGCCTTGCTGACCAGCTTGTTTGCCGGCTGTCAAAAACGCGAAGCAGATCAAACCGGTGCTACTTCAACCACGCCGGATTCCAGCCAGACCGCCGGCGGCACCGGAGGAACTACGAGCGGCAGCGCAACCGGCAGCAATACCACTGCATCGGGCACATCTACGCCCGGCTCAGATACTTCTGGCACCGGCACTGCAGGTAGCGGTGCGGCCTCATCAGGGGCAACTCCGTCCGGCCAGTCCGGCGCGACCAGCGACACACCGGCAACGCCGCCTGGAGGCGGAATGAGCGGTACTACAGGTGCAGGCACCACCAGCGGTGGAACTACAGGCGCCACGCCGGGCGCTTCGAATGATGCAAGCAGTACTAGCGGTGCCGGCGGCACTAGCGGTACGACGCGCTAGCGGACTCGCACCGGCCCGGCGGCCGGGTTGATATTGCACACAGCGCCTGCTGCAGGAATAACCGTGGCGGGCGTCTTTTTCACGTTTAGAGAAGCAGAAAGGAGAAAACATGACGCAACTCAAAGAGGTCTCTAAGGTGGTGATCGCAATGGTGGCATTGAGCGCCGCATTGAGTGCTTGCCAGCGCCGTACCGATACCGGGCAAGCAAATGAGCCACAGTCGCGTGCAGAGCAACGCGCCGGCGCGGCATCCGACTCGGCGCGCAATGAATCGTCAGGTACGAGCGGCACATCGTCCGGTGCTTCCGGATCAGAGTCGACCACCGGTCAAAAGATGGATGACTCGGTTATTACCACTAAGGCTAAGACCGCGTTGCTGGCGGACTCAGGCGTTAAGGGAAGCGACATTCATATTGAGACCGATAAGGGTACGGTTGTATTGAGCGGTGCGGTTGATAGCAATGATCAGATCAAGCGCGCCGAGAAAATCGTCAAGTCGATCGATGGTGTAAAAACCGTCGATAATCGTTTGACGGTGAAGCAATAGAGAGCTGCCGTGTCGTCGGCCGGACGATCAGGGGAGGTGAGCAATGCCGCACGTTTTAATTGTCGACGATGATGTGGAGACGCGTGAAGCTTTGGCGGAGATTGTCATGGCAGAGGGCTTCACGGTTGCTGTGGCCGGCAATGTCCGCGACGCGCAAAGCCAGATTGCCCGGCGTTGTCCAGATGTCGTGCTGGCGGACCTTAAACTGCCGGACGGAAATGGCATGGACTTGTTTAGCGACGTGGAGTCGCAGGAAAAAACACAAATCGTGCTCATCACCGGCCATGCAAGCGTGGAATCCGCCGTAGAGGCACTGCGTCTGGGCGCAGCGGACTATTTGACTAAGCCTCTTAATTTTCGCCGCCTGAAGGCAATTCTCTCGCGCGTACCTCGAGCCTCGGATCTGAAGGAAGAAATCGGCGCCTTACGCAGTGAGTTGCGCCGGCTAGGTCGATTCGGGCAAATGTTGGGAGCGGCCCCGGCAATGCAAAAACTATACAACCATGTTGCACGTGTCGCTCCGACGGAGGCCACCGTATTCTTGCTTGGCGAAAGCGGCACCGGTAAGGAACTAGCCGCACAAACGATTCACGAATTGAGTTTGCGTCAGAAGCAAGCGTTCTTGCCGGTCAATTGCGGCGCGATCTCGCCGCAATTGATTGAAAGCGAAATTTTCGGACATGAGAAAGGCAGCTTCACCGGAGCCGATCGTCAGCATAAAGGGTATTTTGAACGTGCCAGCGGAGGCACTCTCTTTCTTGATGAAATCACTGAAATGCCGCTGGAATTGCAAGTCAAACTATTACGCGTTCTGGAAAACGGTTCCTTTATGCGCATCGGCAGTAACCAAGAAATCGAAACCGATGTCCGCGTAATCGCAGCGAGTAATCGTGATCCGGAAGAGGCGGTCTCCGAAGGAAAGCTTCGCCTGGATCTTTACCATCGTCTCAATGTTTTTCCGATTCGTATTCCTCCTTTGCGCGAGCGTGGCAGCGATGTCGAATTGTTGGCACAGCATTTTCTCGATGAACTCAATACTGCGCATGGCAGCGGCAAGACGCTTTCTGCGGACGCCCTTTCCGGCTTGATTACGTATCACTGGCCGGGTAATGTGCGGGAGCTGCGAAACTATATCCATCGCGCTTACATATTGGCCGATCAAACTATCGATGCCACCATGCTCGCACCGGTTACTCCCAGCCATTCTCCGGCCGGATTGTCGCTTGCCATACCGGTAGGGACTTCACTTGCAGAAGTGGATCGAAAATTTATCTTTGCCACACTGGAATTGTGTGGCGGGGTCAAGAAGCGCGCAGCGGATCTCCTCGGCATCAGCTTAAAAACGCTTTATAACCGCTTGGAAGAATACGGACTTCAGTGCACGCCGCTTGAATTAAGCGCGGCAGAAGATGCCGGTTCAATCGGCTCCGGAAGCCTGGAGCCGTCTCACTACGCCGCATGAATTCAGTGCTGCGTAAGGTTGGCGATCACCACTATCAATTCTTCCGGCACCACCGGTTTTGCCATATGCATTTGGAAGCCAGCTGAGAGCGCTCGAATGCGGTCTTCCCGCTGTGAGAAGGCAGTGAGCGCTAGGGCGGGCAAGCGTTGCAAAGGCGCGAAATCCTCACCGGTTTTCCATGTGCGGATCTTGCGCAGAACAGCGTAGCCGTCTTCGCCCGGCATGGCGATATCGCACACCAGTACGTCGGGTAGCTCGTTCATGGCAAGCGACTGCAGCCACTCGAATGCCTGCTTGGCGGAACCGGCGGAAAAAACATTGGCTCCGACCGAGGAGAGCACCACCGTCAACGCGTCGCGCGCATCCTGCTGATCGTCGATCAAAAGAATACGTGTGCCGCGCAGCGACGGTAACATGACAGATGCCACGTCCAAGTCGTCAGCCGATCCGGTCAGCGTGATATCGCGGCTGCTCGCCAGCGGCAAATATATGGCGAAGGCGGCACCCCCGCCTTCGCCGGGGCTTTCTGCAGTCACGCGTCCGCCATGCAACTCAACCAGATGACGCACGAGGAAAAGACCTAAGCCTAATCCGGAATGGCCGCGAGTGCTGGAAGTGTCTTGCTGGCTAAAGCGATCGAAAATATGAGGAAGAAATTCCGCAGAAATGCCGATGCCGCTATCTCGAACCGTTACGCAAATTGCACCGCCCGCTGCCTCGGCGGTAATCCATACTTTTCCATGTTCAGGCGTGAACTTGATGGCGTTTGACAGAAGATTCCAAATAATTTGTTGCACGCGGTCTGCATCGCCCTTGATTTGCTCGGCGGTGATTTTGTAGTTGCAGGTCAGTTCAATGCGCCTGCTTGCGGCGAGCGGCTTGACACTTTCTACCGCAGCTTGCGCGACCGGCAGAAATGCCAGGGGCTGTTTCACTAGCCGCAACTTGCCGCTGACCATGCGAGTGACATCCAGCAGATCTTCGATCAAGCGCACTTGCTGCGCGATGCCGGCTTTAATGCCGGTAACGGCACGTTGCGCCAATGCGGGCGCGGCGGAATCCCGCATATAATTTTCCAGCACATGTGCCCAGCTTTGAATGCCGTTCAAGGGGGCACGCAGCTCATGCGAAACGATGGCAAGAAATTCGTCACGCGCGCGGGCGGAAGTTTCAGCCTGAATGCGGGCAGCGCGCTCGCGTGCCAGCAGAACCTCGCGCTCATGTGCCATCTTGGTCTGCTCCGTGACATCATAAGTGACGCCGAGGACCGAGCTGATATGGCCGTCGCAATCAAGTTCGGGCACCAAGCGTACCGAAAAATAGCGCGCTTGACTGCCCTCGCCCCATTCAAATCCAAAACGCTGCTCTTGGCCGGTATCGAAGGCTAGCCGTGCCGCCGTATCCCAGGCATTCGTCATGGCGGCAGGTAAACCCATTTCCGCCTGGGTTCGCCCGATGCAATCAATAGCGTTGAGCCCCAAAAGATTTTCTATCGCTGGATTCACGTACACGTGCCGCATGTCCCGGTCAATGCGGCAAATCGCATCCGGAAAATTTTCGACCAACGAGGCTAGATATTCACTGCCATCGGTGCGGGGATGGACGTGTAAGTTAGACACAATCATGCCGTCCAGAATAAAGCGCTTTTAACGTTCGCACAGGATGTGGATCAAGTTGGGCTGCCTTTAATTTATAGATTAATTCCTAATGATTACCGACTCGCTTGCATCGACGGTTGTTCCGGTTGCAAACTGGAAATGAATTCATTGAACTCGCTAGCGATCGCCGGATGTTTCATCGCATAAACGACGGACGCTTTGAGGTATCCCAATTTTGATCCGCAGTCGTACCGCTCGCCCTTGAATTCGTAGGCCAATACCGGCTTTTCCTGAAGCAGCATTTGGATTGCATCGGTCAATTGAATTTCCCCTCCTGTTCCGGGCGTCGTCTTTTCCAGAAAATCGAAAATCTCTGAAGTGAAAATATAGCGGCCAACCACGCCCAAATCGGACGGCGCGGCATCGGGATGAGGCTTTTCCACAATCCCCGTAACGCGATGCATGCGCACGCCGATTTGCTGAGGACGAACGATGCCGTATTGGCATATTTGTTCGCGTGGCACCGGTTGCACGCCGACTACTGAGCTTTCATGCTTAGCGAAAAGCTCCGTCATTTGGGCCATGACAGGCACTTCGGCATTGATAAGATCGTCCGCCAGTATGACGGCAAATGGCTCATCGCCAACCAACGGGCGCGCGCACAAAACGGCGTGGCCCAGTCCCAGCATTTCACTTTGCCGCACATAAGAGTAATGCAGTGTCGCCGGCAAAAGGCTGCGCATTTCCGCCAATAGCTTCGCTTTGCCGTGCGCCGCCAATTCGGCTTCCAGTTCATACGCTTTATCGAAATGGTCTTCGATCGCACGCTTGCTGCGACCCGTGATGAAGATCATTTCCGTAATGCCGGCGGCGGCAGCTTCTTCCACGGCATATTGAATAAGCGGTTTATCGACGATAGGCAGCATCTCTTTAGGAGAGGCTTTGGTGGCGGGGAGGAAGCGCGTGCCTAAGCCGGCCACGGGAAATACTGCTTTGCGAATTTTATTCATGTTGTTCCTTTGCATGAACGAAATGAATGAAGCGTTCTTTTCTCGCAAGCAGAAACCGTACCGACGATTTCCCTTTCTTGCTTTGCTTCTGTTTTGCAATGCTGCGCGTGCTCGTTTTTGGTTTAAGTCGTATCAGTTAGGCGCTTTATAAGGCAGCGGGAAACGGCAAACCTTACATGCGCTTGCAGGAATTACAGGCTTTTTTTCTCTCCATACGTGCAAACTGCCGCTCATAGGGAAGCTTAGTGCTGGGCATGGCGTTTGCTCTTCTTCGGGTCTGCACTTTTGTGCTAATTATTCGGAGGTCTTATGAAAGAATCCCGTAACGTAATTTTGCTGGCCGTATTTACGCTATCCTTGGCCGGCACTGCCATTGCCGCAGACAATCAACAAAGCGCCGGCAGCGCCAGTTCCGGAGCGACTGCCGGCGGCACCGGCGCGACCATGCAGCAGAACACCGTTAGCCGTGCCGATGAACGCATTTGGGAGCGGCAACATCGCGCCAGTAAAATCATCGGTACCGACGTATATGACTTGCAGGGAAAAAAGATCGGTGAAGTACGCGACGTTGTGCTCAATCCGAAGCAAGGAAATATCGACTATGCAGTCGTGAGTTTCGGCGGCGTGATGGGCGTCGGCAGCAAATATTTCGCTGTTCCTTGGAACTCTTTGCAAGCCACTTCCGATGCGACGCGCTATATGCTCAACGTGGATAAGGACGCATTGAAATCTGCGCCGGGGTTCGACAAAAACCGTTGGCCGGATATGGCGAATCAGCAATGGAAGAGCGAAGTAGACCGCTATTGGCAAAACAGATCAGGCGGTACTTCGACCGGCGGCACGGATTCCAGCCGTGGCGCAGCCGGATCTGAAAAATCCGAGAAGTAGGGTGGATAGGCGGGGCCGCGAGGCCCGGAATGGAATAATGGCGCCGCACACGGCGCCATTTTTTACATAATTGTTTCGCCATGCATTTCTTCGATATTGATTGGCGTACGCTGTTTGGCTTAAGTTTGCCGTTGGCGGAAATTGTCGTACGCGGGAGTGTTTTTTACTGGTTTCTTTTTTTCTTGTTTCGGTTCATTGTCAGGCGCGATGTCGGGTCGGTAGGTATCGCAGACATTCTCATTATCGTCATCGTCGCCGATGCCTCGCAAAACGCCTTGGCCGGCGAATACCGCAGCATTACCGATGGCATGGTACTGGTCGGTACTTTAATATTTTGGAATGTGGCGCTCGATTGGCTGAGCTTTCGCTTTCCGGCAATTCGCCGATTTGCAGAACCGCCGCCCCTGGTCTTGATTAAGGACGGCCGGCTCAATTATCGCAATATGCGCCGTGAACTCATTACCGAAAGCGAGTTATGGAGCTTGCTGCGCGAAAAAGAAGTGGAGTCCATTGAGCAAGTAAAGCGTGCCTTTTTGGAAGCGGATGGGCAAATCAGCGTCATCAAAAATTAAGCCTAAAAAATTAGGCGCTAACCTAAGCGCGCGGATGCTGATCTTCCTGTTCAGGCGAGAGCGGTGTATAGCCGCCTTCCTCTATTGATTCTTCATCCTCATCTTCCAACCCATATTCAGCGCGCAATTCATCCTTGCGATCTTGGATGTCGATAGCCATGGCGTCTAGATCGAGGCCGGCCTTTTGCGCTTTGGGGAAAATCTTCTCTTGTTCTTCTTCGATGTGGTGGCGCACGTATTCGCTCAAAACAATGAATTTTGCTTCATATAATTCTTCATCCGGACTCATCGACTCCAGCTCGGCAATCAATTGCTTGGCCACGTCATGTTCCACCTCTGCTTCATCCAGCATACTTTGCTCTTCCAACGCTTCGCGTAAAGCCGGATAAAACAGTTCTTCCTCCACTTGCGCATGAATGCTCAGTTCCGCGCAAGCTAGTTCGATGAGATAACGTTTGTTGTCTTCATCTTCCTCATCGTCTTTCATTTGCTCGAATTCCGCGAATAGTTCTTGTACGGTCTCATGATCCTCCATAAGCAAATCGATGGCATTCGGCATTTTTGCGGAGGAGGTGGGTTTGCGCGACATGGTGGTCTCCTTTGGAAGAATGAACAATGGCAAGAGCGATTGACGAAGTGAAGGCAATAAGCGCAAGGAATGTGCCAATCTTTTTTTGGCTGGCATGCAAGCTGCATACCGGGAAGAGCTGTATTTCTTGAGGAGATCAAAGATGTCGAATGGTAAATTACAAGTCATCGCCGGCGCGATTGCCGCGTTATCCCTGGCCGCTTGCGGAACGACCAATTCGCCTTATCCGCCTGGCATATATCCCGGCACGGCCTCCGCTCCGGTCACTAATGTGCCAAACACGGTCATTGCCGGTTACGGCGTTGTGCAAGGCATCGATCTGGTTCCGCGTGAAAGCGCAGGCATCGGGGCCGGCACCATCGCGGGTGCCGTAGTCGGCGGCGTGCTCGGAAATCAAGTTGGCAGCGGAACCGGTCGCACAGCGGCGACGATTGCCGGCGCAGCCGGCGGTGCGATGGCCGGCCATCAAATAGAGAAGGGCGCGCAAAGCCAGGCGTACCGGATAACGATGCGCATGGATGACGGCACGGTACAGTCGATCGTCCAAGAGTCTCAACCCACGCTACGCATCGGCGACCGTATCCGCATCGTCAATGGCGTTGTCGAGCGGCTCTAATTTTTTGACGCTGCCGAAAGTCTCCGTTTGCACATCATCGTGGATGGAGATTTGTACGTCCAATCGGTAGCCCGATTTACATACCCGGCATGGAATCTTTACCGATGCGGGGAAATCTTTACGTTAGTTGAGCTACAAATTAATGAGTATGGAAGCGCATCAGTGATCGGTAAATAGATGGGCACGGATGTTGCGTTCCGGCTTATACGTAGGCGAGAGGATGAGTCGTTTTAAAGCGTTAAAAGGGCTTGGATTTTTTCAGAGGAGAAATTGAAATGGCGATAACAGATCGTGAAGCTCGCAATGTGTATGTCGAATCGCCGGCCGATGCGATCGTGTCCCGGCGTCCACTTTTTTCCGCTGTCAGGTGGGGCGCGATTTTAGCGGGCGTAGCCGCCGGCGTGTCGGTACAGTTGGTGTTGACTTTGCTCGGCATCGCAACCGGCTTGTCGGCTGCGGACGTGAATAGCGCTAATCGCGGCATGGCGATGGGCGCGATGTTATGGGCGGGCATAAGCATGCTTATTGCCGCATTTGTCGGCGGTTATGTCGCCGCGCGTATGTCGGGTCTGAAGCGCAAGGCCGATGGCGTATTGCATGGCATGGTCGCCTGGGCGGTGACGACTTTGTTGTTTGCGACATTGGCGGCGTCGGCAGGCGGGTCGCTTTTAGGCGGCATTTTCAATGCGATGGGACCGACCGTCATGCAAGCAAGCTCATCCGGCAGCTCGCCGGTGGGTGCGATGCTGCGTTCACAGGCGGCTCGCATCGACGCGAATGCATTGCAACGCGTGCAAAGCGACATTGAGGCGGGTCGGCGCGATGATGCAATTCGTTCTTTGTCGGAGGCGACCGGTATGGATCCAACGCGCGCTGCCGCGATTGTCGATCAAGCGCTCATCGTCTCGGGCTTGCCTGAGCAAGCATCGCCACAGGCGCGTATTGCCGCCAATCGAGCTGTGGAAAATGCCGGCGCCACAGCGTGGGCATTGTTTGCCGCGGTGGCACTTGCGTTAGCTATCGCGATGACCGGCGGTGTTGTGGGTGCGGCGGGATCGCGCCGTACTACCTGGACAGGCAGTACCGCAGCGCGGGCCGCGTAAGGACACGAAAGAAAACATAGTCGCAAAATTGGGAAAAGGGAGCTTAGCAGGGAGCGAATCATGCATTTGGCATTCAAAGGAACTCCACGCAATGGTCGCCGCAAGCACAATATCACCCGCTTGTCTCGCGTATCGGCAGGCGGGTCGCAGGCATTCCAATTGCTGAAGGGCTGTCCGGTGGTGACGGTAGAGGGGAAACTGATCGGTAGAGTCGAGGGCTTGATGGTCGATGCCGTCTCACACAAACCGCGCTATGTGATTTTGGATAGCCGTAAGCGCGGCAGCGCGACGGTAGCGATTCCTTGGCACTCCCTTTATTTCGATTCCACTTTGGCACACTTGGTGTTTTACACCTATGACGACTGCTGATGCCGGCTTGTCACCGGCGTCGGGAGGCGCAAATCAAGATTAAGCGTGCGGGCACGACTTAGCGTGCGATCGAAATAAAAGGCAATACGCTCGGGATCTTCGCAAGTAAGTCTTTCTTCCTGGCTCACTGCGCGCATTGTTTGAAAATATGCCGTCGAGCCGGCGGATTGTGCCGCCCTCTCCTCGTTAGGCAGTTGAGCCAGCATGGCATCAAAATGTTCGTCATGGGCAAGCTGCGCCAATTCCGGTAAGCGAGGGAGATTCTTGCGTGTTACCGTGCAGGCCAAGTAGACCAAGGGCAGGCGGGATTTCGCATCGGCGCGCGCCGCCATGAAGCGCCTCACGTTGCGGATGACTTTGTCAAAACAATCTTTGCCGTGCAATTCGTGATAGAGCCACGCATCGGGGGCGTCCATGGCAACGTGCATGGCGTACAATCCGCTCGCTATGCATTCGGCCGCACGGCATTCCGAGAAAATGGTCAGTAGAGACGTGGCCGTCACGCGCTTGCCGCGTTCAGCCGCATGATGCACCATGTGAAAAAAATGTAGATGCAGCAAAGGGTCGGTCGGACCTTGCAGTTGCAATACGTCGTCATCGGCACTGTCGGCTAGGGCACAGAAACAGTTGTAATCCAAGTAGGTGGGCGGTGCGCCGGAGGAATGTGCTTGTACGGGACTAATGTTCATATCCGCCTCATATGAAGCCCACGCGAAAGCGTACCGCACCGGCTAAGCGCCAAAACACCGCCAGTGGCGGAATCAATAGCGACGTCACCATCATTTCGAATAAGTGGGATACGGTCTTTGCGGTGTGACGGATGCGATGCAAAAAAAATCGCCCCGTAAGCAAGAGCCATAAACCTGCGGCGATAGGCATTAGCAGAGGATCTGCGGTAAAAAAAGCGGTCGCTAATACGAGCAAACAAGCGACGATCGCGTAATAGTCCCAGCGCGCTGACGCACTGATTTTTTCACGGTAAAGAGCCGGATGCTTCTTGTACAGGAGGGCGTCGAATAAAATATTTTTTTGCTGGCGCATGCTGATGCCCCATTCCGCAGGCGTCGGCGGACGTTCAACTACTGCTCCCGGCGCGTAGGCAACAGACACATCCGCTTGCAATAAGCGGAAATATAAATCCGAGTCGTCGCGCCAGCCGCATTGGAAGCGCTCATCGAATCCATCGAGATTTTCTAAGGTGCGTCGTAGGCAAAAACAGTTCGTCGCGAGAAATTCCGCTTCTTCCAATCGCTTAGCGCCGAGTTCATGCTCAGTAGGCGGATCCGTTAGAGGAGTAACGATGCGGCCCCATGCCGCTTGACTGACGCCATCAAAGGCGCGTACGCCGTTAGTCAGCCAATCGCGATAAGGGATGGCGCTGTCTTCGGTGAACGCAACCATGGCGCCGCGTGCGGCGTGCCAACCGAGATTGCGGGCTGCCGCAGGGCCATGGGTGCCATCCACGGGTAGATAATAAACACGCGGGCCGGTAACAGCTGCTTGGCTGGCCCAGCGCTCCACCACTTCATGCGTAGCCGATTGTGGAACGTCGTCGACCACGATGATTTCAAACCGCGTGGGATCGAAGGCTTGATGGCTGAGTGCCGCCAGGCATCGATTCAATAAATGCGGCCGTCCTCCGGTTGGTATAACGACCGAAACAAGTATGCCGTGTCCGCGTGAAGCCCAAATCGGCGTAATACTGCCGGCGTGCGATGCGCTTTTTCTCATATCGGCCGGCGAGCGGCCATAGGACATAGGTCGGTTGCCGATTCGTGCGCGGCTTTCCACTTTTGCCCGGCGCGCGTTTGCGCGATTTTGAGGAAACGCAATGATCTTGGAGCTCATTTCGTCGTCTATTTCATCGTCTGCTGCGCAATACGGAAACTGGAACGGATGCAATTCCTGTTCCATTGGCTTTTTCTCTTTTCCATATTTGAGACAGCTTTGATGGGCCTCTGTTCCGAGGCGCAGCAAGGCAGTATCGGGAATGTCAAACGATCCAGAAAAGGCTTAGTCTAATCGGTAGTTTTGCGTAAGTCCTGATCGGAAAGGAGTTTGACCATGGCAAGGGTAGAGCAATCAATCGAAGTGAATGTGCCCGTGCGAACGGCCTACAACCAACTGACGCAGTTCGAGGAATTTCCGCGTTTCATGGAAGGCGTGCACTCGGTGCGGCAGATCGACGATGCACACTTGCACTGGCATGCGGAAAAAGGTGGACGGAATATGGAGTGGGACGCTGAAATCATGCGGCAAATTCCCGATCAATGTATTGCTTGGCGCAATACAAGCGGGCCGAAGAACGAAGGGGAGGTGCGATTCGAATCAATCGGACGCGAGAAAACCCGCATTACTCTGACGATGGAAGCGGACGACGTCTTGCTCAAGCATCCTGGAGAAATCGGCGATGCAGCGCTCAAACCCGATCAGGATTTGGCGCGCTTTAAAAAAATGATCGAAAGCCAGACACAAGCAACAGATGGATGGCGTGGAGAAATTCGCGATGGACAGCGAGTCGACAATACCGAGAACATCGAGGCGACGCCAGGCGGAAGCGTGGTCGGCCAAACTACCGATCAAATTTTGGAAGAAATGTCGGATACGGCGTTTCAGATACAAAAGCGTGCCGCCAGCATGGCGCGTCGTCGCGCACGCGAGCTTCAACGAAACTGGTCCACCGAAGCATTGGTGCCGGATTTTTTCCAAGTCTGGGACGCGCAACTTGTGTTCATGCGCTGGTTCAGTGACCAGATGGGGCGGCTATTCTTAGGATGGATGCCGGGTGTGGCATGGAGCGGAATGCCGTCGCCCGGACTAAGCGCAGCACTCCAATGGATGCCATCAGTCGAAGTGTCGGAGCAAGACGGCCGCTTGGTGGTATGCGCAGACCTGCCGGGCCTTAAAAAGGAGGACATCCAAGTTGAAGTCGATGGCGATCGCCTCATTATCGAAGGCGAGCGGCGCGAAGAAATGTCGCATGCGCGTTATTCGGAGCGCAGCCATGGACGCTTTCTGCGCACTGTGGCGCTGCCTCGCCGCGTCGATGCAGAGGGAGCGACGGCCGCCATGCATGACGGTGTATTGGAAGTGTTCTTGCCGCTGCCTCAAGGAGGAAGCGCTGCTCG
The DNA here is from genome assembly GCA_016177875.1 of Burkholderiales bacterium. Lineage (GTDB taxonomy): Bacteria > Pseudomonadota > Gammaproteobacteria > Burkholderiales > Burkholderiaceae_D > Paucimonas. The sequence goes on from JACOUL010000018.1 coordinate 39,851, forward strand.
CAAGCTTGAAATCCAGTAGGCGCCGTGTCTGCCCCTACAGTGACCGACCTGGTGGGTTGGATGAGTGCAGTCGTGCTCGCCGCAACTCTTTCCCGCCAAGTCTATACGCAATGGCGTACAGGTAAAGCAGACGGTGTTTCGCATTGGCTATTTATCGGGCAAATGGCGGCGTCGGCTGGTTTTATCGTCTACAGCTTGATGTTGAAAAATTGGGTATTCGTCGTCACTAATTTTTTCAATTTTTTCGCAGCGACAGTAGGGCAATGTATTTACAAGCGCAACCAACGCTTGAGCCAAAGCAAGAAGGACCGGCAATAATTTGCGCCAGGCGAAAGTATGTTATCGGCCCATCATTAACATGGGGCGATGGCAGCCTTGCTTGAGTTTTCCCCCACCTTGGTTCGGCCGAGAATCGGCGTTTTCCGCGCGCTGCAACTCGGTGACATGCTATGTGCAATCCCGGCGATGCGTGCATTGCGCCGCGCATTGCCACGTGCGCACATTACACTGATCGGTTTGCCGTGGGCGGCCGGCTTTGTTACGCGATTTCATCGCTATATCGATGCGCATGCTGCTTTTCCTGGCTATCCAGGTTTGTGCGGACGGCCGGGCGACTTCGGCGCGATACCGGAATTTATGGCGGCAATGCAAAGGCAGCATTTCGACTTAATGCTGCAAATGCACGGGTGCGGCACATTGAGTAATCCTATGATGATGGCATTTGGCGCAGTACGTAATGCCGGGTTTTATCGTGAAGGAGAATACTGCCCCGATGCACGCAGCTTTTTGCGTTGGGATGAGCGTCAACATGAGATCCAGCGCAATTTGCAGCTGATGGAATGCCTTGGCGTACCCTCGTGCGGCGAGGATTTGGAATTCCCGTTGATTGCCGCCGACAGCCAAAATTTACAAACGGCATGCATGGATTTGCCGTCCGCGCGTAGTTACGTGTGTCTGCATCCAGGTGCGCGCCTTGCCGCACGGCGCTGGCCAACTCAAAAATTTGCCGCATTGGCCGATACATTGAGCCAGGCCGGGCTGCAAGTCGTTTTAACCGGATCAAAGCGTGAAACAGGATTGATTGCAGCAGTCGAACGAGAGATGCGTTCATCGGCATTAAACCTCGCCGGCGCAATCGATGTAGGTGCGTTTGCCGCATTGGCGGCACAAGCGCGCCTAGTGGTTTGCAACGATACCGGCATCGTTCATATCGCGGCGGCGGTAAGGACGCCGAGTGTTGCCATTTGCTGTAGTAGCGACCCTCGGCGTTGGGCTCCGCTCAATGCACGCCGCCATCGTTTTGTGCGGGGCGATGGCGAGGGAAGTTTGGATATGGCTTTGAAAAAAATTCATGAGGTACTGGTCGATAATCCGGTCGTTCATTCACATCGCTATGCGTCATAAGCTTCGTTTAAACACTATATTGCGATAGGCATGCGGCTTGCATCACTTATGTGACGGAAGCCACATGGGAGATTGCAATGGCGCGAGTTCATTTTGCAGTGCGGGCTTCAAGCCTGGTGGTTATCACCTTACTTGGTCTAAGCGCTTGCGAAAGGCAGCCGATACCGCCCGGGCCTGGAGGGGTGCCGCGTCCGCAAACGCGTGCAGAAAATACAGAAGGCGGAATACAAAAGGCAATTTTTACCTATTCACGGCAGGCGGTGGCAGTTCCTAACGGACATCCGGCTGCTCCTAAGATCGTGAGTAATCGTTTACAAGTGTAAAGAATGCAATGGATCTGCGGTATCAAAACCGCCGCGAAGCCGGCGAATTTCTTGCCAGAAAATTGTCGGCATACGCTGATCGTGCCGAAGTAATCGTCATCGGCTTGCCGCGCGGCGGGTTGCCGGTTGCATACGTCGTCGCGGAACGCTTACATGTTGAGCTCGATGTATTGCAGGTAAGGAAGCTGGGTATTCCGGGCAATGAGGAATTGATTATGGGTGCCGTTACGGAAGATGGCGTTTGTGCCTTGCGTCCGGAAATTGCCGCCTCATCGAATATTCCCGCAGAAGTCATTGAGGCAGCGGCGCAGCGTGAACAAAGAAAAATGATGCGGCAAGCGCGCTTGTATCGTTCGAGCAAGCCTGAGCCTATTCTGCGTGATCGAATCGCCATCGTTGTTGACGACGGCTTAGAGACAGGTGCGACGATGCAGGCAGCGGTACGTGCTTTGCGTCATCGGCACGCGGCGCAGATAGTCGTGGGGCTGCCGGTTGCGACGAAAGCGAGTATCGAGGAATTGCGGCCTGAAGTAGACGGAATCATTTGCTTATCCATGCCGGAAGCATTCAGCTCCATTGCGCAATACTACGACGACTTTTCAGAGGTAAGCGACGAAGACGTAAGGAAATATTTGGTGGAAGCCGAGCAATGGCATATGCCCACAGCCGGCGAGTCTGGTGCACGGCCCCGCGCGGCATCGTATCCGACTGTGCCGCGCTAAACCTGCGTAAAAATGCGTCGGCGCGAATTTTCAAGCACGTTTTGGACGGAGTTCACCACGGCGCGTGTTATGCGTCGCCATTGCGGCCGGTCATACAAAAAATATTTTTGATTGACTTCCAATTCCACGCCGATATAAACATCTTCGTCGAATTGTCGACGAAGATAGGTCGGCAAGCCATCGCTATTGCCGCGGTAGGGATAATTCGTGCGCACGACCAGCTCGGGCATTTGTTCTCGCAATGCTGGTTTCCAATCGCCGCAAAAAATTTTTTCACACGGGCGAGCCGGGTCGTACAGCAATCCGATATCCGCGTTTCTGATCTCGCCGTTTAACTCCGGTGTGAAACTGTGACTGGAGATATGCACGGTACGGCGGCCATGCTCGGCGGCATGGCTGATATAGGATTCCACCTTACTCCGATAAGGAAGGTAATAACGCCTCATGATTTCTTGTCGTATTTCCCTATCCAGTTCCTTGGTGAATTCCGAATAAAGACGGCGATTCCACGGCGACCGATTCAATTCGATCAGGAGACGGCTGACGGTAGACGAGAACAGCGGCGCCGCTAATGCGCCAGCCAGCCGATTCGCCAACGGTAAAGCGCCTGCATCATGCCCGCGGTGGCTTTCCAACACTTTGCGTTGATTTGCAAAATAAGCGCGATATGCGGGAGGGATAAAATTGCCGCCATGCTCGCACGTAATCAGTATTTCAATAGGTGTGGCGCGATGCTTCGTCATCAAGGAAGAAACAACCGGCCTTCTTGCAGGCAGTCGCATAGTGTGCGGTATACCTCGCGCAATCGGGGCACGGAATAATCATTCCCCGTTGCGCGCAGAATACGGCGCGCCAGCGGACCTTCACGCAAGATAGTGTTGAGCACCTTGCTCCAAGTCGAAGGGCCGCTGATGCGCTCGGCGATCAAATACTGCCACAGCTCTTTCGCCGTGCAGCGCTCCTCTGTTATTCCCATGATGCGCAAATAGGCCGCATTGTCAATGACCGCTTGTTCGCCGTCGCGCACGCAATTCCATAAAATATGCGCTAGTTCGTCTGTCGTCATGGCTTGCTGGTCAGTCAGGGACGCGGCGTCATAGTCGTACAAGCTTTTGATCACGCTGATCGTGGCTGCGGCTATCGCAAGGTCGGCCTGCGGATGTTCTTGTGTATCGATGACGCGTATTTCAATCGCGTTGCGATCGAAGCGCGCGATCGCGCCGCGCGAATTGAGCCATTCGTAAGCTAGTAATCTTTTGGGGTCGTGCGGTGCGATATCGCGCAGCATGGGGTCGAGAATACGGGTTTGATATTCCGTCTTATTGGAGGCATTTTCCGGAATGATCGCGCCGGCAAGGGAGGGAATTTGTTCGGTGTGACGCCGATATGCTTGCATACGATAGTCCAGATAGCTTGTATTCTTGCCATCCGCGATAGGCGAACTTGCGGCCACGGCGGGAAGAATCGGAAGGACCAGGCGAGTCGCTGCGTGCAAGCGGGCGAACTGAGCGTCATCTGCAAACGGTAAATTGATATGCATGCTTTGCAGATTGAACCAGCCATGCGTCTTGACATCGAATATGCGCCCGTAGGCGGCGTATAGGTCGGCATGATCATGCGGCCATAAGCAGCCTTCGGTAGCTGGATTCATCCAAGGGTGCATGGCAGTCGGCATCAAGCGGGCGCCCAGTCCGGCCAAGATGCGGTTGGCTTGCCGGATTTCGGTTTGCATTGCGTTCGGCAACGCTTGCAGCATCAGTGTCGGCCGCAAGTTCTTGACTTCGAATACATGCAAAGCTAATTCGTTGGACCAGCCGAGCATGCCGCGCTCAACTTCATTGGTTTGATAGCCGGCTGCTTGCAAAAACAATTGGTCGGCGATCGGCCGCACCGACAAATCATCGACGCCGACGATCATGTATTCGAGTTCGATGCCGTAGCCACGAAAGGCGGGAAGGGCACCGAGAGATGCTACGCTAGTTGTTTCAGGGGCGGGGCTCATGGCGGGACGTTTCAATCCGGCGGCGAAACACTTGCATCACGCTGCGGTATAGGTCGTCGCGCATGATGCCGTCTTCATTACCCATGTCGACATTGGGATTGTCATTCACCTCGATGACATAGCATTGCTGATCTATTTGCTTCAAGTCGACGCCGTAGAAGCTATTGCCGATTAGAGAAGCCGCTTTCAGCGCGCAGTCCATCACATGCTGCGGTACGCGCGTGAGAGGAATGGCGGACGTTTGTCCCTCGCATAGCTTGATATTCTGTTGGCGCTTGATAATTTGCCAGTGCCCCGGCGCCATGAAATATTTGCAGGCAAAGAGCGGTTTCCCGTCAACGATGCCGATGCGCCAATCAAAGGTGGTCGGCAAATATTCTTGAGCGATGATAAGCACGGAATGTTTGAGCAATTGCTCGGCGGTAGTCCGCAACTGTTCTTCCGTCGTGACTTTTACGACCCCCAAGGAGAATGCGCCGTCCGGCTTTTTTAGGATACAAGGCAGTCCTAAGAAAGGAATGATCTGCTCAATATTCCCGGCGTGAACCAGCAAGGTGCGCGGCGCCGAAATGCAATGCATGCCAAACAGCTCGGCTAGATAAACCTTGTTTGTACATTTTAGTATCGAGTCCGGATCGTCCATGACGATCAAGCCCTTCTTTTCCGCTAAGCGGGAAAGCGAATAGGTGTAGTTGTTGACGTTCGTATCGTCGCGAATGAAGAGTGCATCGAATTCACTCAAGCGATCGGCATCACTTTCTGTAATGATTTCCGCCTGCATATCGAGTTCTTGTGCGGCTTCCCGGAATTTGGCGATGGCTGCTCGATTCGACGGCGGCTCCGGACAGTTCGGATCGTAGAGAATGGCTACGCAAGGCTTGTTACTTTCCGATCGTCGACGGCGCAAACGTTCGGAGAACACGCCGCGGGGTGCGAGATGCATATCTTCAATTGCCTTTACCGACGGATCGATTTGTTGACCGCGCGCCTCCGCAAGCAAGGATACGTAATAGCCCCACCCTTGATAGCGCAAGGGGCGGCATAGATTGATAACGTGGGTAGCTTCGCGAAAACGAGGTTGGATCAAATAATCGAGCGCGGCAACTGCGGGCGCATGGGAATGGGGCTTGGGCACATCGGAAGGTTCATTGGCCACTATGAGCGTTTTCACGATACTCCTCGTCGCTTGTAGGGCGGATGAATGATCAGCAGATTGGCGTCATGCGTAACGATGCCGAGTAGTACGGCGCCGAGCACGCGTTCCAGGCCGATCCAATATTCATGTGGCCCGCCGTAGGGGTTGAGTTGGTACGGATCGACTACCAGAACCTTGCGTGTTGCATGGTTGTAGCCGGCGATGACCACAAAATGCCCGGCAGGTACACCGCGAATATCGTCCGGAATACTGTCCGGACCGTATTCGCGCGGAGCGCGATACAGATACGTTGAATTTAACCCGGTCAGAATCGGCAGTTTGCGGCGAAGCATTCCTTCGATTAAGCCGCGCGATAAATCCATTAAGCGCAATGCGCCGCCTAGCTTGAGAAATTCGAGGTAACCGGTTGTTGCCTGCTGCAGGCGATAATCCATCTTGACTTCGCGCTGCTGTTGCAAGCGTTCGGCAACGTTGATCTTGCGATTGCCGAACCAAGAAGGATCGAATACGTTCAGGTTATAGGTATAGATGGTGGCGCGATATCCTTTGCGCAGCGCATCGCAGGCAAGGAAGACGGCAAAAGTGCCGCCGAATTCCAGCCGGCCTGTGCGTGCAATAATTTCAGGAAGAGGCTCTTCATCTCCCCAATAGCGATAAACCGCATGTAAGCAAGTCGGACCGCACGTGGTTTCGTCCGGCTGCGCGAGCATTTTGACCGGCAAATGAAGAAATTGCGGCGTGCCGGCGTTCGGCTTTCTCGGCATGTCAGGCAAAACCGGAAGCGAATGCGGCAAAGCTGCCGCATGATTTTTTCGCGTAGCAACGGCGCTCGTTGATGCCGGATGTTTGAAAATTTGCATGTCGCCGTTCCCGAAATCTCCTAGGGAGGTGTTCGCAAAACATCAGATGGCGTGAAACAATGCGAGTTCCATAAATCTTTAGGGCGGTAAAAATTACAGGCAAATGGAAAAATGTCGCGCGTCGCTTCGACTAAAAGCGCATAGGCATGGATGATGCATATGATTTTTAGTTCGGCTACCCAGCCGTCAAACGAATGAGGAGTATCCACTATGAAATCTTCATCCAACTTGCTGTTCGCTATCGGAATGGCTTCAGCTGCCGCGTGGGCTCAAACAGGCGTGCCCGCAACACAAGTCATTCCGGCGCAATCGGTCCAATCACCCGGCTCCGAACAAAATGCTGCAAGCACTGATCAATCTTCCGGCGCTTCGACAAGCGGGGCAAGCGGTCAAGGAAGGTCGGAAGGGCAGCTCGTTACTTCGGAAATGGCTCATTCAAAAGTAAGCAACGTGCAGTCCCCCATCACTGCTCAACCGCATACCGAGAATGGCGTTACTTATATGTGCGGCGGGGTGGGAGAAGCGGAAGCGCAGTACATGAGTCAAGCCGCTCGCGACTACGATCTCAAGCTGACCTTTGCCGCGCGCAGCGGCGCCTATGTCGCGGATCCGACCGTGACGATCGCCGACGCAAAGGGCAATGAAATATTGCGCAAGATTTGCGGTGGCCCGATGATGCTGGTCGATTTGCCGAAAGGCGGCGCCTATCGCGTAAAAGCAGAAATCGCCGGACACACACTGGATAGAACGGTGCGTGTGCGCGAGGGGCGCATCAATACCGCCGTATTTACCTGGCCTAGCAACGTAGTCGGAGTAGATAGGCAGGCTGAAACGCGGCGCGGCCCCTCTACGGAAAGCAGCGGCGGCAGCGAGGCGGCGGGCGGCAGTACAGGCAGGGGGGCATCCGATTCAGCGCCGGCTCGGCGGCAGTCGGATTTGAATGAACGGCAAGAAGCCGATTAAAAAAGGAGGGCACGGAAGTGCTTACCCCAAGAGAGGCTGACGAGTGCATCCGCGTTGCACTCGTCAAAAAAACAAGCGCAGGCCGGCGTTATTTGCTGCCGCCGGTACTGCCGCCGGTGCGAGCGGCATCAGAGGTGTCTTGCACTTTCTCGCCGCCGCGTTCTACGTCCTTGCCGAAACCTTTGACGGTATTGCAGGCGGACAAACTGGAAGCGAGCATCGTTACCAGCAGAATAGCAAAGAACTTTTTCATGATTTTCTCCTATAAGTAAATCCTCAACGACGCCGGCTAGCGGCAAAACGAGCGATAGTGGTTGCAACGCCGAAGACTATGCGTAGCCGATTCTGATTGCGCGACACCGTGGTCGCGATAGCTCGTCCTCCCTGCATGGCAGTGCGTGCCGAACGGCGCGGGCCGACAATCAGGACAGCCACTGCTATGGCTGTGAGCACGGGATGGTCACGAATAAAACGAAAAGTTTTACTGCGAGGGAAGGTGTAGGCTTGTCTCGTGGTATCGACTGCGGTAACCACCTCGTCGGTACCCTGCAGCATGCGCCGATACGCCACGCGGCTGGCTTCCATCTTGGCCAGTAGTGCATCCTTTTCTTCGGCAAGCGAACGATGCGGACTCACAGGCTCTCCTTTAGCGTATCCATATCGCGCCGCAACTCACTGCGCAGCGTCGTTAAGGTGGATTCGCCATGGTAATGCTTGACAAACATCAAGCATCCGGCGGCGAGACCACCATACAGCAACACCACAAGCCATGCCGCCAAGGTGCGATAGTCGCTATCCCAAGCCGTCACGATAATTGCCGCGCCAATGAAGAGGATAGCCATGACCGCCAGAATGGCGGCCAATACGTATGCGGCCACCTGCACGCCTACACTGCGTCCTTGCAGCTTCATTTCGATGCGCGCAAGCTCCTTGTAGTCGTGCAGGCGATTTAAGGCAATCGCAAACAGCTGTTTCGACTTTTTGATGGTCTTGAGCATTTAGCGCCGTCCGAACAGCAAGCCCAGCGCTAATCCGACGCCGCTTGCCACGGCGATCGACTGCAGCGGCTTATCTTTCACATAGCCCGTCGTGACGTCGACTCCACGGCTAATTTGGCGGTTGGCCTGCGCCGCCACGCCGCGCGCGGCCGACTTCAGCGAGCTGAACTTTGCCATTAGGCGTGCATGCTCCTGCGCAAGTTCGTCGTCGCTCAACGCGCTGGCGCGACCTAGAAGCGTATCCAAGTCTGTTTTTAAGTCCGTCAACTCGGTACGCAATGCACCGCTCATACGGCGCGCCGTCGTTTTCATTTCGGAATAGGTGTCTTGCGCCGTGCTTCTCAGCGTGTCGCTCGTGCCTGCGGCAAAACCCGCGGTGGTTCCTTGACCGGTGGGAGAAGAGGGATTCATACGGGGCTCCTTTGTACGCTTTACATAGATTAGAAGGAATGACTGTCACTCTTGCCTGCGGTTGAACAACCCGACAATCAGACTGACGACGGCAACGATGAGGAAAAGGTAGAACAGTATCTTGGCAATTTCCGCAGCGCCGACGGCGATACCGGTAAAGCCGAATACGGCTGCGATGATGGCAATGACGAAAAAGATGGCGGCATAACGCAACATGCTGGTCTCCTTATTGTTGAAAAAAACAGAGATGCCAACTCCACTGCAAAGGATATGCCAGCAATCGAGATACAGGCATAGCCTTCGCAGTACACTACCATGCGTGCAGTCGCTACTTGACCGGCATACAGGTTTTTTCAATTTAGGAGGCTGCATCGCCGGATGCATTCAGCTAAGGCTGAATCAATGCTAGGAATTTTCTGAATGTCGCATGAAAAAAATGCCCTCGTTCCTGCCAGGAAGAGGGCACAGGTGAATGATGCATTAAAAATTAGAAGGGAATGCGCTCGTCCTCGTCGATGTTTTGCTCGGCTGTACGGCGCGCCGGCAACTTTACGCCTCCTGCAACGGTGCCGGCTTCAGCCCGTTGTGCCTCGTGCATTCGACCGTCAAGCATGCGCATGTCATCGGCAATGATTTCCGTTGTATAACGGTCGACGCCTCCTTTGTCGGCCCATTTTCTGGTTTGCAAATGTCCTTCGACATATACCTGTGAGCCTTTGCGCAAATATTGATCCGCAATTTCCGCTAGCTTTCGGTAAAGAACGACGCGATGCCACTCCGTCAGCTCTTTTCTTTCGCCGCTGGCTTTGTCATGCCATTTTTCAGAGGTGGCCACCGCCATATGAGTCACGGCGTCGCCGCTCGCCATGTAGCGCAATTCCGGATCGCGCCCGAGATGGCCGATGATCATTACTTTGTTTAAAGTTGCCATAACATTTGGTCCTCATGAAATTTCTGCTTCTTCCGAAGCTTCCAATGCTGCCTTGCGTTCGTCTTTCACACGGGTGAGTTCCGCAACCGCAGCCGCATCTGGAATGGCGTTGGCGGCGCGGTAGGCCGCTGCAAACGCGTTGTAGAGTTCGTCGAGCGTATCGGCATGGAGAATTGAATCCGACAGCGCAGCAAGCTGCTTTTCATCCATCGCTTTCGGCGCCTCTTCTTCAGCGCCGGAATCCAACCAGGAGCGCAGTCGGCGCCCCAGCTCAACATCCGGCTTGACGATCATGCCGTCAAAAAGACGCGTGCGATCCTTGCCGACATAAGCCATGTGATGCGCATCGAGTTCCATGAATACGGTGAACTCGTAATCGATTCCTTCCCGCATGACAGGCGCAAGGCCGATTTTTCTCACGACTTGTTTGCCGGTACGCTCATCTTTTTCCTGAACGTATTCGGTTTTTGCGCGCATCGTGGAGATGATGTGACAGCGGCTTTGCAACAGTGCTTCCACCAAGGCATTGTGTTCCGGCGTGACCTGCCGCCACGCTTGCCATGAATTACCCGAACGATCGGCTATCTTGCCTTGCCGATCGAGCGAGCCGCCTTCGCCGCTCCACGCGTGCGAAAGACTATCGACAATAATGGTGCTTACGCCGGCCTGCTCCAAAGTGTGAATTGCTTCGACGTAGCGCGCCGGCGTAAAAGGTGGTGCAAGACGTAGCACGTCATAACCTTCCGGCAGCAGATCGGCATACAAGTCGCCGCTGCCATGTTCGGTATCGATCATGCCGATGCGCCCACCCAAGCCGGAGGCAATCAACAGCGAAGAATAGGTCTTGCCGCTACCAGCCGGACCCGACATGCCGAGGCGTAATTTTGCGCGCCGCTTGGTAGCGCGATGAATTTCAAATTCGCTCATGATGCGATCTTTCCTTTCAGAGTGTTCAGTTTCGATTTGTTCACGACAGCCGATTTGCGCAAACCATTGCAAACCGCCGTCGTCTTGCTGGTGGTTTTCCATGGGATTGCCGAAGGAGGAAGGGCGGGTGGATCAAGGAATATTTTTGAGACGCACATGCGCCAAAATACGAAGCGCTGTCGGCGATAGGAATGCCGAAGGTAGCAATTTTTTGACATGCGCAGCGGATAAACGTTCCTTTTTTACGGCGTCCAGCAGCGCTTTTTCACGATGTGCCGGATCGCTGCCTAGTGACGGAATCCAGCGCGCCGGGTGTTTTTTTCGACGTGCCGCGGCCACCGCGTTCCTATAAGATTTTTCGAAGACCGTTCGGGCCGCTTTAATGTCGCCGCTTTGCAATAAAGGCAAAGAACGCCCCCATGCATGCGCCATTTCCTCCGTCCAAACCACCGATGCTTCCTCGCACTTTGGCATCATTTCCCAGGCTTCTTGCGGGCTAGGACGACCATCATCAAGACAAGCATCGATACTGCTGCCTATGCTGGTAATTTCAAAGTGCGAATGCTCATTCATTTACTCGATGAATATGGCGTTTTAGCGTCAAATTTCAAGCGCTATGCTGGTACTGAAAAAATACTTTTTGACTGCCAATGCATTGCTCGTATTTCTGCTTGTCTTTGCGGCATCGCATTTGCAAGGCCATCTCGCATTCTTGATGCAATTCAAAAATGCCGATCGCATCATCCGGCTCATTGGAAAAATTGATCAGGTCAGCTTTATTTTGGTCTCAGGCATTGCGCTTGCCATCGCCGCTATCTATTTCATCATTTATCGGCAAGAAAGATTCAATCGGCTTTTCCTTGTTCTACTGACCATATTTGCTCTGACAATTTTCTTTAAGGGGAAATTCGAAAATCTTGGGGCGGACTCGGTCGCGGAAATTTTTTCTTCCAATTCGCAAGAAGCGGCGGATTATGCAATCTCGCATCTCTTTAGAGTGAATCTAACCATCAAGGAAAGCCTGGTGTTGCTGGCGCCGTTTGTATTGATACCAGTGTATCTAGGCATGACAAAGGGCTTGCAAAGTGCGATAAAGGTGCGAGATATCCGGCTCGCGTTTTTTGTGGTGGCGGGAATATATGCAATGGCAGTACTGAGCTTTTGCGGCAAGCTACTCAATAGCTATCAGTCAATCGATTCCTACCAAGCTCCCTTGAGACAATCGACGTTAGCGGCAATGCCGTTTTTTTCCAAAGTGCGTGAAGCGCCAAACGTTGTGGTGTATATCGGCGAATCGACCGTGAGAGACGGCTTCGGTCCTTATCGCACCGGCTCATCGCAAATGAATCCATTGCATGGGTTGGAGCCGAACTTGATTGCCTTTACAAACGTCATTACTGCGTTTTCCCATACATTTCCTTCTCTGTACCGGACCTTTACGGTTGCCAATGATCCCTATGCGGATCAATTTTTATTGATACGAAATTTGAGGCGCGCAAACGTCTTATCCGTTCTATCGTCGAATGACATCGAAGCCCATTGGCTATCCAATCAGAATCGCGGCTGTCAATTGGATTGGACTTCTCAATTATTTGGCGAGCAGGCGCCTCACCTCGAATTTCTCAATCTCGCAAACAAGGCTGAATGCCCGAATAGGCGCAAATACGATGCCGAGTTGCTGCATGCGTTCGAGCGGCACGCAAACAGCTTGGATCGGCCCAGGCAAACCCTCTTTCTTCATTCTTATGCAGGTCATGACAGCTACTGCACGAATATTCCGCAGACAGAACGAGAGGCGATCAATCCTTTGACTGCTCGGTTTTCAAAAAAAGCGCTATTTGGCGATGCGCATATTCCCGATATGAAGTTGCATCGGAAGGCAATCAATTGCTACGAGTCGGCGATTTCATATGTGGAAAAAAATATTCGTACGGTGATCGACAACATCGCCGAACAGTCGCGCCCGACGATACTGCTTTATTTTTCCGATCATGGCGAAGATCCGTATGCCGGTACCGGGCATGATTCGCGTAATAACAGTTTTCGTCACTTGGAGATTCCATTTTTAGTCTACTTCAACAAGGCTGCAATGGAGCGTTTTCCCGAGCTCTATCAAGCTGCACATGACAATCGCCATAAGCGCTATAGCTTGGAATGGTTCTCGGATTCGTTACTGGATTTGGAAGGTATTACGTACGCAAAGCGGCCGCTGATGTCTATATTTCGAAAAGACTTGGCTGCGCCGCCGCGCTACGCACTACGTAAGTCCGATTTAAGCGGAAATAATTTGATCCTTGCCATCGACGAGGAAGATGCGTCGGCGCAGTTCGGCTTGCTCAATCATGGTCACGATTTTTATCAGAAGCGGCGGCTTGTGAACAAGCTGCCCGACGCGGAAGCAAACAAGCTTTGTGCCGCTGGCGTCGACAGTATGTTGAAGTTTTTGGAAGCATCGCAGATTTTTCGATGCGTGGAAATAAACGTGACGATGGATGAAAAATCTGGCCGACTACTGGCCTATCGTCCGCCAAAGAAAAATAATGAGCTTGAACTGGGGTCGCTTGTCGGCAGTGGAATCGGCAAGGTGAACCGGCTTTACCTCTCCATTCAGAGCTTGAATAGAGACAATTTTGATTTCCTGTTGATGCGTCTGAATAATATTTTCCCGAGGTCGCAACGTTCAAATGTGATGATTAATCTTCATCATTATGAAGATATGGAATCGGCCCATATTCATAAGATCGTTGAGGCCGGCTATAAAGTGTTTTATGAATTGTCTGATTACCGCAGTCAGCGCTGCGTGCGCTTGAAGGAGTCCGTGACTTGTCGGCGCTTTATCGAGGAGACATTGAAGCGGCTTTCCGTTTTTCGATTTCACGGCATTGCGTTCGCACGCGAAGCCTATGTGTTCGCCGATATGCTGCCTTTGAGCGGGCAACTCGAGATAAGCGTACGAGACTTGTCGGTGAGGAAGACGGAGGACTTAAGCGCCATGGCACTCAGTCGGAGCAGCATCTACTTGGTTCCTTATCGGAGTGATTTTGATTATTAAGAGTAGAGGTAGCCGCTAATTGAAATAAGAGCTTAGAATCGTTTCTTCGTACTCGGCCGAGTAAAATATTAAAAATAGAACTTTGCATCTTATTTCTTATGCCCACGCCTATCGGTACAGTTAGTCAGCTGGTCGAAATCATACGAAGTCAGTTGGCTTCGCGTGTTGATAGAAAGTCAGTTAAGAGCCGGACTAGCCCTGGTCGCACTTCTTTGCAGAAGGAAGCTGGTAACGCCGAAAATCTAGAAGCGCTAATCGGCCAACGCATTAAAGCGATCGATCGGACCGACCCTCAGCGAGGACGAAAAGCGTTTCGGATATTTCTTGAATCGATCTTTTTGTCGCAATTCGGGGAGCACTTGATCAATGATCCGAAGTTTTATCAATTGATCGAAGGTATTCAATCCTCGATGGAGGCTGATCCGGAAATCGGCAAGATGGTAGATCAGGCGATTCAGCATTTATTATCGGCGAGCGCCTGACAAAATGCAGTTACCTGTGTGGTCCTTGCTGGAGTTTGCATAGTCCTGCATATCATTGCATTGGAGAGTTAGTGCAATTGGTTGTGCTGTCGGTAAGTGCCCAATAGGAAGTGCGAGCCATCTTCGGTCATTGCCGCTTCGTCCGTTCTCTCTTGAGAACTCTCCTGACTCTTATTCTGCAATTTGCGGATTTCCGACACTACTCGTGCAATATCCGTATTCAGCGGCGGATTGGTCAGGTTAGCCGCCATACCTTCTTCAAAAAATGCCAAGGCTTTGTCGAACCCATCCTGTGCGAGCTCGGCAAATCCGAGCGTAAATAATCTCAAATGGTCATTCTCATGTAAATCGAGCAATGGTTGCCACGTCACTAATGCAATTGCCGGCCGCGCCGAAGTGAATTGCAGCAAACCGAGCTGAAAACGGGCGATCGTAAGATGTGGCGCAAGCAACACCGCATTGGCGTAAGCCGCCTCCGCTTCAGCCATTTTCCCAAGCTGTGCATACTCGGCTCCCGCGAGGAAATGAGGAATGCCTGACAGCGGCTGTTGTTGAGCTGCTTCCGTGAACAGACGTAGCGCCGTACCGCTGTCATTGTTTTGGCTGGCCGCGAGCGCTTGCTGGATCAGTTGATCGAAGGCGAGGTAGTCAGGTGAATTAATCATGGAATTTTCTCAGTCCTTAACTAAGGTATCCGTCACTTATAAAAAAAGTTTAGGACTATTTCAGAAGATCGGTTGTTGAATGTAACTTTCGGTATATATTGAGGGCTATTCAAAAGATGTCATTGTAAGTGTTTGATTTTATTATTTTATTATTTTTTCGTTTAATTTTTTATAAGGTTTATGTGCAAAACGCTAAACTTTTCCTTTAGCATATGGATACACTTTGCGCCTCCCATAAATATGGGATACCAACATGGGCATTTTTCAGGTTAAATGCCCATTTTTATTGCTTTAGCGATATTAAATAGTTGTGAATTGTTAATTTTTGTGCCGCGCGGGCAGTTTTGCCCCGCCTTCCTTTGACAGGAAGTATATGGCTGGCTAGACTTCGCCGACTAGTTTGCTGGTCAAAAAATAATTCGCGCCGCAAATAAAAATGATTAAATCCGCGCCGGGTTCGATGGCAATAGCGGAAAGTTTTTCAGGGGAGTAGGGGTGAAATCAGACTTGGCGGTGCAACTGCTGGCGGACGTCCTATGGAATGCTCTGCTCATTTCCGCACCGCTATTGGCGGTCACCCTGCTGGTTGGGCTCTTGGTGAGCGTTCTCCAGGTGGTCACGCAGGTGCAGGAAATGTCGCTGACCTTTATCCCGAAGATAGTCGCTACCGTAATCGTACTGGTGGTTTTTGGGCCGTGGATGCTGAAAAGACTGCTGGCTTTCTCGGCCAGCTTGATCAGTAATATTCCTTCGTATTTCTGAATTCCCTATTAGTCATGGTGATGAATCTTGATTTCGCCTGGCTGATTGCAGTTTTTCTGGTCTCGTTGCGGCTGGGTGCGCTATTTGTCATGTCACCCATCCTTTCGAGCTTGTCCGGAATGATCGCAATACGAGTGTTATTCACGGTCGCATTAAGCCTGGCACTGGTTTTGGGATTCGGGGTGCGGCTTAACACGATACCTACGGCGCTTGGATCATTGATCGTAGCGGCGCTAGTGGAGTTGATTGTAGGCGCGACGCTGGCGTTTGGCGTTTCGGCTGCGTTCGGTGCATTTTCAGTTGCTGGCAAAGTACTGGATATTCAGAGCGGATTCGGTATCGGCAACGTATTTGATCCCGTTACGCGCGCCGGCTCGCCGTTGTTCGCGACGATGCTGAATCTGTTGGCGGTAGTCGTGTTTTTTGGAATGGATGGACATCATGCGCTCTTGCGTGGCGTGGCTTTCTCCTTCCAGCAAGTGCCGCCGGGTACTGGCTTCACCGCATTTCCTATAGAGGCGGTGATTCGGCAGTTCGGCGCGATGTTTTCATTGGGCGTCGCCCTGATCGCGCCGGTGATGTTTTGCTTGTTTTTGGTCGAGGCGGGGTTGTCGATGGTATCGCGTGTTTTGCCTCAAATGAATGTGTTCATGGTCGGAATTCCAGTCAAGCTGTTTGCGGGTATTGCCATGTTTGCTTTAACAGTCGGCTATCTCGGCCCGGTTATGGGACGCGTGTACGCCTCAATTTTTAATTATTGGGAACAGGTGTTGGGCTAAATGGCTGAGCAGGATTTCGACCGCAGCGAAGAAGCGACGCCGCATAAGCTTAAAGAAGCGCGCAAGCAGGGCAACGTCGCCAAAAGCCCGGATTTCACCGCGGCTGCCATGCTGATCGCCATGGTCGGCGTGCTCTACGCGCAGGGTTGGAGTGGACTGCGCCAATCGGCGAAGTTACAGATGACGATGATGAACAACGTCGGCCGCATCGATTGGAGCGCCGACGGCATTTCTTCTTGGCTCGGCCAAATTATTCTCAATATGCTGCATATTCTGGCACCCTTGTTTTTTGCGCTGGTGATTGTCGCGATTGTTGCGAACTTGTTCCAGATAGGAGCGGTATTCTCATTCAAGCCGCTGGCGCCGGACTTCACGCGTATTAATCCAACCACGGGTTTCAAGCGCTTGTTCTCGATGCGAACGGTATATGAATCTTTTAAAAGCGTATTCAAACTGATCGTGCTCGGATTGATTGCCTATTTCGCGATTCGAGACGATATCTCGGGCTTGATCGCTTTGTCTGCACTGGAACAAAAAAGCTACGCACGGGCGCTGCTCAATCTGACCGGCAGTTTAACGGTAAAACTGGCGCTTGCTCTGGTGGTGATTGCAATCATCGACTTCGCTTACACGCGCTGGGAATTTGCCAAACGCATGCGTATGAGCAAGCGCGACGTCAAGGATGAGCTGAAGAACCGTGAAGGCGACCCGCGCATCCGTCAGCGCATCCGCGAGCTGCGCAAGGAGATGTTGAAGCGCAGCAAAGCCATGCGCAATTTGCCGTCAGCCGACGTGTTGATCACCAATCCCACGCGCATTGCCGTCGCCTTGCGTTACCGGCATGGCGCGGCAAGCGCGCCGCAATTGGTCGCCAAGGGCGCAGGTGAGTTGGCGCGTAAGATGCGCCAAGTCGCAAGCCGGCATCACATTCCTGTAGTACAGAACAGAATCTTGGCACGTGTGTTGTTCCGCGAAGTCGATTACGAAGGGTTCGTGCCGGAAAAGTTATACCCGCAACTGGCGAAGATCATGGTGTGGGTATACGCCATGCGTGAAGCGCGTGCGAAAGGAGCGGTCTGATGCAAGCCTTGCGCCGTGTATTTCAGAACAATACTGATTTGGCCCTGGTGCTGCTGGTGGTGGGCGTGCTCACCGTTTTGTTTGCGCCTATTCCTTCCGGTTTGCTGGATTTCCTCATCCTGACCAACTTCAGCTTTGCGCTGTTGATTTTGCTGTTGACCTTCTACATTCCCAAGCCGGTCGAGTTTTCCACCTTCCCGTCGCTGCTATTGATTGCGACCTTATTCCGCTTGTCGTTGAACGTGGCTGCAACGCGCTTGATTCTCGCCGATGCGGATGCCGGTCATGTGATCGGCGCGATCGGTTCTTATGTTGTCGGCGGTAATTATGTGATCGGCTTGATTGTGTTTTTGATTTTGGTCGTCGTGCAGTATGTCGTGGTGACGAATGGTGCGCAGCGTGTGTCGGAAGTCGCCGCACGCTTCACCCTAGACAGCATGCCGGGCCAGCAAATGAGCATCGACGCTGATTTGAACATGGGTTTCATCGACCAGGAAGAAGCGAAGCGCCGGCGCAAAAACCTGGAAAAAGAAACCGGCTTCTACGGCGCAATGGACGGCGCCAGTAAATTCGTCAAAGGCGATGCGATTGCAGGCATCGTCATCTTGCTCATTAATATCGTCGGCGGACTGGTGATCGGTGTCATGCAAATGGGTATGCACTGGGATCAAGCATTGCATACTTTTACTTTGCTGACGGTGGGCGACGGCATCGTTACCCAAGTACCCGCGCTCGTTATCGCGGTGAGCACCGGCATAATCGTGACGCGTTCGTCATCCGACGGCAATCTGAGCGGTGAGGTTCTGCGCCAGATTACACAATTTCCCAAGACCTTACTGATCGTGGCCGGGGCGATGTCGATATTGACCATCTTGCCCGGCATTCCGACGGTTCCGGTGCTCATCATCATGGGATTTTTCCTGGCCATCGCATGGATCGTCCGCCGCAGTAAAACTGAAGGTGGCGAGAGCGCCGCCGATGAAGCAGCCGCTCAACAAGAAGAGGAAAGCAAGGACGACTACGCCATGCTGCAAGTCGAACCGATCGAAGTATTGGTCGGTGCAAATCTCAAGCCGCTCATCGGAAGCGAACAGTCTTTGTTTATGGATCGCATCGCTGCCGTCCGCAAGCAATACGCGCTTGACTCCGGCCTGGTATTGCCGCGTGTGCGTTTCAGGGATTCGGCGCAGCTTGGTGTGAATGTCTATGAAATTACGGTGTTCGGCGTCAAGGTCGGCAAGGGTGACATCATGCCGGAACGGACTCTCGCTATCCATGGCGGCGGCGACGTCAAAACTGTCAAAGGCGTCGAAACGCGGGAGCCGACTTACGGCTTGCCGGCAGTGTGGATCGAAGACGACGAGAAGGAAAAGGCGCGCGGTGCCAAATACACGCTGGTCGATCCGGCTACCGTCTTTATTACGCATTTGATCGAAGTGCTAAAGCAGCAATCGGCGATGCTCCTCACGCGCGGAGAAACCGATCGATTGTTGCAGCGCGTGCGTCAGCAGCAGCCTGGACTCGTCGAAGAGTTGATTCCGACCGTGATGTCGGTAGGCGACGTGCAAAAGGTATTGCAGAACCTGTTGCGCGAAAAAGTCTCGATTCGCAATATGGAAGCCATTCTTGAAACGCTTGCGGACGCAGGGCGCGGCAGCAAGGATTTGACTTATTTGACTGAACTGGTCCGGCAAAAGCTCGGTGCGGCGATTTGCCAGGCCTTAGTAGGCGATATGACGGCGCTTCACGTATTGACCTTGGATCCTGCAGTCGAACAAAGCTTACTGCAAAGCGTACGTTCTGCCGATTCCGGAAGTACCTTGGTAGTGGAACCTAAATTGGCAGAACAGCTGCTGGCGCGCTTAGCGGCGCAGGCAGAGCGCATGATGAAAAGTAATATGTTGCCGGTATTGCTGTGCTCTCCGGATTTGAGAAGGCATTTGCGGATCTTGTCGGAACGAGTCATACCGCATATGCGCATTTTGTCGATGGCGGAAATTCCGAATTCCATTAATTTGAAATCGTATGGAACGGTGAGCATGTAAAAAACTGGGTTTTAACGCGATACAAAAAAACAAAAAATAAACAGGGAGTGTAATTTTGGATGCAATTTCAATTGCCGCGGTCGGCATGGAAAATGACCTGCAGCGGCTAAACAGCATTAGCCAAAATTTGGCGAATGTTTCAACGCCTGGCTATAAGCGCCAGATCTCGGTCGCGCGCGCATTTGAAAGCCTCATGGGAACTGAGGGAGTTCAAGCCGCAGGTACGCGAGGTCTTAATTCTTCTGCCGACGCCGGCGTGGCCATTGATCATGCCGTCGGCACGTTGCGTCGTACCGGCAATCCATTGCAGCTTGCCGTTGAAGGCGAAGGTTTTTTTGAAGTCGCCACCGAACGCGGTTCGGCCTACCTCCGCCAGGCAACCTTGCGGGTTGACCCCAGCGGCCGCCTCCTTACCGAGCAAGGACATGCGTTACTAGGAATCGGCGGAGAAATGCGCGCCAATGGATCAGCGATTTCCATCGATGGCCGAGGAGAAATCAAACAAGGCGAAACCGTTGTCGGTCAAATCAAGCTGGTTCGATTTGAAGATCCCAAAGCGTTGATCAATTTAGGCGGTGGTTTATTTGGGCCTGGCCAAGCAAGAGTTACAGATAAAGGTTCCGTCGGCCAGATACGCGCCGGCTACCAGGAAAATTCCAACGTCAATTCGGCACAGGAAATGGTTCGTCTTTCTGAAACTGTGCGCCACTTCGAGTCCATGCAAAAAATCATGCAGGGCTACGATGACGTATTCGAAAAAACCATTCGCAAACTTGGAGAATTTTAGGAGTCATTATGAATGATGCGCTTTATATCGCCGCGACCGCCATGCAGGCACAGCAGCTCAACGTGGACACGATTGCCAACAATCTCGCCAACGTCAATACCAGCGGCTACAAGGCGGGTCGCGTGAACTTCACGGATTTGATGTATCGCGAACAAGGCCGCGGACCAGTCGATGAGACCGGCAATGTTCAAAGCATGGCGCGTGGCACAGGTGTCGGCATTACCTCGATGGCTAAGCTGTTTACCGATGGGGAGTTGAAAAAAACTGATGGTCCGCTGGACGTCGCCATACGTGGCACGGGATTTTTTGAAGTGACGCTGCCGGATGGCGGCAGTGCTTATATGCGAGGCGGTTCTTTACAGGTTAATCGCGATGGTTTCTTGGCAGCGGCGGATGGGTCTGTGCTTAAACCGAATATCCATATCGGCCAAGATGTCAAAGAAGTCGTCGTCGAGTCGGATGGAAGAGTGCTGGTGCGCACTGCCGGCCAAACTAATGCCATCGAAGTGGGGCGCATTGAATTAGTGAGCTTCTCCGATCCGTCGGGGCTTGTTGCGCTTGGCCAAAGCCAATACAAGGCCACTGAGAAATCGGGTGATCCTATATATGGCACGCCGGGCCAACAAGGTCTGGGAACGATTGCGCAAGGTTTTGTCGAGTCTTCCAACGTCAAGATGCTGGATGAGATGGTGAATTTAATGGTCGCGCAGCGTGCCTACGAAATGAGCGTGAAGGTCATTCAAGCGGCCGATGAGATGCTTGGCATGAGCAACAACCTGCGTCGATAGGATAAGCGGTGAAAGACTTCGTGCCGGCGATAATGCGCATGTGGTTTGCTGTGCTGGCAAGCTCAATTGCCGTCGCTGCCGTCGCTGCCGTCGCTGCGCAGCCTGCGGCCGCAATGCATTTGCAGCTTCGTCAGGAAGCCGTCATCGCCGAACGCTTCATTACCGTAGCAGATATAGCGACGGTTGATGCAAGCCCGGAAATTGCGGGGGTGATAAAAGCTTTACACATTGGCGCGGCGCCTCGGGTCGGTAATGTTGACCAGTGGACGCGCGAAGATGTTGAACAGCTTATTCGCCGTCGTGTTCCGGGCTTCAAGTCGAACCTGAAATGGAGCGGTCCACGAGTAGTTAAGGTTCGCGTTGCAACGCGTGCCGTTGATAGCCGTGCACTAGTCGACGTTGCGCGCAGCAAGCTGCAGAACGCTCTGCAGAAAAAATTCGAGAAAGTCGATGTTACCGTACTTGCCGTTCCTGCCGAATTGGATCTGCCTCTTGGTGACGTTTCGTTCAGGCCGCGTGACGTCGATCTGAAGCATTTTTACGCGCGCATTCCGGTATGGGTTGACGTGCATGTGAATGGCGCGTTTTACCGCTCGGTAGTCGTTCCCTTTTCCGCCAATGTGCGTCAATCGGTATATGTGGCAAATCGAGACATCGCCGAAGGCGCGCTCGTGACGGCAGCTGACTTTGACGTGCGAGTTGAAGAAGTCTCGGCGATTTCGGACGAGTTGATGCCGGTTGAGCGGCTGCAAGAACAGACTCGTTTGCGTAAAAGACTGAACAACGGACAGATCCTCACGCGCACTCACTTGGCGCCACTGGGAATGGTGGCACGTGGCGATAGCGTCAAATTGATTCTCGCGGAAGGTGGCGTAGTAATTGAGGCTCGCGCAGTGGCACAGGAGGAGGGCGGGTTGGGCCAGATGGTTCGCGTCAAACCGGAAAGCAGTGCCGATGCAGTCTTGGCACGTGTTGTGGCGCTGGGCGTCGTTAGGGCGGGTGGAAGGTAATGAAGATATCGCGCATTGCAAGAGTTGTGTTGGCGGTTGCCGCACTGGCGGGCTATTTCGAGTCCGTACAGGCGGCAAGCTTGTATAAGGAAAGCTCTTATCAACCGTTGGCTTCCGATCGAAAAGCGCATCAGCCTGGAGATCTGTTGACCGTACTGGTGTATGAAAACTCGAGTGCCACCAGCACGGCGAACACTACAGCAGGCAGGGATGCGGGTGTAGGTGTCAATATTGAGACACCCGGGACCAGCAAGTCCGCCAGCATAAGAACGAATAATCAGCTTGATGGCCGGGGCCAAACCCAACGCGTTGGCCGCGTTCTCGCGCAGATTACGGTAACGGTGAAAGGTGTTACTCCAGGCGGTGATTTGTTGGTCGCCGGTGAACAGCTATTGGAAGTGAACAACGAGCGGCAGCAGATTAAGGTGGAAGGCAGGGTTCGTCCGCAAGATATTTCGGACACGAATACGGTTTTGTCGACGCGTATCGCTGACGCCAAGATCAGCTATGTCGGTGAAGGCGATTTGGCCGACCGTCAGCGCCCATCGTGGTGGCAGCGTCTCTTGACTATGTTTGGGTTGTAACAAGATGAGAAAGATCATTCATTTTTGTTTAGCGTGCTTGAGCCTCCTTGCTTGCGCTGCGGTTCAAGCCGAATCGATTCGTATCAAGGATATCGGCAAGATGGCCGGTTGGCGTGAGAATGCCTTGGTCGGCTACGGCCTGGTTACCGGCTTGGCGGGCACCGGGGATTCGCCGCGCAACAAGACGACACGCCAGTCGATTGCCAACATGTTGTCGCGCTTCGACATTTCGGTTGTTGCCGATGATGTTCAAAGCCGGAACGTGGCAGCCGTCATGGTTACAGCAAGCCTAACACCCTTTGCGCGCGCCGGCGATACGCTGGACGTTACCGTAACCTCCGTGGGCGATGCGCGCAGTCTCGTCGGCGGTTCATTGATTCTTGCGCCGCTCAAAGGCCCGGACGGCCGCGTGTATGCATTGGC
This sequence comes from Burkholderiales bacterium, assembly GCA_016177875.1. GTDB lineage: Bacteria > Pseudomonadota > Gammaproteobacteria > Burkholderiales > Burkholderiaceae_D > Paucimonas. Next base: position 63,005 of record JACOUL010000018.1, read on the forward strand.
GCAAGGGGCGGTTTCGGTCGGAGGCTACAAATACGACATGAACGGTAATGTCATGCAAAAAAATCATCCGACGGTCGGGTCGGTGCCGAACGGCGCGACGATCGAAGTGGGTGTGCCGAATCCCATCATGAATGCAACCAATACAGTGACCTTTGTCCTTTCCGAGCCCGACTACACGACCGCAACCCGTGTTGCGCATGCAATCAACAGCACACTTGGAATGAAGGTGGCAGATGCGCGGGATGCTTCGGGAATCGACATTCGTGTCCCGGAAGGAAGGCGTGAGCGCCTTGCCGATTTTTTGACGTCGGTCGAAAACGTGCAGGTTGAGCCTGATCGCCGCGCAAAAGTCGTCATCAACGAGCGCACCGGGACGGTTGTTTCAGGCGGCGACGTGAGGATTTCGAAGGTGGCGATTTCGCACGGGGATTTGAAGGTGTCGATTGTGACCGACAACTCGGTATCGCAGCCCATCTTCGTGCGGCAGGTCGGTCCTGAAGTGCGCACCGCGACAGTGTCCAATAGCCGCGTCAGCGTCGATGAACACAATGAGTCCGGTTTTGTCGGCGCAAACAACAATACGGTTGCCGATCTGGTTTATGCGCTCAATCGCATCAAGACCAACACGCGCGACATCATTTCGATATTGCGGGCGGTTAAAGCTGCCGGGGCGCTGCATGCCGAGCTGGTGGTGCAATAAATTAAGTATAAGGAGAGCCAAAGAATGATTTCTTTAATCGAGAGTAATACGACGGCATTATTGAGCTTGGCGCTCGATGCCGCCGGAATGCGGCAACAGGCGATCGCCCATAACATCGCGAACGCCAATGCGCCGGGGTATCGGCCGCTCTCCGTCACTTTTGAGGAGCGTTTGGTCGAAGCGCGAAACGCGTTGAGCAACGGCCAAAAGGCACCTTTGTCGTCCTTCGCGAACTACCGGCCGACGATCGACTTCGTGCAGCCGAGCGGTATCGACGAAGCCAAAGTTTCCGTCGATACCGAGGTGGCGAAGCTATCCGAAACGGTGCTGCATCACCAGGTCTTGCTAAAGGCGCTGAATCGGCATTTTTCCATTCTTAATTCCGCGATCTCTGAAGGAAAACGCTGATGGACTACAACATCTCATTTCAAATCAGCGCGACCGGCATGTCCGTCGAAAAGCTGCGCATGGATGTTACCGCCATGAATTTGGCCAACATGCATAGCACGGCGGCATCAATGGATCAGCTCTATAAGCCGATGCGCGTGGTATCAAAAGCGGCGCCGCTGACGTTTTCTCAGCAATTCGGCAACCTGTATGCGGTCGCCAGCGGCGGTACGCAAGTGGCTGCGATGGAGCAGACTTCCGTCGCGCCGCGCATGGTGCTTGAACCCGGCCATCCCCATGCCGATGCCAATGGCTATGTGTCTTACCCTGGGGTGAATCACACCTCGGAAATGGTCAACATGATGGCGGCGTTGCGTGCTTATGAAGCAAACGTGGTGGCGATGAACGCTGCAAAAACCATGGCGGCGCGCACTCTTGAAATTGGAGGCCAGTAATGACTGTGGAATCTATGGCGCCTATTGGCGCATTGATCGAGCCGGACAAATTGATGGCGGCCGCCAAGCCGGAGGTCCCTGCCGCCGGCTTCGGGGATTGGTTTTCGAACGAGCTTAACGCCGTCAACGACCGTTTAATTGGTGTTGATCGCTCCATGCAGCAGCTGGCAGTCGGTGGCACGCAGAACCTGCATGAAGTCATGATCAATATGGAAGAGGCAAGGCTGTCGTTTCAGTTGCTGGTGCAGGTGCGTAACCGTTTGCTGGAAGCCTATCAAGAAGTAATGCGGATGCAGGTTTAGGAGTATTGATATCGTGGCGTCATTAGTGGAATTTTGGAATCGTCAGGCTGTTCAGGCTAAAGCAGGCATCGTTGCCGGCGCGGCACTGATTCTTATGTTGGTAATCGGTTTGGGTGTCTGGGCATATCGTACCGACTACCAGGTTTTGTTCGCCGATGTGTCGCCTGCCGACGCAGCGTCGATGACGGCTGAGCTGGATCGCATGAAAGTCCCTTATCAGCTTACTGACGGCGGGAACACAATATTGGTGCCGAAGGATATCGTCTATAAGACGCGCTTAAAATTAATGGGCAAGGATCTGCCTCTGCATGGCGCGGTGGGTTTCGAAGTCTTTAATAATGCCGATTTCGGCATGACGGAATTCGTGCAAAAGGTCAATTATCAGCGCGCTATTCAAGGTGAGCTGACGCGTACCATACTTTCGATCGATGACATTCAAGCGGCGCGCGTACATTTGGCGATTCCCGAGCAAGGATTGTTCAAGAAATCGGGAGCGAAGCCGAAGGCATCCGTTACACTGACGGTCAAGCCGGGAAGAATGCTCGCGCCCGATCAAATCGGCGGTATTCAGAGACTGATCGCCGCTTCAGTGCCGGATATCGTTTCCGAAGACGTAACGGTTCTTGATCAGCACGGTGTGGCGCTTACCCGCGTCGCCTCCGGCGAAGCAGGCACGGCTTCAGCGGCGACTACGCTCGATACCAAGCGCAGTACCGAGGACTACCTCCTTCGCAAGGTATCGCAAGTGCTCGACCGGACATTTGGGCCGGGGCAGGCAATCGCAAGTGTTGATGTGGCGCTCAATCTGGATCAGAGCAAGGTCACCACGGAAGAAGTATTGCCGGCCAAGATGGCCTCAGGCGAAGGAAATCCGACGGGCGTGGTGGTGCGCGAGCGGCAGACCACGCGCGATGCCGCAGCCGCGACGGCCTCGTCAGGTCCTGGACGCAGTAGCGATAGCGGCGGTGTGACTTCCATGGAAGCCGAGTATCAAGTCGGCCGGAGGGTTGAGCAAACAGTCACCGCAGCCGGGTCCTTGCGCCGGATGACGGTTGCCGTCGTCGTTAAGAGATCTCTCAGCGATGAGCAGCTTGAGAAATTGAAGGAAGTGATCGCCTTGGCAGTTGGCTTAAATAGTCAACGTGGAGACGCGATCGTGGTCAACTCGATGGACCGGCTTGCGGCGTCGGCAACGGATGTGCCCGCTGCGGCCGCAACGACGAGCGGCACGCCGGCTGCGCATGCGTCCATTGCGGGAGCGCGAAATGCCGGCGCACAGGCTGGTGAAACGGGCCAGCCGTTACCAAAAATATTGCTGGCGATCGCAATTGCCGTCGCGATGGTAATCGTTGTGCTGCTTTTGCTTAATCTCCGCAGAAACCAAGTCATCGGAAATCGCTTAAGTGAACCGGAGCGCGAAAAAATGCTGGTCGACATTCGCCAATGGATTTTGCAAGCGCCGGGCGAAGCGGAGCAGAAACCGGGAGTGCGGCCATGATCGGATACCGGCGCGCTGCCGTAGCATTGCATGGCATGCATGAAGAAGACAGGCAATGGATCCTCGCCGAACTGGGAGGCGAGGATCGCGTCGCGTTGGAAAGATTCATTGACGAACTCAACAATCTGGGGTTTGCGCGGGACGAGGCAATTACCACCCGCTTGATTTCGTTGAGCGCGCGCGGGCTTGCACCGACCAATCCTCATGATCGCATTGAATATGCCACCGCCGCTCAAATGTACGGCGTACTCGAAGCAGAACCGTCCTCAGTGACCGCTCAACTTTTGAAATGCGCTCATTGGCCCTGGGAGGATGCTTTTCTGCGCATGCTGGATCCCTTGCGTCGAGACAAGGTTCGCAATTTGATGACGGGATACACGGTAGTTGCGCCTTCACGTAAAGCGGTATTGATAGAAGTCGTGGCAAAACGGCTGCAAGATGGTTTGGCGATAAACGGCGTGTCTTCCTCTCACAAAGGAATGCGCAAGCCTGCGGCGCTTTATTCCGTGCGGCGAGCATTGGATCCACTGTCAAAACTGGTGACGTCATGGAAACGATAATCCGATCACCTGTCATGTCGTCCGTAACCCGAAAAATCGGGAGAGCTTCGGCTCCTCCTGTTCAAATACAGGAGAGCACGGATCAAGACACGAGTCCTGTGGTGATTCCTGCTACGCAGGCAGTGCGGTCCGTAGCGCAGCCAATATCGAAGACACCCGCTCCGGCACAAGAAGAGACTTCCCTGGAGGCGAGAGAGCAGGATCTGCGCCGCATCAGGGAAGAAATTCAACAACAGCATGAGCAGGATCTTGAAAAGGTACGTGCGGAAGTTGAAAAGGCACGTGCCGACGCGGAAAGCCGCGGCTATGACCAAGGCCTACTCTTAGGCAAGGAATCTGCAAAGCAGGCGTTTGCCGAACAGACGCAACGGCTGGCATCAATTGCTGCGTCGCTTAGCGAGGCGCGAACCGGCGCCATCGACGGTGCAGAGGATTTGCTGGTCGAAATCGTATTTGCCGCGGTTTGCCAAATTATCGGCGACACGGCGACGACGCGCGAAGGCGTCATGAGCTTAGTTAGTCAAATGGTCGCCGGCTTTAAGGATCACGATAACTTGACGGTACGTTTACACCCGGACGACTGGGATCTGATACAAAAAATGCTGGCGAACTCGGATGACGTCCGCATCGATCCTAAGGTTATCCTGCGTGCCGACACGTCTGTCAACAGCGGTGGATGTATCGTCGACACCAGCACGGGTTCGCTTGACGCCCGGCTCGATGTGCAGCTGGAGCGCTTGCGCGAGACATTAATGTATGTGCGTCGCCATAAAGACGTGACGGAGGATGGGCAGTGATGCGGCCTTACCTGGACGCCGTGCGTAGTTCGGACTTTATTCGCCGTATGGGGCGAGTGACCGGCATTTCCGGCCAGAGTATCGAATCCATCGGCCCGGCGGCAGCTATTGGTGAAATATGCGAAGTCATCTCGCCGCAAGTGCAAACAACGCTGACGGCCGAAGTGGTTGGTGTAAAACCTGGGCGCATCATTCTCATGCCTTATGGCGAATTGCGCGGCGTGGGCAGCGGCAGCGAGGTCGTTGCAACGGGTAAGTTGCCTTTGGTGAACGTGGGCGAGGAATTGCTCGGACGCGTCGTTGGGGCGTTTGGCGAATCTTTGGATGGACGTGAGCAACCGCGCGCTGCTGCGACGCGACCTTTGCGGGCGGAGCCGCTCAATCCCTTGTCGCGCCCCCGTATTTCCACGCTGATTGAGACCGGCGTGCGGGCGATCGATGGCATCTTACCGGTCGGCCGCGGTCAACGAATGGGTATTTTCGCCGGCAGCGGGGTCGGCAAGAGCACCTTGCTCGGCATGCTGGCGCGGGATGTGAAGGCAGATGTCAATGTCATCGCCCTCATCGGTGAACGCGGCCGCGAGGTGCGTGAATTTATTGAAAAGCATCTAGGCGCCGAAGGGATCAAGCGAAGCGTCGTAGTGGTAGCCACATCTGATCAGCCGGCATTGGTCCGGACTCGGGCTGCGTACGCGGCCACTGCAATGGCCGAACATTTCAGGGATCAGGGCAAGCAGGTATTGTTGATGATGGATTCGGTAACACGGTTTGCGATGGCGCGCCGAGAAATTGGATTGGCAGCCGGCGAACCTCCGACGGCGCGTGGTTATACGCCTTCGGTGTTTTCCGAAATTCCGTCGCTGTGTGAACGTTGCGGCACGGCAGAGTCCGGTGGATCGATTACCGCTTTCTATACAGTGTTGGTCGAAGGTGACGACTTTAACGAGCCGATATCCGACATCGTCCGGGCAACACTTGATGGACATATCATGTTGACCCGTGAATTGGCGCATGAAGGACATTTCCCGGCTATCGATATTTTAAGTAGCGTAAGCCGCCTGGCGACTGATTTGGTCAGCCAGGAAGATCAAAAACTCATGTCGGCGGTGGTGGAGACGATTTCCTTGTATGACCGGAATCGCGATATGGTGGATATGGGCGCATATCGTATCGGCAGCAATCCGCCGCTTGATCGGGCAATACAAATCCTCCCCGCATTGAGAGCGGTGTTGCGTCAGTCGATTCTGGAGTCGACTTCGCGTCAGGATACGATGTCGCGTTTGCGCGCAGCGATGGGAGGAATGTCGGCGTGAGCGTCAACGGCAAGTTTCGATATTCGCTCGATCCCGTGTTAAAGACCAGGAAATGGGAGCGAGACGCCTTGCAAGCGGATCTTGTGCGCATAAACGATACGCTGGCGGCGATCCGTAAAGAAATCCAGTCGATTCAAAGCGACATTGAAGTTGCCGCAATCGAATGGAAGATGCAATCGGAAAAGCCGCAGCATTTTGCGGTCGATCGGTTTGCGATCCTCACCAATTATATGAGGGACTTGGGGGCGCAGCGGCACTTAAAGGAAAAGTCGGCCGCTGAATTGGAAGCGCAGCGGGAAGCGCTGATTGATCAAGTCACGGCATCGCAACGCGGTGTTGAAGCGGTAGAACGTCATCGTGAACAAAAAAAGGCAAACTTCGACAAATTGCAATTGAGCGAAGAATGCAAAATCGCGGACGACCAATGGTCGACGCTGCAACACCATGTGGCGGAACATAATGACAAGCCTTGAAAATCTAACAGCATATTCGACGAATTCTTCTGCCCGCCAAGATCATAAGACGGGACCGGCGCAGCATGGCGCTTGGATGCTTGAACTCGAAAAAGCTATGTTGGCGCTGACTACGCCTCACAATAATAGTCAGTCTGCCAGCCGGCAGAACGAGGTTGAGCGAGATGCCGGGGAAGCGGAGAAGGATGCCAATAAAATGACGCAGACGGTTAACGATACTGTGATGACTGCACAAGATTTTGCGGGCGATGACAGCGTCAAGTTGGACAATATTCCCAATCGAATACAGGGTAACGATGCCGCTGGTTTCAATGCAGCCACTGGAGAAACCGAGCAAACGCCGGGCGATAAAAAAAGTGCCGTTGGCGGTGTCGTCGTCGGCCAATTCAATACCCTTGATTCAAGTATTTTCCAGTCGAATCCGCTACCTGTCGGCGAAGGATTGGTTTCGTTGCTGCCGGCCGGGATTTTCAATGAGCAGCGCGCTCGATTCGATATCGCAGCCATCAATAGCGATCATGCCTTAGTCGTAAATGCGGCTCTCGATCCCGCAAATAGTTCAAACACGTCGCTGTTGAATGCCTTTCGCGCTTCAGGAGCACATGTTGACAGTTTTATGACGGACCACCTCGGGGACGAGGCAATGGAGCAGAGCGGCGCCAACTCAAACGCGGAAGCTGCTCAAGAAAACGAGGAATACGCTAAGCGACAGATCCATCTCTATAAGGCAGATGATGGTTTGCATGCCTGGGTTCGCGATGCGGAACTGACGTCAGCTCAGGGAAGCATGGTCGCCCAAGCGCTTGATTCGGAATTTGTCGCGACAGGCGTGCGTTTGGTGTCGGTAACCGTGAACGGTGTGAAGGTCCAAGACAGATTGAATGAGCAGGAAGACGGCGGGAACACAGATATTTTTATTGAAGCGGGCTCGCAAGGTTCAACGGCAGGATTGCACAATGCCGACATTGTCGAGCAAGGGATATACGGGAAGGGAGAAATATAAATGGCAGTGAGCGCTACTACATCAACCAGCCAGGTCAGCAATATCGGCCTGCAGGAATTTCTTAGGATTCTGACCAGCCAATTGAGCAATCAAGATCCGCTCAAGCCTATGGATAATCAGGAATTCGTTGCCCAGCTTGCTCAGTTTGCGGCGTTGGAACAAAGCGCGCAGCTTAACCAAAAGCTTGAACAATTATTGTCTGTCCAGTCCGCCGTTCAATCGGTTGGACTATTAGGAAAGACGGTAGACGTCAACACGCAGTCCGGCACGATTACAGGCCAGGTTAAGGAACTGAATTTCTCCAATGGCGAAGCGCAGTTGACGGTCTTAACCGCATCAAATGCGACGATAAGCGGGATCAGTCTTTCACAAATTATTTCTGTTCGATAGGAGTAGTCATCATGTTAGACAGTATTTTCATTGGTATGTCGGGGCTCACCGGTTATTCAAAGGGACTGCGCGTGATCGGCAACAATTTGACGAACGTGAATACGCCTGGATACAAAAGTTCGACCCTCGAATTTGCCGATCTTTTTTACCAAGGCAGCACCAAGCCCGGGCAAGGTTTTTCCGGCTCCAATCAGACGGGTGCTCAACTGGGCACGGGACTGAATACGCTTGGAACAAGTATTAGTTTCAAAGCCGGTGAAATGCAGCAAACGGGCAATAGCCTGGATTTGGCAGTAAACGGCGATGGATATTTTATTCTCAAGGACGGCGACAAGCTGCGATATACCAAGTCAGGTCAATTCGAATTCAATAAGGATGGCCTCCTTGTAAGTAAGACCAATGGCTTGCAAGTAATGGGTTTCAACGACAATGGATCGCTCGCGAGCATTTCGCTGAATGGGCTTCATAGCAGCGCCGCGAAAGCGACGACGAACGTTAAGTTCACCGGGAATATATCCAGCAACGCCGCCGCGGATGTAATCCTCAATGGCGTTAAAGTGATTGATCCCGTCGGCGGCGAACACCTCGTCAAATTGACGTTCAAGAACAATAGCGCCACGACGCCGGGGAATTGGACGGTGACGGCGAGTGATTCGACCGGCAACATCGGCAACGGAACGATCCAGTTTAATAACGGTACCATTGTTGCAGGAAGCGATAAGCTCTCATTTACTTATGCGCCGGCCGGTGTTTCATCGTTTGTATTTACGGTGGATTTTTCCTCCGATGTCACATCGTTCGCGGCCGGTAATACTTCAACCATCGCAGTCAGTTCGCAAGATGGTTATGCGTCCGGTACCCTCAATAATGTGACTTTCGATGCGGACGGCAAGCTCGCTTTAACCTACTCGAACGGACAGTCCGTTAAAGGCATGCGCCTTGCGTTGGCGCAGTTCTTGGTCGAGCACGATATTGTCCAGTTGGGCGGAAATGAATTCGAGAGCACAAATTCTTCCTCGGTAAAAATCGGCGTCGCCAACACGCAAGGGTTCGGCACTTTGAGCGCTGGTGTGATCGAGGGCTCCAACGTCGATATGGCACAGGAGTTCAGTAATCTCATCGTTATGCAGCGCGGATACCAAGCGTCTTCTCACGTCGTCAGTACGGCGAATGACATGATTCAGGAATTGTTCGATATGAAGGGCCATCGCTAATGAAGTTGCGGCCGTTTACGCTGTTGCGAGGTTCCGTTCTCGAACAGGTGGAGGGGCGTGTCGCCGGCGCATTGGCGACGTGGCGCGACGCCTGGGGCCTCGGGCATCTAGAGTTGAATGTCATATGTTCTCGCGCATGGGAATCGGATGCGGCGCAGCAGGCAATTAAGTGGCGGCATCGGTTCGATAGCAAGGGAAAATCTATTTGGATTTCGTATTCTTCCGAGTTGAGCAAATTTGTTCAGAAAGAGATTTTTCCGCCGGACCAGCGGCATGCCGTTCTCTCGAAAGGTGTGCCGACCATTGCGTCAGAGGGAGCGGAAAGTTGCGTTAAGGCTTTTCTCGAAAGCGTTGTAAGCGGGCTTTGTTCGTCGGAGGGCATCGTCTCGTACGAAGGCGATCCGGTTTTCGATGAAACAGTATTTAGATATGCCTCCGGCGCGGCGCTTGTTGAAATTCAGGTGGGTGAGCAGTTGGTCTCATGCATGCTCGATCCAGAATATGTGCAATCAATCTTTTCAACAATGGATATCCCGAGGGTTCCGGCTTTATCCCAGGGAGCGATATTGAAATCGTTGGCGCAGGTGCCGGTTTCTCTGTCGGTCGAGGTCGGTCGGAACGAAGTGGAAGTCGCGAGCCTCATGTCGCTTACTTGCGGCGATGTAATCAGGCTAAACACTTCGGTCGAAAAGCCATTGTCGGTGCGAGGACCAGACGGACGGCATTTGTTTGACGCATACCTAGGGCGAATAAACGATTCAGTTGCAATCGAAGTTAGCCGGAAAAGCCTGTAATTTTAATCAAATTTATTTGGTGATAAGTGATGAATGAAGTCGCAAAAGAAGGTGCAGCTCAATTAGTGGAGTTATCGAATCTGCAGGCCCAAACGCCATCAGGCCCCGCAGTGCTCGGTGGAAACGTCGGACTTTTACAAGGTGTGAAAGTGAAGTTGAACGTCATGGTCGGCGAAGCCCAAACCACAGTGGGCGAGCTCATGAGCCTAAAAGAATTCTCTGTCCTCAAAGTGGATCGTCTTGCAGACGCGCCTATCGACGTTTTTTTGGAAGGTAACTTGGTGGCGCGCGGTCAGCTCGTCGTCGTAGATGATAATTTTGGCGTGCGCATTACGGAAATCGCGTCGACAGGTCAGTCATGAAACTAGGGCTGCGTTGGAGAGGCGCCGTTCTTGTCGCGACATTGGCATGGTGCTGTGCCGGAAATTGCGCAGCGGCCGAGGCACAGCCTTCCGCGATCCCCTATAAGCGCGATGCTGCTTCGGGTGAGTCGAGTTATTCCAGGGTGGCGATCGGATTGATCATATCTGGTCTGCTAGCCGTTGGATCTATATATGTATTGCGCAGGCGTTTGGGCCTTCAGCCGCTTGCGCAACAGGCCAAGCAATTACGTGTCATTGAAACACAGCGGCTCAGTACCCGCCTCACGCTTTATGTGGTGGAGTTCGCGGGACAACGATATCTCATCTCGCATAGCGAACATGGCGTGACTTCTCTGGCATCTGCACCTGCGCAAAAGGATGCCCCTTTGGAGCGCGTCGAATGAAACTCTTTGGCCTGATTCGGCAGCTGTCTTTCATCGCGGCGGGCGTGTTGCTTGCCATATGGCTGCCGGGATCGGATGCGTGGGCTGCCGACCCGACCATTTCGCTGCCCGGCGTGCAAGTTCGTATCGGCACCGGTGGCGCGGCCGGAGGTGAAATTTCTTCGGCCATTAAAATTCTGCTCGCCTTGACGGTATTGAGCCTGGCGCCGGCAATTTTGATGTCCATGACTTCATTCATCCGTATTATCGTCGTGCTCTCGATGCTGCGACACGCCCTCGGTATGCAGGAAACGCCGCCTAACACCGTCATCATTAGCCTGGCGCTGTTTTTAACTCTATTTACCATGTCCGCTCCTTTGCAAGAGGTGAACAGCAAAGCATTTCAACCCTACTTCAATGGGAAGTTGACCACTGAAAAAGCGGCGACGGAAGCGATCAAGCCGCTTCGAGAATTCATGGTTCGCCAAACGCGCGAGCAAGATTTGGCATTGATGGTGGAATTGTCCAAGGCAGAGCAGCCGAAGTCGATCGAGGATATCAGTCTGATCCAACTGATTCCTGCATTCATGTTGTCTGAATTGCGGTCCGCATTTCAGGTTGGCTTCGTAATTTTTTTGCCGTTTCTATTGATTGATTTGATTGTTTCAAGTGCGCTTATGTCTCTGGGTATGATGATGGTGCCGCCGGCTTCCATTTCACTACCGATCAAAATACTGATGTTTGTACTGATCGACGGCTGGAACTTGGTCGTTCGCGCGTTGGTTGGAACATTCTCTTAGGTCACGATTCCGTCATCAATGTCGCAGGAAAGCAATCAGCCGAAGCGCGTTCAATTTGATGGCGCAGCCGAATCGTCTGCGTTGTGGCGCGCATTCAAATCCGAAAACGATCCGGCAGTGCGGGAAGAGATTATTGACCGCTATTTTCCTTTCGCGCGCATCATGGCGGCCAAAGCGTACGCAAATCGGGTTTTTATCGAACTTGAATTTTGCGATTTCATGCAATACGCGTCGGTCGGATTAATTGAATCGATCGATCGATTCGACCCCGACCGCGGTGTGAAGTTCGAAACTTTTTCCGCTCCGCGCATTACCGGCGCCATCTTAAACGGCATCGAATCGCTCAGCGAGAAGCAAGAGCAGGTGAGCGCGCGTCGCCGCATTGTCGCGGGTCGCCTGGATACATTAAAGGAAAAACCTGCTCTCGCTCAGGATCCGGAGGCTTTGTTCGGCTATTTGGCGGACATCGCGATAGGACTTGCCGTCGGTTTTGTCCTCGAAGACTCGGGGATGTATCAGGCCGATGAAGCCTCCTATCCCGATAACAGCTATACGCGCGTCGAGCTCCAGCAATTGCATCAGCAGATCAAGAGCCTATTAGAGTTACTGCCGCCCAATGAAAGGCGAGTGCTGAATTATCACTATCTGCATCACGTTCCATTCGAAGAAATAGCGAAGATCTTCGGCGTCACTAAGGGGCGAATCTCACAGATTCATAAGGATGCATTGAAGCGGCTGCGAACCAAATTGCGCGGAGATAGGCTCGATCTCAACTGTTGATCCGCTCCAAAAAGCGTAAGCCTTTTCCCTTTCAATTTTTCTTCAAAAATCGCCCGTCAAGCCCTCAATTCTCCTAAACAATTTCCAAAAGGTATGGATACCTTTATTAGGACGGGCATTTTGGGGCGGCCACTCGAATTTCGTAAAGAAATTTAACAGTCGGCAACCTCCATGTGCTGAAAAATTTCAGTAAAGAAATTAATTGTGAGCGCCTTCTTGGAATTTCATGCATAAGGGCGTCAGACAGCGTTTTTTTGAGGTGAATCGATGGTTGCATTTGTGAGTGGCAATAGCCTGGGTTTGTTCAATACGTCCCTCAATACTTTGGGTGGGCAGGGGGCCATGGGCACCGCCACGCTAGGGCAATCAGGTGAGCGCATCTACCTCAATTCGACTACAGGCAATCTCGTTGTCCAGCGGCAAGATGAGGCGCTCTTTGGCACCGGCATCAATTTGGCCCTGATTCGCACCTACAACAGCCAGGGGCTGCTCAACGACGACAACGGCGACAATTGGCGCATCGGTCTTTACCGCAGCGTCTCTCAATTGACCGGCACCATCAATACCGCCGGCAGCACCGTCACCCGCATCAATAGCGACGGCGCCGAACTGGTCTACGCCTATGACGCCGCCACGGGCGGCTACGTCAACAAGGATGGCGCCGGCAGCTATGATGTTTTGTGCTACGACGGCGGTACACAACAATGGACCTGGACCGACGGCGACACGCAACTGACCGAAACTTACGATTGGTCCGGAAGCGCGGGCAAGCTCCTGCAAGTCACGGACAAAGACGGCAATTCGCTGACCTATACCTACACCGGCAATCTGTTGACCATGGTGACGGATGCTTCCGGCGAGCGGACGTATCTCGACTATACGGGTAATAACCTTGCGCAGATTCGCACGGTCAGAAGCGACGACACGACCATCACGCGCACGCGCTACAGCTACGACGCCAGCAACCGGTTAAAGCAAGTCATCACCGACTTGAGCCCGGACGACAACAGCGTTGCCGACGGCAAGACGTTTGTCACGACCTATACCTATGACGGTGCCAGCAACCGGGTGTCCGGCATTGACCAGAGCGATGGTACTGCCGTGAGCTTTACCTATACGCTGCAGAACGGAAAATGGCGAGTCGCGAGTATGACCGATGGCGTAGGGCATACGACGAATTTCAGCTATACCGATGCGGTTGCCGGTACGAACACCACGTCGAACCTCAACGGCACTGCGCTGACGACGACGGAGAACCAGGCGGCCAGCGGGCAGTTGAACAATGGAGCGGTCAGCACGGGCGTGGAAGTGACGGTTAACGTCAACAGCGGCGCGCTCTCGACCACCGACACGCAGAACGCCACCGGTAACTTGAATAATGGTGCGTTGAGCACGACGGATACGCGGGCGGCGAGCAGCGCGTTGAATACGGGGGCGTTGAGTACGAATGGGACGCAGACGATCAATGCTTCTCTCAATAGTGCTGCCCTCTCGTCGACGGAATCGCAGTCTGCGAGCGGCACGCTGAGCAGCGGGTTGTTGAGCACGACGGATGTGCAGACGACGAATGCGACGTATAGTTTGAATGCGGGTGCGTTGACGGCGACATCGGGCAGCTGGAGCGGTCCGGCGATATTTGCCTCTGGCACGGGGGCGGTGACGCAACAGAATGTGGCGTTTGACCAGAACGGCAATGGCTTGGCGAGCTGGATGGCGGACGGCAAGCTATACACCAGCAGCTACACCAAGAGCAGCAACACCTGGTCGGCAGCTGCGCAGCTCAGCACCATTACGACCGGAGGATATGCCAACCTGGCCATGAGCGCCAACGGCAATGCGATCGTCACATGGGGTGATGGACCGTATCAATATGTGAAACGCCGCATCAATGGAGTATGGGATAGCCAAGCCGCCTTGCTGAACACTGCAAGCGGCAGCCTGGGTTTTCAGCCGATGTGTGCCATTAATGACAATGGCCGTGCTGTGGTTGGATTCCTGCAGTTCAGCGGCTCTTACGGCTTGTTTGTCAATGTCTTTAACGGCACATCCTGGCAAACCACTCCTGTTGGGTTGGATGATCTGGGTACATACAACGGCAATTCCATCACCCTCAATCCGTCCTTAGCCTTGGATGTGGATGGTAATGCCATGATGGTGTGGACGCAAAAGGCTGGATCGGAAGGCAACGAAAGCGTCTTCTTCTCGCGCTACGATGCGGCCACGGCCACCTGGTCCAATACCAACAGCACGACGATCGAGAATGACACGGCAGCCATCAGCCGCGCCAACTTTGCGTTTGACGGCAATGGCAATGGTCTGGTGGTATGGGCACAGAACAACAATATCTATTCCAAGACCTACACCAAGAGCACGAATTCTTGGGGAAGTGCGGTTGTTATCGCTAATAACATATCTGGCGCATTTTATTTCGACGCCAAATCCTTGTCTTTAAGCAGCAACGGCAAGGGCGCATTGTCGTGGGGGCTAGGCGCTGACGTTTATGTGCGCCGCTATGACAATGGCACTTGGCTAGGCACGGGACCGGAGTCCATTGCCCAAGGTGTTACCGGTGTCAGTTATCCGACTGTAGTAGTCAATAATTTAGGGCAGGTGGCAGTCACGACCTTCTCAGCGAGTGGTGGCAATTACAGTCTTTACGGCAATCGCTTTGACGGCACCCAATGGAAAGGGTGGACAGCGCTTGAGACGGCGGGTCCGGCAATGAGCGTTGATCCGGCATACAAGCTGCCCAGCTTGGCTTTGGATGATCAAGGCAACATCACGGCCTTGTTCCTGCTGCCGCCTTATAGCGATAGCTTGCCCGAAGTGGCGGTGATCAACCGCTACACGGCAGGCGCCTTGCAGTACACGGTACCAAGCGGCGCGACGTGGGCATCGATAGCCACTGCGCTGTACGGCACGAGCAACGTGGCCAGCCAGCTGCAGGCGGCAATGGGCAATCCTGCCCTGACAGCAGGCAGCGTGCTGAGCGGCTTGCCGGCGAGTCTGGCCTACACAACGCAAACGAACATTACAGTGCCCGCATTGCAAGCGGCATTGGGCAACCCAACTCTCACCACCGGCGCCAAACTCAACAACATCCCGGCAACGCTGACTTATACAACCAATATCCAACAGGTCAACAGCACCTTGAACAGTGGCGTCTTGAGCACGACGGAAGTGCAGACGACGAATGCGGCGTACAACCTGAATGCGGGCGCATTGACGGCGACGACGGGAAGCTGGAGCGGACCGGCGATATTTGCATCCGGCACGGGAGCGGTGACGCAACAGCATGTGGTGTTTGACCAGAACGGCAACGGCTTGGCGAGCTGGATGGCGGACGGCAAGCTATACACCAGCACCTACACCAAGAGCAGCAATACGTGGTCGGCAGCAGCGCAGTTGAATGCCCTGGCATACGGCGGATGGTCCAGTATGGCCATGAGCGCCAACGGCAACGCGATCGTCACGTGGTGCGACGGATCGTATCAATATGTGAAGCGCCGCATCAATGACGTATGGGATAGCACAGCCACTCTGCTGAACAATAGCAGTAACGGTATGGGCTTGCCGTCGACGTGCGCCATTAACGACAATGGCCGAGCGGTTGTTGCCTTTGTACAGGGGACTGTCGGTGGTTACAACCTATTTGCCAACGTCTTTAACGGCACCTCCTGGCAAGCCAGCCCGGTTGGCTTGGATGATTTAGGGGGATATAACGGCAACAACATCACCCTCAATCCGTCCGTCGCCTTGGATGCCGACGGCAATGTGATGGCGGTATGGACGCAAAAGGCTGGATCGGAAGGTAACGAAAGCGTCTTCTTTTCCCGCTATGATGCTGTCGCGGCCACCTGGTCTAGTCCCAACAGCACGGCGATCGAGAGTTCTACGGCGGGGATTAGTCGTGCCAATGTGGCATTTGACGGCAATGGCAACGGCCTGGTTGTCTGGGCGCAGAACAATAATATCTATTCCAAGACCTACACCAAGAGCACCAATTCCTGGGGGACGGAAACCGTAGTCAGGAATGACATTGGCTATTCTGGTTTTTACTACGGTTTCAAATCGCTGGCGTTAAGCAGCAACGGCAAAGGTGCGGTCAGCTGGATAGAAGGCACCACTATTTGTGTGCGACGATATGACAATGGCACTTGGCTGGGCACGGGGCCTGAGACCGTTGGCTGGAGCGCCCCCAGCACCTTTTATCAGAGCGTAGCACCGACTGTAGCGGTCAATAATCTGGGGCAAGTGGCGGTAAGTTATATTTGGAATAATGACTCTCCCAATTACAGCCTCTACGCCAATCGCTTCGACGGCACGCAATGGGTAGGCAGCCAGCTGCTGGAGACGGCCAGCACGTCGATGAGCTTTGATGCATCGTACAAGTTGCCCAGCTTGGCTTTGGATAATCAAGGCAACATCACAGCCTTGTTCCTGTTGCCGCCTTATAGCGATAGCTCGCCCGAAGTGGCGGTGATCAACCGCTACAGTGCGGGGGCATTGCAGTACACGGTGCCCAGTGGCGCGACTTGGGCATCGATTGCCACTGCGCTGTACGGCACGAGCAACGTGGCCAGCCAGCTGCAGGCGGCAATGGGCAATCCTGCCCTGACAGCAGGCAGCGTGCTGAGCGGCTTGCCGGCGAGTCTGGCCTACACAACGCAAACGAACATTACAGTGCCC
>JACOUL010000017.1 GCA_016177875.1 Burkholderiales bacterium
ACCCGGGGATGCGGATGCCACATGCCCATTTCAAACAAGGTGCGTCGTTCTTCCTCTGCCAGATAAAATCGTTTCATCTCGTCAACCCGTATCCAATACCCATACGGCTTTGACAGTTCCTTTTCAAGGATTACTTAGCTTGAAATTCATTTTTTTTCCGAACGAGTCAACATTGTACCCTCGGCGCATAGGGACAAGCACCATGCCGGCCGCACCATGTATTATCATTTTTATTCCGGCATCCAGATCTCCGGTTAAATATACTCATGCCCACCTCCTCACTTACTGCCGAACAGCTCAAAGGCATCCTCGATGTTGCCGACGATGCCATCATCTGTATCGACGCAACGCAGAAAATCATTTTTTTCAATCAAGGCGCCGAACGTATTTTCGGCTGGAGCGCAGAGGAAATCCGAGGACAGGAAATCAATGTACTGTTGCCTGACCGCTACCGTAAAGACCATCCTTCACGGATCGAAAATTTCAAAAAATCCAAAACCGCTGCCAAGCGCATGGCGGAACGGCAAGTCATTTATGCGATTCGCAAGGATGGCAGCGAATTTCCGGCGGAAGCCTCGATTTCCAAACTACAGGGAAAGACGGAATGGATTTATGCTGCCATCTTGCGCGACGTATCTTCCCGTCAAGCATATGAGCGCGAACTGGAAGCAGCCAAGGAAAAAGCGGAAGCCGCCGTGCAGGCAAAGAGCATGTTCCTGGCAAACATGAGCCATGAAATCCGCACCCCGCTGAATGCCGTCATCGGCATGACCAGCCTCATGCTCAGTACGCAGATCAATGAAGAGCAGCGCGACTATACCGAGACGATACGCGCCAGCAGCGAAGCCCTCTTGGCCATCATCAACGACTTGCTGGATTATTCGAAAATCGAAATCGGCAAGCTGGAAATCGAGCATCACCCTTTCGATCTGCGGCGCTGCGTGGAAGAAGCGATGGATTTGCTGGCATCGACCGCAAGTGAAAAAGGTATCGATCTCGCTTACATGATCGAGGAAGGCGTGCCGGCGACCATCCTGGCCGACGCTGCCCGCTTGCGCCAAATTCTCGTCAATCTTCTGTCCAATGCCATCAAGTTTACGCATTACGGCGAAGTCGTCGTTCTGATTTCGGCACAGCAGCGCACATCCGGCGCCTATGAAATCCGCTTCTCGGTAAAGGACACGGGCATCGGCATTCCGCAGGATCGCCTGCAAGATATTTTCGAATCGTTTACCCAGGTCGATGCTTCAACCACGCGCAAGTACGGCGGCACCGGCCTGGGCCTGGCGATCAGCAAACGCCTGACGGAAATCATGGGCGGCGCGATGTCGGTGGAAAGCGAAGTGGGCAAAGGCTCGACCTTCACATTTACCCTCATTGCCGAAGCATCCGGCGAACAGCTTGCGCAAAATCTATTGCAGGAACACTCGGTCGCATTTGCCGGCAAGCGCATCCTGATCGTGGATGACAACAGCACCAACCGGCGCATTCTGGTCAAGCAGGCGCTACTGTGGGGCATGGTGCCCTCCGCCGCCGCCTCGGCTGCGGAAGCGTTGGATCTGGTGCGTCACGGCCACGCGTTCGACGTCGGTATTCTCGACATGAGCATGCCGGAGATGGACGGTTTGCAGCTGGCGGCGGAGATTCGCAAATATCGTGACGCCAAATCGCTGCCGCTTGTCATGCTCACCTCGGTCGTGCACCGCACCCGCACGACCGAGCAGCCGGACATCCAGTTTGCCGCATACTTGAACAAGCCGATCAAGCCGGCCGCTCTGTTCGAGGTGCTGATGCACACCTTGGGCGGCGGCACGCCTGTGCCCGCGGCCACGCCGCTGGCCGACACGGCAAAAACCGCCGAGACGATATCGCTGCATATCCTGGTTGCCGAAGATAATACGATCAACCAGAAAGTGGTTAAGCAGCTGTTACTGCATCTAGGTTATCGCGCCGACGTCGTAGGCAACGGCGTGGAAGCGCTGGATGCGGTCGAGCGTCAAGCCTATGACGTCGTTCTGATGGACGTTCAAATGCCGGAGCTGGATGGGCTGGAAGCGACACGGCGAATCCGCAAGCGTTTCACCGGCAAATCCGCACCCTACATCATCGCGATGACCGCAATCGCGATGCCGGGCGACCGCGAAGCCTGCTTTGCCGCAGGAGTGGACGCCTATGTGCCCAAGCCGGTGGAGCTGGACGACTTGCGCGAGTCGCTGGCAATCGCCGCTGCAGCGCGAAGCGCCTCCGGATCAAAAGAGGAAGCCGAAGTAGTCGATCAGAGCCGCATCGAGCAATTGCTTGCGATTCAAGACGCCAACAATCCGAATCTGCTTGCGGACATCATTCACTCCTTCGTGCATGACTCGCCCAATCAATTGCAAACCATCGCCGATGCCGTAGAGGCGCAGGATGGGCAATTGCTTGCCGCCACCGCACACTATCTGCTGTCGGGGATAGAATTTCTCGGCATGAAGCGCATGCGCGAACCATGCAAGAAACTGGAGCAAATGGGCAAACATCAAGATTTCTCCGATGCGCGCCGCGAAGTAGAAAACTTGATGCATGAATTCGATTTGGCGAGCAAGCGCATTCTCGAATTGCAATCGGGATCGCGGCAATAATGGCGCACGCATCCTTCGCGGCGACACTTGCACGCTGGTGGCACAAGACGCTGGCCTGGCTCGACAGCTGGTGGGAAATCATGCTTTTCGGCGTCATGGTTCTCGCGCTTTCCTTGTCGCCTTCGACCTACGGCCGCAACGGCCGTAACGCCATTTCGCGCCAGATTGTGCGCGCCACCGTGCCCAATCTCATCTGGTTTACGGTGCTGTCGGCCTTGATCAGCATCGTCCTGATCCGCATCGTGGTCGTTACGGCATTGAGCTACGGCTTATCGCGGTTCGCGATCGAAATGGTGGTCAGGGTCCTCGTTCTTGAATTGATTCCCATCATCGCCGCCCTGTTCGTGGCGCTGCGCTATACCTTGCCCGGCGCCGCCGAGGTCGAGCAACTGCGCGTACAGGGCACTTTAGATGCATTGCGCCGGCAAGGAACCGACATCATCCGCCAAGAATTTCTGCCGCGCGTGCAAGCGGGCGTGTTCGCCGTGTGGATGCTGGGCGCGGTCAGCTGCGTTCTGACGCTGCTGCTGGCCTACGTCAACATCTATGGCTTTACGCCGTGGGCATGGGCGGGATATACGCGTGTCGTGGGCCAAGTATTCAATCCCTCGGTGAGCCTGATTTTGGTCCTGAAAATATTCTTTTTCAGTTTGGCCGTATCATTCATCCCGATGGCTTCGGCATATTACGATGCGCTGGTTGGAGGACGTCCCGGCAGGGTCCGGCGCAGCTCCGGCTTGGCCGGCATGGTGCGCCTATTCGCCGTCGTACTGGTGATTGAAGTCGTGTCCCTGATGGGCAATTATTATTGATGCACCCGAAATGACAGATCAATCAAACGACACATCGTCCGCGCCGCCTCCGCCGCCCGTACCCAATATCGAATTCAAGGCCGCCATGCTGTTGGCGCTCATGGTCGCATTGATTGCCGCGACCGCGATTTATCTGATGTATGCGCGCGGCACATTTGAAGCGACACAAAGGCTGGTGCTGGTCGCCAACGATGCCGAAGGCGTGGTGGTCGGCATGGACCTGACTTTCTCCGGTTTTCCGATCGGACGCGTCAGCCGCATCGAATTGGACCCGCAAGGAAAAGCACGATTGCTTATCGATGTCGCGCGCAAAGACGCGCATTGGCTGCGCACATCCAGTGTATTTACGATGGAGCGCGGCTTGGTGGGCGCAACGCGCCTGCGTGCATTCAGCGGCGTCTTGAGCGACCCGCCATTGCAGGAAGGCGCTGTACGCGATGTTCTGGTGGGCGACGTATCGGCCGAGATTCCACTGCTGGTCGCCTCGACGAAGGAGCTTATCCAGAACCTGAACAGCCTGACCGCCAGCGGCTCGTCACTGGAAGAAAGCCTGCGCAACGTGCGAGCCGTCACGGAAAAGCTGACCGGCAAAAACGGCGCCTTGGGTGTCCTGGCAGGCAGCGATGAAAATGCTAAAAAAATGCATCTCATGATCGACCGCGCCAATCAATTGCTGGCTTCCGTCGACGGGCTCGCGCAAAAAGCGGATAGCCAAGTATTCGGTAAAAACGGCGCCATGCCGGAAGCCAAGGCCGCCATGGTGCAGCTCAACGGCCTGCTCGCCGAAGCGCGCGCAAGTTTGAAGAAACTCGATGCAGTCTTGATCGAAGCACAGGCTGTCGGCGCCAATGTGAAAGATGCCACCACCGATCTGGCACCACTGCGCGCGGATGTCGAGAGGAATTTGAACAAAATCGAAGGTTTGATCAATGAGATCAACCGCAAGTGGCCGTTCAAACGCGAAGCGGAGGTCAAACTACCATGAGGCCGGCTATTTTCTTGAGCGTGGTGCTCACCGCCTGTGCAAGCGGCCCCGCCGTGCCCGACTGGCAAGCGAATGCCAAAAGCCGCGTAGACCACGCGATCTCCGCTTATTTTGCCGGAAACGATCGCGTCGCCGCGCAAGAATTCGCCGGCGCGCGCAATGACATGGCGAGCACGGGACAAGCGACGCTGGTGGCGCGTATCGAGCTGATCAAATGCGCCGGCCGTATCGCCAGCTTGGTGTTGGACGAATGCACGGAATTTGAAAAGCTGCGGCAAGACTCCGCCGCGCCGGAGCGCGCCTATGCAGATTATTTGGCCGGACGTGTGCAGGCGCAAGACGTCGCGCAACTCCCCGCGCCGCATCAAGCGGTGAGCCGCGCCGATGCACATACCGCGGCAAAAGCGATAGACGGCATCGACGATCCGTTCTCGCGGCTGGTGGCCGCCGGCACCTTGTTGCGTACCGGCCGCGCCGGCCCGGTAGTCATCGCCTCGGCCGTCGAAACCGCTTCGGCGCAAGGATGGCGTCGCCCTCTGCTGGCATGGCTGGGCGTGCAAGTGAAACGCGCGGAACAAGCAGGCGATGCCCAAGAGGCGCAGCGCTTGCGTAGGCGCATGGACCTCGTTCAGGGTACGAAACCTTAAGTATCGTCGCTCTTTTTGAGCTTGGCCTTGGATTTGAAACATGGCGAATGAAAAGGACGTAACCCGCACCGGCCCGCCAGCGAAAGCAGCCGCCGTACATCACCTGACGGCCGAAGAAGTAGCCGCCAATTTTGACGTGCAAATCAACCATGGATTGCCGGCGGCCCAGGTTGAGCAACGGCTACGGCTTTGGGGCACCAATCAATTGCAAGAAGCGCCCGATCGTTCTCCTTGGACGGTGTTTTTCGCGCAGTTTAAAAGCTTACTGATCCTGATATTGATGGGCGCGGCCCTTCTGGCCGGGTTGATGGGCAATACAAAGGACGCCTTGGTGATATTGGCGGTCGTGGTGATTAATGCGACTGTAGGCTTCTATCAGGAATACCGTGCGGAACAGAGCTTGAGCGCTCTAAAAGGCATGTTGCCCTTGCGTGCCCGCGTCAGGCGAGACGGCAACAAAGTAGAAGTATCCGCTGAAGCACTGGTGCCAGGCGACATTGTGCTGCTTGAAGCCGGTGACCAAGTCCCTGCCGATGGCCGGCTGGTACTTGCCGCCGGCGTCGAAATCGATGAATCCGCCTTGACCGGTGAATCTCTTCCGGTGGCCAAGCACAGTGGCGTCATCAACGATCCTGCGGCGCCGCTGGCCGAGCGCGTCAATATGGCCTATATGAACACCTTGCTCACCCGCGGCCGAGCCGAGATGATTGTTACCGCCACCGGCATCAGAACAGAAATGGGAAGCTTGTCGCAGGAGCTTGCCGCAGCCGCGGAAGCGCCTACGCCGCTGCAAATTCAGCTGGATCAACTTGGAAAGCGCCTCGGGCTCATTGCAATCACCTTGGTCGGCGTCCTCTCGCTCATGCAATTCTTCAGAGGGGATCGTCTGTCCGACATCGTATTGGACGCGATTGCGCTTGCGGTCGCCGCCATGCCGGAAGGTTTGCCCGTCGTTGTTACGGTGACCCTCGCACTGGGCATGCGCAATATGGCGCGTCATCGAGCGATTGTGAAGCGATTATCCAGTGTGGAGACGCTCGGGTGCACAACGGTCATATGCACGGACAAGACCGGGACATTAACGCTCAACCAAATGACGGCAAGAGCCTTCATTTTTCGGGGGCATCGTTTTAACGTTTCCGGTGAAGGTTATCAAACAACTGGCGACATTCGACCGGCGGACAGCGGTTTGGAATGCGATGAACTGAGTCCTATGCTGGTGCCGTTGGTTGCATGTAACGATAGCCGCCTTAACGACGGCAAAGCAGTGGGCGATCCCATGGAAGCCGCCTTACTTGCGCTGGCGCATAAAGGCGGGATTGCCGATGAAACAGTACATGCGGATTTCCCGCGTATCGCCGAAATTCCCTTCGATGCGGCGAATAAATTCATGGCGACATTCCATCGGACGAACGACAGGATCACCATGTTCGTCAAAGGCGCGCCGGACATTTTGCTTTCCCGCTGCACGCGCTGTCTGGACAATGCTGGAACAAGGGAATTCGAGTCGCAAAGCCGCCAGAAAATCGAGTCGGAATACGGCGCCTTTGCGGACCAAGGTTTGCGCGGTTTGCTGATCGCCTCGCGCGAAGTGCCGGCTCATTTATTCAAGAGTGAAGAGAATCTTCTCGACTGGGTCGACGACCTGACTTTCATTGGCCTGGTCGGCTTGATGGATCCGCCGCGCCCGGAAGCGAAGATCGCAATTGCCCAGTGCCGTGAAGCCGGAATTGCGGTGAAAGTCATCACCGGCGACCACCACCTGACCGCTTCCTCCATTGCCGCCGAGCTCGGCCTTCAGGGAAAATCGATTACCGGCGCCGAACTGGACGGCATGGACGCGAATCAAATCGCCAGGGCGATCAATGAAGTGACGGTCTTTGCGCGAGTCACGCCGGCGCATAAAGTCAACATTGTGCGCTTGCTTCAAAAGCAAGGCCACGTGGTAGCGATGACAGGAGACGGCGTCAACGATGCCCCCGCTTTGAAATCCGCGGACATCGGCGTGGCGATGGGCATTACCGGCACAGCGGTGGCGAAGGAAGCGGCAACCATGGTTCTGACGGACGACAATTTCGCGACCCTGGTCAGCGCGGTAAAGCAAGGCCGCGCACTCTACGACAACATCCTCAAATTCGTCCGATTCCAGCTCTCGACGACGATCGGCGCCATATTGACGGTATTCTTTGCGCCCTTGGCCGGATTGCCTGAGCCATTCACTGCCATTCAAATTCTTTGGGTTGCCATCATCATGGACGGCCCACCGGCCGTTTCACTGGCGCTTGACGCCGCACGTCCAAACATCATGTCGGATGCCCCGCGCAATAAAACCGAAGCGGTGCTTCCATTCTCACGAATTGGAAAAATTATTGCGTTTGGTTTGACCATGATGGTCGGAACGCTCAGCGTTCTTTATTATGGTATGCATAACGGCAGCAAGGAATGGGCGCTTACCCTTGCCTTTACCACTTTTGTTCTGTTTCAAGTGTTCAATGTATTTAACGCCCGCATTGAACACGGCACCGCGTTTAATCGCCGGTTTTTCGAGAACAGAATGCTTTGGTTGTCGCTGATCGCTGTGGTCGTCCTGCAGGCAGTGGCCGTGCATTGGGAACCTGCTCAAGAGATCTTTGGAACGCGCGCATTGTCGCTCTCCGACTGGGCGATTGCCGTCTCGGTAGCCGCCGCTATCCTATTTTTGGAAGAAGGCCGCAAGCTCATTGTATTGGCCTCGAGAAAAATCGGACGATAGCGTTATCAGGGTTCAAATTAATCACCCTCTTTCTAATCACCCTCTTTCCCGCTTGCTTCCGCGTCGCGCGCAAACATGTCTTCCAACTCTTTCCGCCCCTGCTTGGCCATGGAAATCATTTGATGCTGGTCTTTGTAGTAAGGATAAACATCGAGCAGCGTCTTAAGATTATGCGTGCGAAATTTCTGCAGCAAGTCCTGCACGCGCGCCGTTTCATAACCAAGTTCTTGTAGTACTTTCCCGCCCAATTGCAATGATGCGTCAAAAGTCTCGCGTTCAATGATGCTGACGTCTCGATCGAGCAAATCATAGTAATGCGTGACATTGCGGGCACGCGCCAGAATTTTCAGGTGCGGAAAATCGCGCTTGATCATATCCACCAACGCCAAGCTTTGGCTGACGTCGTCGATTGCGACCACGATGATTTTTGCCGTTTGAGCACCGGCGGCCCTGATCAAATCGCTGCGCGTGGCATCGCCATAAAAAACCTTGAATCCGAATTTGCGGACCAAATCGACTTGGTCGGGGTCATGATCGAGAATGGTTGCGCGAATACGATTCGCCAAAAGAAAGCGGCCGATGATTTGGCCGAAACGGCCGAATCCGGCGATGATCACGGGACTGTCTTGCGGTTCGATATTGTCGTCCGGCCGCCTACTTTGCATCAAGAAACGCGGCACAATGAATTTATCGTACGACACCAGCAGCAAAGGAGTAACTGCCATGGAAAGCGCGACTACCACCATCAATATCGATGTCGTTTGCGCATCGAATATCCGTGCGCCGGCGGCCGCACCAAACACTACAAAAGCAAACTCGCCACCCTGCGACAACAAAAAAGCAAATAGCGCCCGCTCGGCTACAGGAATAGCAATACGTTTGCTGAGCAAATAAAGCATGCCTATTTTGATGAAAAGAAAAGCGGCGACCAAACCCAATATCAAAGCAGGCCTGGAGAGCAGAACGCCGAAATCGATCGACATCCCCACTGCGGTAAAGAATAATCCGAGCAGCAAACCCTTGAATGGCTCCAAGTCGGTTTCCAGCGCGTGGCGATATTCGGAATCAGCCAAAAGCACGCCGGCGATAAAGGTGCCGAGCGCCATCGACATGCCGACCGATTGCATCAACCATCCGATCGCGATGACCAATAGTAGGGCGAACGAGGTAAATATCTCGCGCAGATTCGTATTCGCAATGAATCGCAACACATGCCGAATCAAATAGCGGCCGCTGAATATCAGCGTGACGATGACACCGAAGGCCTTTAACGCAGTAATCCAAGCTTGTTCGCTATTGTCATGCGCTGCCGCCCCAAGCAAAGGGATCAAAGCGATCATCGGGATCGCTGCAATGTCCTGAAAAAGCAAAATAGAAAATCCGGCCGAGCCGGCCGGCGTCGTCAATAGCTTGCGTTCCTGTAGGCTGGCCAGGGCAATCGCGGTAGACGATAGCGATAAGCCCAACGCGGCGATTAATGCGGTTCGCCAGCCGACATGCAATAGATACCCCGCGGCAAACAAGGCTGCGCTGCAAGCTGCGACTTGCAGCCCGCCCCAACCGAATATCGGGCGGCGCATGGACCATAGGCGCTTAGGATCAAGTTCCAAGCCGATGAGAAAGAGTAAGAGCACTACCCCGAATTCGGAAAAACTCAGAATGTCTTCGACGCCGTTGATTAAACCGAACCCCCATGGCCCCACCGCGATTCCTGCCAGCAGATAGCCAAGCACAGCGCCCAATCCCAACCGCTTGGCGACCGGCACCATGACTACCGTCGCAACCAGATAAATCATGGCATTCAGTAAAAGACCGTGTTCCATTGCGCATCCCTTTAAGCAAACACATCACCGCCGACTTGATACGCCTTAATGCTGCGCGAGAAATGCGAGATCGGACGTTGAGCTACCTGAATATTAGCGCAGCAGGATTGCATTCTTCGTAACGCAAAGCGTGGATCGGCGACATCCGTGTCGCACGGTAATTCCGCATTCCTTTTGATCTGCGCAAGAAGTGCCTTCCCGAACTTCAGGAACACTCATCGATTTTTTTCATCTCAACGTTACAAATATAGGCTTGCGCACATTTTCAAAACGTAAGCTTATCAACGTCGCGGAGCGTCTCAACCCGCAACATGCGGTACGGAAAATGGGAACGTCTGGCATGACATTTAACCTCGCTCTTGCGGTACATCGTCACAACCACATCCATCCACAGACCCTAGCAATTTCGTGTGAAGATCGCTCGCTAACATACGCCCAACTCGCCCGCCATGCGGCCAATCTCGCATCGCGGTTGAAAAACAGCCCAGGCTGGACAAACAAAAATGGGCAGCAGCCGCGGGTCGGCATCCTGGCATCCAAGAGCATCGATGCCTACATCGCCGTGCTAGGCGCGCTCTGGGCGGGTGCAATCTATGTACCGCTCGGCCTCAAATTGCCGGAGGAACGCCTGCTTACGCTGTTATCGCAATGCGAACTGTCGGCGATCATTGCCGATCCGGAGGGAACCAGGCTGCTGAGCGAAAAGCTTCTGCAAGCCGGTCCGCCGTTTATCTGCGCGCTTGGCCGCAAGCCCCCCGGTCAATCGAGCGACGGCCGGGTGACGTGGCTCGACCTCGATTCGCTGACGGCAAACGAGACGAGCGATCCGGCGCATGTCGATGCGGCGGACACTGCCTACATCATCTTCACATCGGGCACCACCGGCATTCCCAAGGGGGTGATGATATCCACCGGCGCGGCGCGCCATCAAATTGAAACCATGACCGCTTTGCTCGGTCTGCGCGAGTCGGACCGGGTTCTGGAAACCTTCGAACTGACTTTCGACGTCTCGATGCAAAACATGTTCTGTACCTGGGAAGCCGGCGCATCGCTCCATGTGCTTCCTGCCTCGCGGGTAATGAATGCGATTAAGTTCGCACGCGAAAACAAACTGACGGTATGGATCTCGGTTCCTTCGCTGGTCGGCATGCTGCGGCAGGTGAAAGCGCTGAGCCCGGAGGCCTTGCCCAGCCTGCGCCTGACGATCTTCGGCGGCGAACAATTGCCCAAAGGCGCGGTCGATGCATGGAAAACGGCAGCGCCCGCCAGCCTCATCTATAACCACTACGGCCCCACCGAAGCAACGGTATGTTGCCTAACTCAACTGGTGAGCGACCCGACGCCGCTTACGCCGGGGCGCGATGTGGTCCCGATCGGAACGGCGCTGCCCGGCAGCGAAGCCGCTGTGCTGGACGGCGCCGGCAATCCGGTTGCCGACAATGTTTCGGGCGAACTGGCGATAGCGGGCGTACAACTGGCGATCGGCTATCTGAACGTGCCCGAATTGACCGCCGCGAGATTCCCCATCTTTGCCGGCAAGCGCTGGTATTTGACCGGCGATCGTGCGCTGCGTGATACCGCGGGAACCTTCCACCATCTCGGCCGCATTGACAATCAAATCAAGGTTCTGGGGCATCGGGTGGAGCTGGAAGAAATCGACGCCCACTTGCGCGTCGTCGCTGACGTCGACATGGCAGGCGCGGTTGCCTGGCCTTCGGTGAACGGCGCCGCGCAAGGCTTGGTCGCCTTTGTGGGAGCCGCAACCATCGACGAAGCACAGCTCATCCAAGCGCTGAAGAAACGGCTGCCGCGCTACATGGTTCCGAGCCGGATCTTCCCGCTGGAAACCATGCCACTAAATGCGAACGGCAAAGTCGACCGCAAGGCATTGCAGCAGCTTCTCGATAAAAGGGCGGAATAATGTCCGACCCGGCTTTCATCGACGAGTCGCTGGGCAAAGCGGAAGGTCCTCGTACAAACTTGCCTCAGCTGCGGGATTGGTGGGCAATCGATCAACGCGAGCGCGTGGTGCATCTAGCCCAATCGAAGATCGGCAAGCTGATGCTGGTAGCGCTTTGCGCTGCATGTGCCAAATTGGCCGGCGTCGCCGTCCTCTATATCCTGCTCGCGGCAGCATTCGCATACCTCCCGCTATATCGCAACTGGATTATTCTCGCCGGCACCTGCGTGGCACTGGTCCGCAACCCCAGAGTCGGACTGGAAGGAATCGACGCAATACTGGCCCAGGAAGGCTTGCATCACTCGATGGGATTGACGTTGATGGTGGCGGCGCTGATCATTTATTTTGCATGCGCATGGGTCATGTTGCTATTGGTGCGCCGAGACAAGACGCTCTATTTTGCGCGCCGGCCGGTCGTAAGCCTGATTGGAATGACCGTCCTGCTGTGCACATTGGCCAGCTCGCCCCTCGCCTCGGGACTGCCGCGCGCCGCATTGTGGGCATTCGTCGCCGTCTTCTCCACCTATATCTGGTTCTTCGCCTATGCGCTCGTCGACCAGCGTTCGCGCGAGCCTAGTCCCCTGGCTTTTCAGATGGGTATTTTTCATCCGCTCTGGGGATCTTCTTCGACACCGCTTGGCAAGGGCGCCGCGTATTTGCGCAAGCATCAAGCCAAGACCGCCGAAGAACTTGCGGTCACCCAAATCAAGGGATTCAAACTGCTCGTGTGGGCGCTGCTTCTTATGCTGATCAGCAGAGCGCTGATTCAACTATTTGAAACGCAGCTTGGCATCCCCAAGCCGGAACTCGCCTTTACGGCGTTCATGCAGGGCAAGCCCTATCCAAGATGGAGCAATTGGGGCAGTTTGATTTACGGCACGATCCAAGGCGCGTTGATGCTGGCGATCTGGGGTCACAAGATCATTGCCGTCGCGCGACTCGCCGGCTTCAGGTTGCGGCGGAACACATGGCGGCCGCTGGAAGCGCGCACGCTCGCGGATTTTTGGAACCGCTATTACTACTACTTTAAGGAATTGCTGGTTGAATTTTTCTTCTTCCCGACATTTCTCAAGGTATTCCGCAAGCACCCGCGTCTGCGGGTATTTTTCGCCACCTTCATGGCCGCCGGCGTCGGCAACGCGCTGTATCACTTCATCAACGATATCAAGTATGTGGCGACCATGGGCCTGGGGCAAGCCATCGAAAGCTATGCCAGTTACCTGTTTTACTGTGCCGTGCTGGCGATCGGCATCGGCATTTCGCAGCTGCGGATCAACGCCGGCAGGAAGCCTTCGCCGACATTCATGGGTAGCTTGTGGTCGGTGCTGTGCGTCTGGACTTTCTTCGTCTTGCTTCACGTCTTCGGCGATGAAACGCGGACGTTCCCATTTGCGGATCGCTGTGCTTTTTTTGCCAGCCTCTTTGGATTCTAACGATGGATAACATTGCCAAAACAAAATTGCGCGAATTTCTGCAGGAGAGCTTAAGCGGTATCGGCGATCGCCACGATTTCGCCGATCACAGTTCGCTCTTCATGAGCGGCAGGCTCGATTCGCTGGCGATGACGAGACTAGTCATGTTTCTGGAAGAGTCGTTTCAAATCGATTTTGGAAACGTCGATTTCGATGTCGAACTGATCGATTCACTGAATGATATCCAGATATTTGTCGATACGGCATTGGCGCGCAGCGCATGAAGCATAGACGCTATTCGTAGCGCAAGGCTTGGATCGGCAACAGCTGGGAAGCCTTGTGAGCGGGATAAAACCCGAAGAAGATGCCGATCGCTGCGGAGAATCCGACGGCAAGCACGATCGACTCCGGCGACAAGCGCGTCGCCCAGCCGGTAAACTCGCCGACCAAATAAGAACCGGCTACGCCGAGCACGATGCCGATGAAGCCGCCGATCAATGACAAGGTGATCGCTTCAACAATGAATTGCGTGAGAATGTCCTTGGATCGTGCCCCGACCGCCATGCGCAAACCGATTTCGCGCGTGCGCTCCGTGACGGACACCAGCATGATGTTCATGATGCCGATGCCGCCCACTAATAGCGAAACGGACGCGACCGCCGCCAGCAAGAGCGTCATCACTTTCGAGGAGGCTTCTTGCGCCTGCAAGATCTCGGTTAAGTTACGTACCGTAAAGGCGTCATCTTGCCCCTGTTGCGTGCGCTGGCGCTGACGCATGAGCTCGCGGATTTTTTCTTCCGCGTCTTTCATATCGGCGCCTTCACGTACTTTTACCGTGATCGTGCCGACCCGCCGCAACTTGCCTTGCACATTGCCGAACAAGCGATTGCGCGCGGTCGATAACGGCACCATCACCACATCGTCTTGATCTTGCCCGATCATGCTTTGGCCTTTGCGGCCCAGCACGCCGATGACGGTGAACGGCACTTTCTTGATGCGAATGGTTTGGTCGAGCGGGTCCATGTCGCCAAATAATTGTTTCGCCACCGATTGACCGATCAAGGCAACTTTGGCGGAACCGGACAGCTCGGCTTGTTCGAACATGCGCCCTGTAGCCAGCGGCCATTCGCGCGCTTCAAAATAATCCGGCGTCACACCATAAATTTGCGTCGACCAATTGCTGTTGCCCGCAACCAGTTGACCGGTGCTGCGACTGGATGGCGCTGCCACCTGCACTTCCGAAATTTCCTTGGCGATGGCAATCGCATCGTCTTCGGTGAGATTTTGATTGGCGCCCGCGCCTAAACGCACGCCGCCGGCAGTGGTCGAACCGGGAATGATGATCATCAGGTTCGCCCCGAGGCTCTTGATTTGTTCTTCAACGCGCGACTGCGCGCCGGCGCCGACCGCGATCATGGTGATCACCGCACCGACGCCGATGATGATGCCGAGCATAGTCAAGGCTGAACGCAGCTTATTGACGCGCAAAGCGTTGAGCGCGACGCGTAGAGTGGCAGTCAGATTCATGCAGCCGCTCCGTTGAGTTTTTCCAGCTGCGCTTGTGCGTCATGCGGCGCATTGGCGACATCGGAAATCACTTTACCGTCGCGGAAGGTGATGATGCGCGATGCAAAGGCGGCGATATCCGGTTCATGCGTCACCATGACGATCGTCATCCCTTGCCGATTCAGATTTTGCAGTAGCGCCATGATTTCGATACTGGTGCGCGAATCCAACGCGCCGGTCGGTTCATCCGCCAAAATCAGGGAAGGATCGTTGACCAGCGCACGCGCAATCGCCACGCGCTGTTGCTGGCCGCCCGACAACTGTGCGGGATGATGGTCGATGCGTTCGCCCAGACCCACCTGCTGCAAACGTTTCAAAGCCCGTTGCTTGCGCTCTGGCGCGGCCAATCCCGCCGAGTACAGCAAAGGCAAAGCCACATTGTCTTCGGCACTGGTGCGCGGCAACAGATTAAACTGCTGAAACACGAAACCGATGCGCTTGTTGCGAATCGTCGCCAATTCATCGCTCGACATGGCGGACACCTTGTCGCCCGCCAGCAAATAATCGCCGGATGAAGGCGAATCGAGGCATCCCAGCAAATTCATGAAAGTGGATTTGCCGGAGCCGGAGGCGCCCATGATAGCGACAAACTCACCTTCATCGATGGCGATCGACACGCCATTCAGCGCGAGCACGTGGTTGGTGCCCATCACGTAATCCTTGGTGAGGCTGCGAGTGTCGATCAAGTGCGGCATAGGCTTAGCCAATCATCGCTAGAACATGCGCGGTCCGGCCGGCCCCTGGGGCTTGGGCGCCGAAGCAGAAGACGCCGCGGTGCCGGTAATGACATCCATGCCTTCTTTGACGTCGGGCGAAATCACTTCGGTCATGGTGCCGTCGGTTAATCCGAGCATCACGTTCAAAGCTTTGGGCTTGCCTTTTTCATCCAGCGAAAAAATACGCCCGCGCGTCGCACCGCCGCCGCGCCGATCGCTGGTCTCGGCAATGATTTGCTCGTATTT
Source organism: Burkholderiales bacterium (assembly GCA_016177875.1). Classification (GTDB taxonomy): domain Bacteria; phylum Pseudomonadota; class Gammaproteobacteria; order Burkholderiales; family Burkholderiaceae_D; genus Paucimonas. Next base: position 15,541 of record JACOUL010000017.1, read on the forward strand.
CTTTTTCTGCTCGGGCGTCAGCATTTCCATGATTTGCGCGCGCATGTCGGCGCGATTGCGCTCCGAGATTTTTTGCCGTTCGCCTTCCGGCGCTTCGCGTGCCGCCATGAATTTCTCGCGCATGCCGGAGAATATCGAGTCGAGCTTGGCCTTTTGGCTGTCGTTCAGCTGCAAATCCTTTTCGAGACGCTCCCGCATGGCACGCAAACCGCCGCCGCGTTGATCGCCGCCGCTGGGCACACCCGCAGCTGCGGCCGGCGCGGACGCGGCAGGTTTGCTGTCGCTCTCAAATCCCACCGGCTTAAATCGCATCGCGCTATTCGGCACTTTCAAGACGTCGCTGCGAGTATCGGTCACGATGCGCACGTTGGCAGTCATGCCCGGCAATAATTCCTTGCGCGGATTGGCGGCGGAAACCGTCACGGTATACGTCACCACGTTGGAAACGGTTTGCGCCGCTTTACGAATCTGCTTCACCGCGCCATCGAATGTGCGTCCGGGAAAAGCATCGACCGTGAAGCTGGCTTTTTGTCCTTCGCGAATACGGCCGATTTCCGATTCATCGATGGAAGTGTCGACCTGCATGTCGGTTAATTTCTCGGCGATGATGAAGAGCTCCGGCGCCTGCAGGCTGGCCGCCACGGTTTGGCCTTTTTCCACGCTGCGCTTAATGACGACGCCATTCACCGGCGCCTTGATCGCGGTGCGCTCCAAGTCGATCTTGGCTTGGGCGAGCGAGGCTTCGCGCTGCTTGACAACGGCTGCCGCATTGTTGGCGTTGGCTTCGGCAACCGCGGCCTGTGCCCTGGCGGTCTTCACTTGTTCCTGCAATGCATTGAAGGTGGCTTGCGTCTTGTCGCGATCGGCGGTCGAGATGAAACCTTTTTCCACCAGCTGTTGTTTGCGCTCGAGATCGCGTTTTGCCTCAGCCAGGTTGACTTCCTGCCGCGCCACTTCCGCGCGCTGCGCCATGATATTGGCTTGCTGGGTAAGCACTTGCGCGCGCGCCGCGTCTAAATCGGCTTGCGCTTGCCGTACTTTGTATTCGAAGGTCTCCGGGTCAATACGGGCGATCAGCTGGCCTTGTTTCACCTCGCTATTGAAGTCGACCAGAATTTCCTTTAATTGGCCGGACACCTGCGACCCTACTTGGACCGACACAACCGGGTTCAACGTGCCTGAAGCCGATACGGCGGCGGTAATGCTGCCTTTTTCCACTTTGGAAATCTTGTATTCCGGGCCGGCGCTTTTTTGCGTCCAGGAACGTACGCCGAATCCAATGACCATCAAAACCATGGCCGCTAGCAACCACATCCACCAATTCCGTAGCCACTTCATGTTTTTATCGTGTGAAATAGGGAGTGATGATTCTACTGGCAAACCCCACACGGGTATGTAACGGCGTGTATCGCCTCTCTCTATTGGCTTGACGGCAAGCAGCTGGACGCTTATATTACTGACTCATAAGTTAGTTATTGAGTTGCCAGTTTATTATGGAATGCTTCATCAAAAAAGCGAGCAAACGCTGGGAACGCCGCAAAGACGCGCGTCCCCAGGAATTGCTGGCCGCCGCCCTGGATCTTTTTGTCGAACGCGGCTATGCCGCCGCGCGCCTGGACGACGTCGCTGCGCGGGCGGGCGTGTCCAAAGGCACCCTCTATCTTTACTTCACCAATAAAGAAGAATTGTTCAAAGCGATGGTGCGCGAAAACGTGGTGCCCATCATCGGCGAAGCGGAAGAAATCGTGGACAAGCATGAAGGCCATTCCGCTGACTTGTTTAAAGAAATCATGCTCGGCTGGTGGGAACGCATCGGCAGCACCAAGCTTGCCGGTATCACTAAATTAATCATGGCGGAATCCGGTAACTTTCCCGATGTGGCGCGCTTTTATCACGAAGAAGTCATGTCGCGCGGACATGCCATGATCGTGCGCATGCTGGAACGCGGTATCGCGCGCGGCGAATTCCGTCCCATCGATGCGCAAGAAGCCATGAATGTGGTGATCGCGCCGATGGTGATGCTGATGATGTGGAACCAATCCTTTGCCGCTTGCCGCATGGATAAGATCGATCCCGCGAAATATCTGCAATGCTATCTCGATCTCTTCTTGCGCGGCTTGTTGGTCGACCCTACCCTTCCCTTACCGACAACCGATAAATCATGCTGAAACGCCGCTCGTTTTGGATTGTTTTGATTACCATGCTGGTCGCAGCCGGCGTCAGTGCGAACGTGCTCAAAAAGCGCGCCGCCCCGCCCGATGCGCCCGTCGCGGCACCAGCGCAAATGGCGCTCGAGTTCTTGCCTTCCGACGTCACTGAAGTGAAGCCGCGCGACTTGCGCCAGATTCTGCTGCTGTCCGGTTCGCTGCGCGCGGTAAACCAAGTATCGGTTAAAGCCAAGCTGGCCGGCGAAGTGCGCGAAGTATTGGTACGTGAAGGCGAAGCGATCAAAGCCGGCCAATTGTTGGTAAAGATCGACCCTACCGAATACCAAGCGCGACTGGATCAAGCCAAAGGCAGCTTGATGGCGGCGCGCGGCCAACTCGACATGGCGACCAAAGCGCGCGACAACAATCAAGCCTTGGTTGCCAAAGGATTTATTTCGCAAAACGCTTTCGATAATGCATCGAGTCAATACGATATCGCGCGCGCCAATGCCGAGTCCGCTAAAGGCGCGCTCGACGTCGCGCAAAAAGCATTGAATGACGCCGTGATTCGCGCGCCGATTTCCGGACTGGTGAGCATGCGCAATGTGCAACCCGGTGAAAAAGTGTCTGCCGACAATCGTCTGCTCGACGTAATCGATCTAAGCAAAATGGAATTGGAAGCGGCGGTGCCGACCAATGACATTACGAGTGTGGCGCTAGGGCAGGAAGTGCAGCTGAAAGTCGAAGGCTTGCCGACACTAATGACCGGCAAAGTCGCGCGCATCAACCCGGCCACACAAGCCGGCTCGCGCTCGGTGATGACCTATATCCAGGTCGATAACCCGCAAGGCTTGCTGCGCGCCGGCATGTTCGCCGAAGCCCAGCTCACGCTCTCGAAAAAATCCGGCGTGCTGACGGCGCCGCAATCCGCCATCCAGAACGCCGGCAATGCCGCCAGTTTGTACGCGATCGAAAACGGCAAAATCGTGCAAAAAACAGTGACCCTCGGCATACGCGGCAAGGATGACAATGAACGTGGCGACGGCGGCGCCGTGGAAATCCTGAGCGGCGTGGACAACGGCGCGCGCATCGTCAAAACCAACCTCGGCAATCTCAAGAGCGGTACTGCGGTGCGCTTTGCCAAGGCTGTGCAGCCGTCGAAAGAATAAATATCTCCTATGTGGTTCACTCGTATCAGTATCGGCAACCCCGTGCTCGCCACCATGATGATGGTGGCCTTCGTGGTGCTCGGCTTGTTCTCCGCGCAGCGCATGCGCGTCGATCAATTTCCGGACGTGACTTTTCCGGTAGTAGTGGTGCAAACCGATTATCCGGGCGCGTCGCCCGAGACGATTGAATCCGACATCACGCGCAAGGTAGAAGAAGCGGTCAACACCATCAGCGGCATTAATAGCTTGTTTTCGCGTTCTTACGAAGGCTCCTCGGTCGTCATCATCGAATTTAACTTAACCGTCGATCCGGCTCAGGCGGCGCAGGACGTGCGCGAGAAAATCGCCCTCATCAAATCGGGGTTTCGCAGGGAAGTAAAGGAGCCGCGCGTTACCCGTTACGACCCGGCGGATAGGCCGATCTTCGCCGTTTCCGTCACCAATGACGGCAGCGGACAAAAGCGCAACATGCGCGAGCTGACCACCATCGCCGACCAAGTGGTCAAAAAACGGCTGGAGAATGTGCGCGGCGTCGGATCGGTGACGCTGGTGGGCGGCGTCATGCGTGAGGTAAACATCTATGTCAAGCCGACCGAGATGGAAGCGCTGGGCATCGGTATCGACCAAGTCATCAACGCCGTGCGCGCCGAAAATCAGGAATTGCCGGCCGGCTCGATTCGTTCTTCTACCAACGAGACCGTGGTGCAGATCGAGGGCCGGATTAAGAATCCGGAAGAATTCGGCCGCATCGTGGTTGCCCGGCGCGGCGGCCAGCCGGTGTCGCTGTCGCAGATCGCCACGATCGTCGACGGCCAGCAGGAACAGGAAAGCCTTGCCCTCTACAACAGCCAGCGCACACTGGCACTCGGCATCCTGAAAGCGCAGGGCGAAAACACCATCGATGTCGCCGACGGCATCCAGGCCGCATTGAAAGAGTTGCAGTCGACTCTGCAAGCGGTTTACCCGGGCGTGAAAGTGGAAGCGATCCAGGATGGCTCGCGCCAGATTCGCGTGGGTGTGGAGAATGTCCGCAAAACCCTCATCGAGGGCGCGCTGCTCACGGTGTTGATCGTGTTCCTGTTCCTGAACTCTTGGCGCTCGACCGTGATCACCGGATTAACACTGCCGGTAGCGCTGATCGGCACCTTCCTTTTCATGTATATGTTCGGCTTCACGATCAATATGATCACGCTCATGGCATTGTCGCTGTGCGTGGGCTTGTTGATCGACGATGCTATCGTGGTGCGCGAAAACATCGTACGCCATGCCGGCATGAAGGATGCCGACGGCCGATTCAAGAATCACCGCAGCGCCGCGCTCGAAGGCACGGCAGAGATCGGTCTCGCCGTGATGGCGACCACCTTCTCCATCGTCGCCGTGTTTTTGCCGGTCGGCTTCATGGGCGGCATCATCGGGCGCTTCTTCCATCAATTCGGCATTACGGTCACGGCGGCTGTATTGATTTCGATGTTCGTTTCATTCACGCTCGACCCGATGCTGTCCGCGATTTGGCACGATCCGGCGGCACACGGCGAGCACGGAAAAACCGGCTGGTATGCCAAGACCATCGGCCGCGTGCTCGGCATGTTCGAGCGTTCGGTCGATTGGATGTCGGCAAAATACCAAGTCATGCTGAAGTGGTCGCTGGCGCATCGCAAAGCCACGCTGGCGATTGCCGCCGCCACTTTTTTCGGCGCTTTCGCGATTCCGGCGGGAGGCTTGATCGGCAGCGAATTCGTACCGCAAGCCGATTACTCGGAAACCGGCGTGACGTTTTACACGCCGGTAGGCTCTTCTCTGGAATTCACGGAAACCAAGGTGCGCCAGGTCGAAGCCGTGCTGCGCGAATTTCCGGAAGTCAAAGACCTGTATTCCACGGTGAACACCGGCAATGCGCTCGGCAAAAATTATGCGACCACTTACGTTCGCCTGGTCCCGCGCGCCGAACGCAAACGCAGCACCAAAGAAATGGGCGTGCCGCTGCGTGCGCGCCTCGCGCAAATCGCCGGCATCACGGTCACGCACATCGGCGCGCTGGACGGCGTGGGCGGCGACAACAAGCAAATCCGTTTGAGCCTGCTCGGCCCGGATTTAAAGCAATTGGCGCGCTTGTCGGAACAAGCGCAAGAAAAGTTCCGCACGATTCCCGGCTTGGTCGATCTCGATTCGAGTCTCAAGGCCGATAAGCCGACCATCGCGATCCGGCCGCATCGCGAATTGGCATCCGATCTCGGCGTGGGCGTGGCGCAAATCGGTTCCGCCTTGCGTCCCTTGCTCGCCGGCGAAGCGGCCAGCACTTGGCGCGCGCCGGATGACCAAAATTACGACGTGAACGTGCGCCTGGCGCCGTCCGACCGCAACAAGATGGACGACCTGTCGCGCCTGATGCTGACCAGTTCGCAAGCCAACGCCGATGGCTCGCCCAAGATGGTGGCGCTGCGCCAGGTGACCGATATCAAGCCGTCGACCGGGCCGAACCAAATCAACCGGCGCGATTTGAACCGCGAAGTGGAATTGTCGGCCAATGCCTCCGGCCGCGCGGCGGGACAAGTCAGCGCCGACATTAAAAAAGCGCTTGAGGCGATCAATTGGCCACCGGGTTACCGCTACCAAATCGGCGGCGCGACCAAGAGCATGAATGAATCCTTCGGCTATGCCGTATCCGCGCTGGCGCTGGCGATCATCTTTATTTACATGATCCTGGCATCGCAGTTCGCCAGCTTCCTGCAGCCGGTTGCCATCATGTCGGCATTGCCGCTAACGCTCATCGGCGTGTTTTTGTCGCTGATGTTCTTCCGCTCCACGTTGAATATCTTTTCCATCATCGGTTTCATCATGCTGATGGGTTTGGTCACCAAGAATGCCATCCTGCTGGTCGACTTTGCCAACCAGGCAAGAAAAGAAGGCATGGAGCGCGGCGCGGCTCTCTTGCAAGCCGCCCATGTGCGCTTACGACCGATTTTGATGACGACGCTTGCCATGGTGTTCGGCATGGTACCGCTGGCGTTCGGCATGGCCGAGGGCTCCGAGCAGCGCGCGCCTATGGGCCAAGCCGTGATCGGCGGCATTATCACTTCCTCAATATTGACCTTGGTGGTAGTGCCGGTGATTTACACCTATCTGGATGATTTCACCTTTTGGTTCAAGCGAAAAATGAAAAGTGGAAAAACGACGCAACTAGGCATTTCGGCGGAGGCAAAACAGTCCGAATCCCAAGATGTCATTTGATAAAATGAGAGCCGTTTTTTCATTTACTTAAACGAGGCAACACATGAATATCGAACAAGCCCGCTTCAACATGATTGAACAGCAAATCCGTACCTGGGACGTGCTGGATCAAGATGTGCTCGACCTCTTGGTAGTAGTCAAGCGCGAAGCTTTCGTGCCCGAAGCGTACAAGAGCCTAGCGTTCATGGATACCGAAATCCCCCTACCCGGCGGCGAAAATATGCTCACGCCCAAGCTGGAGGCGCGCATCCTGCAAGAAGTCTCGCTTAAAAAACATGAGAACGTGCTGGAAATCGGCGCCGGTTCCGGTTATATGGCCGCGCTCCTGGCACATAAGGCCCGCCATGTGACGACCGTCGAAATCGCGCCGGAATTGAAGGCTTTGGCGGAAAAGAATTTGCGCGAGTATGGCGTCACCAACGCCAAGGTCGAACTGGGCGACGGCGCACGCGGCTGGGTAGGCTCCGGTCATGATGCCGCGCCTTACGATGTGATCGTCATCTCCGGCTCGCTGCCTGTGCTGCCCGAGCAATTCCTGCAACAAATCAAAATCGGCGGACGCATACTCGCCATCGTCGGCGAAGCGCCGGTCATGGAATGCGAGTTGATTACGCGCGTTTCCGACATTGCCTACAACACCGTGAAGCTGTTCGAGACCAGCGTCAAACCGCTGCACAACGCAGTGACGCCTTCTCATTTTAAATTCTGACTCCATGCAAACCCTAAGCGCTCCGGATTTGGCTGCTTGGCTGGCGGATGAAACGCTGGCCAAACCGTTTCTGCTCGACGTACGCGAGCCGAACGAGTACCAGTACTGCCGTATTCCGAATGCCGTGCTGATGCCGATGCAATCGGTGCCGGAGCGCATGTCCGAATTGGATGAAGAAGCGCCCATCGTCTGCATGTGCCACCACGGCGTGCGCAGCATGCAAGTCGCGCGCTATCTGGAGCAGAACGGCTTTACCAATGTGATCAATTTGACCGGCGGCGTCCATGCATGGGCGCAGCAAGTCGATCCCGATATGCCTGTCTACTGACTCCGGAGAATGGAATGCGCCCCACCCTGCTTGTTTCGCTGATTGCCGCTGGTTTGCTGTCGGTCGATGCCCACGCGCTCGACTTATTACAGGTGTACAAGGAAGCCTTGGTCAACGACCCCGTGTTCGCCAGCGCACGCGCCTCGCGCGAGGCAGGCGGCGAAAAAGAAACCCAGGGACGCGCCGGTTTGCTGCCCACCGTCGGTGTATCCGGCAGCTACACGCGCAGCACTTTCAGCAGCGAGTCGAGCGGGGTGTTGACCGCCGATCGCAGTTTTCGCACCAACGGCTACACCGTCTCGCTCTCCCAGCCCTTATTCCGCTGGGCGAATTGGGAACAGTATCAGCAAGGCAAGTTATCGGTCGCCGCTAGCGAAGCGCAATTCGCGCAGGCTCAGCAAGACTTGATCGTACGCGTCTCGCAAGCCTACTTCGATGTACTGGCTGCACAAGACGCGGTTGCCTCGGTCCAGGCGCAAAAAACGGCGATCACCGAACAGCTGGCAGCGGCCAAGCGCAATTTTGAAGTCGGCACCGCAACCATCACCGACACGCATGAAGCGCAGGCTCGCTTCGATCTGGCTGTCGCCCAGGAACTCGCTGCGCAAAACGACCTGGAAGTGAAACGCACGGCGCTTCAGCAAATCATCGGCAAGCCGGCCGGCGCCCTGTCCATTCTGCGCCCGGGCGTGAAGATCAATCCGCCGAATCCGACGCAAGTCGACAAATGGGTGGAAAGCGCGGAGCAGCAAAACTTCGGCGTGGTCGGCCAGCAAATGGCTTTGGAAATCGCCCAGCGCGAAATCAAAAAAAATCGTGCCGGCCATTTGCCAACCGTCGATTTAGTCGCCAGCCGTTCCCACAGCAATCAAACCGGCAGCACGCTCACCACGGCCGGCAGCACATCGGATAATAATTCGATCGGCGTGCAGTGGAATATTCCCTTGTTTGCCGGATTTGCAGTGACCAGCAAGGTGCGGGAATCGATCGCCCTGGAAGATAAAGCGCGCAACGATTTGGAATCCGCGAAGCGCACCGCGGCGCAAGGCGCGCGCCAAGCTTATCTCGGCGTCAATAGCGGCCTGGCGCAAGTGAAAGCGCTGGAAGCCGCCGAAGTGTCGAGCCAGTCGGCATTGGATTCGAATCGCTTGGGTTATCAGGTCGGCGTACGCATCAACATCGATGTCTTGAATGCTCAACAGCAGTTGTACTCGACTCGCCAAAGCCTGGCCAAAGCGCGTTACGACACGATCGTGAATGGCTTGAAACTAAAGTCGGCGGCAGGCACTTTGAAAGAAGAGGATGTGGTGCAAGTGAATGGGCTGCTGAAGCACTGATAGACTCAATCCCGAACCGGAGGAAGCATGCGCTCATCGGTATGCTGGATTCACCCTACGTCGCCGCGTGGAAATTTCGCTTCAATTGCTTGGCTTGCCGTTCGAGCATCATGCGCTCTCCGTGTTCCGCACCTTTGACCAGTTTTGCGGCGCGCTGTCCCCTTGCTGCGCGTCGACCTGGACCGCAACATCTTGAAGGATTTCGCGCAAATGAATCAAGCGCTGAAGATGCGCACGGAAAGCTGAGGCAATGATCGGTTTGCCGACCACGCGCCCGGCAACGCTGGCTCTTTTCCTGGCTTGGTCGGCCGCCTGCCTTGCGCAACCGGCGTCCGCCCAACATCCTGCAGCATGCGGCGAAGTCATCACGATTGCAACGCATGGCAACAGCACGACCCGCTTCACGCTCTCCATTCCCCAAAACGCGCAAGCCGGTTCCAAGCCGATCGCCCTGGTGCTGCTGGCCGGCGGCTCGGGCCATGTCGCCCTGGACGAGAAAGGCTGCGCCCAGGCGCTCAAAGGCAATTCCTTGGTGCGCTCGATTCCGCTCTTTCACGAGGCGGGATTGACAACCGCCTTGATCGACGCCCCGTCGGATTACCAGGGACCGGACGGCTTGGAAGAATTCCGGATCTCGCCGCAACACGCGGACGACCTCGGCCGCCTCATCTCGGCGGTCCGCGCACAAACCAAAGGCGCGGTCTGGCTGGTCGGCACCAGCCGCGGCTCCATTTCCGCCGCCAATGCCGCTTCCCGGCTTACCGGCCCTGACGCGCCGGACGGCATCGTGCTGACCTCGGCGTTGACGGTGGGTACTAGCGGCGGGCGCAAGTCGTGGACAGCCAATACGGTTTTCGATCTGCCGCTAGAATCGATACGTGTGCCGGCGCTTTTGGTCGGCCACGCCAAGGACCGGTGTTTCCGGTCTCCCGCTGAAAAAATGCGCGGTATCGCCGAGCGCATCGGCAGTACGCGCAAGCAACTCGTTACCGTTGACGGCGGTCCCGGCAATGTCGGTCCCGTTACCCTGGAAGCCTGCGAAGGCAAATCGCCGCACGGCTACGTGGAGCAGGAAGCGGAAGTCGCGGCCGGCATCGCGCGATTCATACGCGGCGGAGATTTCTGAACTTTTCCGGAAAGGAGATGGCATGAAACCGCGCATCACCCTCATCACCCTGGGCGTGGATGACCTGGATAAATCGCTCGCCTTCTATCGCGACGGCCTCGGCCTGCCGACGCCAGGCATCATCGGCACCGAGTTCGAGCACGGCGCGGTGGCCTTCTTCGACATGCAAGACGGCCTGAAGCTGGCGCTGTGGGCGCGCGACAATCTCGCGCACGATACGGGCTTGCCAAAGATGCCGCGCAGCGCAACCGAGTTCTCGCTCGCCCACAATGTGGGCAGCAAGGAAGAAGTCGACGCCGTGATGGAACAAGCAAGAAAAGCCGGTACGACCATCGTCAAGGAAGCCGGCGATACCTTCTGGGGCGGCAATGCCGGCTATTTCCAGGACCCGGACGGCCACCTGTGGGAAATCGCCTGGAATCCGCAATTCACTCTACCGGATTAATCCATCGTCGAACGCCATGACCGTTGTTATCAGGAAGGCAGGCATACATGAACTGCCCTGGATCAATGAAAAATACCGGGAAGTCGAATTTTTGCCGTCCGAGGCTGGCGACCTGATCGCGATCGCCACGGTTGACGGCAAACCGGCAGGTATCGGCCGCGTGGTGTCCATCGCAGATGGCTCGGGCGAGCTCGGCGGCATGTATGTATTCAAGGAATTCCGGCGCTACGGTATCGCAAGATCGATCATCGACTTTCTGATCCGGGAAGGAGATTGCCGACAGTTGTACTGCCTGCCCTTTGCGGAACTGGAGCCGCTGTACCGCTCCGCCGGTTTCACGCGCCTGGCAGCGACCGAAGAAGCGCCAGCGAAAGTGCTCGACAAATACCGTTGGTGCAACGAGTTCTATCCAAGCGAAGTGCTGTTAATGAAGCTTTCCATGCAAAATGCTCCGGCATAACCCGATATCAGTTTGCCACGCCCAAGACCTTGAAATCCGCCCCACGCATCGCCGTCAGTATCATGTCGCCACTGGCCGCCACGCGAAATTCTCCGTAACGTGCAGCTTCGTATACTTTCGCATGCCCTTCCTGGAAAAAGAAGGCGTTGGTGGCGAACTTGGGACGGCTGTCGCGGATGCGATAGCGCAGCAGCGCTTCGTTAGCGGCCTGCGGCGCGCCGTCGGCCAGTCGCTTGAAATTGCCGACACCCTTTTCATCCAGCGCCACGACCAGGTGACCGTCTTTGAGTTCTTTCCAATTCCCGCGCGGGAAGGCTTCATTCGCGACCTTATAGTTCAAGGCCATGTAATCGCCTTGCATGAGCGAACGTGGATCGACCGGCGCCAGCTCCAATAACACTACGCGTCCATGCGTCAGCAATTGCTCGCGTTGATAAATATTGAAATTGACCACGCACAGTACGATGACACCGGCGAGAACAGCGATAAGCTTACGCATGAGCAGCCTCCGACTCTTCAGACAAAAACGCCTTATGCAACGCGAGCCGCGCAACCAGCAAGGCAATGCCGATTGCCGCAAGCACTGCCGATTTTTCCAGCAAAGTGGTTTGCAATTGATAGTAGTAATGTGAAACGAAACCGAGCAAGGCCATGATGCCCAGACCCATCAAGATTCGGCTGCTCGCCGCAAAACCCAGCAGCAAAATCAGCAAGGCGGTCACCGCGCCCGGCGCGGGAAAGGCCACGATGCCGACCACAATCGCGGCAACGATGGCTGCCACGCCGGTTTTGCTGGAAAGGCCGATGCTCTCCCTTGTCAGCAAGCGTGTAACCGTCCAAACGAACACTGCGCTCGTCAGTCCCGAACCAATCAAATAGCCATGGTGCGCCAGCCAACCGGGTGCCCTGGAAAATTCGTGCGTGAGAAAGGCTTGGAACGAATGCGTGACTTCGATATGCAGCATGGCGAGCACGATGCCGTAGCCGACCGGCCGCCAGGCTTTGTCTGCCCAGCGCCGTTCATCCAGCCATACCATGGCCATGCCGGCGGCCGCTACACCCGGCGCCAGTCCAACAACGCCAAGGCGATGCAAGGCATAGGAAAGCGCGGCTACAGCCGCAGCCGACGTCAGCACGCGATGCAATGCGTTCGGCACAAGCGCCGCCAGCAATGCTTCAAATAGCGCGACGCCAAAAAAGACTGCAAATAAGTCGGGCTTGAATGCATTGATCAAGCCGACCATAAACATGCCCTGTCCCGCCAAGCTGACCGCCAGGCCGAATTGCGTGATGAAATCGTTGTCGCGCGCGGCACGAAAAATAAAGCAGGCCACGGCGCAAGTGATCAAACCAAGAATCAGCGATGCCGCCGCACTCTTCATGACAAACGCGAATGCGGCGCCGACGAAGCCCATCAGAAATAAGGCGCCGATCCAGCCGGCGATGCCGAGCATTACGCGCACATACCAAGGCGAGGATACGGCGGCCGGCGGCATATCGCCTTCCACCAGCGCTTTGCCTCGCAGCAGCGCCCACAACTCTTCACGTGTCATCGCATTCATGTCCGCTCCTCCGCAGCTACCGATTTCAACCAGAGTCCGCCCCAGGCCGATAAACCAATGATGATCAAGCCGATGAATAAAAAGCCGCCGCCCTCGTTATGCCGCAATAAATGTTTCGACAAGAAGACGGTCACGACGACAATGCCGCTCAGCACGCCGCCGGCCAATACAAATAAATCGGGGCACCGCTGCCGGTAATAGTAGTAAACCGCGCCCATCCACATCGCGTAGACCGGCAAAGCCAGTACATGATCCGTGCGATCGAAATCGACGATCGCCCAAATCATCAATGCGGTAATCATGCTGCCGCTCGCCGTGGCCAGTATGCGTGCAGACCAGCGCTCGCGCAGCCATTCCACGCCGCGCGATGCAGCGATCTCCCAGATCAGCAATGCTGCCGTATTCAATCCGAACAGCGCCCACAAACGCCGCTCCGGGCTGAACAGCAAGCCGAAAAAGCCGCCGAAAGTTTGGAAGTAAAAAATCGCCGCCAGATTCAATAACGCCAGCCATACCAGCCACAGCGCGCCGAAGCGGGCGATGACGACCCATGCGAATGAGGCGATCGCCCAGGCCGCAAACAACTCATAGGTATCTGCACCGGTTTGATAGATCTGGCCGACCAATGCCAGCAGGGCGCCGGTCAGCAAAGTCGCCAGCAGCAACACCGCTTTACCTGCCGTGCGCTCCAAGTCGAGACGCCAGCACAAGGCCAAGCTGGCGATGATGAAACACTCAACCAAACCGAATTTGGCGAAGCGTCCCATTTCTTTCCAGTTGTAGGCAAAGAAAAAAATGACGGCCGCCGCGCAAAACACGGTGCCGAGCCACAAGGTCAGTTGATCGAAAAATCTGCCCCAGTCGCGCGGGCGCGGCATCACGCCCGCCAGGCGCAGCGCTTCCGGCGCCTTGTCGGGAGGAAGTTTTCCCTCTTCTATCCATTCGAGAATAGATGTACGCGATCCGTTCATAACCGCTCCTTGATGACAGTTCAGTAGCGGATACTAGCAAATAGCCAGGTCTACCCAAACTTAAATGGAGACGAGTATCGGCTTTTAATACGGAGAGTTTATTGATGCGCCTGATGTTTGCGCAGCGTAAGCGCGTGGCGCAGATTGTCGATGCATGCATCGACCAGGCGCGCCGCGTCGCGCGCCAAATTAAAACTGGCGGGAGAAAACAGCCAATTGTTCAATATGCCGCTCCAGCTGGCATGAAACATGGTGGCTGCAATGCGAACATCGAGATCCGCCGGCAACTGCCCCTTGGCGACCGCGTTTTTGAGTATGCGTTCGATATTGCTGGTGCCGCGATGAAAACTTTGCTGCTGCCGGCTCATGATGAGATCGGCGGCATCGATGTATTCGCAGCGGTGAAACAAAATGCCGAATACTTTGCGCGTGCGCTCGTTTTCCGCGGCTTCGCGCAATACGAATAGGCAGGTATTGCGCAATTGTCCGAGCGGATCGCCCGTCTTGTCATCCGCGCTTGCTTGCACCATGGCTTCCACCGGAAAGCGTACGCGTTCGCACATCGCATCGAACAAATCGCTCTTGTTCTTGAAATGCCAGTAAATGGCGCCGCGCGTGACGTCCGCTGCTTGCGCGATGTGTTCCAGCGAAGTGCGCGCGACGCCTTGCTCATGAAATACATTTTCCGCCGCATCCAGTATCCGGTTGCGGGTTTCTTGCGCTTCTTCCTTGGTGCATCTCGCCATATCGTTTCGGGCCGGGAGCGACTAAACATACAGTCTTGAATGTATATATAATACCCGATGCGGAGCCTCCAAGAACGCCTTTCCGCGCCACCCGCTTCAAAGTCGATGCCTGCGTCCGGCAGACTCCCATTACCGTACGAGACTTTTATGAATGTAAATCGTTTTACGTGTATCGCTGGTATTGCAATCACGGCAGCGCTGGTCGCCGGATGCGGCGAAAAGGCCGCCACCGCGCAGACGCCGGGCAAAGCGCCGCCGCCGGCCGAAGTCGCGGTGATCACCGTCGCGCCGCAGCAGCTGGCGCTCACCAATGAATTGCCGGGACGATTGGAAGCCGCGCGCATTGCGCAAGTGCGCGCGCGCGTGCCGGGCGTGGTGTTGCAGCGCGTATTCCGCGAAGGCAGCGAAGTGAAAGCCGGAGAAGTGTTGTATCGCATCGATCCCGCACCGTTTCAAGCCGCCTACAACAGCGCTCAAGCGGCTGTCGCCAAGACCGAAGCCAATCTCGCGCAAGCGACGTTGAAGGCGCAACGTTATGCGCCGCTGGTCGAAACCCATGCCATCAGCAAGCAAGAATACGATGAGGCAACGACGGCGCAAAAACAAGCCGCCGCCGATGCCGCAGCCGCCAAGGCGGCGCAAGAAACCGCACGCTTGAATCTCGGCTATGCTACCGTGACGGCGCCGATCGCCGGCCGCATCGGCCGCGCGCTGGTGACCGAAGGCGCGCTGGTCGGACAAGGCGAAGCAACACAGCTGGCCGTTATTCAGCAGCTCGATCCCATCTTCATTAACCTCACCCAATCGAGCGCGGAGCTGCTGCGCTTGAAGCAAGCCTTCTCCGGCGGCAAACTCAAGAGCGTCGGCCCCGATCAAGCCAAGGTGACGCTGGTGACGGAAGACGGCCGGCCTTATTCTCTGCCCGGCAAACTTTTATTTTCGGATATCTCGGTCGATGAAAGCACCGGCGCCATCACGCTGCGCGCGGAATTCCCCAATCCGGATCGCCTGCTTTTGCCCGGCATGTTCGTACGCGCGCGCGTCGAGCAAGCCGTGAGCGATAACGCCATCACCGTGCCGCAGCAAGCGGTGGTGCGCGGCCCCAATGGCGCCACCGTCACGGTGGTGACGCCGGAAAACAAAGCCGTCGTGCGTGCGGTCAAGGCCGATAACAGCCAAGGCGATTCGTGGATTATTGCCGAAGGCTTGAAGCCGGGCGAGCGCGTCATCGTCGAAGGTTTTCAAAAAGTGAAACCGGATGCGACTGTCAAACCGGTCGAATGGAAAAATCCCCTGACCGCCCCCAAGGGCAAGTAAGGGGAATCGCGCATGGCAAAATTTTTTATCGACCGCCCGGTCTTCGCCTGGGTTATCGCCCTCTTCATTATTCTGGGCGGCATACTGGCGATCCGCGGTTTGCCGGTGTCGCAATATCCAAGCATCGCGCCGCCGTCTATTGTCGTCACCGCCACCTACCCCGGCGCCACCGCGCAGACGCTCGACGATAGCGTGACCAGCCTGATCGAACAGGAAATGAACGGCGCCGACGGTTTGCAATACGTCGAGTCGCAAAGCCAAGCCAACGGCCAAGCCACCATCACCGTCACTTTCCTGCCTGGCACGAACCCCGACCTAGCGGCAGTGGATGTGCAAAACCGCATCAAGCGTGTCGAGCCGCGCCTGCCGCAAGCAGTGACGCAGCAAGGCGTGCAGGTTAACAAAGCGCGCAGCAACTTCCTGATGTTCGTCACGCTTTCGTCCACGGATAACAGCTTGGATCCGGTGGCGCTGGGCGATTACCTGTCGCGCAATGTCTTGAATGAAGTCAAGCGCGTACCGGGCGTCGGCCAAGCGCAATTATTCGGCACCGAGCGCGCGATGCGCGTATGGATCGACCCGGTCAAGCTGGCTGGCTACAAACTCACGCCGTCTGACGTAACAACGGCCATTCGCAGTCAAAACGCGCAAGTCGGCTCCGGCACTTTGGGTGATACGCCCAATCCTCAAACGCAGCAAATCTCCGCGACCGTCGTGGTGACCGGCCAATTAGGGTCGATCGAAGAATTCGGCAAGATCGTGCTGCGCGCCAATCCGGACGGCTCGGTCGTGCGCTTGCGCGACGTCGCGCGCCTGGAGATCGGCGGGCAATCGTATGAACGCTCCGCTCGCTTGGATGGCAAGCCGACATCCGCGATCGGCATTCAAACCTCGCCCACCGCCAATGCGCTGCAGACCGCGACAGCCGTGCGCGCCAAGCTGGAAGAATTGAAAAAATTCTTTCCCGCCGGCGTGAAATACGAGATTCCTTACGACACTTCACGGTTCGTGAAGATCTCGATAGAAGAAGTGGTCAAGACTTTGCTCGAAGCCATACTGCTGGTGTTCCTGGTGATGTACGTGTTCTTGCAAAACCTCCGCTACACGTTGATTCCCACCATCGTGGTGCCGGTCGCCTTGATGGGCACTTTCGCCACCATGTTTGCGGCGGGTTTCTCGATCAACGTGCTGACCATGTTCGGCATGGTGCTCGCCATCGGCATCCTGGTCGATGACGCGATCGTGGTGGTGGAAAACGTCGAACGCATCATGCGCGAAGAAGGATTGCCGCCGCGCGAAGCGACGCGTAAAGCGATGGGTCAAATCACGGCGGCGATCGTCGGCATCACGCTGGTGCTGATTGCCGTATTCATTCCCATGGCTTTCTTCGGCGGCGCGGTCGGTGCGATTTACCGCCAATTCTCGCTGTCGATGGTGGCGTCCATGGTGTTTTCCGCCTTGATGGCGCTGTCGCTCACGCCGGCGCTGTGCGCCACGCTCTTGCGTCCGATCGATGCCGACCATCACGAAAAGAAAGGATTTTTCGGCTGGTTCAATCGGACCTTCCATCGCGCATCGAATAACTATCAAGGCGTGGTCGGCAAGATGCTGGGCAAAACGACGCGCTACATGGCGATTTACGGCGCGATCATCGTGTGCGTCGGCGTGCTCTATGCCCGTCTGCCCTCCTCCTTTTTGCCGAGTGAAGACCAGGGCTTCTTGATCACCAATATTCAATTGCCGCCCGGCGCCTCGGCCAACCGCACGCTGGAAGTATTGAAGCAGCTGGAAGATTACTATATGAAGCAACCGGCAATCGAGCATGTGGTGGCGGTTACCGGCTTCAGCTTTTCCGGCAGCGGGCAAAATGCCGGCTTGGCATTCACGCCGCTGAAGGATTGGAAAGAGCGCGATGAAAACAACTCGGCGTCGGCCATCGCCGGCCGCGCGATGGGCGCCTTATCCCAGATCCGCGACGCGATTATTTTCCCGGTCAATCCGCCGCCGATCCGCGAACTCGGCAATGCCACCGGTTTTACTTTCCGCCTGCAAGACCGCGGCGGTTTGGGACATGATGCGCTGCTCGCCGCGCGCAATCAGTTGCTCGGCCTGGCAAGCAAAAGTTCCGTGTTGAAAGGCGTTCGCGCCGAGGGCCTGGAAGATACCCCGCAACTCGAACTGCAAATCGATCGCGATAAAGCCAATGCGCTCGGCGTCATCTTCACCGATATCAACAGCACGCTGACCACGGCAATCGGCTCAAGTTATGTGAACGACTTTCCCAATCAAGGCCGCCAGCAGCGCGTAATCGTCCAAGCCGACGCGCCGCAGCGCCTGCGTCCCGAAGACTTGATGCGCCTCTACGTGCGCAACAACAAGGGCGTCATGGTGCCCTTCTCGTCGTTCACCAATTCGCGCTGGATCACCGGCCCGGTGCAGCTGGTGCGCTACAACGGCTACCCCGCTTACAAGATATCCGGCGAAGCCGCAGCCGGACGCAGCACCGGCGAAGCCATGGCGGAAATGGAAAAGCTGGCGGCGCAGCTGCCCAATGGCTTCGGCTATGAATGGACCGGCCAGTCCTTTGAAGAAAAGGCCTCCGGCGCGCAAGCGCCTGCGCTCTTTTTGCTGTCCCTGCTGGCGGTGTTCTTAGTGCTCGCCGCCTTGTATGAAAGCACCTCGATTCCTTTCTCGGTCATGCTGGTGGTGCCGCTCGGGATTATCGGCTCGCTGTTGGGAGCCACGCTGCGCGGCATGCCGAACGACGTGTACTTCAAGGTGGGCTTGATCGCCATCATCGGCCTGTCGGCGAAGAACGCGATTCTGATCATCGAATTCGCCAAGGATTTGCAGGCGCAAGGCAAGACCTTGTACGACGCCACCATGGAAGCGGTGCATCTGCGCTTTCGGCCGATCCTGATGACCTCGCTTGCCTTCATCCTGGGCGTGCTGCCGCTGGTGATCGCCAGCGGCGCCGGTTCGGCCAGCCAGCGCGCGATCGGCACCGGCGTAATGGGCGGCATGATCACCGCCACCGTGTTTGCCGTGTTCCTGGTGCCGGTATTTTTCGTGGTCGTGCGCAGGGTATTCAAAGGCAGCGAACGGCAGCGCCGCATGTATGCCGGCGAGATCGATCAAGGAGATCAAGGCGGGGAGACCAAGGCATGAAAAAATCGACTCTGACTCTCGTCATTGCAGGCGTACTCGCCGGCTGCTCGATGACGCCGGAATATGTGCGGCCGGAAGCGCCGGTCGCCACTACCTTCCCCGCTGACACTGCCGGCAAAGCGGCGCCTAATGTTACGCGTATTGCAAGCGACATCGGCTGGCGTGAATTCTTTACCGACGCACGCCTGCAATCGATCATTACCGCCGCGCTCGACAACAACCGCGACTTGCGCACCGCGGCGCTGCGCATCGAGGAAGCCCGCGCGCAATACAACATTCAATCAGCCGACCTGCTGCCGACGATCAACGCGACCGCCACCGGTTCGCGTGCGCGCGTGCCGGGCAGCTTGAATTCCACCGGCACCTCGATCGTCACCAGCTCTTATCAAGTCGGTTTGAGCCTGGCGTCATTTGAATTGGATTTCTTCGGCCGCGTACGCAGTTTGAATGAGGCCGCGCTGTCGCAATATCTCGCCACCGAAGAAGCGCGCCGCGCCGCGCATATCAGCTTGATCGCGGAAGTCGCCAAGGCTTACCTTGCCGAACGCGCCTTTACCGAACAGCTCGCTTTAGCGCAGCGGACCCTGGTCGGCCGCGAAAAAGGCTATAGCCTTGCCAAACAACGCTTCGACGTCGGCGCCTCCTCCGCACTCGACTTGCGCGCGAACGAAGCCCTGGTCGCCGCAGCGCGCGTGGCGGTCGCCACCTTGACGCGACAGCGCGTGCAAGCCGCCAATGCCTTGACGCTCTTGATCGGCAAGCCGCTGACCGATTTGCCGGCAGCGCAAGCGCTCTCTTCGCAAAATATCGTCACCGAATTGCCGGCAGGCTTGCCTTCCGATTTGCTCACAAATCGCCCCGACATACGCGCGGCGGAAGAACGTTTAAAGGCTTCCAACGCCAATATCGGCGCAGCACGCGCAGCCTTCTTCCCGCGCATTTCACTGACCGCCTCGCTCGGCACGTCGAGCAATGCGCTATCCGGCTTGCTCGACGCCGGCTCACGCAGCTGGACCTTCGCGCCGCAATTGGTGCTGCCGATCTTCGACTACGGCCGCAACAGCGGCAACTTGACGCTTGCCGAAGTGCGCAAGAACATTGCCGTGGCCGATTATGAAAAGACGATTCAAGTCGCTTTCCGCGAAGTGGCTGATGCGCTTGCCGCGCGTGGCGCATTGACCGATCAAATCGAAGCGCAGCGCGTCGCTACCGAAGCGCAAGCTGAACGCCTGCGCTTGTCCGATCTGCGTTTCAAGAACGGCGTTGCCAGCTCGCTGGATGTGCTGGATGCGGAGCGCGAGTTGTTCAATGCAGAGCAAGCGCTGGTGCAGGCGCGGTTGCTGCGCTTGACCAATGCGATTGATTTGTATCGGGCGCTAGGTGGTGGATTGCGGGAGAAGGTGGAAAGCAAGTAGGCCGATTCAACTAAGTAGTCAACGCCATACAAAAAGCCGACAGAAGAAATTCTGGCGGCTTTTTTGTTTGCGTGACACTTGTCTCGCTACTAGATTAGGCGACCAAAAGTAAAGGTAAAATAGGCAACCGGCCTCTGAAGAACCATAGTGGGCACCGGTTTCCTGCGAATGACGCCACCACGGTATACGACACGGGGGGTATGCGTCATGGTTTGTCGTATACAACAAGTAGGCATCACATGCCCCGCGAATTGCTTACCCTTCTTGTTATCCTTGCAATCGGCTTGGCCCTTGGCGCTATCGATGCTGCTATTCGGCGGCGTGCTCTCCGTCGTGACAAAAACTGTCAATGCGCCCGTTGCGCCAACCCCTTGGCCCCAATGCAGTCTGAATTGATTCCTGTGTCCGGGGGAGAAATTCACACTCTTGCTCGTATGTGCTCTGCTTGCGCCAGCAGAGACAAAAAAATTCGTCGAGTTACATGGGGTGTGCTCGGCACTGCCTTCTTCCTCACAGTTGTAATGCTGTGGGTACGCTGATGGCTAACGTTAAGCGTTAATCCGATGAGCTATACCATATATCGCCACCTTGCCATCGAGGGCGCAAAGCCTCCTCCAACCGAGTCACAGCTTCGCGTAATCGAAGATGAGTTGGGCGCCAAGCTACCGCTCTCCTTCAAGGAGTACCTAAATGTCGCAAACGGCGGGTACTTGGAGTACATGATTGACGTACCTATTGGCACAGGGCAAATCGAAGGACTATCGTTTTGCGGCCTATTCTCCGCAGATATCGGCACCTTTTGCGACGAAACATTCGTTGGTGAGATTCGATCAGGTCGCGAGTACACGAAAATTCCCAAAGGAGTGCTTCCCTTTGCACGCGACGGTGGTGGATCAATTGTCTACCTCGACCTTACTTCAGAAGGTAATGGCCGCGTAGTTGCCTTCGTGGAGGGCTTGCCGGGCTGGGCAGGCAAGCGGACTGAATCAGCCTTCGTTCAACTCGCTTCATCATTTGACGAATACGTGGACAAATTGAAAATTGATCTCGACGCAGTAATCGATCACTTGGAGAATGATGCATCTAAGCTTTCTCACATTACGGCGACGGAAGAGTGGCTCGACATCGGTTTGCCAAACTGGCGAAGTAACTCGTCTCTCATAAGCGCCCTTCAAGTCGCCAGAGAGCGCATTGGCCAGCAGGTATAGCCGCGAACGCCTAATTACAACGTTGGCATCGAACGAATATTAAGGAACGCCCCCAATATGAAAAGGAACCTCCCCAAATGGAATTACTTCTCGCAATCACCGGCGTACTAGGCGCCATAGCAATCGGCGCCATCAGTCCGGGACCCAGCTTTGTGCTCGTTGCACGCACGGCGATCGCTGGTTCGCGCAAACAAGGCTTGGCTGCCGCGCTGGGAATGGGTGTAGGTGCTACGTTCTTTGCATCGCTGGTGCTGCTGGGCCTTCAAGTCCTCTTGGCTAGCGTTCCTTGGCTGTATCTTGCGCTCAAGCTTTTGGGCGGCGCCTATCTTGTCTATCTCGCCGTCCGCATCTGGCGTGGAGCGAAGGAGCCAATTGCGGTGACGCCTGCCGATAACCACGACGAATCAGGTTCGCTCTCCAAGGCGTTTTTGCTCGGCCTGTTCACACAAATCAGCAATCCCAAGACCGCCGTCGTATACGGCGGCATTTTCTCTGCATTGCTGCCTCAACAGCTCCCGTACTCGGTCGCCCTAACGCTACCCTTGCTGGTCTTTGTCATTGAGGCCGGCTGGTATGCTCTGGTTGCGGTCGCGATGTCGTCTTCGTCGCTGCGCGTTGCTTATCTTCGCTCCAAGGCGAACATCGATCGCATTGCAGGCGGAGTGATGGGGCTGCTTGGATTGAAACTTGTTTTGGCTGCCAAGCCATCGGCATGACAGGAGAGCCACTATGCAGACGTCGCCAAGACAAGATTCCGAAGAAATAGTTAGCGTCTTTCATCGAACCGCCAGATGCGCATGCGGATCCGCGTCAATCACTGTAGAGGGCGATCCCAAAGTGCATGCGGTATGCCACTGCACCAATTGCAAGCGCCGCACCGGCAGCGCATTTGGCATCTCCGCTTATTTCTTCCGTGAGTCCATCGTCGCTACTTCTGGACAGATGAAGGTATACGCATTTCATCATGCCGCCCAAAACCACGACCAGGAACGGCATTTCTGCGCGTCGTGCGGCACCACGCTATTCTGGTATATCTCTACGCAACCGAAATTGATCGGCATTGCCGGCGGTTGTTTTGCAGATGAAAATCTTGGCGAGCCAACGATGTCGGTTAGCCATGGGAAGAAATCCGGATGGGTGGCAGTGCCTGATAGCTGGAAAACGATTCAGGAATGACGCATTTCACCGACATACTGCCGCCATGGCGCTTGTGCTCGGCATTTCTCGCCGCGAATGTCGTGCGGCGTAAAAAATAACTTAGTTACTGAATCAAGGAGTCGCGATGTCTGATCAACTTCGCCCTACGGCGATCGTGGCGTTGGAAGCTGCGCCGCGCACCAAACCGTCCAACTATCCGGAACCCTTTGCTTCGCGCATGGCGGGCCGGATCAAGCGTCCGCTCGGCGACGTATTCGGCTTGAGCAATTTCGGGGTCAATCTCACGCACTTGGCACCCGGCGCAATCTCCGCCCTGCGCCATGCGCATTCCAAACAAGATGAGTTCATTTACATATTGTCCGGCCATCCGGTCTTGCTTACCGATGCCGGAGAAACGCCGCTGGCGCCTGGCATGTGCGCGGGCTTTAAAGCCGGAACGGGAGACGGACATCAGCTGATCAATCGCAGCAGCGAAGAAGTGGTGTATTTAGAAGTCGGCGACAGGACGGCGGGAGATACGGCTTCCTATCCCGACGATGACATTCAAGCCGCGCTCATCGACGGCGCATGGCGCTTTGCCCATAAGGACGGCACGCCCTATTGACGCGGCGGCATCCAACAATCACGCCAGCGTGTGCGGCTGCTCGATCATCTGTTGATAGATCAAGCTTTGCAAAATCATTTTGTCGTTCTGCGGCACGTCGACAAACTGAATGCCGTGATGGAACCTAAGCGGGTCTTCTTTTTCATTATCCTCATCGGTGAAGACGTTGCGAATGATCGCCTTGGTTGTTACATAAGCTTCCATGTTGTGCAGGTTGACGCGGAAGGATAGGCTTATCTCTTGAGATTTTTCCCCTAAGGCTTGGCGCGATTTAACCAAGGCGCCGTCCGCGCTCAAATCGACAATGACGCCCGATAATTTTTCTGCCTTGTCGCCGGCATCAGGTTTGGCGATCGAGGCGATGATCCTGGTCTTGATGCGCGGCGACTTGCGCACCACGGCGCCCTGTATCACTTCCGGCCAGGACAGATGAAGATAACTATAGGGCAGTTTGCAAACGCGCACGACGTAGCAATCGAAGCCGAAGGCACGCTGCGTGCTGAATACGCGTGCGACGATCTTGTCTTCTTCGCGCAATGGCAAACGCATGCCGTTGAAAGCCGGCGCGGTAACCAGGAGACTGGCGTTTTCGAAAAAGCCGATGAGCCGAACGATGAAACGATCGGTGCCCATCGATGCCGGCGGCTGCAATTGAATGCGGTCGCCCACGCGCAGGCGCATGTCGGCAAAGGTGAAGCGACTCTCCGCGCCCTTCGCAAGAGATTCATCCAACTCCGTGCTTTGCGCGTTTGCGGGTCCGGAAACAATATTGCCGCCGGACGCTTCCCATGAAATCTCCCGCAAGGGACGCTTGGCGATGAGAGACTGCCGCTGACCTTCCGTCTCGATCAACTGACCATGTTCGAGTAAGACATTGCGGTCCTGATCGTATAGCGTCCAGGGCGCTGGCTTGCCGACTGCGAGCTTATCGGCTTCCGCTGGGGTCAGGCTCATGAGGTCTCCGTTTTGAGGCGCCTTGGTGCTTCGTTGTTATGATAACGCTGCCCTATTCTGGCATATTGCCGCGCAATTGGCATGTTTTGGTGGCCCTGCATCGTTTGCTGGAATTTTTTGCAATATTGATGATAATCTTGTCTCTCCATCCATTCTTGGAGCGAATGCATGTATGTCGTGATTTTCCGGGCGAAGACGCGCGTGCTCGACGATGAATATTTCAAGGTGGCCGAACGCATGCGCGAGTTGGCGTTGAATCAATTCGGCTGTCTGGATTTTCAGTCTACCAGCGAGGGAGATCAAGAGATTTCGCTCTCGTATTGGCCCGACGAACATAGCATCCGTGCCTGGAAGACGCATTCGGAACATGTACTGGCGCAGCAACTCGGCAGAGAGCGATGGTATGAGTCGTATATCGTTCAGGTCGCGCACATCGCGCGCGAATACCGCGTCACGAATTAAGCCCGGAAAAAACGATGAGCGAATTCATGCCGCCGCCGGAGCTCTCGCGTCGTAAATTATCGGTCCGGCGCAAGAATGGCCGCCTCATTCTCGGAACGCCGATGGGGCGTCATCTCTGGGTGGGTTTGCTCTGTATCTTGCTGCCTGCCGTTTTCTGGGCAATTCAAATGCCGAAGGCAGGAAAAAATTTCAGCATGACTTCCGGAATCGAGAATCGATGGCTTGCCGCGCTGCTCGATCACATATTGCCGGATCCCTCGACAGCGCCTCTGCCCATGCAATTAATCGCGCTGGGATTCGTCATGGTTGGACTTTTGTTTTTGTTTCACGGTTTGGTCACGGTGGTCGACAAGAACGGCATCTCCACGACGCATTCCCTGTTTTTTCTACCTTACTATCGTGCGCATATTCCGACGCAGGACATCATTTCTTTTTCATTGTCGACCAACGGCAGTTTCAGCCGCGCGAATGGCGAGATTGAACACTTGTATTGCGTGATAGCGAATTGCAGCGCGCCGCCGCGGCTGCGCTTTTGCGGTTTTCCGGTGAAGGCAGGCATGGCGGGAAAAGAAGTGTGGCAAGAATGGCTTGCCTTTAGCCTGCCGGGAGAAAATGCCGGCGATTATGTGATTAGCTTGGTAAAGGAGGCCTGTTCCTTACCGCAGCGCAGCGACGATTCCAGGTAACGTCAATTCAAAAACGGCTGCAGCAGCGCCACTGTGCGCGCAGTCGCGCCGCGATGCTGCTCGGCGAAGGCCTTTGCCTTGGCGCCCATCACAATTCGTTCCACATCGGATTGCAGCAGCCGAGCGGCGACATTGAGCATCATGTCGGCATTCGTCACTCGCAAAGCGGCGCCGGCATTGATTGCCTCCTCAGTCACGACGCCGAAATTGAAGGTATGAGGCCCGATCAGCACCGGCTTACCGACGGCACAAGCTTCAATCAAGTTTTGTCCGCCCAAGGGCAAGAGACTGCCGCCGATAAAAGCGACGTCGCAAGCAGAGTAATAAGCGAACATTTCACCCATGGTGTCGCCTAGCAAAATCCTCACTTCCGGTCCGATCCACTCGGTGCGCATTTCAGATCGCCGGCACAGCATGATATTGCGCATCGCGACCATGCGCGCGACCTCGTCGAAGCGTTGAGGATGGCGCGGAACGATCACGACCAATGCGCCTTGCAGATCGACTGCTTCGAGAGCATCCAAAATCAATGCCTCCTCGCCTTCCCGGGTACTGGCGCACAAGAGCACGCGCCGCTCGCCGATCTGGCCGCGCAATGCCGTGCCTTTGATCAAAACTTCCGGAGGCGGCGCGACGTCGAACTTGATGCTGCCGGTGACAGGTACGTTCTGTGCGCCGAGTTGCTTAATACGTTGGGCGTCGGCTTCGGTTTGAGCGGCGATGCAGGTAATGCTTCGAGTGGCCTCGCCCATCAGGCTCGACAATTTTTGCGCTTTGGCCAAGGACCGTTCCGACAATCTCGCATTGACCAACGCGACCGGGACGCCATGCTTGGCGCATTGTGCAATCAAGTTCGGCCACACCTCGGTTTCCATCAAAATGCACAACTGCGGTGAAAAATGCCGAATGAAACGACGCACCATCCAGCCGATGTCGTAAGGAACATAACATTGCACGACACGGGGCAAGCGTTTCTCAAACAATGTTTTTCCGGTAGCGCGCCCGGTTGGCGTCATGTGCGTCAACAGGATAAGGTGCTCAGGGTAGCTCAACAAAAGATTGTCGACCAAGGGTTCGGCGGCACGCGTCTCTCCCACCGACACCGCGTGTACCCAAATGATTTTTTTCGACGTATCGAATGCCAAGTTGTCGTATTTGCCGAGACGTTCGGACAAGTGCTGCCGATAGCCGATTTCTTTGCGCCCACGCCACCATAGTCGCAGCAACACCAGCGGCAAAAGAAAGTGCCAAAGTAGTGAATACAGGAAGCGCATTAGATCAGTGTGCGGCCGGTCAGGCGCGTAAGAATTGCCAAGGGACTGGCATCAGGGTCGTATTGCTTTTGCACCGGCAAATGAAAAGTTTGCTCCATCATGTACTGACCCGACATGACGGCGTGCGAAGTCTGGTCGGAAAAACACACCCACACTGAGCCCGATGGAAAAGGCATCGTGATCTGCGGTGATTTTTCTTGATATTCCAAGTCCGACTTCATCGCATCATGCAATTGCAGCATCAAGTGATCGTATTCACTGCGAAAAGACTTGGTGACATGCAATGCATTTAATGCCTTCGCTTGCCAACGCGAGTATGCCTTTGCGCGCGGAAGGAAACGGCGGGCGATTGCCTCAAACGGTTCACCGACGCGCCACACACGCGGTTGGCCCACGGGATTTACGTTGGTGAAGACACGCAGAATGCGTTCACCGTAATTGGGGCGCGAAGGAAATGCATCGACATGCAAGCGACGGTCATCGGCACGCCAAGATTGGGCGCGTGTTTCAACTTGCATGGGCCGGTAACTGGTCGGCGCAAGACGCAACATATCTGTGTAACGCGGCAACAATGAATTAATCAAGGTTTGCGCTTGCCTTCGAAATCGCGCGATCATCGTTGCCAACGCTGCTTGGCTTGCAGCGTCGCCGCTCGCGCCTTTTAAATTTTCGCTTGCGCCTAGACTAATGTTGCGGGCTTTAGCATCGCGAATAGAGGGTGTGTAAAAACGCTGCTCCTCCGGCGCGGTCTGAAATGCGAGCCGCGGGAAATACAAGACCTTGCCGGCTTCCAGTGCGGCAATCCAAGTATCGTTTGCATGGGAAATCCGCCATTCGGCGGAATCGATCTCAAGAATTTGCGGTTCCATCGGCTCTATTATGCCGGAACGTCGTACCGGCGAGCAGACGGTCGACGGCCGCCAGGACTTCGGCGACGGCAGGCGGCGTACCTTGATCGCCCAGATTGATAATGTTTTGCGACCAATTGCCTTCGGTTTTCCAACGCGGCGAATCACAATACAACTCGATGGTGGGGCGGCAGAAGGCTGCGGCAATATGCGTTAGTCCCGTATCCACGCCGACGGCCAAGGCGGCACGTTGCGCCAGCAACACTGCATCCATCATCCCCAGTTTGGGCAATAGCTGAGCATTGGGCATGCGTTGCGCCAACTTCTGCGCCGCGTCTTCTTCGGCCGCATTACCCCAGGGGAGGAGCACCGGCATGCCGCGCCCTTCCAATGCGCGCGCCAGCTCTATCCAATTTGCAGGCTGCCATTGTTTTGCCGCGCGCGCTGTCGCGTGAAAAAAAACGGCATAGGGTTCCGTGGGGAGCCAAGCCGGCTGCGCTTGTTGCAGTATCTGCGGCAACTGCAAATTGAAATCCGCCGGCGTGTCGATCGCATAGCCGAGCGCTGCAGCCGCCACTAAGCGAGCGCGCTCAACCGCGTGCGTATGACGGCCGACCGGTACGCTCTGAGTATGAAATAGACGCGAAATGGGTTCGTAGCCGGAACCCTCGGTCGCGTTAGCCAAGCCCACGCGCTTGCCGCCTGCCGACAACCGCGCCATGCGCATGACGGCGCTGGTTTTGAACAAGCCCTGGGTATCGAAGATGAAATCGTATTCCTGGCTCCGCAAGCGTTGATAGAAACCGCGCATCTCGGCGCGCGTCGCTTTTGTCCAAAAGCGTTTGCGCCACCGCCGCAATGCAAAAGGAATGACGTTGCGCACGCCGCCGTTCATGCGCACCAGATCGAGATACGCTTCTTCGACGACCCAATCCACATGGGCCTGCGGAAAGTGCCGCAAAATATCCGCCACCATCGGCATGTTGTGAATCACGTCGCCCAGGGACGATACGCGAACGATGAGGATGTTCAAAGCGGCGACATTAAAAAGGCAGTGCGGCGTCCGGCTTGGCGGCTTGGATCACACGCTTGAATTCGCTTTGAATGCGCTGCAAAGCTTCTTCTGATTCCGCTTCGAAACGCATGACGATCACCGGCGTCGTGTTGGAAGAACGTGCCAAACCGAATCCATCCGGGTATTCCACGCGCAAGCCATCGATGGTGATGACTTGATCTGCGCCGGGGAAACGCGCTTCACGCTGCATCTTTTCAATGAGCGTGAAATTTTCGCCCTCGGCGAGCTTTAATTGCAACTCAGGGGTGCTGGTCGATTGCGGCAAGGCGTTCAACACCGTGGACGGATTATCCTTGCGGCTCAACAATTCCAGCAAGCGCGCGCCGGCATACAAGCCGTCGTCGAAACCGTACCAGCGGTCTTTGAAGAAAATGTGACCGCTCATCTCTCCACCAAGCGGGGCACCAGTTTCGCGCATCTTGGCTTTCACCAAAGAGTGACCGGTTTTCCACATCATCGATTTTCCACCGCGTGCTGCGACCCAAGGGGCCAGGTGACGCGTGCATTTGACGTCGTACAGAATTTGCGCGCCCGGATTGCGAGACAACACTTCTTCGGCAAACAACATCAATTGCCGGTCCGGGTAAATAATTTGCCCGTCTTTGGTTACGACGCCGAGACGATCGCCGTCGCCGTCGAACGCAAGTCCCAGCTCGGCATCGGTCTCCTGCAGGCAGCGGATGAGGTCTTGCAAGTTTTCCGGATGCGCGGGGTCGGGATGATGGTTAGGAAAAGTGCCGTCGACTTCGCAAAACAATTCGATGACCTCGCAGCCCATCGCACGATACAAGTCGCCCGCGAACGCACCCGCCACGCCATTGCCGCAATCGACGGCAATCTTCATCGGGCGCACCATTTTCACGTCGCTTGAAATGCGCTGCAAATAAGCGTCTCGAATGTCATGAGTACGATAGCGGCCGTCGCCGCTCGCGAATTGGCCATGGACGATAGTCTGATAGAGCGCTTGGATGGCATCGCCGTAGATGGCTTCGCCGGCCAACACCATTTTGAAACCGTTGTAGTCCGGCGGATTATGGCTGCCGGTGACCATGATGCCGGATTTCGCTTCAAGTACGTTGGTGGCGAAATACACCAAAGGTGTTGCGACCATGCCGAGATCGATCACATCGACGCCGGTCGACTGCAAACCTGCTGCCAAGGCGTTTGCAAGCTCCGGCCCCGACAAGCGGCCGTCGCGGCCTATCACCACGACGCTTTCGCCTTTGGCACGCACGGCGCTGCCGAACGCTTGGCCGATTAAGCGGGCGACGGATGCGTCCAAAGTCTTGCCGACGATGCCGCGAATATCGTACGCTTTGAAAATACTTTGAGAGAGTGTCTGCATAGGGTCTGTCATAACTGGATTGGGACTGCGCACGAATTGTATGCGTAAACCCTAGCGGACTATCGCTTCCGCGGCGGCAAGTGCAGGGCGGCTGTTTTGCTCGCGCCACATGAAATCTTCGATACCGCATTGCGGAGCATAGCCCGGCACGATTTGCATCAAGAGCGCACGCACGCCTTCATAATCAAAACCGTCACAAGCTTTTTCCAGCTTCTTCAAATATTCCTGCAGCACTGGCCAAGGAATTTCCGCTTCCTGTGCACGCATGATGAGAGGATGTTCAGTACCTTCGACATTAGAGCCGATCAACAATTCTTCGTATAGCTTCTCACCGGGACGCAAGCCGATCTGCTGGATTTCGATGGTGCCTTCCGGAGAAGCATCGCTCTTCACTTCAAGACCGCTTAAATGCACCATGCGCTTGGCCAGATCGATGATCTTGACCGGCTCACCCATATCCAGCACGAATACATCCCCGCCCTCGCCTAACGCGCCGGCCTGCAAAACCAGCTGAGCAGCCTCGGGAATGGTCATGAAGTAACGTGTAATTTCCGGATGCGTGACGGTGATCGGACCACCTGCCATGATTTGACTGCGGAACAGCGGCACCACAGAGCCGGAGGAGCCGAGTACATTGCCAAAGCGTACCATGCAGAAACGCGTACGCTTTTGCTGGCGCGCAAACGCCTGGAGCGTTAATTCGGCGAGGCGTTTGGTCGAACCCATCACATTGGTCGGACGCACTGCCTTATCGGTAGAAATCAGCACGAAACATCTAACGCCCGCCGCCACCGCCGCCTGCGCCACGCTTAAGGTGCCCAAAGAATTGTTGCGCACGCCTTCGATGGGATTGTGTTCAACCAAGGGGACATGCTTGTAGGCTGCAGCATGGTAAATAGTGTCGACTGCAAATGTACGCATGATGCGTTCGCACTTCTCTTGTTCCAAAACCGAACCGAGGAAGGGCATGATTTCGACTTCGGTTCCTAAATTTTTTTGCAGCCCGCGCAATTCCTGCTCTATCGAATACAGCGCGAACTCCGACAGTTCGAACAAGATCAATCGATCCGGACGCAAGCGAATAATTTGACGGCAAAGCTCGGAACCGATCGAACCGCCGGCGCCGGTCACCATCACGGATTTGCCGCTGATGCACATGGAAATCAAACGCGGATCCGGCTCGACGGGATCGCGGCCGAGCAAATCTTCAATCTCGATTTCACGCACGTCTTGCACGCGCGAAGCGCCCGACAATAGGCTCTTTAGCGGCGGAATCACCCGAATCTTGATTTTCAAGAGTTCGAGCCGATCGATGATGCGGCGCTGCTGCGCACGCGTGAGAGAAGGCATTGCGAGCAGAATGCCGTTGAT
Organism: Burkholderiales bacterium; assembly: GCA_016177875.1. Taxonomy (GTDB): domain Bacteria; phylum Pseudomonadota; class Gammaproteobacteria; order Burkholderiales; family Burkholderiaceae_D; genus Paucimonas. The sequence goes on from JACOUL010000017.1 coordinate 46,654, forward strand.
TTTTTTCTTAGCGATCAGGCGCGCCAAGTTCACCGGCGGATAGACTTTGATGCCGCCGATGGTGGCACTTTGCAATTCAGTGCGATCATCGATAAATGCTACCGGCAGATATTCGGTCCCGGCGCGCAAAGCGCTGGCCAATTGCGTACCTGCTTTACCCGCTCCATAAATCGCAACACGCCTCGCACCGCCGCTCGCGTTACTCGCATGCAAAAAATAGCCGCGCGCTAAAAAGCGGCTTGCCACCACATACAAAATCGCGCTGACCCAAAAAATACCGAACACGGCGCGAGACAAACCCAACATTTGCGTCAATGCGGCTAACGCAGCCATTCCGATCACCGATAAGGTCACGCCGGCCACGACAACATAAACGATTTTATGGTCGATATAACGGATGACGGCGCGGTAAAGGCCGAGTTTGATAAAGACAGGAATCGATATGATGGGGGCGGCCAGCATTAACCAGACGTATTGCTGGAACAACGTCATGTTCATGCCGTCATAACGCAATGAAATCGCCAGATAGAAGGTCAATGGCAACATGAGCAAATCCGCCGCGACGGCAATCATTTGCTTTTGCAAGCGTGGCAATTCCAGGAAAGACTGTATCGAGATCAAACCCCTACTCCCGCAACAATTGACCGACTATACATGGCCCAACCTGCAACTATAACAAATCGGCAATGACATTCTACTTTTTGCCTATATGCAGGGTCCTGTTGCAAATCAATGCGCCACACCTTCGCGGCGTGCAACCTTAATGAAGGTCAGCATGATAATTTTCAAGTCGAAAACTAAAGATCGGTTCTGCAAATATTCAACATCCAGGCGCACCTTAAGGGGAATAGGCAGTTCATCCCGCCCATTCACCTGTGCCCAACCGGTTAATCCCGGAAGCAGCTTGTCCACCCCATGCTGGGTACGCAATGCCACCAGATCGTCTTGATTAAACAAAGCAGGACGCGGGCCAACGAAACTCATGTCGCCTCTCAGGATGCTCCACAACTGTGGCAATTCATCCAGGCTCGTTTTGCGCAAAAAAGGCCCGATCGGGGTTAAAAAACGTCCAGGATCGGCCAGCAAATGCGTGGCTACCGCCGGCGTATCCACACGCATCGTACGAAACTTGGGCATGCGAAAAATCGCATTGTTACGGCCCACCCGGTTTGACCAATAAAGTGCAGGGCCTGCCGAGGTAAAACGCACCATAAGAGCGACCAACACAATCGGCAACGCTAAGACGACGATTGCCACACATGCCAACAGTAGGTCAAACGCCCTTTTTGCCATGACAGCTATTTTTCCATGCAGAGCGTGAGCGCTTCATCCCATGCGGGCAGCGTGCAAAACGTATCGATCAAGCGCTGACAGGACAAGACTGAGTTAACCGGGCGGCGCGCCGGCGTCGGATATTCACTCGTGGCGATTGCAGTCACTGCAGTTTTTTTCGGCAGCGCGGCATTCTGGAGAATCGCTTCGGTAAATCCATGCCAGGTAGTTTGGCCTTGTGCGGTCAGATGATACAAACCGGAATACTGTTGCAGCCAAGCTGCCGCATCGGAAGAGATACCTGCGCGCGCAACCACATGAGCGGTCACGTCAGCCAAGGTGCGGCACCAAGTTGGTGCGCCACGCTGATCGGCCACGATGCGCAACTCATCGCGCTCCTGCGCCAAGCGCAATACGGTCAGCAAAAAATTCTTGCCGCGCATGCCATACACCCAGCTGGTACGGAAAATGAGATGAGGAATGCCTGCCGAGCTGACGGCTTGTTCACCGGCCAGCTTGGTTTGGCCGTAAACATTCATCGGGTTGGGCTTATCGTCTTCCGTATACGCATCCATCTTGCTGCCGTCGAATACGTAATCCGTGGAATAGTGAATCATGGCCGCACCCAGCTTCTTCGCTTCCTCCGCCATGACGGCCGGCGCTTCGCCGTTGATCTTCATGGCCAGCGCGGGCTCTTTTTCCGCCTGATCGACGGCGGTGTAAGCAGCGGGATTGATGATCAGGTTCGGTTTGACGGTGCGGATGACGTCGCGCACTTGATCAAGTTTGGTCAAATCCATTTCAGCCAGGTCTACCGAAACGATTTGCCCCAAACCTTGCAGGCTACGGGTTAATTCGTAACCGACTTGCCCGGTCTTGCCCGTCACCAGAATCTTCATGCGAATACCTCTGCCTCGACTAAGCGTTTTCCTTGACCATCTTTGGCCGACAACACCGGATCGCCGGAAATCGGCCATTCGATGCCGATGTCGGGGTCGTTCCAAATAATGGAACGCTCGTATTGCGGTGCCCAATAGTCGGTGGTTTTATACAAAAATTCGGCCGACTCGCTCAAGACCACGAAGCCATGGGCAAAGCCCGGCGGAATCCATAATTGGCGGGAATTCTCTGCGGATAAAGTAAGCCCAAACCATTTACCGAAGGTCGGCGAATTTTTGCGAATATCGACCGCGACATCGAATACTTCGCCGGCGACCACGCGCACCAACTTGCCTTGCGCTTGCTGGATTTGATAATGCAAACCGCGCAAAACGTTTTTGGCGGATTTCGAATGGTTGTCTTGCACGAAGCGCGGCAGCTTTTCGCCGGTCAAGCCGGTCAATTCAGCGAAACGGCGTTCGTTGAAACTTTCGTAGAAAAATCCGCGCTCATCGCCGAACACCTTAGGTTCGATAATGAACAGATCGGGAATCGGTGTCGTCACAACATTCATCAGAACACCTTATCTTTGAGAATTTGCAGCAGATACTGGCCGTAGCCGTTCTTCTTCAGCGCGTCAGCCAGCATCGCGAGTTTTTCCGCATCGATGTAGCCCTTGCGGAAAGCGACTTCCTCAGGGCAGGACACTTTCAAACCTTGCCGCTTTTCGAGCGTGGCGATGAATTGCGCCGCTTCCAGCAGCGATTCATGAGTGCCTGTATCGAGCCATGCCATGCCGCGGCCCATCACCTCGACGTTCAATGCATTGCGCTCCAAATACACGCGGTTGACGTCGGTGATTTCAAGTTCGCCGCGCGCGGAGGGCTTGATGGTGGCGGCAATGTCGCACACTTGATTGTCGTAGAAATACAGGCCGGTGACGGCGTAATTCGACTTCGGTTGCTTGGGCTTCTCTTCGATGCTGACCGCGCGGCGATTAGCATCGAATTCAACGACACCGTAACGCTCGGGATCATGCACATGATAAGCAAACACGGTCGAGCCGCCGGTGCGCGCGGCTGCTTGTTCCAACTGCGTTTCAAAGCCGTGTCCGTAGTAAATATTGTCGCCGAGGATCAAGGCTGAGGGATTGTTGCCGACAAATTCGCTGCCGATGATGAAGGCTTGCGCCAAGCCGTCCGGCGACGGCTGTACTGCATAAGAGATGCTGACACCCCACTTATTGCCGTCGCCTAGCAGCTCTTGAAAGCGCGGCGTGTCTTGCGGCGTTGAGATGATGAGAATATCGCGTATGCCGGCCAACATCAGCGTCGACAGCGGATAGTAAATCATCGGCTTGTCGTACACCGGCAGCAATTGCTTGGAGACCGACATCGTAACCGGATACAAGCGCGTACCGGAACCGCCGGCCAGAATAATGCCTTTGCGGGACTGCGTCATGCTGCTACTCCTTGCTCACGCTGACCGTAATTTTTTTCTACCCATTTCAGGTAATCGCCGGATAAGACGCCGCGCACCCATTCCTGATGATCGAGATACCATTGCACCGTCTTGCGTATGCCGGTATCGAACGTTTCGGCGGGTTTCCAGCCCAGTTCGCGTTCAACCTTGCGAGCGTCGATCGCATAGCGGCGATCGTGTCCGGGGCGATCCTTAACGTAAGTGATTTGATCGCGATAGCTGCCGGTTTTAGGCGCCAACTGGTCGAGGATGTCGCACAGGGTATGCACGACTTCCAGATTGGTCTTTTCATTCCAACCGCCGATGTTGTACGTTTCGCCGGTCGTGCCGCTTTCCAACACGCGACGGATGGCGGCGCAATGGTCGCCGACATACAACCAATCGCGCACGTTTTGACCATCGCCATAGATGGGTAGAGGCTTGCCGCCCAGTGCATTGGCGATCATCAAGGGAATCAATTTCTCCGGAAAATGATAAGGACCGTAATTGTTGGAGCAATTGGTGGTCAGCGTCGGCAAGCCATAGGTGTGATGGTAGGCGCGCACCAAATGATCGGCCGCGGCCTTGGATGCCGAGTAAGGGCTGTTGGGCGCGTACGGTGTCGTCTCGCTAAAAGGTGCATCGTTCGGTCCGAGCGATCCATATACTTCGTCGGTCGAGACATGCAAGAAGCGAAAATCGGCCTTCTCTTTATCGGGCAAAGCGCTCCAATACGCGCGCGCGGCTTCAAGCAAGCTGAAAGTACCGTTGACATTGGTGGTGATGAATTCGCCCGGCCCGAGGATGGAACGGTCTACATGACTCTCCGCGGCGAAATGCACGATGGCGCGTATTTTGTGCTTCTCGAGTAAAGAAGAAACCAAGGAACGGTCGCCGATGTCGCCATGCACAAAAGTGTGCCGCCCGTCTTGTTGAATGCTTTCCAAGTTGCTGAGATTACCAGCGTATGTCAGCTTATCGAGATTGATGACCGGTTCATCGTGTTGCGCCAGCCAGTCCAAAACAAAATTCGAGCCGATAAAACCGGCCCCACCCGTTACGAGTATCATCGGGAATCCTTAATAAAATGCTTTCTTCATGCAAGGGGAGGATTTTAAAGGATTTATTACAATAGTCCCCTATGTTTTCCATTTGTTACACCCGTAATTATGCCCGTTTATGTCATCGGCGACTTGCAAGGATGTCAACCAAGTTTGCTGCGTTTGCTGGACCTTATCCATGCCGATTCGACGGATCCCCAGCTGATTTTTGTCGGCGACTTAGTCAACCGCGGGCCAAAGTCGCTGGAAACTTTACGGGTAATCAAAGGCTTAGGGGATCGTGCAGTCGCCCTTTTGGGAAATCACGACTTGCATCTACTCGCCGTTGCTCATGGGATACGTAAGAACCACTCCTCGGACACGGTGCAAGAAATACTGAATGCGCCAGACCGCGATGAATGGCTGGACTGGCTACGCCGGCGACCGCTTGCGCATTACCAGGATGGCTACCTCATGGTCCATGCCGGCGTGTTGCCGCAGTGGAATGTTGAGCAAACGCTTGCACTCGCCCATGAAGTAGAAGCGAAATTGCGCAGCTCGGATTGGATTCATTTCCTAACGGAAATGTATGGCAACCAGCCGGCTAAGTGGGACGAGAGCTTAACCGGCAACGACCGCCTGCGCTGCATCGTCAACGCCATGACCCGCATTCGATTTTGCACTGCAGACGGCACGATGGAATTATCGAAGAAGGAAAGCGCCGCCAGCCCACCGCGCGGCAATTTCCCTTGGTTCGATGTCCCGGGACGCCGCACGGCCGATATCCCGATTATCTTTGGCCATTGGTCGACATTGGGATTGGTGATGCGGCCGAACTTGATCGGCCTGGATACGGGCTGCGTATGGGGCGGCAAGTTGAGTGCGGTACGATTGGAAGACCGCAAGATCTTCCAAGTCGATTGTCCGCAATATTGCGTCCCCGGTTAAACTGCGCAGCTAAACCGAGGCTCGCTCGATGCGGGCGTAGGCGGAATGATTGTGAATCGATTCGAAGTTTTCCGCTTCCACAAAATAGGCGCCGATGCGCGCATCCGCCTCCAAACCCAAAGCGGCGTCGCGCACCAAATCTTCCACGAACTTCGGATTCTCATAGGCACGCTCAGTCACATATTTTTCATCCGCGCGTTTGAGTAAGCCATACACTTCGCAAGACGCGCTTTGCTCGGCAATCGCAACCAGATCTTCTATTGTCACATCCGCCATCAATTCCGCATCAATGGTGATGTGCGAGCGCTGATTGTGCGCGCCATACGCCGATATCTCTTTCGAGCATGGACATAGGCTGGTTGCGGGAACCAAGACATTGATGAAGATCGCCGTTTTGCCGCCTGCCGCACGGACACGCCAGCTGATTTCATAATCGAGCAAACTCGTCACACCCGAAACCGGTGCAGGTTTGCGAATAAAGTAAGGAAATTTCATCAGGATTTCCCCTTCGTGCGCGTCGAGACGATGCAGCATACTCGTCGCCATGTCGCGAAACCGGCATGGCGTAAATGCCCCGTCCTGAGCTTCCAGCAATTCGATAAATCGCGACATATGCGTGCCTTTGACTTCAGGCGGCAGCGCCACGGTCATCGTCAATTCGGCTACGGTCGATACTTGGCCGGCAGCGCTTGCAATCGATATCGGATAGCGCACGCCTTTGATGCCGACGCGCTGAATCGCCATATTGCGCTGGTCGCGGGAAGCTTGTATGTCAGGCAGTAAAAATCTTTCCGGGGCATTCACGGCGGATTCCCCTCTACTGGAATTTCGCAGGGAATTGCTTGGCGATCGCACCCGCCAAGGCATCCGCAACGCCATACATATGATTTTTCATGGCATCCCAGGTCTGCGCTTCGTCAGCGTACCGTTTTGCTTTCAGTTGTTGAATTTGCTGAATATGATGGCCGCCGTGCGCCAACAGCAAACCGCGCAGAGTATCGAGCGGTAAATTGGGATTGGCTGAACTTAAAAATTTCGCGATCTCATCGGCATTACCCGTCAACGCCTTTTGCGCGGCGTCTTGCTTTGCCACGCTGCCTGCCGCGGTCGCTTCAAGATATTGCTTTACCGCGCCGTAATGCCCGGCCAACAAATTGAAAAGCTTTTCCGATGCGACTTTTCCGTAATACGGCTCGATGGCACCGGCGATTTGCTTGGCGTTTGCCACCACTTCCTTTTCTGCGGCGGAGGCGGCAGCGGTATTACCGGCCAGGGTCTCTGCCGTCACAGCGCGCACCCAAAAGATGTGGCCTATCCATAAATCCCTTAAGGCAAGCCGGGTGTCGAACGCCTTGCTAGACGCCGCAACCGCAGGATCAGCATGTTTATGCTGTTGCGCCATAGCAGCGCTATGAGACAGCGCGCCAGCAAACCCGACAATAACGGCAAAAGCCAAAACAGCGAATTTTTTCATGATTAGATCCCCTATCTTTGTTGATGTCGAACGAACAGTCTAGCCACCTTTTCATACTTTGTACAGTATTTTATGTTTAAAGTATTTTTAGTTCATTTTGACCTATAATGCCCTTAAGCCGAGTAGGAATTGGACGGAGGGAAGAAGCATGCTGGAGATGCTGGCCATACGGCAAAAAGATTTGCTGAAGCACTTGCAAAGTCACAAAACAGGTTTGACCGTCGATGAACTGGCGAATGAACTTGGCATCACCCGCAATGCGGTGCGCCAGCATTTGGCATCGCTAGAAGGCGACGGCTTAGTCATTCAAAGCGATAGCCGTCCATCGGGCGGGCGCCCGCAACATCTCTATGTGCTGACTGAAAAAGGCAAGGAGTGTTTTCCCCGCCACTATTCCTGGTTTGCTCAATTGCTGGTCGATTCGATTACCCAGGAAGTAGGCGAAGCCGGTTTACGCGCTCGGCTTGAGGCAATGGGCGAAAAGGTTGCAGACCAGTTGCTGCGCCAGCATCCTCCTATGACAAACCGGCAGGAAAAGACACATGCGCTGACCGATGTCATGCAGCATTTAGGCTATGAAGCCTCTGTGCAGGAAAAAGCCGGTCAAGCGGTCATTGAAGCCGATAACTGCGTCTTCCACACGCTCGCCATGCAGAACCCGGAAGTGTGCCATTTCGATTTGGCGCTGATGAGCAAATTCACCAACAGCGAAATCGATCATGAGCAATGCATGGCACGCGGCGCTCATGTGTGCCGCTTCAAGTTGAAAGCAAAAAGCGGCTGACGGCAATTTGAGGCGTGCCCTTACAAGCCGAGCTCGCTCAAACCCGGATGATCGTCCGGCCGTCGGCCGAGCGGCCAATGGAACTTGCGATCCGATTCGCGGATCGGCATGTCGTTGATACTGGCATAGCGCCGCTGCATCAATCCATTTTCATCGAATTCCCAGTTTTCATTGCCGTAGGAACGGTACCAGTGACCGGAATCGTCATGCCACTCGTAAGCGAAGCGCACGGCGATTCTGTTGCCGTCGAATGCCCATAGTTCTTTGATCAAACGATAATCGAGTTCCTTGGCCCATTTGCGAGTCAAGAATTGGACGATCTGTTCGCGGCCGACAGGAAATTCGGCGCGGTTACGCCACCGGCAGTCGATCGTATATACCTGGGCGACGCGCTGCGGATCGCGCGAATTCCAGCCATCCTCCGCCATGCGGATTTTCTGGATGGCTGTCTCGCGCGTAAAGGGCGGCAGCGGCGGACGAACCGCAGAATCGGTTGTCATGGCTGCTCCGCGATCAATACTGTTTATACGGCAGGAATTTGCCGCTCAATACGACATTGACGCGGTCGCCCTTGGGGTCAGGCTCGCGCGTGATGTCCATGGAAAAATCGATGGCGCTCATGATGCCGTCGCCGAATTCTTCATGGATCAATTCTTTGATGGTCGTGCCATAGACGTTCACGATTTCGTACCAGCGGTAAATCAGGGGATCGGTCGGCACCGCGGTCGGCAGCGAACCCTTGTACGGAACGATTTGCAGCCAGGCGGTTTCTTCATCGGTCAAGCCGAACAATTCCTTGGCGACCGAGACTTGTTTCACATCCAGGGTCATTTGGCCAAGCAGCGCGGCCGTAGTCCACTCCTTGCTCTGGCCGATCTTGTCGGCGATATCGCTCCAGCGCATTTTGTTCTTGACCTTGGCGGTCAAAATTTTCTTGGTGACTTCATTGCGATCCATGGTGTGCTCCTTTAATAAAGTTAATAATTCAAACAATGACAAGGGAAGATTCTGTCGAATCGCGATCCGCCGGCAACTGTGCGGAAAGCGGCTCGGCCGGTGTCAGGCCGGGCATGACAGTGAGTGTTTCGCTCTTTGCGTCGCCCTCTGCCTGGATTTGTTTCGAGCGGTTGACGAGAAAATCCACGAGGTAATTGCGAATCCGGTAAAACTGCGGATCGTGATGCATGGTGGCGCGCTGCCGATCCTTGGGCATGGTATTGATCACGATTTCGGCGACATGCGCATTGGGTCCGTTGGACATCAACAAGATCTTGTCGGCCAATAGGATCGCCTCATCGACGTCGTGCGTGATCATGAATACCGTTTGATGCGTCGCTGCGCAAATTTTCAGCAACTCATCCTGGATTACCCCGCGCGTCAAGGCGTCGAGCGCGCCGAACGGTTCGTCCAGCAGCAGCATCTTGGGCTCGATCGAAAATGCGCGCGCGATGCCGACGCGCTGCTTCATGCCGCCTGACAGCTCCGACGGCTTCTTGTACTCCGCCCCTTTCAAGCCGACCATCTCGATGAAACGCTTGGCATGTTCCTCGATTTTTGTTTTCGGCCAATCGGGCCAGCGCGATTTCACGGCAAAGGCGACATTGGCCAACACAGTCAGCCACGGCATCAGGGCATGACCCTGGAACACCACGCCGCGATCGAGACTGGGGCCGCTGACTTCACGGCCATCCATGAAGACGTTGCCGGCGCTCGCCGATTCCAGCCCCGCCAGCACGTTCAAGATAGTGGTCTTGCCGCAGCCGGAGTGGCCGATGATGCAAACGAATTCGCCCTTATCGATACCAAAACTGACTTGCTCGAAAACGGGCGGACTAGCCGGCGTATAACGTTTCGCGAGGTTTTCCACGCGCAGAAAATGATTAGCCATCGCCGTTTCCTATTCCACGTAAGTGACCAGCTTTTGCAGTCTTGCGAACAACAAATCGAGCAGCATGCCGACGATACCGATCACCAGAATCGCGAATATCACGCTGGTCAGCGCCAGATTGTTCCATTCGTTCCAGACGAAGTAGCCGATACCGGTACCGCCCACCAGCATTTCGGCGGCGACGATCACCAGCCAGGCGATGCCCATGGAAATGCGCATGCCGGTCAGGATGGTCGGCGCGGCCGCCGGCAATATCACCAGGAACGCCTTGCGCAAGGGCTTGACCTCAAGCGTCTTTGCAACATTGAGCCAATCGCGCCGCACGGATGCAACGCCGAACGCGGTATTCAGCAGCATCGGCCACACCGAACAGATGAAAATGACGAACACGCCGGATATCGACGAATCCTTGATGGTGTACAGCGCCAAGGGCATCCATGCTAAAGGCGAAATCGGCTTCAGGATCTGGATATAGGGATTCAGCGCCTTTTGCATCAAAGGCGACATCCCAAGCACGAAACCGACGGGAATCGCCACTACCACCGCGATCAAGAAACCCAGGCCGACCCGCGCAAGAGAATGGGCAAGCTGTACGCCGATTCCTTTGTCGTTGGGTCCGTTGTCGTAAAACGGGTCGGACAATTGTTTAACGATCGTCTCCCCCATTTGCGCGACCGTGGGAAAGCCCGTGGTTTTCTTGCTTTCGCGGCTTTTGCCCATCAGCTTGGCGTATTCATCCTGCTCGGCGGTGGTCGCCTGCACCGCGGCTTGCGGCTTGGGCGCGGTGGCCAAATGCCAGCTGCCGACGATCAACAGCAAGATTAGCAGCGAGATCAGGCCGGCGCGAAAACCGAGGCTGCCGGTGAAGTTCTTGAACGCCATCACGCCGTCCTTTTCATTGCGAAGCTGTTGATGTAAGCGTCCGGCTTGGCCGGATCGAATTCCTTGCCCATCACCTTGAACTTCTTGTACGCACCGTCCGGCGCTTTCTGGCCGAGTTCCTTCATGTGTTTCTTAGCATCGGTGAGCAGGAATACTTTTTCGGTGATGCCCTTGTAATCGACATCGCCCTTGACATAGCCCCAGCGTTTCATCTGGGTCAAGATCCAGACGCCCATCGAATGCCACGGCACCGGATCGAAATCGGCGCGGCTCGGCACATTCATCACGCCGCCCAGGCCGTCGGCAAACTTGCCGGTCAGGACTTGCTCTACCACGGTCTCGGGTTGATTGAGATAAGCCGGGGTCGAAATCACCTTGGCAATCAATGAACGATGCTGCGGATCGCGCGCCATCGCTGCAGCATTCAGCACGGCGCGGAACAGCGCGGCGAAGGTATTGGGGTTCTGCCGGACGAATTCCTCTGACGTGCCGAACGCACAGCAAGGATGGCCGTCCCAGATTTCCTTGGACAGGATGTGGATGAAACCGACTTCATCGTATACCGCACGCTGATTAAATGGGTCCGGCCCAAGGAAGCCATCGATATTACCGGCGCGCAGATTGGCCACCATCTCGGGCGGCGGCGTGACGCGCAGCTGCACATCCTTGTCGGGATCGAGCCCGTGTTCCGCCAAGTAATAACGCAGCAAGAATCCATGCATGGAGAATTCGAAAGGAATGGCAAACTTGAAGCCCTTCCATTGCTTCGGATCGCGCTTATCCTTGTGCTTGACGTGCAGGGTAATCGCCTGGCCGTTGATGTTTTGTATCGTCGCGATCCGCATCGGATTGACGTTGGAACCCACGCCCATCGACATCGCCAGCGGCATGGGCGACAGGAAGTGGGACGCGTCATGCTCCTTGTTGATCATCTTGTCGCGAATCAGCGCCCAGCCGGCCGTCTTATTCAGCGTCACATTCAAACCCTGCTTCTTATAAAAGCCGAGCGGATCCGCCATGATCAAAGGGGCGGCGCAGGTAATGCTGATGAAGCCGATCTTCAAATCCTTCTTTTCCAGCGGCCCTTTTTCCTGGGCCATGGCCTGCAATGAAGCCATGGGCAGCACGCTGGCAATCGCCGCACGCGCAGTATTGACGCCGACTGCGCGCAGGAAGTCGCGCCGCACGCTGTCTTTCGGGAACATGGCGCGCAACGCCGCTTCCTCGACCACATCGGCGGTCAGCGCTTCGGGATCGCGAGCACGCGCGCTAAGCTGACGGATTTCTTCGGCATTGTGCTCGGACTCGCTGGCGTGCTGACCGCACGAGCAACGCTGCAACGGGCGGTCCGGATCAAACGATTTGAATATCGACATGGTGCCTCCTGGGGTCGGGTGGAATAACTTCCGAAAAGCTTGCAAACAGCAGGCCTGCACCAGTTTGGCTGTCGCGACGCGACGATGGCTTGTAGTGATTTCACTACAAAGAAGAAAACTTCAAAGGCTATCGGATCTCAAGGTGTGATCAAGTTATGTTTGACCGCATACATGGCAATGCCGACGTCATTGGTGGCGCCGGTTTTTTCCAGGATGCGGCTGCGGTAGGTGCTCACTGTATTAGGACTCACCTGCAAGCGGTCGGCAATCTCTTTGACGGACATACCGGTCGCGATCAGCTCGAACACCTGATATTCGCGCCGCGATAAGCCTTCATGCGGCAGCTTGTTGCCTCGGCTATCGAGTTCCGCAGCCAGCGTTTCAGCCATGGCGGGGCTGACATAGCGTCCGCCGGCCGCAGCCTTTCTGATGGCGATGATCAATTGGTCGGAATCAGCGCTCTTGCTGAGATAGCCTGCTGCTCCAAGCCGGTAGCACTGCGCCGCGTAATGTTTTTCCGGATAGGTCGACAGCATCAGCACCGGCAAGCGCGGCAACTCCTCCTTGAGCCGACGCAGCACTTCCAAGCCATCCTGCACCGGCATAGCGATGTCCAGCAAAACCAGGTCAATCGCTTGTATGTGTGCCTGACGCAGCGCCTCGGCACCATCCGAACACTCGCCGGCGACTTCGATATCGCCGGCATCGGCCAGGATCTGCTTCAAGCCTTCGCGCACCACGCGATGGTCGTCGCACAACAGCACCCGGATCATGATGCAGCTCCTTCGTCATGCTCGAGCGGTATGCTTAAGCAAGCACGCGTACCCTCGTGCGGCACACTGTGAATGACGAGCGCGCCGCCGAAGTGAAGTGCGCGTTCGCGCATGCCCATCACGCCGTAGGAGCGGGCGTGGTCGAATGCCGCGGGCGATGCGCCGATACCGTCATCCGCCACTTCCATGTTCAGCCGGCCGGCATCCACGTTGATCCGGATGCGTACAGCATGGGCATGCGCATGACGCGCGACATTACTCAGCATTTCTTGAAAGATGCGAAAAGCCGCAGTCGCCAGATTGCCCTGCGGGACCTTCGCGCCGGGCGCGACCTCGATGACGGAATCGCACTGCAATTCGGTCGACTCGGCGAACTCCTGCACCTGCCACTCGAGTGCGGCAATCAGTCCTTGGTGGTCGAGCATGCTCGGACGCAGATCGGTGATGATGCGGCCGACGTTTTCCACCGCCGCTTCGATCAAACCGGTCATGGCTTCACATTTGTGCGCCAGCGGCTCGCGGTCGGCGACTCGCTTTCCCAGCCAGTCCACATCCAGTTTCAAGGCCACCAGAAGGCTGCCCAGTTCGTCATGGATTTCGCGCGCGATGCGCTTGCGTTCTTCTTCGCGCACCGAATGCGCGTGCGCGGATAATTCGCGCAACTGCGTCAGGGCTGCCGACAGTTCACATGTGCGCTCCTCGACCCGCTGCTCCAAATCTTGTTTGGCTCGTCGCAGTTGTTCCTCCGCCTGGCGGCGGATGGAGATGTCGCTAAAAGTAACGACCGCGCCGCGCACTTCGCCGTGAGAGATGATTTGATGGGACGAGTATTCGACCGGAAAACAGCGGCCGTCCGCGCGCCAAAACACTTCCTGGTCGACACGGCACGGTTGTCCCTTGCGAAAGGCAAGAAAAATTGGGCATTCCTCTTCAGCATAATGCCGCCCGTCCTCATGCGCATGGTGAGCCAGTGCATGCATATTGCGACCGAGGACGTCTGAAGGCTTGTATCCCAGCATAGCCGCCCCGGCGCGATTGATGAAGGTACAGCGCCCCTCCAAGTCGATGCCATATACTCCTTCGCCGGTCGACTCGAGCAAAAGGGTCAGCTTATCGCGCCATAAAACTGCGTCGCTGGAATCGAGAAGCTTGGAGGAGGAAATAGACACTGGCAGGCGCCCGAGAAATAGTCGAATGCTGTCCCTATTGCAAGCCACATGCCACAACCCGGTCGCAGAAAAACCGCCACATCCCGTATTTGGTGCATCTACCAGCTCGATTCTGGTGCGCAGACTGTCAAGAATGCCCTTCAATGGCGCGCGGTAAGCAACTCTTCCGCAATCACCTGCCGAGCAAGGGGAGCCAATTCGCGGCGGTGGCGGTCCGTGGTGACCACGATAGGTAAGCGGATCAGCTCGGCGTGAATAGGACCGCCCGTGAGCACGGCGATCATGCTTTGAGCGAAGCTCATGTCGCCGATAAAGGAGACAGAAGGATGCAAACCTCCTTGGGCATCGACATAGCGCAAGGCAAACGGCTGCACCGGCACACCGGCTTCGACTGCCGCCTCGAACAAGTTCGCATGAAACGGCAACACCGTCCCCTGCTCGCTGGTCGTCCCTTCCGGGAAAAACGCCACGTGCTCTCCCTCATGCAGACTATGCACCAAGCCTTCATAGATGCGGCGCACGTCGCGCAATTTGCCGCGTGCAATAAAAATCGTCCCTGCCTTGTCGCATAACCAGCCGATTAAAGGCCAGCCGCGAATATCGGATTTCGCGACAAAGCGGCAGGTATGCAAAGAATTGATAACGAAAATATCCAACCATGAAATGTGGTTGGCAACGATCAACGCGCGCGTGGGTTGCGGCTCAGCCGCATGATGGATGACATCGAGCTTGACCCGGCATAATCCTAGCAATTGGATCGACCAGCGATGAATACGACGCATGCGCCCTTCGGCATCGAGCCAAGGAAATACCACCGCGCACGTCCACAATCCGACAAACAAGTGCAGGCAAACGCGCGCGAGCCGGTACCAGAGCATCAATCAGTCCGAGAAAGATTAGGCTTTTGATGGAGCCGGCCGCTGATAGGCAAGCTGCCCACCGACGATGGTCATCTTCACTTGTCCGGCGAGCTCGTACCCGAGGAACGGTGTGTGCTTGCCTTGACTGGCAAGCGCCTTGGCTTCCACCTTCCAGCGCGCGGCCGGATCGAATAGGCAAATATCGGCGTCGGCGCCGACGGCCAGTTGACCGGACGACAAGCCCGCGACGCGCGCGGCATCAGTCGTGACTTTTGCCAATGCCTTAGCGATGGAATGCGATGCGCCGGATTCCTCCGCCCATTTCAACATCAAGGGCAGCAACAGCTCCAAGCCGGTCGCGCCCGGCGACGCTTCGCCGAACGGCAGCAGCTTTTCATCGTCATCAACCGGCGTATGATCGGAACATACGGCGTCGATGGTGCCGTCCAATAGACTTTGGCGAATGGCATCACGATCGCGCTGCGCGCGCAGCGGGGGCGTCAAGCGCGCATTCGGGTCGAAGAAACCGATGTCCATGTCGGTCAGATGAATGTGATGTACGCCGACATCGCAGGTGACCTGCAGGCCTTCTTTCTTCGCTGCGCGTACCAAGTCCAAACCGGCGGCGGACGACATGCGGCACAGATGCACGCGCGCGCCGGTGGACCGCATCAACTCGAATATCGTATGCAAAGCGATCGTTTCCGCCATCACCGGCACGCCGGACAAACCGAGGCGCGACGCGACGGCGCCGCTATGCGCGATACCGCCGCGCCCGAGATATGGATCTTGCGGGCGCAGCCAGACGGTGTAACCAAAGGTTTGCGCATACTGCATGGCGCGCATCAACACGGTCGTATCCAGAATCGCTTCTTCCGCTTGCGAGAAACCGATGCAGCCGGCTTCGGTCAGCTCTGCCATTTCGGTCAGAGACTGCCCCTTCAATCCGACGGTGAGTGCTCCCAATGGATAAACTTTTGCTTGATTTAACGCACCGGCACGGCGTTTCAACATTTCAACCAAGCCCGGTTCGTCCAGAACGGGATCGGTATCCGGCGGACATATCAGGCTGGTGACACCACCCTGCACAGCGGCCTGCATCTCTGATTCCAGCGTCGCCTTGTATTCGTAGCCCGGCTCGCGCAAGCGCGCACTTAAATCGACCAAGCCCGGCGCAACGATTAAACCTTGCGCATCGATCGTTTTGTCGGCGACAAATCCGGCAGGCGTTTTACCCACGCCCGCCACCTTGCCGTCCGCGATATACACATCCTGTTGCGCGTCGATGCCGTTGGCCGGATCGATCAAGCGGCCGTTTTTAATATGGAGTTTCATCGTGCTTTGAAAAGTTCCTTGGGTATCGCGACCCTATTTCTATCATGTTGGAAACAGAGTAATTCGTCGCGCTGCGGCGACTCGTCAACTCTGTCCCACAATTTTATTAATGTCCCGCCAAAATACTCATCACCGCCATGCGCACCGCGATGCCGAAGGTCACTTGCGGCAGTATCACTGCCTGCGCACCATCAGCCACCGCCGATTCGATTTCGACGCCGCGATTCATCGGTCCCGGATGCATGACGATGGCGTCCGGCTTGGCCAGCGCCAAGCGCTCGGTAGTCAAACCATAGCTCTTGAAGAATTCTTGCGCCGAAGGCAGCAAGGCGCCGCTCATGCGCTCGTTCTGCAAGCGCAGCATGATGATGACATCGACACCCTTCAGGCCCTCGTTCATGTCGGTAAAGATGCGCACGCCCATTTGCTCCAGGCCGCCAGGAAGCAAAGTACGCGGACCGATGGCGCGAATTTCCGGCACGCCGAGCGTGGTCAAGGCATGAATGTCGGAACGCGCGACGCGGCTGTGCAAAATATCGCCGACAATGGCAACCGTGAGATTCGAAAAATCTTTTTTGTAATGCCGGATCGTGTACATATCCAGCAAGCCTTGGGTCGGATGCGCGTGACGGCCGTCGCCGGCATTGACGACATGCACGTGCGGCTGATTGGTCTCATCCAAATGTTTGGCGATCAGATACGGCGCACCCGATTGCGAATGGCGCACCACGAACATGTCGGCATGCATGGCAGCGAGATTGTCGATGGTGTCCAGCAAAGACTCGCCCTTGGATGTGCTGGATGCTGAAATATTCAGATTGATGACATCGGCCGACAGACGCTTGGACGCGATCTCGAAAGTCGTGCGCGTGCGAGTCGAATTCTCGAAGAATAAGTTGAACACGCTCTTGCCGCGCAACAACGGGACCTTTTTCACTTCGCGGTCGCTGACGCTGACGAAGGAAGAAGCGGTATCGAGAATATGGGTGACGATGGATTTCGGTAGACCTTCGATGGTAAGCAAGTGCTGCAGCTCGCCGTTTTTGTTCAATTGCGGGTTATGCATTATGGACATTCAAGGTAAAACGGCCGTCGTCCGCGCGCTGCAGGACGAGCAACTGGTTTGATGCGACGGAAACGGTTTTGGCGACGAAATCGGCGGCGATCGGCAGCTCGCGGCCGCCGCGATCGACTAACGCCGCCAACATGATTTTGGCGGGGCGGCCATAGTCGAACAATTCGTTGATGGCCGCGCGCGTTGTACGTCCGGTGTACAGCACATCGTCGACCAGTAAAATGGAGGCGCCCTCGACTTCGAACGGAATCTGGGTTGGTTTGACGGAGGTCGGCAAGCCTTTTTCCGCGTAGTCGTCGCGGTAGAAAGAGACGTCGATGAAGCCAAGTCGCTCTTCCACTTTCAATTCTTCGGCGAGGCGCTCCGCCAGCCATGCGCCGCCGGAATAAATGCCGACGATGGCAAGCCGGTCCGTTTTCGCCAGTGCGCCTTTTACCTGTTCGGCGAGCGAACGGTACAGCGCTTCGGCATCGAGTTCAAGGTTCGACATAGCTATCAAAATATTGTTGCAATATGACGGCGGCGGCCTGATCGTCGATCACTTCTCCGCGTCTGTTTCCCAATACCGCCGATGAGTAACGCTCATCGATTGCAATCGTCGGCACGCCGAAGCGACCGTGCAATTGATTGGCGAAGCGGCGGCAGCGTTGCGTCATTTCATGTTCGGCGCCGTCGGGATGCAACGGCAGTCCGACGATACAGCGCGCCGGTTGCCATTGCGTGATCAATTCATCGATTGCCGCAAACTTTGCATCATTGGTTGCCGCCGAGATGACAGTCAGAGGCTGCGCCTGCTTAGTGACGGTGTTGCCGACGGCTACGCCGATCCGCTTCAATCCAAAATCAAATGCCAGCACAGTCTCAGGCATGTCCCGCTTCGCCGGCCAGCATGTTCGGGTCAACCCCAAGCAATTTCATGGCGGCGGTGAATCGCTCCTCGAACGGCGTGTCGAACAAAATGGCTGGATCGGCCGGCACAGTCAACCAACCATTCCTAGCGATTTCATCCTCCAGCTGACCCGCGCTCCATCCTGAACAGCCCAGCGTGACTAAAATTTTTTGCGGACCGCGCCCGGCAGCCACTTCTTCCAGGATGTCCTTGGATGTCGTCATGGCGATTTCTTCGGTGACTTCCATCATCGAGGAAAACATGCCGAGCGGGCTATGCAACACAAAACCGCGTTCCACTTGCACCGGACCGCCAAACATCACCGGCGTATTCAACAAGGGCTGCGGCGTGATGTCGATTTCTAGATCGACACGCTCCAGCAGCACGTTCATGGTCATGTCGGTGGGTTTGTTGATGATCACGCCCAACGCGCCGTCGGCATTGTGTTCACAGAGATAAACGACCGTGCCGCCGAACACCGGGTCCAGCATGGAAGGCATCGCGATCAGGAATTGATTGACGAGATTGAACTGAGGCGCTTCGGACTCACCGGTATTTTCGGAAAAACCGGGTATGTCCCGGGAGCCGCCAGGCTTGATAGAAGAAGTGCGAGTCTTGCTTTGCTTCGCCATAATGCGCATTTTATCAGTTTTAGGGAGCTGCTTCCTTTTCTAGCTGTCCGGATCAGGATGGCCCATAAAAAAACCCGCATCGGGTTGGGATGCGGGTTCTATTGGCGCTACTCATGCTTAATTGACCGGTGTTTCCTTGCCGATGAAGCCGGCAATGTGCCGCAACAAGTCTTCTTCCTGGTAGGGCTTACCCAGGTACTCGTTGACGCCCAGTTCCATCGCGTAATTGCGGTGCTTGGACGCGGTACGGGAGGTAATCATGATGATCGGAATATGCTTGGTGCGTTCGTCGCCGCGCACGTTCCTGGTCAAGTCGAAACCATCCATACGCGGCATCTCGATATCGACCAGCATCACGTCCGGCGTAATCGCCTGCAACTGTTCCAGCGCATCGACGCCATCCTTCGCCAGCACCACCTGATAGCCTTCACGCTGCAACAGACGCTGGGTGACGCGACGCACCGTCAGCGAATCATCGACGACCATGATGATGTGTTGCGTACGCAATCCTTGCACCGCTTCGGATTGCGGCGGTGTAGGCTGGCTCGGCGCCGCCGGCTGCACCATTTCGGCAACCGCGCCCATGGCTTCCGGCGCATCCGACGGAATAATGCGCGGTGCGCGTACGCTTTCGTGAGCCGCTTTTTGTGCAAGCGGCACCGGATTCAGGATCAGCACGATATCGCCCGAGCCGAGCACGGTGGCACCGGCAACGCCGATCATACGCGCCAGTTGCGGGCCAATATTCTTAACCACCACCTCTCGGTTACCGATCACTTGGTCGACGTGCAAGGCAACGCGGTCTTCGCCGCTCTTCATGATCACCAACGGCGTGTATTGCTGCGCGACAGCGGTCGCTTCCTTGTCGCCCAAGAGCGTGGATAAGTAATACATCGGCACGCGCTGGCTTTGCCATATCACGGCGCCTTCGTTGTAGGCTGCGGTCAGCGTATTGACCTTTAATTGCTGAACTTGCTCAACCAGCACGGATGGCACGGCGAAAATCTTGCCGCCGGTCGACAACAGCACGACCTGAGTAACGGCAAGCGTCAGCGGGAGGTGAATGGTGAATGTCGTGCCCTTGCCCAACTCGGATTTGGTCGATACGCGCCCGCCCAGTGCGGCAGCTTCGGATCGGACGACGTCCATACCGACGCCGCGACCGGCGAGCTCAGTGACGGAATCAGCGGTCGAGAAACCGGGGTGGAAAATCAAATCGGTGATTTCGCTTTCCGTCATGTCGGCGGAGAGCAAGCCGGCAGACTCTGCCTTGGCCTTAATGCGTTCGACATTCAATCCCTGGCCATCATCGGTAAACTGAATGACGACTTCGTTACCTTCCTGACGGATTTCCACCAGCAATTCACCAATATCACTCTTGCCGGTAGCGCGGCGTTTGTCCTTGGATTCAATGCCGTGCACGATCGCGTTACGCAGCAAATGCTCGAACGGGCCGGCCATTTTCTCCAGCACGCTACGGTCCATTTCCACCGCGGAACCGCGGATATCCAAGTTAACGCGCTTATCCAATTCTTTCGAAGCCTGGCGCGTAACACGGAACAGACGTTCGGAAACGCTGGCAAACTGCACCATGCGTACCCGCATAAGATCTTGCTGCAAATCGCGCGTTAAACGCCCCTGAGTGACAAGGTCGTCGTTTGCGCTATCGACCGTACGGGTCAAGTTCTGCTGAACCGAGCTGACGTCGTTGACGCTCTCGGCCATCATGCGCGTCAATTCCTGCAAACGGGTAAACCGGTCGAATTCCAAGGGGTCAAAATCGCGTTCACCGGAAAATGCCATGCGCGAAGAAATTTGCGACTCCGCCTGCATTTCGATTTCACGCAACTGGGTACGCAGACGATTCACGTTCTCGGTCAATTCCGACAAGGACGCACGCAGCGTGCCCACTTCGGTTTCAAGTTTAGAGCGCGTGATCGACACTTCACCGGCCTGGTTGACCAGGCGATCCAGAATATCGGCGCGAACGCGAACCAGAGGCGTGTTCGCAGTCGGCGCAGCCACCTGGCGAGGTGCGGCTGCCGGAGCGGCCATCGGCCCGGAAGTTCGGCCAGGCATGATCGGCACAATCGACGTAAGCTCGACTGGTCCGCTGGAAATGCCAGATTCTTGCGCTGCGGCCGGAGCAGCAGGCTCGGCCGGTGCTTGGCCGAAAGGCGCCGGTGCGACCGCATTCGGATTTTGCAGCACTTCAAACAATTGCAGCGCATAGTCATAGCGCGAAAGCAGATCGTCCAAGGCCATCGCCGACGGGAACCCGGAGTGCATGATTGTCTCAATGCGGGTTTCCATTTCATGCATGTGCTGGCCGAGCTGCATGGCGCCCGCCATCCGCGCACTACCCTTGACGGTATGCAGCAGACGCAGCAATCCTTGCGGCAATCCGATGTCGCCCATGTTCTGTTGCCAACCGCGCAGCTTTTCGCCGATTTCCGGCAGCATGTCACGGCCTTCTTCCAAGAACACCGGCAATAAATCCGCGTCCAGCTCATCCTTGATGACCACGCCGGCATCCGGCACGGCAGTTTCAGGCTTTGCTGCAATCGGCTCTGCGACCGGCAGAGGAATTTCCGGTGTCCTTTCTTGCGGCTCCGGGACGATCGGCGCCACTTCGGCAACCGGAGGCTCCGTCGCTTCCGGCGCTTCGACAACTGCGATCGCGTCGATAATTGGCATGGCCGCTTCGAGCGGCTCGGACTGCACTTCTTCAGACAAAGACGGCGCAGCAGGCTCTTCCGGCGTCGCGTCGATGGACGCGACAATTTGTTCCGGCTCAACCGCCTGTTCCGGCTCGATCACTTGTTCCGGCTCAGCCACTTGCTCCGGCTCGGCGGTTTGTTCCGCCACCGGCTCGGCAAATTCTGCTTCCATGGTTTCGGAAGCCAACAATGCGTCGACAACCGGTGCGTTCGGATCCAATTGAGCGCGTTCCATCGCGATAGCGCGCGCTTCGAGTGACTGCTGCATGCGACTCAACAGCCCTACCATTTCCGGTTCGTGCGCCGGCATTTCGGCCAACGCGAACATTTGCAGCATCGACTTCAGGCGTTCGACGCTATATTCCAGCAAGTCGAATTCTTCGTCATTCAGCGGCACAGGTTTGCGCGACAGGCATTGCAACACCATTTCCAAGGCGTGCGCCACTTCCTGCAGCGATACAAATCCGACTGTTGCGGAACTGCCGGCAAGAGAATGCGCCGCATGCACCGCAAGAATATTGACGTTGCGTTCCGGCTCATGACGCCATTCGGCAATGTCATGCGCGAGCATGCGCACTAATTCATCCGTCTCAGCGAGATAAATATTATGCAGCGGGACGCTGATTTCGAGATTGCCGATACGCTTGACATTATCATCGCGCTCGGGCACGGCCTGCATCGTGGGAAATTCAATCACTTCAGCCACGGGCACCGGCTGCGGAATCACGAGCTCGGGAACCGGCTCCGGCTGGGGCTCGCCGATTTCTACGATCGGTTCTTGCGCCGCGAAATCGACCGACAAGCTTTCAGTAAACTCGACATCCTGCGGGCCGTCATCCGGCACACTTGCGGCAATCACTTCCGGTTCGGCAGCAAGCTCTTCTTCTATGGCGAGAGCAAATTCGGCAACCGGCGCTGATACGATCTCAGCCTCCGCCGGAAGATCGATCGTGATCTCACCGAAGTTTAGATCTTCGGCCGGCGCTTCCGACGGCGCCTCAGCCACAATCAAAGACCCCTCTGCTGCCTCTTGCGGTTGCGCTTCAGGTTCGTTTTCAACCGCCGCATCCGCTACCGGCTCGGCCACCGGTTCGGATAGGGCGGGCGCTACCTCCTCATAGGAGAAAGGCTGGCCTTGCTTGACGCGTTCGGCGGCAACGATCATAGCGTCCGGCGTGCGGCCAGATTTACCCTGGGTCTGCAAATCTTCCACCCAGACGCTCATGACTTCATGCGCTTTTTCCAAAAGCGCATATAGATCCGGCGTACCGCCCTGTGCTTCGGCCAGCTTCAGATTAAGCACTTGTTCAATTGCCCAAGCACCTTCGCCGAAAGCCATCAGCCCGACCATGCGGCCGCTACCTTTGAGGGTATGGAAAGAACGACGCAGGGTAGTCAAATGTTCTTGGTTATGCGGCTCTTGGCGCGACATCGGCAACGTATTGTGGATGCACTCCAGCACCTCCACAGCTTCGCCCAGGAAGATTTCCAACAGCTCCGCATCAACATCCTCGTCCGACACCTGTACCGGAGCCGATGCTACCGTCGACGCAGGAGGTGGAGGCGGCGGCGCAACGGCAATCGGGGCCGGCATAACGATTTCCGCCAGAGACTCTTCCGTCGGCACGAAACCAGGCGTCTGCAATTTTTCAATTACGGACTGAGCACGGTCGCCCGCTTCTTGGTTGTCCACCAAGGCGGCATCCAACTGGACTTGTTCCAGCGATTCTTTTAATTGTTCTTGGAGTTCGGGGTTATCTGGTTGTTGTGAAAGGGACCTCGCAAGATCTGCTGTCTGCTGCTGACGCAGCTGAAGCTCTTGCTCGACGGTAGGCAAAACCGGAATCTGCTGGTCTGCCGAAGTCGGAGACGGATTATCATCTTCGGATAAGGCCGGCACCACCACCACATTGTCTTGACCGGCGTCAGGCGTTTCACTACGTTCGATAAGATTGGCCCGGAACATGCCTTGCCGCTCATCAAAGGAGAAGCGATGTTTGGCGCTCTCCGGCTGCAATTGCAACGTTTCGATAAAGAAGCTGAGCGCGCCAACGTTTTGCGCAACATGCTGGAAGGCACCGACGTCAGGCGCAGGGCCTTCGCCGCCCTCAGCAAAAACGCGCACAGCCTGGCGCACATGTTCAACAGCGCGCAACGCGTCATCTTGATCGAGGATGGCCAACGCACCGCCAATCTGGTGCAGAATCGGGTCAATTTGTGCCAGACTACCGCGCTCGGTCGGTTCGCGGAAGAATTCATCGAGCTGTTTTTCAACTTGACGCAGGCTATTTTGCATTTCGCCCGCCAATGCCGCCATCGTTTGACGCTGCTGCGCCTCACGCGACATTTCATCGAGCCATTCGGCCGACTCGGTAGGTACTTCGCCGCCGACCACCGCCAATAAGCGCGCAGTCATCGCGTCTGCACGTTGACTGAAATCGTCCGCGAGGCGGCTGATATTGGTCAGTGCGTTCTCGACGAACAACAAGCTGGTAGCCATTTCAAGGCCGAGCATGCTGCCGGTCTGCGAATTGGCAGCCGCATGGCGCGCTATGCCGTTGAGTTCGCGCATCAATTTCAACAAGGCTTGCGAGCCAAGCTTGCTGACTGCCTCGGTCAAGCCCTTCATTTCGGCGCCGAAATTATCGGCCACGCTGACGTCGCCGGCAGCAATACGGTTCCACAAATTCTTGGCTTGCGACAAGCGCGATTTAGCGAGCGCCAACGCATCAGCATCGACTTGCCCATAACGCTTCTTGTCGTAATCGAGCGGCACCAAGCCATCGAGCTGATAGGCGGTGCGCACTTGCACGGCACGCGGCGAAGGCTGTTCGACGCGCGCCAAGAAGAACAAGGCGTCGCGCAGCAAACGCTCGGCAATGCTCGCCGAGCCTTCGGATAGACGGCGAATTTGCAGGTTAATGCGCGCGAAGAGCTGCTTGACGTAGATTTCCTTGCGAATCTGGCCGGCCGCTACCGCTTCGGCAAACGCATGCAACACCCACCAAAAGGCACGCGACTGCTGATTGCTTTGCGTACGTTCGACTTGATCGACAATGTCGCGCATCGCGCGCGAATTTGCGGTTTCCGACGCTGGATCATTTTTCTTCAGGAAAGGCAGCAAAGCGCGCTCAAATTTCTGGCGCAAAGCGACATAATCGATCGACTCGGAAAACGCGGCGGAGTCGATCGGCGGCAGTTGCGGACGAATCGCGAGATTCGGAAAAAACAAATCCGCCGGGTGAATGCGCTCCGCGCTGCGCACTTCCAACAGCGATTTGTAATACGGGAACAAGCGCACCGGCTGATGCGGCACGCCGGAGAGTAATTCTTCGAGATATTCGATCAACGCTTGGTAAGCATTTTCGATAATCTGCGCAACTTGATGATTCAGCTCGATCTGGCCCGACTCCAGCCGATCGATTAAATCTTCCGTCGTTTCTGTAATGATCGCCACACCATCGATGTCGACGATCTGCAGTGCGCCATGCGCCTGGTGCAGAAAAGTCTTGGCCTGCCGGAGCGTCGTGGTGCGCGTTTCAGCATCTTGCGGGACGGCTTCGAATACAGCGGTTTTCGAGCGGTTCAGGGCTTCGCGGATTTCGCCCATCACCCATGAAAGCGAGCCGGCATCGAAGTTGTCGCGTATGCCTGGTGGGGCCGAAGAAGGGGTGGTCATGACTACCTCGCGGAATTCAAAAATGACAAGCCGAGATTACGGCTTGTCACCATGCATCACATAAGAGCGTTCCGATTAGGCTGCCACGCGGAAGCGCGATACCGAGTTCTTCAACTCTTCGGCCAGTCGGGTCAGCTCGCGAATGGACTCGGCGGTCTGTTGCGTACCTTCCGTCGTATGTTCGGTCACCGTCAGAATGCTTTGAATACTCTGCGCCACGCCGTTCGCGGAAGTCGCCTGCCGCTCGGTCGCTGCCGAAATACCCTGAATCAGTTCTGCAAGCTGGTTAGAAACGCGTCGGATGTCCGACAGCGCGGCGCCTGCAGCGTCAGATAGCTTTGCCCCCTCAACCACACCCTGTGTGGATTTTTCCATAGCGGCCACCGCATCGTGCGTATCGGTCTGAATGGTACGCACCAGCGCGCCGATCTGCTTGGTCGCTTCAGCGGAACGTTCTGCCAGTCGCTGCACCTCTTCCGCAACCACCGAGAAGCCGCGGCCCGCTTCGCCTGCAGATGCCGCCTGAATCGCAGCGTTCAGCGCCAGCACGTTGGTTTGTTCGGTAATGTCTGAAATCAGTTCGGTAATCTCGCCGATCTCCTGCGACGATTCACCCAGACGTTTGATTCGCTTCGACGTTTCCTGGATCTGATCGCGAATCTCGTGCATACCTTTAATCGCGTTTTCCACCGCCTTGGCGCCTTCTTCCGCAGCCGTCACGGACTGACGTGCAACTTCAGCGGATTCGTTCGCAGACTTGGAAACGTCGGTAATTTGCACCGCCATTTCCAATACCGCTTGACCGGTTTCTTTAATGTCGCGCGACTGTTTCTGAGACGCGACCAGCAGTTCCGAGGAAATGTTTTGGGCTTGGCTCGATGCGTTGGTAACCTGCTCAGCCGTCGTGGTAACACGACCTACCAGCACGCGCAGCTCTTCCACCGTGTAGTTCACGGAGTCGGCGATCGCACCGGTGATGTCTTCCGACACCGTTGCCTGCACCGTCAAGTCACCGTCTGCAACCTCCTGCAGTTCGTTCATCAGCCGCAAAATAGCCGCCTGGTTTTGGTCGTTGATGCGCTTGGCTTCCTCTTCCTGCATCTGCGCATGCAGACGCTGCGCTTCCGCCTCCTGCCTCTGTTCTTCCGCTTCCTTCGCGCGGTTACGGCTGTCTTGCAGCACGACGATAGCAACGCCGCCGGCCGCAACTAACGCAACAACAGAGAACAGCACCATCATCCAAAACGAGAAGCTGAAGCTATCCTGTTCTTTGCGATAGCTGCTTTGCAGAGACTCAAGGTTATGTTTCAAGGTTTCATTTTCGGTGAACAGAAGTTGCTCAGCTTTTTTGGCTTCGACAAAATTCTGCAGGCTGCCGAGAACGCTGGAAACCTGCTTATGGTATTCGGTGAAAACGTTCTGCAATTCCACGATTTTTTCGCGCGTATCTGCGTCGCGCGTGGCCGACAATCGCAGGATCTCACTACCGTTCAAGAAACCTTCAAGGACATCTTTAAAGGTGTTGGCATCTTTACCCAGCTGGAATGCTGTCTCAGGACTCGTGCCCTGGGTAGTAAGGAAGGAGTTTGCGCTACGGGCCATGCGTTGCGTCAGCATCACCAATTGGCCCGCTGCGGAAATTTCACGCGGGCTCGCGCCGGTCTGCACCTTCAAGGTTGAAATCTGGTCGGCCAGTTCCAACATATCGGGCGTTTTAGCGTTCAATTCTTTCAGGGTCTTACCGAATCCCATCAACTCTTTTTGCAGCTTTAGAATCGTACTGGCAGACCGTTCCGAGTTTTCCCAGGCGCGCTGCGTATCGTCCAGAATGCGCTTCATGAAGGTATTCGGCGCACCGATCTTGGTACCTTTATAAATGCCGCCGCTGTACAGGGTATTGAGGTCGGATTGCAATTCATTTCGGCTGTCCTGAAGCTGCTTGAAAGCTTCATCATTGCCTTGAATCGCATTCGGCGCCGCTTTACCGATACGCTGCGAGTGCATCAGCATCTCTGCAGCGATCTGGGTCTGCGTGGCTGCAATAGAAGAACTACGGGCATTCGCAAACACGAACACGATTGCCAGCAAGAGCGCGCCGCCCAAAGCCAGGAAGAGTAAGCGAACCTGTTCCTGCAGCGGCATTTCGCCGATCCAAGGCAAGCGGAAATCGCCGCTTTTCTCGAGCACGTCGCCGATGAAGGTCGCATCAGGATTACGAGTCTTGGCCTTCACTTTGGCTTCGGACGCAGCAGAGGGCACCGGCGCTTCTTCGCCGGTATTCAGCGGCCGATAATCGCCCGCATCATCGTCGGACATGTCGTCCGGATAGTCCCCTTGCGCGTCAAGGTCGTCCTTCTTGCCCTTGTTTGAAAACGGATTCTTGAACGCCATTGCCATTACAGAGTCTCCTAATATTTCGGTGCGCTGTCAGGTTGCGCGCCCTGACATTTACAAGCCTACTTGCAAAAATTGTTGGTCCTGCACAATTAATGAAAGATTGAGTTCAGTCCAAACATTGGAATCGCGGTCTACATACTGGTGCGCCACCCAGGACGCAGTACCATCCGCGCCGCTTTCCTGCACTTGCATTTCGCTTACGTTACGCAAACCCAGCACGCGCGACACCAACAGGCCACAATTGAAAGATAGCGTCGGCGCAAACACGACGATCCGGCTTTCACGGTCAACCGGCGTGACGCCTTGCCCTTGAAAACGGGCCAGGTCCACTACGCTAATTAATGTGCCGCGGACGTTTGCCAAGCCCAAAAACCAATCCTGGGTCAGAGGCACCTTCGTAACGGCGCCTACCGACATAATTTCGCCGGCTTCACGCAAATCCAACAGATAGCGGTTAGCCCCGATCAACACACCCAGCTGACTAACATGGGTAGACGCACCGGCGCGCGCCGCCTGCATGCGCTCGACCAGCTGTATCTGGAATTCGCGCAGGCGGGTGCGGCGGGTAGTGGTATCCGGTTTCTTTTGCGTTGTTTCCGGTACCAGATCCGGCGTGGATGAAGTCATGAGCGGCGATTATCCTAGCGCTGCGATTTTCGCCAGCAGTTCCTGAGGGTCAACCGGCTTGACCACATAATCCCGCGCGCCCTGACGCAAACCCCATATGCGATCGGTTTCCTGATTCTTGCTGGTGCAAATGATGATAGGCACATCCTGGGTATCCGGATCGCGCGAAATGGCCCGCGTGACTTGAAACCCGTTTTGACCCGGCATCACCACATCCATGAGGATCAAATGCGGCTTGTCAGCCTTAATTTTGGTCATTGCCTCTTCTCCGTTTTCGGCAGTCGATACCGAAAAGCCGTTCTTGACCAGAATATCCGTCAGGAAATAGCGCTCGGTCGGAGAATCGTCCACGATGAGTACTTTTTTAATAGGCATTTTCAACCTTTACATCGAGAGTTACTTGGAAACTGCTGTGTATTCGCGCACTGTCTTCAACAGGCTGTCCTTGGTGAACGGCTTGGTGAGATAGGCATTCGATCCGACCATCGCCCCACGCGCACGATCGAACAAGCCATCCTTCGAGGACAGCATGATAACGGGCGTCGTGTGGAATTTCGCGCTTTTCTTGATGAGCGCGCAGGTCTGATATCCGTCCAGCCTAGGCATTAAGATGTCGCAGAAAATCAATGCCGGGCGGTGATCATTCATTTTGGCAAGCGCGTCGAAGCCGTCTTCAGCGAGAACGACCTGATAACCTGCCTGCCCTAGAAATATCTCCGCGGATCGCCGAATGGTGCTGCTATCGTCAATCACCATGATTTTCAAATTGCCATTGTCCGGTGATGTTGTCATGGCGTATTTTTTCTCATTAAATTTTGTCCAATATACGACCCAACTGTAACAAAAAGCAAGATGCTTTAGAACAACGCCGGAATGAAGATTTTGTGACCCGTGGTTTTTATGCGAAAAAATTTCCTATTTCGCAACAGGTCGGCAAATGCTTCTAGAATAAAGAATAAAGAAGCGGCAACCCCTCTTATTCATTCACGCCGATCAGATTGCCACAATTTATTAAATAACCACCATCTCAAAATCTTCTTTGCGGGCACCGCATTCCGGGCAAGTCCAGTTCATCGGCACATCGGCCCAGCGGGTGCCTGGAGCAATGCCCTCTTCCGGCAAACCAGCCGCCTCATCGTAAACCCAACCGCAAATCAGACACATCCAGGTCTTAAATTCTTCTTTTGATGCTTCGTTACTCACAATTGGCTGCCCTTTAATCATAAAATGGAAAGGCGACTATCTTAATCTACGATCCGCGCAAAACCAAACGTGCCTAATCAAACCTCCCCCCTCGTTCTCACCTTCAATGCCAGCGACCCGGTTGGCGCGGTCGGATTGCAAGCCGACTTGGCTGCTTTCGCCGCGATGGGTTGCCACGGATTGTCGATCATTACCTCTATCCTCATCGGCGACACGACACAAACCGAGGATGTTCAAGCAATTGACGCCGATTGCGTGGCAGATCAAGCGCGCGTGGTATTGGAGGATATGCCGGTGGCAGCCTTCAAAATCGGGGCGCTCAGCAGCGTGGAAAATGTCTCGGCAATAGCAGAAATCGTCGCCGACTATCCGGACGTGCCCTTGATTCTCGATCCATTTCTCTCGGCCTTGCCGGATCAAGGCATGGAAAGCGAAGACTTATTGTCAGCGCTACGCGAGTTGTTGATTCCGCAGACGACCCTATTATTGATTTCGACGGTTGAGCTGACCCGATTTGCAGAAACTTGGCGAGAAGCATCATCGGAAGACTTGCTGGCCCAAGATGCAATGCAATTGATTGAATTCGGCTGCGAATATGTGCTCGTTACCGGTACGCCAACCGATGTGCACGATGTCGCCAATACGCTATTCGGCGAAACCGGCGTGTTACGCCAAGATAATTGGCAGCGTGTTTCAGGATCGTTTGCCGGTGCGGGATCGACGCTTTCAGCAACTATCGCCGCACTCTTGGCCAATGGCCTGGATGTCCCCGAAGCGGTATTCGAAGCGCAGGAATTCACCATCGCCTCGATCGTCAATTCCCAACGGTTTGGGATGGGCAAACTGGTACCGGATCGATATTTCTGGGCACGAGAAAGCGAAAGTCCTTCAGCGGAAGAAGGCAGCGCCGCCCCTACTGAACCGCACTAAAGTTTAAAAGCGCCTACTTCAGCCAGCCGCGCTTTCTAAAGAACCACAGCGGCGTAATAGCGGATGCCACCATCAGCACGATGGACATGGGGTAACCCATTACCCATTCGAGCTCTGGAATGAATTTGAAATTCATGCCGTAAATACTGGCAATCAAAGTCGGCGGCAGGAAAGCCACCGCCGCCACCGAGAAGATCTTGATGATGCGGTTCTGGTTGATGTTGATGAAGCCGATGGTGGCATCCATCAAGAAGTTAATCTTGTCGAACAAAAAAGCAGTGTGCCCGTCCAGCGATTCGATGTCGCGCAAAATTTGGCGCGCCTCGTCAAACTGCTCGGCGCTCAAAAGACGGCCGCGCATTAAAAAACTCACGGCGCGCCGGGTATCCATCATGTTGCGGCGAATGCGGCCATTCAAGTCTTCCTCTTGGGCGATCGCGTTCAAGGCGGTTGCCGCATCTTGGTCGGTCAAATCTTTTTGCAAGACGCTTCTGCTGACATCTTCCAGGCTTTGATACACACCTTCCAGCGCATCGGCGGAATATTCGGCATCGGTCGCGTAGAGATCGAGTAAAACATCGCGATAGTCGCCAATCGAGCCGGGGCGTGAGCGGGCACGCATACGCACCAATCGAAATACCGGCAAATCTTCGGCATGAACCGAGAACAAAATATTCTTGGTTAAGATAAACGCAACCGTTACTACCTGCGACGGACCCTCATCCTCTTCGAGCAAAAAGTCGTTACGCAGATTAAGGTCGCCGTTTTCCGCTTCATAATAGCGGGCGGACGCTTCGATATCTTTGACTTCGTCTTCGTCGGGCAGCGTGACGCCATAAATACTTTTGACCCAGGCCCGCTCGTTATCGTCCGGATCGGTCAGGTCGACCCAGATCGGCGCCACCCGCTCCAAGTCGGCTCGGCTTTCGATATTGACCTGGTTGAGACGGCCGTTCTGCAGTACGAATACGTTGATCATGGATGACTATTCTTTTCCCCGCGCTTTGCGGCCAGAGTGTACGTTCAACCGCAATGGCAGGCAAGAGAATTCAGGGCAATTCCGCAGCGCCCATGCGACGCAATATCACACTGGTGCGTCGAGCCAAATAGCCGGAGCCGCGATTGCGATCGAAAAAACGCGGATTGGGTAGCATTACCGCCAGACGGGCTGCTTGACCAGGGGCGAGGTTAGCGGCCGATACGCCGAAGTAATGCTGGGCCGCTGCCTCCGCGCCAAATATACCGACGCCCCATTCGACCACATTCAAGTAAATCTCAAAGATGCGCTCTTTATCCATCAAGAATTCAAGCATGTAGGTAATGATGAGTTCTTGCGCTTTACGCAAGTAGCTGCGATCGCCGGACAAAAACAAATTTTTAGCCAGCTGCTGGGTGATGGTCGACCCACCCGCGACCACCTTGCGTTTCTTCGTATTTTTTTCATATGCCTTCTGCAAGGCGTCCCAATCGACGCCCTCATGCCCGGAAAAATTCGAGTCCTCGGAAGCGATGATGGCGCGTTTGAGGTTATTGGAAATCCGGTCGTACGGCACCCATTTGTGCTGCAGCCTGAAGTTGGGATTTTTTTCCTGCAGCAATTCGCGCTGATGACGCATAAAACTCGTCGTGCCCGGATTATGACCAACCCACCACCAGATCTGCACGAAAAAATACGCTTGCAGCAAAATCACCAGCGCAATTGGGGCGAGCACCAACCATAACAATAATTTGCGTACGGTCTTCATACTTACATCTGGGCACGCAGACTCGCAAATACGGGACCGGTATCGGGACGCACGCCACGCCACACAAAAAATGCTTCAGCGGCTTGCTCGACTAACATGCCGAGCCCATCACGCACCGTAGCGCCCTGCTGCGCAGCAAAGCGCATGAAAGCGGTCGGCTCTTTGCCGTACATCATGTCGTATGCCAAAGTCGATGCGGCAAACAAAGCCGGCGCTAACGGCGGCACGTCGTCATGCAAGCTGGCGGACGTGGCATTGATGACGAGATCGAACTGACCGGCAAGGCGGCTAAATTGGTCCGCATGCACGCGCCCATGCGACGCAAATTGATTTGCCAGTTCAAGGGCACGCTGCTCGGTGCGATTCGCGATCACAAGCTCGGCAGGCTGTTGCTGAAGTAAGGGTAAAACAACGCCGCGCGCCGCCCCCCCTGCTCCCACCAGCAACACCCGTTTGCCGGACAAGATGAAACCGGCATTCCGCATGATATCGGTCACTAAGCCGATGCCATCGGTATTGTCGCCGGCGATCTTGCCGCCGTTGAAGCTGAGCGTATTGACTGCGCCGGCAGCGCGTGCGCGCTCAGTCAGTTCGGTCGCAAGCGCGTATGCTTCCAGCTTAAACGGGACGGTCACGTTGACGCCCTTACCGCCCTCGTTCACAAATTTCTGAACAGTCGCGGCAAAGCCTTCCAGGGGCGCAAGCAAGGCTTCATAACGAACGTCTTGCCCGGTCTGTCGGGCAAACTGCGTATGAATCGCCGGCGACTTGCTATGGGCGATCGGATTTCCAATGACGGCGTAACGATCGGTCATATCAATTCGGGCGCAATTCTGTTTCGAGCGCTTCTTCGCGAGTGAATTTGAAACGGGTATACACCACCCAGATATCGTCCTTACCCGAAGAGCGCATATTTTTGGGGAAATTCCCAAAGGGCGCCGATCGGCGCACGATGGCAATTGCTTTCTGATCCAGCGCCGGAATGCCGGAGGAATGCTCAATCATAGGGCCGCCTTCCTTCTCGTAGAGCGAGCCGTCATGAAAGATGGGAATGGAAACCACCAATTCACCATATAGCTTCTTTCCATCCTTATGCGGGAAGTTCAAGGTGCCGATCTTCTCGATACGCTGCTTAACGTTGTCGTAATAGATGGCGTAGCCGACTTCACGCGTGCTGGGGGTAATAAAGGTCTTCTTAGGCCGCTTATTCTCATCCTCGATACGCTTGGAAATTTCCGCTTCCTTACGGGCGAGGAATTTGGTGCTGTCGAGCGCATCCGAGCCATCGGGCTGTTGCGGCGCTTCTTTCGGCTTTTGGTTATCTGCGACGTTCGAGATAGCAAACGGTGTCTTTTTCTTGGTCAGTTGTTCCAACAGCTTACGCTGCTGCTCTTCCAATTCGACCTGGCGCCGCGTCGCCGCCTTGACGCTATCGCCATTTTCCAATTTCTGCATATCGGGCAACGGAGACTTGGCGCGGCCGGCATCGGCATTGCCGCCGCCGTCGAGATTCGCTTGCGCTAAAGCGTCTGCCTTGAGCGGTTTTTTGTCATGCTTGGCATTGACCAGGACAACTTCCAATCCGGGATCGGCCGGCTTGAACTTGAATTCGTCCGGCGATGTAAAGCGCACCGCCAGCAAAGCGACGTGCGCCAGCACTGAAACGGTGACCGCTATATATAACGGGAGATTTTGCGGATTAAGCTTCACGCAGACAGTCCAAGAGCTTCTAACATAATGGGACCAGTTCGGCTGGCTGCCACATGCGGATGGATGCTAGGCGCGCGACGCGCCAAGGGTAAATCCCCTTGGCAAGGAGTGCAACGACGCAAACGCCGCATTTGGCTGGCAGACGAACGGGTTTCATTGCGTTGGAAGCTCTAATAGTAGCGGGGCAATTGGAGCCCCGATTTTACGATAATTGCTGCGCTGAATCTGTGGCAGTTGCGTCACTTGCTGCAGATATCGGATGTTCCGCTTGCTGTTCTGCCAACGCTTCCGAGGAAGGTTCGTCCGCCACCTCCTCATCCAACAGCTCTTCTGCCAGTGCTGCATCGGGAGTCGCCTGCACCACTTCGACCAAACGCGCCTCGACTGTCAAATCGACTTCGTCCCACCGCACCAGGTCCAGTTTTACCTGGCTGCCGCGTGGCGTCACCGGCATGCCGGGCAAGCGGATGATCAAGGGAATGTCAACCAAGCGGAGCACTTCTTCCTTTAACACCACGGCGTCGACGCGCTTTGCCTCGTGCTGGGCCAGCCAGCGCAGACACCAGTAGCGCTCCATCGTGGTTTGAACGTCGGCGTAAGCGGTATAAGCCGCGTCGAATGCGGACACGATAGCGAACAAATCCGCATCCTTCGGCTTGAAGGGAGCGGCCAGCGGGGCGGTGACGCCGTGTTCAACGCACGCCAGGATTTGCCACTGATTGACCAAATCGGTGTAACGACGCAGCGGAGAGGTGCTCCACGCATATTGATCCACACCCAGCCCCTGATGCGGCGCGGCGTGCGTCAGCATGCGTACTTGCATTTTCGCGGCCCAGCCGTTGCCCGCCCCCTGAGAACGATAAATGCCGGGGATGCCGTGCTCATGCATCAGCTTGCCCCAAGAGCTGTTCGCGAAGATCATCAGCTCGGCGACTATTTTGTCCAAGGGCGCACCGCGCTTGCGGCGCACGATGTTGACGATGTCGTCTTCGACATAAAAATTGAAATCGACGCGGTTGGTTTGCTCGGGCTTTAATCCAAAACTTTCGCGTTTTGCCATGCGTCCTTTTTCCAGCACTTGTGCCCACTGCCACAAAAGAGCGATTTCTTCCTTAAATGGATAGTCGCCGCTGCCCGCCGCCAAAGCGTCTTCGGTCACCAGATCGTCCAGGTCGTTGTGACGCAAATTGGAAGCCATCGGAACACGTTCTGCCCGAGTTTCGGTCGCCAGAACACGCCAATCATTGGTATCGACCGTGGCATACAAGGACACGGCAGGGCAAGTCTTGCCTTCAGCCAAGGTATAAGCATTGACCACCTCGTCGGGCAGCATCGTGATTTTTTCGCCCGGCATATACACCGTCGACAAGCGTTGCCGCGCGACGGCGTCGATAGCGTCATCGCGTTTGATCGCCAAACCGGGCGCAGCAATGTGAATACCGATTCTCGCATTGCCGTCCGCGAGCCTCACCACGGAAAAAGCATCGTCGATTTCCGTGGTGGTGACATCGTCGATTGAAAATGCTTGGACGTCCGCCACCGGCAATTCCTGCGCGGCGGGCGGCGCAAGCTTGGGGAAACCGGTGCCTTTCGGGAAATGCTCGAACAGGAAGCGCGATAAATGCAGTTCTTTCGGCGACCGTACGCCGCCCGCTTCCAGCATCAAGCGCTGCGGCGCAGTCTGCAACTCTGCGCATGCGACTTCCAGTGCCTTGTATTCGATACTGTTCTTATCCGGCTTGAATAGCAGCTGCAACACCAGCGGCTTCATCGCTTCAGGCAGCCGATGCGATTTTAATTCTTCGACATACTGCGCCTGGATAAGCGCTTGCTGACGCTTCTTTTCCAATCCAGCCAGAGCCGCTTTAAGTGAAGCTTCGGGCGCCGCTTTGTAGCGACCGCGACCCTTGCGATAAAAATACATCGGCGCGCCGTGCAAGCGCAGCAGCAAACCTGCGGCTTCAACAGCTTGAGCCGCATGGCCGAAATACTCGGCGCCCAGTTCGGCGAAACCGAATTCTTCTTGACCCGCCACCTCCCACAAAAAATCGAGGTCGATATCCTCAGCGAGAACCTGCGCATCGATCAGCAATTGCGCAGGTTCCGGCGAGCCGAATTGCAGCAACACATCCTTGGCCTTGACCTTGGTGCGTTTGCCGCTCGCCAATTCGACTTGATAGGCCTCGCCTTGTTGAGACAGGACCGTGCCCGCCTTAAAATCGCCCGATTCTTCGAAAAATAAATTCATTGTTATTCGCTTATACGTGCCGACAGCCGACTAATTTGCGGCAAAAAAACTTCGGTTACCAAAAGCACGCCTCTTTTCCTCTTATATAGACAGCGGCGCGCATATAAAGGCGCATCAAATTGCTGAACGCCGGTGGCCCGCGCAGCGCGGCGCACCAAGGGATGCGTCGCTTGCAGGCGAGCGAATTGCATGTCGCCTCTTATTACCCGAGGGTCGCCAAATAATGTCGTCCCGAGCGAACGGTCTCCGAGTCTTCCAAAAAAAGGCCAATCGGATGCCGTAGCGGATAGCGGCACGACCGTATGGGCAAACACCATCGGGCACAGATCGCAATGCAGTAATACTTCGCGTTCTTGCACTTGGATACGGCGTGCAAGGCCGACCGCGGCAACTTCGTCCGCAAGACAATATCCACGCTCTTGACGCAAGCGTTGCACCCGAAATTCCCGCGTGCGCATGGCGAGCTTTTGCGTCAAAGAAGCACGATCCACCAACCAATGGCGCAATTCTTGCGGCGAGTTAACGCCGTGCACGTTGTTGAACCAGCGTGCATGCCGTAAGGCGAGGAATTTCATTTCGCCGCTCCCTTCACGCCGCAAAATACCAATACGTCGTCAAGGTATCGCTCAAAGTCGGACAGGGCGTGGTCGCTGCCGCTCACGACCCGTTGGCGCGCGCCGAGATAATGCGCCGTCATCTCGCGCCAATCAAGCACTTCGTCGCCGGTGGCGGCTATTAAATAGTAGCGCTCCGGTTGGGTAATCCGCTCCACCTCGAGCAGCCGCAACTCGTCGATGTATTCACGCTTGAATTCAAACGGCGCATCGGAATGGTATTCCGTCGTCACGCCGACATATTTATCCAGGTCGCGCGGCGGCTTCACCGCAGGATTCAAGAGCACGGCGCGGCAACCAGTCTGCTCGGCCAACCACGTGGCGTAATAACCGCCCAACGATGAACCGATCACGGTGGATTCTGCCGCGCCGCCCTTACTTAATAAGTCCAGGGCAAGCGCCGCCGCCTGTTTGGGCGATGCCGGCAAATGCGGACAGACATAATCGCTGCCCCGACCTAGCGCCTGCAACTGCGTCCCCATCATACGTGCTTTACATGATTGCGGAGAAGATCGGAAACCGTGAAGGTACAAGATCATTGAGCAAGCGCATCCAGAATCTTTTGATGGACGCCGCCGAACCCCCCGTTGCTCATTGCCAGAATATGATCACCGGGCCGCGCAGCCTTGGCGACAGCGGCCACCAATGCATCAAGCGCATCAAACGCCTGGGCCTTTTTGCCAAGCGGCGCCAGCGCGGCGCCAAGATCCCAGCCCAATCCTTCCTTGCCGCTCCCTTTGGCACCATAGCCGAATACCAGATCGGCATCCGCCAAGCTGCCCGGCAAAGCTTCCTTCATCGTTCCCAATTTCATCGTATTGGAGCGCGGCTCCAATACCGCCAAAATGCGCGCCTTACCTACTTTCTTGCGCAAGCCCGCCACCGTCGTGGCGATAGCCGTCGGATGATGCGCGAAATCGTCATACACCGTAATTTGCTTGACTACACCGCGCACTTCCATGCGCCGACGCACATTCTCGAAGCGCGACAGCGATTCGATCGCTTGCGCAGCCGGCACACCAGCATGGCGTGCCGCGGCGATCGCCGCCAAACCGTTCATGCGGTTGTGCGCGCCGGTTAATGCCCAATGGACAGTGCCTTGTTTTGCGCCATTGAAGATGACGTCGAAGCTGTCATCTTCATGCTCAACCAGCGACCAGCCTGATTCCCTCGCGCCGCCGAAAAATTCCTTCTCACTCCAACAACCGCGCGCCAACACCCGCTCCAGCGAGCTTTCGGCGCCATTAACAATCAAGCGGCCCACGCCGGGAACGGTACGCACCAAGTGATGAAATTGCGTTTCGATCGCCGCCAAATCCGGAAAAATGTCGGCATGATCGTATTCCAAGTTATTGAGAATCGCGGTCTTGGCGTGGTAGTGCACGAACTTGCTGCGTTTGTCGAAGAACGCCGTATCGTACTCGTCAGCCTCGATCACAAAAAAGGAGGAATCGGTCTTGCCCGACAAGCGTGCCGAAATGCCGAAGTTCATCGGCACGCCGCCGATCAAGAAACCCGGATGATATCCGGCATCTTCTAGCAACCAAGCCAGCATTGATGAAGTGGTGGTCTTGCCGTGGGTGCCAGCCGCCGCCAATACCCATTTGCCGCGCAGAATATGCTCGCCGATCCACTGCGGTCCCGAAGTGTAGGACAAACCGCGATTGAGAATTTCTTCCATTAGCGGATTGCCGCGCGAGACGACATTGCCCACCACGAACAAATCCGGCTGCAGCTTAATTTGGTCCGGGTCGAAGCCTTCAATTAACTCGATCCCTTGCGCCTGAAGCTGAGTGCTCATCGGCGGATAGACGTTGGCATCGCAACCGGTGACTTTATGTCCGGCCTCTTTGGCCAGAACGGCAAGGCCGCCCATGAAAGTGCCGCAAATGCCGAGAATATGAATATGCATGTTTACCAATACGTGCCGCGCTGGGCAGCGTCATCGCGCCATCCGCGTCAGCGATCTAAAATAGAATATGGAATTTTACCCGACCCACCGCTGCTTAATCGGCGGTTTGGGCACCTTCATGCGCCATGGCATCCAATTTTTCTACCGATAGCGACTTACTGCGCGCGGAAATTGCCGCAGCCGCCGCGCGCATGATTGCGGAAGATGGCGCCGATTACAGTACGGCAAAGCGAAAAGCGGCCAAGCAAATTTTGGGAAACCATAAAGCGCGGGGCGATGTTTTGCCAGACAATGCGCAAATTGAAGAAGAAGTGCGCCGCTATAACGAACTATTTTTTAGCGATACTCAGCCGGTTCGGCTATTGCATTTACGTAAATTGGCTTTGCAATTGATGCGCGAGCTGGCGCAATTTCAACCTTATCTTACGGGCGCCGTATTAAATGGAACGGCGGGCGAACATTCCGATATTCACTTGCACTTGTTTGCCGATAGTCCCAAGGATGTGGAAATCTATTTATTAAATAAAAATATCCCATTCGAAGTCAGTGAAGCGCCGCATCACAATACTCGCAGGGACGCGGTAGAAATCCTCAGCTTCTTCTGGCAACGTGAAGGCGTCCATCTACATCTCTATTCTTATGAAGATTTGCGCATGCCTAAGAGCATAGGCGGCAAGCTGGAACGAGCCGACGCAATCGAGGTAGAAAGTCTGATTCAAGAAAGCGAACCTGTATGAAGAAAGAATACTGGCTGGGGACTACCGTCGCGCTGTTATTTATCGTTATCGGACTTGTATTTGGCTTAAAGAAGCAGGAAACCGCCGTAAATTCAGCCAGTCCCGGCACTTTTTTGCTTGCGCAAAGCCTTCCCGATCTGAACGGCAAGTCGCAGGCCTTAGCCCAATGGAAAGGAAAAACCATCGTGGCCAACTTTTGGGCGACATGGTGCCCTCCATGTATTGAGGAAATGCCAGAACTTTCCGCTTTACAAGAAGAAGGCAAGGCCAAAAACATTCAAATTATAGGGATCGGCATTGATTCCGTCGACAAAATACAAGAATTTTCTTATAAGCACAAAATTTCTTACCCTTTGTACGTTGCCGGTATGCAAGGCGCTGAACTTGCGAAAGAGATGGGAAATTCCAAAGGGGGGCTACCGTTCACCTTGCTCATTACTCCTGACGGGCAAGTAAAAAGAACTTATACCGGGCGGCTTGACATGACCGGCTTACGCCGCGATCTTGGCCTACCCTAGCAAAATCATTATTTTCCCTTGCCAATCTTGCCCATTTAACGGCAAAATGCGCCCATCCTCGTCAAACAAAGCGGTAAAGCGATGGCAACCCATCTCCTCTTGCTTAACGGTCCGAATCTCAATTTGCTCGGCACACGTGAGCCTGCCGTATATGGCGCGACGACTTTGGGAGAAATTGAACAAGCCGCAGTTGCGCAAGCTCAAGCTGCGAATGCCAAGCTAGCTTGCTTTCAGAGCAATCACGAAGGTGCCCTGATTGACCGCATTCAAGCAGCTAAAGCAGAAAATATAGACGCTATTATTATTAATCCGGGTGGCTTGACTCATACCAGCATTGCTTTGCGCGATGCCTTGGCTGGCGTGGCAATTCCTTTCATTGAAGTTCATCTCTCCAACGTTCACCAACGCGAAACATTTCGACATCACTCCTATTTATCTGAAATCGCGCAAGGCGTGATTTGCGGACTAGGCGCCGAAGGTTACCGCTTCGCAATTGATTTTGCGCTTAAAAAGCTTTAAATCTCATTAATTCCTAATATTTGCCGCGAATCGCCTTATAATTGCGGCAACCTTAAATTGAGTCATTTCAAGGATAACGCATGGATCTCAGAAAACTGAAGACATTGATTGACTTGGTCGCTGAATCAAGTATCGCCGAATTGGAAGTCACCGAAGGCGAAAGCAAGGTACGCATCGTCAAATCCGGAATGGCCATGCCGCAAAGTCAGGTCGTCATGATGCAGCCGCAACATGCGCCGATGGCCAACGCTGCTGCCATGCCTGCTGCCGCAGCTTCCGCCGCGCCTTTAGCGCCCCCCGAAGTGCCGAGTGGCCATATAGTTAAATCGCCAATGGTCGGCACCTTCTATCGTGCGTCGGCACCCGGCGCACCTTCATTCGTGGAAGTCGGATCAAGCGTGAAAGAAGGCGATACGCTTTGTATTATCGAAGCCATGAAACTATTAAATGAAATCGATGCCGACGTTTCCGGCGTCGTTAAACAAATCCTGGTAGAAAACGGCCAACCGGTCGAATTCGGTCAGCCCCTGTTCGTGATCGGTTAAGTGCAATACATATGGCGGCGCACCGAAGCATTCGGTCCGGCCAGTTTGCATATCGTCGATAAACTAGCTTATAACTATGTTTGAAAAAATCCTGATCGCCAACCGCGGCGAGATTGCTTTGCGTATCCAGCGCGCCTGCCGCGAAATGGGCATTAAGACGGTGGTGGTCCACTCCGAAGCCGACCGGGAAGCGAAGTACGTCAAGCTTGCGGACGAATCGGTATGTATTGGTCCGGCGCCTTCGTCCATGAGTTACTTGAATATGCCGGCAATTATTAGCGCCGCCGAAGTAACCGATGCTGAGGCCATCCATCCGGGCTATGGCTTTTTGTCCGAAAACGCCGACTTTGCCGAGCGCGTTGAGCAATCCGGCTTCGTCTTCATCGGTCCGCGCCCCGATTCGATTCGCATGATGGGCGACAAAGTCGCTGCCAAACACGCCATGATCAAAGCGGCGGTGCCTTGCGTGCCCGGTTCCGACGGCGCGTTGCCCGACGACCCCAAAGAAATCATCCGCATTGCACGCAAAGTCGGCTACCCCGTCATCATCAAGGCGGCCGGCGGCGGCGGCGGACGCGGCATGCGCGTAGTACATACCGAAGCTGCGCTGTTGAACGCGGTCACCATGACCAAGACCGAGGCGGGTGCCGCTTTCGGCAATCCGGAAGTCTATATGGAGAAGTATTTGGAAAATCCGCGTCACGTGGAAATCCAAGTGCTCGCGGATGAATTCAAAAACGCAATTTGGTTGGGCGAACGCGACTGCTCCATGCAGCGCCGCCATCAAAAAGTAATCGAGGAAGCACCGGCACCCGGCATTCCGCGCAAGATCATCGAACGCATCGGCGACCGCTGCGCCGAAGCTTGCCGCAAGATGGGTTATCGCGGCGCAGGCACGTTTGAATTCTTGTACGAAAACGGCGAATTCTATTTTATTGAGATGAACACCCGCGTCCAGGTCGAACACCCCGTCACGGAAATGATTACCGGCGTGGATATCGTGCAGGAACAAATCCGCATCGCCGCCGGCGAAAAGCTGGGCTACCGCCAGCGCGACATCGTGTTGAACGGCCATGCCATCGAATGCCGCATCAATGCGGAAGATCCGTTCAAGTTCACACCATCTCCCGGCAAGATCACTGCTTGGCATGTGCCGGGCGGCCCCGGTGTCCGCGTCGACTCGCATGCCTATTCAGGTTATTTCGTTCCGCCTAACTATGACTCTATGGTCGGCAAAGTCATTACGTATGGAGCGACGCGCGATCAAGCGATTCGCCGCATGCAAATCGCCCTGTCGGAAATGGTGGTCGAAGGTATCCTGACCAATATCCCGCTGCACCGCGAGCTGATGGTGGATGCACGTTTTATTGAAGGCGGCACCAATATTCATTACCTGGAACAAAAGCTCGCCGGCCGCCCCGAACAATCTAAGAAGGGCTGAGGCCGGCGGATGAGCTGGACTGAAATCGTCATCGAAGTAGCACGGTCGCAAGCCGAGCCGCTGTCCGATGCCTTGATGGATGCCGGCGCATTGTCGGTGTCCGTTGAAGACGCTGACGAAGGCACCGCCGCCGAGCAACCTCTGTTTGGCGAACCCGGGATGGAGCCGGCCGAAGCGGCATGGGAAAGAAGCCGTGTGGTTGCCCTCGTAGCGGCCGATGCGAATCACACCGCGCTCGTGGCGGACGCGGTGCGCGCCGTCGACCTAAGCCTAGACCCCAACCAGGTGCGCTACACGATACGAGAAGTGGCTGATCAAGATTGGGTGCGGCTGACGCAATCGCAATTCGATCCCATCCATATCGGCAAAAATATTTGGGTCGTACCCAGCTGGCATGACGCGCCGGACCCAACCGCCTTGGTGCTCGAACTCGACCCGGGATTAGCGTTCGGAACCGGTAGCCATCCCACTACGCGCCTGTGCATGGAGTGGCTGGAGGACGCGGCGCCAACGGGATTATCGATACTCGACTATGGTTGCGGCTCCGGTATTCTCGCCATGGTTGCCAAAAAATTGGGGGCGAATCGCGTCGTCGGCGTTGATATCGACCCCCAGGCCATTGAGGCAGCCCGCTATAACAGCCAGCGCAACGGCTGTGAAATCGACTATTATTTGCCGGAACCATTCAC
Organism: Burkholderiales bacterium; assembly: GCA_016177875.1. GTDB lineage: Bacteria > Pseudomonadota > Gammaproteobacteria > Burkholderiales > Burkholderiaceae_D > Paucimonas. The sequence continues at coordinate 89,625 of JACOUL010000017.1, forward strand.
CCAATCTCTACCCGACGCTCGTTTCGATATCGTGGTTGCCAATATTCTTTCCAGCCCATTGAAATTAATGGCGCCGATGCTGTGTAAACGCATCGCCCCCAATGGCCGGCTGGTGCTGTCTGGAATATTAAGCCGACAAGCAGATGAGGTCGCCGCTGCCTATGCGCCATTTCTATCTTTGCAAGCGTGGGCGGAGCGTGAAGGCTGGGTTTGCTTGTCCGGCAAACTAGGTGCTCCGTTACCGGGTAACTGACGATGGCGCTCGCGACTCAATGCCCTCATTGCCAAACTGTATTCAGGGTCGCGGCAGACCAGTTGAAGCTGCGCTCTGGTTTAGTTCGCTGCGGTTCTTGCAAGCAGATCTTTAATGGCATTGAGCATTTAGTTCCGCAAGAAGGTAGCCAGCCCCCCGCTGCCAAGCCGGCTTCCATATCCCCGGCCGCACCCGCGTCTGCTCCCGCAACTGAACCCGCATCGCCGCCTTCTCCGGTGCCCGCTCCTGTTCCGATTGCAAATATTGCTCCCGCCCCGCCTGCTCCGGTCGCCGCCTCACCTGCGGCATCGACCTCGGGACTGGATTTTGTTCCTTTGGATGGAAGCGATGCACTGTCGACGACTGAGTCGGCGCCTCCCGCTCCCCCCCCTGTCATGGATGCCTCTGAGCCAGCGCATTTTCCGCGAGCTGAGCCGGAACCGGAAGATCCGCTGCAGCCAGTGACAATCATGAATATGCTGGAGGAGGAAGAACAGGAAAATGAATCTGCCGCCGAACCAGCGACTCCTGTCGAGCGGGATGAAATCGTTTTAGAAACGCCCGCCCAAGAACCGCCGGCAATCGAAGCAACAGCGGCAGATTCGGAAAAAGCACCTGCCGAACCCGAACCGTCAATCGCGGAACATGCTTCGTATGTGCCCCCGCCTCCCTTGCCGATCGAAACAGAAGATGAACACGTACCGGAAGGATTCGACGACGACGATGAGGCAGTCGATACTGCGACCACCGCAGTTGCTGAAGAAGAGATTAAAAGTAGCGTTATTAACAAACAAGTCGTTCCGGCTGCACCGCAAGAGGAATCCGACGAACCCGAAGAAGAAATTGAAGAAACTGAGGGGTATGAACCCAGTTTCGTCACACGTGACAAGCGACGTCAGCGCTTCCGCAGGATTTCACGTGTCTTTATGTCGCTTTGCTCTCTTATCCTGTTGCTTGGCTTAGCGGCGCAGGGAGCATACATTTTCCGCAATCAATTGGCCGCCTTATATCCGCAAACTAAGCCACTGTTAGCCGAGCTGTGCCTGGTCGCCGGCTGTCAGGTGAAATTGCCCGCGCAAATTGATATGGTGTCGATCGAGTCTTCAGAACTGCAGGCTGCGGCGCCGAATAAGAATGTATTTACCCTCACCGTGTTATTGCGAAATCGAAGCGCGGTCGCACAAGCTTGGCCGGATATTGAACTGACCCTCAATGATGGCAATGAAAAGCCCGTGGCAAGGCGCGTGCTGAAGCCGCGCGATTACCTCCTGACCACGCAAGAATCCGTAAAAGGATTGACGGCCAATTCCGAGCAAGCGGTCAAACTCACGTTTGAGCTGGACCAGCTGAAGGCATCGGGCTATCGCGTTTATTTGTTTTACTCCTGAGACTCATCATGACTTCCCTTATCTGCGGTTCGCTCGCATTTGACTCCATCATGTCCTTTGGCGGGCGTTTTTCCGAGGCGCTCCTGGCTGATCAGCTGCACAAGATCAACGTCGCCTTCCTGGTGCCCGAAATGCGCCGCGAGTTCGGTGGATGCGCCGGCAATATCGCCTACAACCTGAAGCTGCTGGAGGGCGACCCTCTCATCATGGCGACCATCGGCAAAGACGGGGCGCCCTATCTTGATCGATTGGAACAGCTTGGCATTTCGACGCGGGCGATCAAGACCATCGATTCGTCCTATACGGCCCAAGCCTTCATTACGACCGACAACGCCAACAATCAAATTACCGCCTTTCACCCTGGCGCCATGACGTTCTCGCATCAAAATACGGTTGCTTCGGCCGGCACGGTCAAGCTGGCAATCATTGCACCGGACGGCCGCGACGGCATGCTGCAGCATGCGGACGATTGCGTGACTGCCGATATTCCTTTCATCTTTGATCCAGGCCAAGGCCTGCCGATGTTCAATGGCGCCGAACTGCTTCACTTCATCGAACTTGCTAGTTACGTGGCGGTCAATGATTACGAAGCCGAGCTGTTGGTCGAACGCACCGGTTTAGATCTTGGAAAAATTGCGCAACGAGTCAAGGCATTAATCGTTACTCGAGGAGAATTAGGCGCAGATATCTTCGTCAAAGATGAACGTTTAGTGATTCCCGCAGTTCCGGTTGAACATGCGCTGGACCCGACCGGCTGTGGTGATGCCTTTCGCGCCGGTGTGCTTTACGGTTTGACCAATGATTTCGACTGGCCTACCACGGGCCGCTTAGGCAGCTTGATGGGCGCAATCAAAATCGGCCACCAAGGCGCGCAAAATCATGTGCTGTCGCGCGAAGAAATTGACGACCGTTTTGAGCGAGCATTCGGTTATCGCTTTTAAGAAAGCTTCATGTGAGGAGGCGGAATGCAGCTGCCCCGGATTGTTGCTTTCTTTCTCTGCGTAATTTCCATGCAGTCGGCATGCGGGGGCCTGATGAATTCATCTGCGTCGCCGTTCTCCACAACCCAAGGCGTAAGCTTGGCCAGGACCGGGATCATCGTCGATATTCGTGAAAATAAAGAGATAAGCGTAAAGTTCGAGAATGCTAGGGTCGAGCTTTACCCGCTTGATTCCACTGCCGGATTTCACGTCGGCGACACGGTTAAAGTCATCGAGAATCGCGGTCGAGTTCAGCTTTTACGGCAATAAAGCTTTTTCGACTGCTGCGACGCTCAGCCCAGGCGCCGTTACTTCCAGCATCTTGCGTCTGCTTGTATGTCCATGAGTGATGCTGACGGCGCTTTTCGGAACGTCCAACCTATCCGCGATAAAGCGAATCAGCGCCTCGTTCGCCTTACCTTCAATCGGCGGCGCTTGTAGACGAAGCTTCAAAGCGTCCTCCAATACGGCAATCGCTTCACTTTTTTTGGCGTTGGGCATGATTTGCACCGTGAGGCGTATTCCCTTGGTCGACACACTGCACCAAGGTTTACTCATATCCCTAATAACATGAGTCGTCCTATCAGCTGCATGCCGATTTGCAGCAAGATCAGCACGACAAATGACGAGAAATCGATTCCACCCACGAGCGGGATGACGCGGCGAAATGGACGCAAGAGAGGGTCATTCAACGCACCAACAAACGGCGCGAGCGGTGCGTGCGGATTAATCCAGCTGAAAATCACTTCCAGCACGATTAAGCCAGTCAACCCATACAAACACCAAAGGAACAGGCGCAACAGGGATTGAATCAAAACCGCTTCAACGGAAATGAACCCTAATATCTCCAGCTTGATTGCCGTCGCTAACGCAACAATCAGAAAAGCACCGATTAGGCTGGCCCAATCATATCCGCCGATACCGGGAATAATCCTGCGTAAAGGCTTAACCAGCCAGTCGGACAACTGAAACGTGAACTGAGCGACTGAGATAGGAGGACGCACTCGCACTGCCTGCATCCAAAAACGGAGCAACAATACACCGGCCAGCACACCAGCAATGGCATCGATGATCAAGGTAAAAATACCGAACAGCACTTACCCATCCTTTCAACACATCAAATAAAAAACCCGCCGTACGACGCGAAGTCATACAGCGGGCATTGTGCCCGAACTTAATCAGGCTTCCAAGCGTAGCCTGGATTACGGACGGGTGCCGGTCGGAAACGGCCAAGCCGCTGCCGGGTTCAACACCGTCTTGACTACGGGAGCTGCAGCCGGTTTGGCAGCAGGCTTCTTCGCAGCCGGCTTTTTGGCAGCTTTCTTAGCAGCCGGTTTTTTCGCAGCTTTCTTGGCGGCCGGCTTTTTAGCGGCTGCCTTCTTGGCTGCAGGCTTCTTAGCTGCTGCTTTCTTGGCGGCAGGCTTCTTCGCAGCGGCTTTCTTCGGTGCTGCTTTCTTAGCTGCTGCTTTCTTCGGTGCTGCCTTCTTAGCTACCGGCTTCTTAGCTGCTGCCTTTTTCGGTGCTGCTTTCTTGGCTGCTGCTTTCTTCGGTGCTGCTTTCTTAGCTACCGGCTTCTTGGCTGCTGCTTTCTTCGGTGCTGCTGCTTTCTTAGCTACCGGCTTCTTAGCTGCTGCCTTTTTCGGTGCTGCTTTCTTAGCTGCCGGTTTCTTAGCTGCTGCTTTCTTGGCAGCGGGTTTTTTCGCTGCGGGTTTCTTTGCTGCTGTTGCCATTTTGTTTCTCCTTCACGTGATAGGTAAATCACTAGACTAAAGTGGAAACCCGCTTGGCTCATCGCGATGACCCAGGCGGATTATTCATCGGCACAAGCAAGCTTCTGTTTGCGCTAATGAATTCGGCACCAGCTGAACTGCTGCATCCCCTCGAGAGCCTAAGCTCATATGCAGCACTTCAGCCATCTGGACTGTGCGTCTTGCGCGGTTTCTGTGCCGCGCAAAGAGGCCATGCAAAGCATGTGGCGCGATAAAACCGCGCTTACAGCCCAAAAAAAACGCCGGCGATTAAGCCAGCGTCGGAATTCTGTTTCAAAAAGATAAAACCGTTTTTCAAAGAAAAAGCCGCCTTACCCGACATCGTCAGGTTCAGCGGCTTAATCTGGTCAGATCGGTTCGTTCGTCTACTGTCCATTAACTTTGGTAGTGCCTTTCAATGTCGCATCCCGCGACGGCTATTCTTTTTACTACCTGCTCTTCAACTTGGATCACGTGCTTCGGTTACTCATTCCCAGCTAAGGGCGCCACCGGTTTGGTATTCGATCACACGTGTCTCGAAAAAGTTTCGCTCCTTCTTCAGATCGATCATCTCGCTCATCCATGGGAAGGGATTCTCTTCCTGGGCAAACAATGTTTCGAGACCGATCTGCTGTGCGCGGCGATTAGCGATGAATCGCAAGTACCCTTTAAACATCGGCGCATTCAATCCGAGTACTCCACGCGGCATTGTATCCTCTGCGTAGCGATATTCCAACTCTACTGCACGTAAAAACAACGCTTTGATCTCTTCGCGGAATGCAGGCGTCCACAAATGCGGGTTCTCCATCTTGATCGAGTTGATCAAATCGATCCCGAAATTGCAGTGCATCGACTCGTCGCGCAAGATGTATTGATACTGCTCCGCTGCACCCATCATCTTGTTCTGACGACCGAGCGCAAGGATCTGCGTGAAGCCGACATAGAAGAACAAGCCCTCCATCAGGCAGGCGAATACGATCAGCGACTTCAACAACTTCTGATCATTCTCAAGGGTGCCGGTGGTGAATGAAGGATCGGTCAGCGTGTCGATGAAGGGAATCAGGAACTCGTCCTTGTCGCGAATCGATGCCACCTCGTGATAGGCGTTAAAGATTTCGCCCTCGTCCAGGCCGAGCGACTCGACGATGTACTGATATGCATGCGTGTGAATCGCTTCTTCAAACGCCTGGCGCAGCAGGTACTGACGGCATTCCGGCGCCGTGATGTGGCGGTAAGTGCCCAGCACGATATTGTTGGCGGCCAGCGAATCGGCGGTGACGAAAAAACCGAGGTTGCGCTTGACGACGCGGCGCTCGTCTTCGGTCAAACCATTCGGGTTCTTCCACAGCTCGATGTCGCGCTGCATGTTGATTTCCTGCGGCATCCAGTGGTTGGCGCAGCCGGCCAGGTATTTGTCCCAGGCCCACTTATATTTGAAGGGCACCAGTTGGTTGACATCAGTCTGGCCGTTGATGATGCGCTTATCGGCGGCATTCACGCGCCGCTTTTCGCCGCCGGGAACCTCATCCGGTTTAGCGACCAGCGCCGGATGCAATGCTACATCGGGCAACGCCGATTGCGGACGTGCGGGTGCGACGGGTTCGAGCCGCGGCTGCTGCTGTGGCATGGGCAGCGGCATTACTTTGGCGGTAGGGGTGACTTCTTCGTCCCAGTTCAGCATGACGGATCCTTGTCCTGAGTTGTTCTAGTGTATTCAAGTTTTCCCGATGCGCGAGCATCGGGAAACCCGTTTATTGACAGGCCTCACATTCTGCGAAGCCGGGATCACCCGGACGCAGTGTGCAAGCAGGTCCAGCAAGATCTTCTGCGGGGATCGGACCCGAGGCAAAACCGCCGCTTGCACCACCATCGGCGGACACCGCATTCAAGGCGCCGGCTTTGGAAGTCGACTTCTCGGTATGCGTCGCAGCGATCGTGCGCAGATAATAAGTGGTCTTCAAACCGCGCAGCCAAGCCAGCTTATACGTCTCGTCCAGTTTCTTGCCGGAGACGCCAGCCATATAGATATTGAGCGACTGCGCCTGGTCTATCCATTTCTGGCGGCGTGCGGCGGCTTCCACCAGCCACTTCGGCTCGACTTCGAAGGCGGTGGCGTACAGGTCGCGCAAGTCTTGCGGAATGCGGTCGATCTTGGCCAGACTGCCGTCGAAGTACTTCAGGTCGGAAACCATCACTTCGTCCCACAGGCCGCGCGCCTTGAGGTCACGCACCAGGTACTCGTTGATCTCGGTAAATTCACCGGACAGGTTCGACTTCACATACAGGTTCTGATAAGTCGGCTCGATGCAAGCGGACACGCCGATGATGTTGGAAATCGTCGCCGTCGGTGCGATCGCCACGCAGTTGGAGTTGCGCATACCATGTTCTTTAATACGGGCGCGCAAAGATGTCCAATCCAAGATTTCGGTGGTATCGACTTCCAGATAGCCGCCGCGTTCTTCGGCCAACAGCTTCAGGCTGTCTTGCGGAAGAATGCCGCGATCCCACAACGAACCTTTGTAGGAAGAATAGCGGCCGCGCTCTTCAGCCAGCTCGGTCGAGGCGAGATAAGCGTAGTAGCACACTGCCTCCATCGAGCGGTCGGCGAATTCCACTGCTTCCGGAGAAGCGTAAGGCACGCGCATGCCGTGCAGGCAATCCTGGAAACCCATGATGCCCAAACCGACCGGACGGTGACGCAAGTTGGAGTCGCGCGCCTTCTTGACCGCGTAATAATTGATGTCGATCACGTTATCCAGCATGCGCATCGCGGTGCGAATAGTATTTTCCAGCTTGGCGTGATCCAGCCGCTTTTGTCCACCCTCATCCTTCATGTGGGCCGGCAGGTTGACCGAACCCAGGTTGCATACCGCGATTTCGGAATCGTTGGTGTTCAGCGTGATTTCCGTACACAGGTTGGAGCTGTGAACGACGCCGACATGCTGCTGCGGGGAACGGATATTGCACGGATCCTTGAAAGTGATCCACGGATGGCCGGTTTCGAACAGCATGGACAACATCTTGCGCCACAAGTCCATGGCCTGCACGCGCTTGAACAGCTTCAATTCGCCGCGCTGAGTCTTGCCTTCATATGCCAAGTAGGCTTCTTCGAAGGCCTTGCCGTACTTATCGTGCAGATCGGGCACGTCAGATGGTGAAAACAGAGTCCACTCGCCCTTTTCCATGACCCGCTTCATGAACAAGTCCGGAATCCAGTTGGCGGTGTTCATGTCGTGAGTACGGCGGCGGTCGTCGCCGGTATTCTTGCGCAGGTCGAGGAATTCCTCGATATCCATGTGCCAGGTTTCCAAGTAAGCACATACCGCGCCCTTGCGCTTGCCGCCTTGGTTGACCGCGACGGCAGTGTCGTTCACCACCTTCAGGAACGGCACTACGCCTTGCGACTTGCCGTTGGTGCCTTTAATATGCGCGCCGAGCGAGCGTACCGGGGTCCAGTCGTTGCCCAAGCCACCGGCGTATTTCGCCAGCAAAGCGTTTTCCTTGATGGCTTCATAAATACCGTCGAGATCGTCGGCCACCGTGGTCAGGTAGCAGGACGACAGCTGCGAACGCTGCGTGCCGGAATTGAACAGGGTCGGCGTCGAGCTCATGAAGTCGAAGGTCGACAGCAGGTTGTAGAACTCGATGGCGCGCGCTTCGCGGTCGATCTCGTTCAGCGCCAGGCCCATTGCCACACGCATATAGAAGGCCTGCGGCATTTCGATGCGCACGTCGCGAATGTGCAGAAAATAGCGGTCGTACAGGGTTTGCAGGCCGAGGTAGCCGAACTGCAGATCGCGCTCAGGCTTTAAGGCTTGCGCCAATTTTTTCAAGTCGAACTGGCCGAGCTTGGCATCCAGCAGTTCCGCGTCGATGCCTTTCTTGATGAATTTCGGGAAGTATTCAAGGTAGGCGGACGGCGCATCGGCTTGCGCGACTTCCTGGCCGAAGACTTCCTTGCGGATGGTGTGCATCAACAGACGCGCAGTGACCTGGCTGTATGCGGGATCTTTTTCCATCAAAGCGCGCGCCGCCAAAATAGCCGACTTATGCAGTTCTTCGACCGGCACGCCGTCGTACAGATTCTTGACCGTCTCGGCCAGAATGGCGTCGGCGTCAACGTGCTTTTCCAGTCCTTCGCAGGCGGCGGCGATCATGCCGCGCACTTGCGCCATATCGAGCGGACGGCGCTGGCCGCCTTCAGTCACATACAATTGAGTCGATACGGCAACCGGTTTAGCTGCCTGCTGCTGCGCGCGCTCTTCCATGCGCTTGGCGCGATACAAGACATAAGCACGCGCCACGTCGTGCTCGCCGGAACGCATTAAGGCCAATTCAACTTGGTCTTGCACGTCTTCGATATGGAAAGTTCCGCCCGCCGGTTGACGACGCACCAAAGTCGAGACCACGTTCGCGGTCAATTGCTCGACCAATTCGCGCACGCGTGCTGAAGCCGCACCTTGACCGCCATTGACTGCCAAGAACGCCTTAGTCATGGCAATCGAAATCTTGGAAGGCTCAAAACCGACCACTGCGCCGTTGCGACGGATGATGCGATAGTCGCCGAGCGTCACAGGTGCTTGGGTAGTGGGATAAGTAGAGGAAGCCGCGGCCGGAGGCACGACGCCGAATTCTACCGGGGACTTGACGGAAATTTCTTGAGTTGACTGCACTGAGCCTCCTACCTAGAGAGTATCGCCAGCAGCTGGGGCTGCTTATGGTTTTATATTGAGAAGCCTGTGGATACAGAACTTCAACGAAGAGTGAGGGCTTATCGTGCCAACCGGAAACCACTATATATAGTGGTCCTGTTTGCGACCCGAACTAATTCTAGTGCTTGAGTCAGCGGTATGCAACTGCTTTTTTTGGCTGAAAACATAATTTTTTTCGGCCAAGTGGATTGACAGGCGCGGGAGCTTTCAGGCAGGAATCGGAAAGCGCAAAGCTGCTTCAATGGATTGTGCAGAATCAAGCTTGGCGAAAGCTGCACGATATGCTGCCCAATCGAAATAAGGGCCGGGATCGGTCTTGCGTCCCTGCGCAATATGTTCATGTCCAGCGACATCGTGCAAGGGGTAACGCTGCCGCAAAGCGGCCGTCAATTCTGCCAGCACTTCATATTGAATGTCTTCGAAAACTGCAAAATCACTGCCTTCGACTTCAATGCCGATCGAAAAATCGTTACAGCGCTCTCGGCCGCAAAACGAAGAAACGCCGGCATGCCATGCCCGGTCATTGGCAGAAACGAACTGGATCACATCACCGTTGCGACGCACCAGAAAATGCGCGGACACCCGCAACGCACGCAACTGATCGAAATAAGGATGCGTTTCGTAATCCAATTTATTACAAAACAAATCGGCGATATAGGGTCCGCCGAACTCGCCCGGCGGCAGACTAATGTTATGCACGACCAAAAGGTCAATCTTGGCGTCGACAGGCCGGCCGTCGAAATTGGATGAAGGTAAGCGCTGCACACCGGCGCACCAGCCGGCGGCATCGATCGCAAACGGTTGACGCGCCATATCAATCGGGCTCACGGATATTTAATCGCTGCATGCGATAACGCAATTGGCGAAAACTGATGCCAAGCAGTTCAGCCGCATGGGTACGATTGAAACGGGTCTTTCCAAGCGCGCGCAAAATCAAGTCGCGTTCGACCTGGTCCAGATAATCCGGCAAGGACAAGGGCAAGTCCGTTGGCGATGCACCTGCCGAAGACCCCTGCTCCGGCTCTTGCGCAAACTCCGCGGGCGGCTCCGGCGCAGGTTCCAAGACAGGGACCTCGGCCGGCTGCGGTAAAGACTCGACCGTAGCTCCGTTCGCTTTGAGCGCAAGATCGGCCACTTCGATGATTCCATCGTTGGCAAACGCCAGCGCGCGCTCAAGGATGTTTTCTAGTTCGCGTACATTGCCGGGAAAAGAATAGCCGCACAAAGCGTCCAGCGCCGCCCCTGAAAGCGTCACTTTGCCGCCGCCGGCGCTAAGCCTAGTCAGGATAGCGTCAGCCAACAAATCGATATCGTCGCGCCGCTCGCGCAACGGCGGCAAGCGCAATTCGATGACATTCAAGCGGTAATACAAGTCTTGCCGAAACTTACCCCGCTCCACGCATTCGACCAAATTCTGGTGGGTGGCGCTGATGATGCGCACATCAACCGGCTCTTCAACTGTGGCGCCCACCTTGCGAACGCGACGCTCTTGAATAGCGCGCAAAAGCTTTACTTGCATAGCAAGAGGCAGGTCGGCAACTTCATCCAGCATCAAAGTGCCGCCGTTTGCGGCTTGAAAGAAACCGTCCCGGTCATCCGCAGCGCCGGTAAACGCACCTTTGCGATAACCGAAAAACTCGGCTTCCATCAACGCTTCGGGTATTGCCCCGCAATTGACTGCGACAAACGGCTTGTCGACGCGCGCGCTTTGCGCATGAATGTCGCGTGCCGCCAATTCCTTGCCGCTGCCTGATTCTCCTGTAATGGCAATGGGCGCCATGCTACGCGCTAAGCGCAGAATTTGTGCCCGCACATCCTGCATGACGGCCGATCGTCCTATCAACCGGAGCGGACTCTCCTTGGCCGTAGTGTCATGGGGACGGCTCTGAACCTCGCTTGCCATGCTGATACGCAACGCAGATTGGACCAATAAGCGTAATTGGTCCAATCCAACTGGCTTGGAAAGATAATCGAAAGCGCCTGCCTTTAACGCCGTGACCGCATTTTCCGCGCTACCGAACGCGGTGATAACGGCAATCGGCGTATTGCGATATTCCGTCGCGACTTCACGGACCAGCTCAATGCCCAAACCATCGGGCAAACGCATATCGGTCAACACCAAGGCGTAAGCGCGCTGCTTGAGCAATGCCCGCGCAGGCGCCAGGCTGTCCGCGCTATCGACATCCAAACCCATCCTAACGAGCGTGATTTCCACTAATTCACGCAAGTCAGCTTCGTCATCGACAATGAGGATCCTGGGTGCCGTCATAGCTTTCTGTTAGTCGTTTACAGCAGTTAGCGCGATCACGAACCTGCCGCCATCTCTAGTTTCATCGGCAAAGTACTCATAATCAAGCATTGCGCCATTATTCAAGCACAATTCGCGCGCCAAGTAGAGTCCCAAGCCGGTTCCTTTACTGGATGTCGTGTAAAACGGCTCGAACAAATGGGCACGAATTTCGGAAGTAATCGGCGCGCCGTCATCCTGCACTTGCAGCAAAAGCCGATGAGCGCTTTCGCGTACAGTCTGAATCCGGATACTGCCAGGGCGGCCACTAGCGTAACGGACGGCGTTAGCCAGCAAATTCATCACCACCTCGCGCAAATGCAGCGGATCGAACCGCACTCTCGCGTCGCCGATGGCCCCCGTCTCAATTAAATCAGACGCAAGATTTTGCGCGGCGCGAAGCTCGCCGACCACATCCGATAGAAATGGCGCAAGCGCGAGCGGTTCGCCCTGAGTCTGGGCCTTGCGCGACAGCTTCAGGATATCTTCGACCATGCGATTCAGCCGCGCCACATTGTCTCCCACGATGGAGAGCAAACGCTGCTGCGACGCCTGCGGGCTTTCCTCCGCCAAAAGGCTGGCGGCATAGGAAATCGCAGACAAAGGATTCCGCACCTCATGGGCGATACTCGCCGTCAGCCGTCCCATGGAAGCCAGTTTTAACTGCTGCGCCTGGTTTTCAATTTCGGTGACGTCTTGCAAAAAAATTACAGTGCGATCTTCATTAAGGCCAGGGCCTTCGACCTTGGCAAAGCGCAATTTCAAATGCGCCGGCACTTCGCGCCGCGGCTCGCGCGCGAACAAAGGCCCTTGGAAAGTCGGCTCATCATTGGGTTTGACCTTGACATAGGCCGAGCAATCGGCATCCTGCTTTTCGCCATTTTGCGACCGAACGATCCAGCCAAAGAACGCTTCGGCGATGGGTGCCAGCGCCGCAATGGAAGTGAGCTTAAAGCGCAAATCTCCCTCGATGACACCAATGCTCAGCATTCTTTCGGCCGCGGGATTGGCGGTAACGATCGTACCGTTGTTGCTTACCACTAGAATCCCATCTCCCATATCGGCAATCACCAAACGATTGATTGCCTGTTGCAATTGAAGCGCCTTACCGTGGCGAGCAGCCAAATCTTCCTGTTTGATTAATTTCGCCGCCAAGCGGCTAACGACAAAAACGGCAGCGAAAAATGCCGCGCCGTACAAGCCCGCCTGAGAAATCGATACGTCCGGCGCGCCATTCACCAACCGGTAACCGCTTTCCGCCAATAGAATGAGCGTAGTAACCGCAACAAAAAACAAAGCCCACACGAGCGGCGCAAGAATGGCGCACCCGGCCAAGGGAAATAGATAGAGAATCGCCAGGCCGCTTTTCGCCCCACCCGTCCCGACGTACAACAACGAAATCACCGTGACGTCGCCCAACACTTGAAACAATAGCTGCAACAGGAAACGCCGCTGGTACTTGAGAGCTAAAGAAGCAAAACCGATAGCGCCGACCAAATATAAGGCGCAGGCTTCCACATAAAAAAAGTGTTCTTCGCTCCAGCCATCCTTCTTAGGATTGACGGTTAGAAAAATCAGCAAGACGACGGCAATTACGACACGCGTTGCATTAAAGGTTTGCAGGGATCGCCAAAAAGTTTCGCGCGAGGCTGCAGTTAAAGGACGTGCCCTGGGCAGCCCCTCTGCCGGCAGCAAAATTCGGGCGGCGGCCGCAGCAGTTTTACTATTCATGGATCGCGGCGCCGATGTTCATCACTGCAGAATGCGGCACCGTTTGCATCCAGCACGGCATCGGATGCGGGGAAATGCACGCCGCAATGACGGCATTGCAACATCTTTTCCCCCCGAGTTGAATCACGCGCCGCTGCGGAGCGCGAAGCGGAAACCTGTGAAGATTTTTTTTTACTACGCGCTACCCAGGCCACGATCAAAGCCGCAATCGCCAGCCATATCAAAACTTTCATGCAAGGCCCCGGTGCAGCACGACTTCCATGACAAAACGGCTACCGACATAAGCCAGCAGCAAGGTCGCGAATCCGCTCAAGGTAAACCGCAAGGCCGTCTTACCGCGCCACCCGCGCCACCGGCGGCCGACCAGCAGCGCACCGAACAATACCCATGACAACAAGGTGAATACAGTTTTGTGGTCCCACTTGACCGGTTTTCCAAACAACTGCTCGGAAAAGAACACACCCGACACAACGGTCAAGGTCAAGAGCACAAAGCCGAAACCGATCATCCGAAACAGCAGCTTTTCCATCGTCAGCAAGGCGGGAAGCCGCTCCAAGGCGCTAGCGAACCAGCCACGCGCGGTAGCGTGGCTATGCAACTGAGACTCCTGCAATGCCATCAATACGGCATGAAAAGAAGCGATGGTCAGCGTGCTATACGCTAGCATGGCAATAGTGACATGCCACGAAAACAAAGCCGACTTTCCCTCCAAAGGAATAACGCTGCCCGGAAACAGCAGCGGCAGGACGGCAGCAGCGGCTGCCGTCGGCAAAACCAATATCCGTAGTCCGTCCAAGGAAAAATTCCGATTTTCCAGCCAATACGCAACCACGGATATCCATAGCGTAGCCGACAGCATGACCGCGAATCCTAAACGTAACGACGCCGGCAACAGCACCTCGCCCGCCAGCGCCGCCCCATGCAAAAGCCAACCGGCCGCCGTCAACAATGCGATTCCGCGCCGATATCGGCTTGGCAACACCGCCGATGCGACGTACAACAAAGCTGCCGGAAGAGTAAGAAGAACTTGCATCGTCCAAGTTTACACCATGTAACGCCGACGTCGACGCGCAAAAAAGCAGCCGTAACGCTTTCGCACCATCCGGTAAAATGGCACCTTTTCCTCTCTTGGCTCCGGAAGGCGCGCGCCTTCCGCAACAGAAAGAATTTTTCCATGCTCGACAATTTGACCCAACGCCTTGCCAAAGTCGTCAAAACCATGCGCGGCGAGGCACGTTTAACCGAAGCCAACACTGCCGAAATGCTGCGCGAAGTGCGACTGGCCTTACTTGAAGCCGACGTTGCTTTACCGGCTGTCCGAGACTTTATCGCGCGCGTTAAAGAAAAAGCGGTGGGTGAAGAAGTCATCGGCTCGCTCACCCCCGGCCAAGCCTTGGTCGGTGTCGTGCAGCGAGAACTCGCCGCACTCATGGGTGCCGATCTTGGCCCCGAAGCGACTCAACTCAATTTCGCCACCCAACCGCCCGCCATCATTCTCATGGCGGGCCTGCAAGGCGCCGGCAAAACCACCACCGTCGGCAAACTCGCCAAGTATCTGCGCGAACAGAAGAAGAAAAAAGTGCTGACGGTATCGACCGACGTCTACCGGCCGGCTGCGATCGGTCAGCTGCAAACCGTCTCCGGCCAAGCCGGCGCTGATTTTTTCCCTTCAGAGGCCAGCGACAAGCCGGTGCAAATTGCCTTGGCGGCGCTCGATTTTGCGAAGAAGCATTACCACGACGTGCTCATCATCGATACGGCCGGCCGTCTCGGCATCGATGAAGTGATGATGCAAGAAATCGCGGCCCTCCATGCTGCTGTTAAACCGATCGAAACCTTGTTTGTGGTCGACGCCATGCTCGGCCAAGACGCCATCAACACCGCCAAGGCATTCAACGATGCATTGCCGCTCACCGGCGTGGTACTGACCAAGCTGGATGGCGACGCCCGCGGCGGCGCCGCTCTCTCGGTACGTCACGTGACCGGCAAGCCGGTCAAGTTCGCCGGCGTGGCCGAAAAACTCGATGGCTTGGAAGCCTTTGATCCGGAACGCATGGCCAACCGCATCCTCGGCATGGGCGATATCTTGGCGCTGGTCGAGGAAGCCAAGAAGGGCGTCGACATGGAGGCGGCTCAGGATCTGGCGCAAAAGATCAAGGGCGGCGGCAAATTCGACTTGAACGACTTCAAGATGCAGCTGACGCAGATGAAAAAAATGGGCGGCTTATCAGGCTTGATGGATAAACTCCCCGCTCAAATGCAGCAAGCTGCGACGGGAGCCAACATGGATCAAGCGGAAAAGCAGGTGAAGCGCATGGAAGGCATCATCAATTCGATGACGCCCTTAGAACGAGCGAAGCCGGAATTGATCAAGGCGTCCCGTAAGCGCCGCATCGCAACGGGTGCCGGCGTACAGGTCCAGGAAGTCAATCGCATGCTCGCACAGTTTGAGCAAATGCAAAGCATGATGAAAAAATTGAAGGGAGGCGGCTTGATGAAGATGATGCGCGGGATGAAAGGCATGATGCCTGGTATGCGATGAGTCCTCGCAAGACGTAGGAGAGGCCTGCAAGCGCAGGGCTCAAACCCTCTCTAGAACGCTCTTCTCTCGCGCTCTAGGACCACTGCGTGGCACGCTGCATACAAATTCTTGTTAAAACCCTCAAAAAACACTTGCGTAGCTGTTAAAAGCACACCACTATTAGCGGTGCGTGACACGGCGCAATTCCCAACACTTATTGTGAAGGAGGTTTAACGATGGCAACAGCCAAGAAAGCGGCGGCCAAATCGGCCGCAAAGAAGCCAGCAGCAAAAAAAGCAGCACCTGCTAAGAAAGCAGCACCCGCAAAAAAGGCAGCACCTGCTAAGAAAGCAGCTAAGCCGGTAGCAAAGAAGGCAGCAGCAAAGCCGGCAGCAAAAAAAGCCGCTCCGGCAAAGAAGGCAGCAGCAAAACCAGCAGCAAAAAAAACAGCAAAGCCAAAAGCTCCGCGTAAGCCGAACGCAGCATTCATGAAGCCGATGACCCCGTCCGCAATATTGGCCGCAGTCGTTGGTTCCAATCCGCTGCCGCGTACGGAAGTCACCAAGAAGGTGTGGGACTACATCAAGAAGAACAAACTTCAAGATGCAGCCAACAAGCGCAACATCAATGCCGATGACAAGCTGAAGGCAGTCTTTGGCGGCAAGAAGACGGTGTCCATGTTTGAGATGACCAAACTCATCTCCGGCCATCTGAAATAATTTCTGCCATGTGCCAAACAAAAACGCCCGCATCGCGCGGGCGTTTTTGTTTCTGAAGGATTCACTTCAATGCCGCGGTGAGCTCCCGGCTGTACTCCCATCTCTTCCACGCCGCCAACACTGCATTCGGGTATTCAGGACGCCCACGGCTGCCGTTATATCGGCCAAGCGCAAGGTACAGATTGCCGCCTTCCATATCGATGTACATGCGCAGGATCGAACAACCATAGCGTAAATTGGTCTGCATGTTGAATAGCTTGCTGCGATCCCCATCGCCAATTACTCGCGTCCAGAACGGCATCACCTGCATATAGCCGTGTGCGCCGACTGAAGAAATCGCATACTTCCGAAACGCCGATTCGACTTGAATCAACCCGAGCACCAACGCGGGTTCCAACCCAGCACGCTTGGCCTCGTACCATGCAGTCCGCAAAAATTCCAGGCGCACCTGTTCATCCGTTAGCTTTTTCTTGAGCCGTTCGGACATTTCGCCCAGCCACTTCAAGTACTTGATGCGCTCTTCGATATCGCTGAATTGCGGCGTCGGCGGCTGCCGATCGGTGACCGCGCGCGCCAAGGCAATGCGCACCGAGTCGGCCAACGCCTCTTCCTTTTGATTGCCCGCATAAGCAAATGCGCTGCCGGACAACAGCACCGCCAACGCCGAACGGCTGACCCATGTTTTCAAGCTGCTCATACCAAACTGCCCTGTGAATTCAGCGAGTATTTTATAACGGCGAGCAGCCGCCACGCATAACTTGGCAGAGTGTTACGTGGCGAGCTTGCCTTGAATGAAAGCCGCCATTTCCGCGATAGCCACAGACGTGGGTTCCTTATCGCGCCGGCCTTGATACTCGAGTTTGCCGTCCTTGAGGCCTCGCTCGCCGATAACGATACGATGCGGCACGCCGATCAATTCCCAATCGGCGAACATGGCGCCCGGACGTTCACCGCGATCATCTAGAATTACATCCATGCCTTTCGCTTGCAAATCGGCGTATAAGCGATCGGATTCCGCCTTAACGGCTTCGCTGCGATCATAGCCCATCGGGCAGATCACGACTTCGAAAGGCGCAATCGATGCCGGCCAAATGATGCCCTTCTCATCGTAATTCTGCTCGATTGCCGCGCCCAGGATGCGCGTAATACCGATGCCGTAGCAACCCATTTGCATCAGTTGCGCCTTGCCGGACTCATCCAGGTAGGTCGCTTGCATATCGGCGGAATAGCGTGTTCCCAGCTGGAACACGTGACCGACTTCAATGCCGCGTTGAATCGAGAGCGTGCCCTCGCCGTCCGGCGACGAATCCCCCGCCACCACGTTGCGAATATCCGCCACCATCGGCTCCGGCAAGTCGCGTCCCCAATTGGCACCGGTGTAGTGGAAATCGACTTCATTGGCGCCGCACACAAAGTCGCTCATGACGGCAACCGTACGATCGGCAACAATCTTCAGCGGCTTCTTGGTGCCGATCGGCCCCAGGTAGCCGGACGGCGAGCCGAACCATTCGACGATCTCGGCTTCGGAAGCAAAACGGAAAGCCGATAAGCCAGGCACTTTACTTGCCTTCACCTCATTGAGTTCATGATCGCCGCGCAGCAAGAGCAGCCAAATTTCCTTGCCCTCTTCTTTCTCGACCGCCAATACGATCGATTTTACGGTTTGCGACAGAGGCAATTTCAAGAGCTCAGCCACATCTTCACACCGAGTCTTGCTAGGCGTAGGAGTCTTCATCAAAGGCTGCGTCGGCGCGGCGCGCGGCGCAGTCGGCGCCAAGGCTTCCGCCGCTTCGACATTAGCGGCGTAATCCGATTGCGCGCAATACACGAGCGCGTCTTCGCCGGTGTCGGCGATCACATGGAACTCATGCGACGAAGAACCGCCGATGGCGCCTGTATCCGCAGCTACCGCGCGAAACTGCAGACCGAAGCGATCGAAAATCCGTACGTAAGCGTCGTACATGCTTCGATACGAACGCTGCAGGCCCTCGACATCACGATCGAAGGAATAGGCATCCTTCATGGTGAATTCGCGTCCGCGCATCAAGCCGAAGCGCGGACGGCGCTCGTCGCGGAACTTGGTTTGGATATGATAAAAATTGACCGGCAGCTTCTTGTAAGACTTGATTTCCGAGCGCACGACATCGGTAATCACCTCTTCCGATGTTGGCTGAATGGCAAAATCCCGGCCATGGCGGTCTTTTACCCGCATCAATTCCGACCCCATCTTGTCCCAGCGTCCCGTTTCCTGCCACAACTCAGCCGGTTGTACCAAGGGCATCAAGAGTTCGATGGCACCGGCCCGATCCATTTCCTCGCGAACGATATTTTCAACCTTGCGGATCACGCGCAAACCCATGGGCATATAGGTATAAATGCCCGAGCCCAGACGTTTGATCATGCCGGCGCGAAGCATCAGTTTATGACTGACGATCTCAGCGTCGGAAGGAGCTTCTTTGAGTGTCGAAATAAAAAAACGGGAAGCGCGCATAAGAGTAATTCTTTTCAAAAAGAGAGGGTTATAATCAAACGAATTTTAAAGGATTAGCTGGCTTATGCGCCGATCCTTCGCACTATCGTCCGCTTGTGCCTGTCTGTCGCCGAAATTCGGCGCCTCGGCACGCGGATTGACGTGTTGAATCTGGATTCAAGCAAAGCAGCGGAAAGTTTTGAGGTGTCATCATGCTGGATCGTGAAGGCTTTCGCCCGAACGTCGGCATTATCTTGCTTAACTCGCACAACGAAGTGTGGTGGGGCAAACGCGTGCGCGAGCATTCCTGGCAGTTTCCTCAGGGCGGCATCAAGCACGGAGAAACCCCCGAGCAAGCCATGTTCCGGGAACTGGAAGAAGAAATCGGCTTGAAAGCCGAGCACGTCAAGATCATCGGACGCACGCGCGACTGGCTGCGTTACGAAGTTCCGGATCGTTTCATCAAGCGCGACATACGCGGCCATTACAAAGGGCAAAAACAAATTTGGTTTTTGCTGCGCATGGTAGGCCGCGATTGCGACATCAATCTGCGACTCACCGACCATCCGGAATTCGACGCCTGGCGCTGGCACGAATATTGGGTACCGCTGGAAGTCGTTATTGAGTTTAAACGAGACGTTTATCAAAAAGCCTTGCAGGAGTTATCGCGTTTTCTGCCGCGCGGCGGTCAATTCGGCTCACAGCGTCACCAGACGGCGCGCTACCTGCGCCAGTCGCACGGCACGCGCCCGGCGGAAACCGATTCCCCTGTAGATCCTCACACGGAGCCGGGCAATGAATAAAACCTCAACCGCTCTCCTTGCACTTGCGCTGTCGACCGTCGGCCTGATGGCGTACGCGCAAGCCAAGTTCGACGAAGATTTCGACGACAAAGACAAATCATGGCAAGAAATTGCCGTGCAAATCCCCGCAGCACCCAAGCAGGAAAATCTGCTCCCGTTTTTTGCCGGGCCGACTTCGAATTTCTCGTTCGCCATCGATGCGAAATCGCTCTCGATCGGCCTCGACGGCGTCGTGCGCTATACCTTGCTTGCCAAGAGTTCCGGGGGCGCCGAAAACATCAGCTACGAAGGCATACGCTGCCTTTCGATGGAAAAAAAGGTCTATGCATTCGGCCACAAAGACGGACGCTGGACACGTTCTCGACGCGATCAATGGGAACCGATTTCAAGGACCGTCGCCAACGCGCAGCATGCTACGTTGGCACGCGATTTTTTCTGTATGGGACAGGTAGTGTCCGGCTCGGCTGACGAAATTCTGGAAAGAATACGCTGGAATAAACCGCTGCAGCAGGAAGGGCGATATCGCTAATCGCGCCTATAGCACGACCAGATTGTCCCGGTGGATCAATTCCGGCTCTTCGACAAATCCGAGAATCCCTAAGATGTCCGCAGAAGGACGACGCATAATGCGGCGCGCCTCCGAGCTGGAATAGTTGGTAATACCGCGCGCAATCGGCCGCCCCGCACCGTCGACGCAAGTAATGACGTCGCCGCGGCCAAATTCACCACCCACCTCAATCACGCCGATCGGCAGCAAAGATTTGCCTTCGGCGGTGACTTTTTGCACCGCACCTGCATCCAGCACAACCTTACCCGCGGTTTGAAGGTGATCAGCCATCCATTGCTTGCGCGCGGTCAGCTGTGCCGTTTGCGCGACCAATTGCGTGCCGATGGCTTCTCCGTCAGCAAGCCGCGTTAAGACATTTTCTTCTCGCCCCCACGCAATCACGGTATGCGCACCGGAAGTTGCCGCGCGTTTCGCAGCCAAGATCTTTGTCAACATGCCGCCGCTGCCGATGCTGCTGCCGGCACCGCCCGCCATGGCCTCCAAAGCAGGATCGCCTGCCTTCGCTTCATGCACAAATTCGGCAGAAGGATCTTTACGCGGATCCGCGGTATACAAACCTTTTTGGTCAGTAAGGATAATCAGTACATCGCCTTCGATCAGGTTCGCCACCAATGCACCCAGCGTATCGTTGTCGCCGAACTTGATTTCATCGGTGACGACCGTGTCGTTCTCATTGATGATCGGCACCACGCCAAATCGCAAGAGCGTAAACAAAGTTGAGCGCGCATTCAAATAGCGCTCGCGATCGGCCAGGTCGGCATGCGTCAATAAGACTTGCGCCGTACCTAACCGATGTGCGCGAAAACTGGATTCATAAATTTGCGCCAAACCCATTTGCCCGACAGCTGCGCAGGCCTGCAATTCGTGAACGCCGCTTGGGCGCTTATCAAACCCCAGGCGCTGCATGCCCTCCGCAATCGCGCCCGAACTCACCAAGACCACTTCTTTGCCAAGAGTGCGCAATTGGGCGATTTGCGCTGCCCATTTGGCGATGGCAGCGGCATCCAGCCCCTTGCCGTCGTTGGTGACGAGCGAAGAGCCAACCTTGATGATCAATCGTTTGGCGGATTGAATAACCGAAGTCATGATGCGTTATTGTCGTTGACCTTGAATCGAGGATCATCCGGATCGATCGAAATGATACCGCGTGCTTCCTCAGTAATTTGTTTCTCTGTTGCGCGATGTTCCTGCTGGCGCAATTCCGCCAAATATTCATACACGGCGATCACCAAATCCTCGCAACCTTCACGCGTCAATGCGGAGATTTCGAATACCGGCCCCTTCCAGCCGAAGCGCTTGATGAAATCCTTGACGCGCGCTTTGCGTTCTTCCGCGGGCACCACATCAAGTTTGTTTAACACCAGCCAGCGCGGCTTTTCATATAGAGACTCGTCGTACTTCTTCAATTCCTTGACGATCGCTTTCGCATCCTTAACCGGATCGGTGTCGCCGAACGGCGCCAGGTCCACGATATGCAGCAATAGTCCAGTACGCTGCAAGTGCTTCAGAAATTGAATGCCCAAGCCTGCACCTTCGGCAGCGCCTTCAATCAAACCAGGAATATCGGCGATGACGAAACTCTTTTCAGGACTGACGCGCACCACACCCAAGTTCGGATGCAAGGTGGTGAACGGATAGTCCGCTATCTTGGGACGCGCATTAGACACAGCGGTAATGAAGGTCGACTTACCTGCATTCGGCATGCCGAGCAAACCGACGTCCGCCAGCACCTTGAGCTCCAACCTTAACTCACGCCGCTCACCTTCTTGGCCCTCGGTCTTTTGGCGCGGCGCTCGATTCGTCGATGACTTGAAGTGAATATTGCCCCAACCGCCCTCACCGCCTTTTGCGATCAACGTGGTTTGCCCATGCTCAGTCAAATCGGCGACGATTTCGCCGGTATGCAAATCGGATATCAATGTGCCGACCGGCATACGCAGGAAAACATCTTCCGCGCCTTTGCCATAGCAATCCGAGCCGCGTCCATGCTCGCCGCTTTTGGCTTTGTGTAGCTTCGCGAAACGGTAGTCGACGAGCGTGTTGATGTTGCGATCGGCGATTGCAATGATGCTGCCGCCGCGTCCGCCGTCACCGCCATCTGGACCGCCGAAGGGACGAAACTTTTCGCGACGAAAGGAGGCAATGCCGTTGCCACCGTCGCCGGCGATAACTTCGATCCTGGCTTCGTCAATAAACTTCATAATGAACAGTTGAGGACAGAGCACGCTTCGCGTAGCGCTGTCCCGCAATTAGCTGAATAAATTAAAAAGGCCCTACCAATGGCAGAGCCTTTTGTTGGAAGGCTTGCGCCTTGAATACTGCAAGTATCAGGCCGGAACCACCGTCACCACGTGACGCTTCATTGCGCCCTTGGTAGCGAATTGAACCT
Source organism: Burkholderiales bacterium (assembly GCA_016177875.1). Lineage (GTDB taxonomy): Bacteria > Pseudomonadota > Gammaproteobacteria > Burkholderiales > Burkholderiaceae_D > Paucimonas. The sequence continues at coordinate 112,194 of JACOUL010000017.1, forward strand.
TGCCGTCGACCAGCGCGAACAAGGTGTGATCCTTGCCCATGCCGACGTTTTCACCAGCATGCAGCTTGGTGCCGCGCTGACGCACGATGATGCCGCCGGCATTGATCGCCTGGCCGCCGTAAACCTTCACGCCAAGTCGCTTCGACTCGGAATCGCGGCCGTTGCGCGTAGTGCCGCCGCCTTTTTTGTGTGCCATTTCAGACTCCTTGGTATTTCCAGGTTAGCTCGATCGCGATTACGCGTTGATCGAGACGATTTGCAATTCGGTGTAATTTTGGCGATGGCCTTGACGCTTTTGATAGTGCTTGCGACGACGCATCTTGAAAATTTTGACCTTATCGTGGCGACCTTGCGCCAATACCGTAGCCTGGACCGTTGCACCTTGAACCAGCGGCGCACCAAATTTAATGGTGTCACCAGCGCCCACTGCGAGCACTTGATCCAGGGTGATTGCGGCGCCAATGTCTGCAGGTATCTGTTCTACTTTGAGTTTTTCACCAGCAGCAACCTTATACTGTTTGCCGCCGGTTTTTATGACCGCGTACATGGGGAACCTCATCAATTAATTAAAAAGAGCTTTTTTCTTCCCGCTGAGCAACCCAGGATTTCGGGAAAACTTCAAATTATACATGGACTTAGCTAGACGGTCAAAACCTACCGCAAAGCGCCTTTTTAACCGACTGCTAAGATTAGCTCGTCGTATAATCCCAAAAGTTTGATGAATTTTGCAGGTCTTGCCTTGGCTGCCGTGCTTTCACCCTCCCCCAATAGCTTTATCCAACCGATCGCCGCCGATATGGACGCGGTCAATTCCGTCATCCGGCACCAATTGCATTCCGAAGTGCCCCTGGTGAACCAAATCGCCGAATACATCATCAGCGCCGGCGGCAAGCGCATTCGCCCCATGCTGGTGCTGTTGCTTGCCCAGGCCTACGGGTATCGAGGAACCGCTCATCACACGCTCGCCGCCGTCGTCGAATTTATTCATACTGCCACCTTGCTGCACGACGATGTGGTGGATGAATCCTCGCTTCGGCGCGGCCGGGAAACAGCCAATGCATTGTTCGGCAACGCTGCTTCGGTATTGGTAGGCGACTTCGTCTATTCGCGCGCCTTTCAAATGATGGTATCGGTTGGCGACATGCGCATCATGCAGATCCTGGCCGACGCAACGAACGTGATTGCCGAAGGCGAGGTTTTGCAACTGCTGAACATGCATGACCCGGACGTCACTGAAGCGCGCTATTTGCAAGTGATTCGATCCAAGACGGCCAAACTTTTCGAAGCTGCTGCTCAGCTTGGCGCATTGGTAGCCGGCGCGAGTGACAAGGCAATTGAAAATGCCGCCGAGTTTGGCCGGTCAATAGGGACTGCTTTTCAATTAATTGACGACGTGCTGGATTATTCGGGAAATGCGTCTGAAATCGGCAAGAATGTCGGCGATGATTTACGTGAAGGCAAGTCGACCTTGCCGCTGATTTATCTTCTGCAACATGGCACGCCTGAGCAACGCAGCTTAGTGCGTTCGTGCATCGAGCACGGCGACCAAGCCCATTTCAATGAGATCCTGACAGCGATTACAGAGTCAGGGGCATTGACCTATACGAAGCAAGCGGCTGCGGCAGCGGCGAAGCGTGCCGCAGAGTGCATTACCAGTCTCCCGGATAGCCAAGCGCGGGAATCTTTGCTAAACTTATGCGCTTTCGCGGTTGGCCGTAACCATTAAGCAGAAAAGTATCATCAAGAGGATATGTTCTGCGTACGCCGCTGCAATCGGGGTGTAGCTTAGCCTGGTAGAGCGCTACGTTCGGGACGTAGAGGCCGGAGGTTCGAATCCTCTCACCCCGACCAATAACTATTTTTCCTTTTCTGATGCGGTGACCCTGTGGATGCCGTGCCCTTATGGGCGCAATTTCTAGCGCTCGCCTTTCTTATCTTCTTATCTGCGCTGTTCGCGATGGCCGAGACTGCCCTCATGGCAGCCAACCGGCACCGCTTGCGCCATCTGGCTAAGCGCGGCAGCAAACGCGCCGCCGATACGCTCTGGCTCTTGGAGCGCACCGACAAGCTTTTGTCGCTCATCTTAATCGCCAATACGGTCATCAATGCGCTGGTGACTGCGCTCATCACCGCCATCGCGATTTCGACGTTTGGCAATCACGAAAGCGTCCTGACGGTGACGACTGCCGTGGTCGCATTTCTTCTGATCGTTTTTGCCGAAATTTCGCCCAAAGTGATCGGCGCGACTTACCCGGAGCGCATCGCATTACCGACGAGCTTCGTATTAAAACCCCTCATGGGCTTGGCCAAACCGGTCATCTGGTTCGTCAATATCTTCGTCTCCCGTCTGCTCAAGCTATTACGCATTAAAACCGGCGCGACACACGGCGAACAGCGGCTGTCGCCCGAAGAATTACGCTCCATCGTGCTGGAAGGCGGCAATTTCATGCCGAAAAAGCACACCAGTATTTTGCTTAATCTATTCGACTTGGAAAAAATTTCAGTTGAAGACGTCATGACGCCGCGCGCTCAAGTCGAGGCCCTCGACTTGGCGACGCCGGTCGATGAAATTAAACGGCAGTTAACCACTTGTTATCACAACAAGTTGCCGGTTTATGAAAATGAAATCAATCAAATCGTCGGCATCCTGCACGTTCGCAAAGCAATGGCCTTGTTGGGGCATGAGGAGGAGCTGACGGTTGCGCATTTCCGTACGTTACTGACGCCGGCCTATTTCATTCCGCAAGATACCGATGTCTTTACTCAGCTTCAGTATTTTCAGGAAAACCATGAGCGCTTAGCCATCATCGTGGATGAATACGGCGAGGTGCAAGGCTTGGTAACGCTGGATGACATTATCGAGGAAATGATCGGTGAATTTACGACCTCGATGCCGGGAGCGGCACGCTCCGACTGCTTTTCCTGGGACAATAAGGGCGAATGTCTGCTAGAGGGCTCGACGACCCTGCGCGACATCAACAAGCAGCTGGGATTAAATCTGCCGCTGGACGGCCCCAAGACTTTAAATGGCTTGCTCTTGGAATTATTGCGGGACATTCCGGAAGCCAGCGTCGCCCTGAAAATCGGAAACTGCGTGGTTGAAATCGTTCAGGTACAAAACCAAGCCATCAAAGTCGTTAAATTGATCTCCCCGCACGCTGTCGGCACGAATTTCAAGAATAAATAGAAGTGTGTCGATTCTCCTACTGGAGAAGATGTCAAAAAGTTACATTACCTTTACAAATCAGATGCCTAGAGGCATTATCTAACGCTACCTAGACGATTTTTTACGATCCCGGCGCGATTTATGGCGGCAGTGCTCCCCAATACGACTTCTCAAGCGGCTATACCGCCTTTAGCGCGGGTATTGCTGCAAGCCGGCCGTATTACCGCCCAACAGGTGGAGTCCCTCACTAAGCGCGTCCAAGCTGAAAAAATCGCTTTCATCGATGCTTTGATACAAAGCGGTACGATCGACTCTCGTTCGCTGGCGATCTTCTGCTCCGAGACTTTTGGTTATCCGGTGCTGGATCTTAGCGCCTTCAGCATGAATACGCGCCCGGAAGACGTGATCGACGCCAAGCTGATGCAGGCTCAGCGCGTCATCGCTCTTTCTAAGCGCGGCAATAAGGTGTTCGTCGGCATTTCCGACCCCACGAATAACCAGGCACTGGACCAAGTTAAGTTCCAGAGTGAACTCGCAGTTGAGCCGGTCATCATCGACCACGCGACACTGCAACAGATCATTGAAAAATTCGGGCAAAGTGCAGAGCAAAACTTAAATGACCTCATCGGCGATGAAATGGATTTCGACTTCGCCGAAGTCGATACCACCACCGGCACGCCGGATGCTGGCGCAACCGCCGATATCGACGATGCGCCGGTCGTCAAATTTCTGCAAAAAATTCTGATCGACGCGATCAACTCGGGGGCGTCGGATTTGCATTTCGAACCGTTTGAGAAGTTCTACCGGATTCGCCTGCGCATAGACGGCGTGCTGCGTGAAGTCGCCCAGCCGCCGCTGGCGATCAAAGATAAACTAGCGTCGCGCATCAAAGTGATTTCGAAGCTGGACATTTCGGAAAAGCGGGTGCCGCAAGACGGCCGAATGAAATTGGTGCTGTCCAAGACCAAGGCGATCGATTTTCGTGTCAGCACACTGCCTACGCTGTTCGGCGAAAAGATCGTTATGCGTATCCTGGACCCTTCCCAGGCCACGCTGGGTATTGATGCGCTCGGCTACGACCCTGACCAGAAGGAATTGCTACTCAATGCAATCGAACGTCCTTATGGCATGGTATTGGTGACCGGCCCCACCGGTTCGGGCAAGACCGTTTCGTTGTATACCTGCTTGAATATTTTGAATAAACCGGGAATCAATATCTCTACCGCAGAGGACCCGGCCGAAATCAACTTGCCTGGTGTGAACCAGGTCAACGTCAATGATCGGGCGGGGCTTACTTTTGCCGCGGCGCTGAAAGCCTTCCTGCGGCAAGATCCGGACATCATCATGGTGGGTGAGATTCGCGATCTGGAAACCGCCGACATCGCCATCAAAGCAGCGCAAACCGGCCACATGGTGTTCTCGACCTTGCACACCAATGATGCCCCCGCAACGCTGACTCGCTTAATGAATATGGGCGTGGCCCCGTTTAATATTGCGTCGTCGGTCATTCTGATTACCGGCCAACGTTTAGCGCGTCGACTGTGCACCTGCAAACAACCGACACATATCCCGGATGAAGCCTTGATTGAAGCAGGATTCAAGGAAGAAGAACTGGACGGGACCTGGCAGCCCTACAAACCGGTCGGTTGCGAGCGCTGCAGCGGCTCAGGTTACAAGGGCCGTGTCGGTATTTATCAAGTCATGCCGATTTCGGAAGAGATCGAACGCATCATCCTGGCGCACGGCACGTCGCTGGAAATTGAAGCACAGTCCAGAGCCGAAGGCATTAGAACTTTACGCGAGTCGGGCTTGGTAAAAGTAAAACAAGGGCTCACGAGCCTGGAAGAAATCCTAGGCTGTACTAACGCATAAACATAAACAAGGAGAAGAGCATGGCGACTGCAGCACAAAAAGCCCCAAGCTCAGGTAAGGAATCGATATTCGTCTGGACCGGTAAGGATAGACAGGGCAAAAATGTCCAGGGCGAAATGCGGGCTCAGGGCGAACATGTGGTCATGGCCACACTGCGTCGCCAGGGCATCCTGGTATCCAAGGTTAAGAAGAAGACTTTTAGCAGCGGCAAGAAAATCACCGAAAGAGATATTACGCTCTTTACGCGCCAGCTTGCGACCATGATGAAAGCCGGCGTACCACTCCTGCAATCCTTTGAGATCGTCTCCAAAGGGCATTCCAATCCCTCCGTCTCCAAGTTGTTGAACGATATTCGCGCCGACGTAGAAACCGGTACCAGCCTCAACCAAGCTTTCCGCAAATTCCCGCTCTATTTCGATCCCTTGTTTTGCAATCTGGTGGGCGCCGGTGAGCAAGCCGGTATTTTGGAAGACTTGTTGACTCGTCTTGCTGTCTACAAGGAAAAAACCTTGGCGATTAAGAGCAAGATCAAGTCAGCATTAATGTATCCAATCGCAATTATGGTGGTCGCCTTCGTCGTGACGGCGGTGATCATGATCTGGGTTGTTCCGGCATTTAAGGAAGTGTTCACAAGCTTCGGCGCAGATTTGCCCGCCCCCACCGTGTTTGTGATGACTGTCTCCGATTATTTCGTCAAGTACTGGTACATTATTTTCGGTAGCATATTCGGGGGGCTTTACATGTTTTTTCAGTCCTGGAAACGCTCGGTGAAAGTGCAGCGCTTCATGGACACTTGGCTATTGAAGCTGCCCGTCTTTGGCGACCTTATTCGCAAGGCGACCATTGCGCGCTGGACTCGAACCCTGTCAACCATGTTTGCCGCTGGCGTGCCGCTGGTGGAATCGCTCGACTCGGTCGGCGGCGCTTGCGGAAACGCCATTTATGTTGATGCCACCAAAAAAATTCAAACCGAAGTCAGTACCGGTACGAGCCTAACGGTGTCAATGCAAAACGCCAACGTATTTCCAAGCATGGTGACCCAGATGGTTTCCATCGGCGAGGAATCCGGCTCTCTCGACGCCATGCTCGGCAAGGTGGCCGACTTCTATGAGGACGAGGTCGATGAAGCGGTCGAGGGACTTTCCAGTTTGATGGAACCGATGATCATGGCTTTCTTAGGTATCGTCATTGGCGGCCTCGTGGTCGCAATGTACCTGCCGATCTTTAAGTTGGGCTCTGTGGTCTAATGTTCGACGCTCTCTTCTCAGCACCGCCCGGCAACGGGTGGATTGCTTCCTTAGCGGCGGTTTTTGGCTTGGTGATCGGCAGTTTTCTCAATGTCGTGATCCATCGCTTACCGAAAATGATGCAGCGGGAGTTTGACGATTACATTGATTATGAAAGTAAGAATAGGACCGAAGCACAAAAGATGGGCTCGTCCATTCGTAAGCTTTCTTATGAGAGCGATGTATCGCTGCCGCATGCTGCCTCTTATAACCTGACGGTACCTCGTTCGGCTTGCCCGCACTGCGGCCACAAAATCACTGCGCTTGAGAACATTCCTATCGTCAGTTACCTTATTTTGCGCGGCCGTTGCATCGCTTGCAAAACGCCGATTTCTATACGTTATCCGATTGTCGAATTCCTTACCGGTGCGCTTTCGTTTTACTTGATCTGGCACTTTGGCAGCGGCTTGGCGGGTTTGGCGACGCTGCTATTCGCCTACTTGTTGATCGCCATGACCTTTATCGACGCCGACACTAAGTTACTGCCGGATGACCTGACCTATCTATTACTGTGGAGCGGGCTCCTAATCAATCTGCAAGGAACGTTCGTTTCTCTGCCGGATGCGGTCATCGGTGCGGCGGCCGGCTATCTTATTTTATGGTCTGTGTATTGGCTGTTCAAATTGGTGACCGGCAAGGAAGGCATGGGCTATGGCGACTTCAAATTGTTGGCCGCTCTCGGCGCTTGGCTTGGCTGGCAAATGCTGCCCCTGATCATTCTATTGTCTTCCGTCGTCGGTGCTGTCGTCGGAATTGCCGTCATTGTCTTAAATCGGCTGGGACGCGACTATCAAATACCTTTTGGTCCCTATCTTGCCGGCGCCGGTCTAATCGCCTTGCCTTACGGGAAGTCGATTTTGGCGAGCTATCTTCAATATCTGCATTAAGGCTGCATGACGGCAAGCCCATTTTCAGTCGGTTTGACAGGAGGCATCGGTTCCGGCAAATCGACGGTAGCAAGCTTATTTGCCGAACACGGTGCCCCAATTATCGATACCGATGTCATAGCGCATCGCCTGACCGCACCAGGCGGACTGGCGATTGCGGCTATCCGAGCTCAATTCGGCCCGCAGTTCATCGATTCCACTGGCGCCTTGGATCGTGCCCTTATGCGTGAAAGGGTTTTTGCCGATCCGCATGCAAAAAAACATTTGGAAGCCATTCTTCATCCGATGATTCGCAATGAATGCGAACGCGAAGCGGCGCAAGCGCAAGGTCCGTATCTCATATTTGTTGTGCCGTTACTGATAGAGTCGCCAAGCTGGCGTCAGCGCGTATCGCGCGTCCTTGTGGTGGACATCCCGGAAAACGAGCAGATCATTAGAGTCATGACCCGCAGTGGATTGTCCGAAGATGCGGTACGCGCCATTATGGCTACGCAAGCCACGCGCGAACAGCGCCTTGCCGCGGCAGACGACGTTATTTCGAACATCGGCGATCCCGCAACCTTGGTGCCGGAGGTCGACAAGCTGCATACGCTGTATAGTTCATTAGCAAAAAATTCTTCGCAGCATTTGTAATTTTTTGCCGCTTCGGTCAGAATCACGAAGTATTGGCCAGCACACCAAAAAAGGACGCTACTTTGATCGTTTACGAATACCCTTTCAACGAGCGTATTCGCACCTTGTTGCGGCTGGAAGACCTTTACGAAAAGTTTGCCTTCTTTAGTAGTCAACCCCATCCCCTGCATCACCACGTCGCGCTCGCAACGATTTTCGAAATGCTGGAAGTCTCGGGCCGGGCCGATCTCAAATCTGACTTGTTACAGGAACTGGAGCGGCAGAAGCAAACGCTGCTCGGCTTCAAATCCAATCCCAACGTTCAGGCTGAAATGCTCGATGCCATCTTGTACGATGTCGACCGCATCAGCACCGCATTGATCGCTGCCCAAGGCAAAACCGGGCAAAACGTGCGCGACAATGAGTGGCTGATGAGTATCCGGGGACGTACCATCATTCCGGGCGGAGCCTGTGAATTCGACCTGCCTTCCTATTTTGCTTGGCAACATCACTCCGCAGAAGCTCGTAACCGTGATATCGCCGGATGGTTTGCTCCGCTGATGCCTTTGTTTGATGCAATTGCTCTCGTGCTGCGTCTTTTACGTGAATCCGGCCGTCCGACTAAAATGATTGCTCAGGCCGGCAGCTACCAGCAAATGTTGCAAGGCAAAGCTTATCAAATGCTGCGTTTGTCTATCGATGAGACGCTGGGCGCCATTCCGGAAATTTCCGCCAATAAGTACATGCTGTGGGTACGTTTTACATCACAAGACGGCGATATGAAACCCAAGTCGTTTGAGAGCGATGTTCCGTTCGAACTGACGCTCTGCAATTTCTGATGGTTACGATGGTCGATTGCCCGATCTGCGGCAAGAAAGTCGAGTGGGCTGAACAAAACAAATTTCGCCCTTTTTGTTCGGAACGCTGCAAAAAAATCGATTTGGGCGCCTGGGCCGAAGAAAAATACGCAATTCCGGCAGTGAATTCCCCCAAGGATCTTGACGAAGACTCTTAGCCGTAGCGTACGCGGTCGAGCCATTCCAGCAAGGGAATGGTGGCCGGCAGAATTGGCGCCAAATTCACGCTGCCTTGCCAGGCGAATGCTTGGCCTTCTAAACTTTGCGGCTCGCCGCGCCATTCTCTGCTGATGTAGAAATGCAAGTGCACATGGGCGTGAGGATAAACGTGTTCTACTCCACACCAAGGTTCTGCCGATAGAATCTGCACTCCCAGCTCTTCGGCAAACTCTCGCTTCAATGCATCGAATATCGATTCCCCGGCTTCGACTTTCCCGCCCGGGAATTCCCAATAGCCGGCATACGGCTTACCGGCCGGACGTTGGGCAAACAGGATGTCGCCATCGGATTTCATTAGAATGCCGACCGCCACGTCGATCGGCGCTGGAGTTGGCTGCGTCATCACAAGAAATTCATGCGCGCGATTTGCCGGCGTAGTCACACGCAAACTGCCACGCGACGCGGCCGGAACGGGAACCGCGCTGCAGAGCCCAGCGTAAGGCATCTGCCTGTGCATCGGCTACCTGCCGATCCTCGCAGCCGAAATGACGCAGCCAATGCGCCACGATATCGAGATAGTCATCCTGTTTGAATGGGTAAAACGATACCCATAAGCCAAAGCGCTCGGATAAGGAAATCTTTTCTTCGACAGTTTCGCCGGGATGCAAATCACCGTCATCGGTATGAATGTAGGTGGCGTTATCGGACATGCGCTCCGGCATCAAGTGCCGGCGATTGGAAGTTGCGTAGATCAAGACATTGTCAGACTGAGCGGAAATGCTGCCGTCCAACGCCACCTTCAAGGCCTTGTAACCGCTCTCCCCTTCTTCGAAAGACAGGTCATCGCAAAAAATGATGAAGCGTTCAGGCCGACCGGCAACCAAGTCGACGATGTCGGCCAGGTCCGCCAAATCAGATTTATCGACCTCGACCAGGCGCAATCCTTGGCGTTGAAACTGATTGAGGCAAGCTTTGATAAGTGAGGACTTACCGGTTCCACGTGCCCCGGTCAGCAAGACATTGTTAGCAGGTTTGCCTTCAACGAATTGACGGGTGTTTTGCTCGATTTGCTGCTTTTGCTTCTCGATGTTCTGCAGGTCGGAAAGCGCAATGGCAGCGACATGCGTTACCGCCTGCAAGTAGCCTCGGCTATCGCGGCTACGCCGCCAGCGAAAAGCTATCGAGGCATCCCAGTCGGGCACCGGATGGGTTTGCGGGAGCAAAGCTTCCAGGCGTCCGATCAGGGCTTCGGCACGAGAAAGGAAGCGATCGAGCGGATCTCTCATCCTGCTTTAGGAGCGATAGTCGGCGTTAATTGATACGTAGTCGTGCGACAAGTCGCAAGTCCAGATCGTCGCTTGTGCATCGCCGCGCGCGAGTTTGACCCGTACGGTGATTTCGCTTTGCTTCATGACGCGCTGGCCGTCTTCTTCACGGTAGTCGGGATTGCGGCCGCCGTTTCTGGCGACCCAGACATCGTCGAGATAGAGGTTCAGCTTGCCGACATCCAGATCATCCACACCGGCATAACCGATGGCGGCCAGAATGCGGCCGAGGTTAGGGTCGGATGCAAAAAAGGCCGTTTTCACCAGCGGCGAATGGCCGATCGAATAAGCGATCTTGCGGCATTCTTCCACCGTCTCGCCGTCTTCGACTGCAATGGCGATGAACTTGGTCGCTCCTTCGCCGTCGCGCACGATCATTTGCGCTAATTGCTGGGACAAGTCGATCACCGCTTCCGCCAATGCGGCGTATTCCGGCGAATCGACATCATTGATTTCCAGCGGAGCTGCTCCGGTCGCAATCAGCATGAAAGAATCGTTGGTCGAGGTATCGCCATCGATCGTGATGCAGTTGAAAGATTTATCCGCTGCTTCCTTGACCATATGGTCAAGCACCGACTGGGTAACACGGGCATCCATGGCGAGAAAACCCAGCATGGTCGCCATATTGGGCTTGATCATGCCGGCGCCCTTGCTGATGCCGGTGAGCGTAATTTGCGCGCCATTGATGGCGACCGTACGCGAAGCCGCCTTGGGCTGCGTATCGGTGGTCATAATCGCTTCCGCAGCCTTGTACCAGTTATCTTCCTGCAGGTTTGCAATCGCCTGCGGCAGACCAGCCTTGATGCGGTCCACCGGCAAGGGCTCGAGGATGACGCCCGTAGAAAACGGCAAAATTTGCGAGGTGGCGCAGCCGAGTAGCTCAGCCAGCGCACTGCAGGTCGCATTGGCATTGACCAAGCCCGCCTCCCCCGTGCCGGCGTTCGCGTTGCCGGTATTGATCACCAGCGCACGAATACCGGATTCGGAAATCCTCACGCCTTCCAAATGCGCTTTACACACCTGCACCGGCGCGGCACAAAAGCGGTTGGTGGTGAATACGCCAGCCACAGTCGCCGTATCGGCCAACTTCATGACCAGCAAATCCTTGCGATTGGCCTTGCGCACGCCGACTTCGGCATGGCCGAGTTGAATGCCGGCGACTGGCTTTAATTCAGCGGCAACGGGCAACGGAAGATTGACAGCCATGTCCGCCCCCGATCACGCCAACTTGCCGTGGCACTGCTTATATTTCTTGCCGCTGCCGCATGGGCAAGGATCATTGCGGCCGACCTTGGGCATGGCGTTGACGATGGGCTGCTGCTTGGCAGCCTCGCCGTCCGCGCTAGGGGCCAACAACTCTTCAGGCGCCGCATTGGGGTTGAAGTCGGCATGCTGGTAATGGAGGTTCGCGACATGCGGCTGCGACAGTTCGGCTTCGGCTGCGTCGATTTCCTCCCGCGACTGAATACGTACCGTCATGATCACCTTGACCACTTCATTCTTGATCAAGTCGAGCATCTGGCCGAACAAGAGAAAGGCTTCGCGCTTATACTCTTGCTTCGGATTCATTTGCGCGTAGCCGCGCAAATGAATGCCTTGGCGCAAATGGTCAAGCGCTGCCAAATGTTCGCGCCAATGACTATCAATGCTCTGCAACATGACGCTGCGCTCGAAACCGGCGAAAGCTTCTTTGCCGACGACCGCGATTTTGCCGTCATAAACTTCGTCTGCCGCTTTTAAGACGCGCTCAAGCAAATCCTCATCGCTCAAATTGGGTTCGGCTGCCAGCATGGTCGCCAACGGCACCTCGAGCTGCCACTCGCCGGCAAGCGTCGTCTCAAGCGATTTGATATCCCACTGCTCTTCCATCGATTCGGCGGGAATATACGTACGGAACAGATCGGTGAAAACACCCTGCCGCAGGGAAGCGATCAGCTCCGATACATCCTTAGACTCCAATAATTCATTGCGCTGCTGGTAAATCACCTTGCGCTGATCATTGGCGACGTCGTCGTATTCCAGCAATTGCTTGCGGATGTCGAAGTTGCGGGCTTCCACCTTGCGCTGAGCGGATTCGATGGAACGGGACACGATGCCGGCTTCGATCGGTTCGCCTTCCGGCATCTTCAAGCGTTCCATGATGGCGCGTACACGATCGCCGGCAAAAATGCGCAAGAGGGGATCGTCCAGCGACAAATAAAACCGCGAAGAACCCGGATCGCCTTGACGTCCTGAACGGCCGCGCAACTGGTTATCCACGCGGCGTGATTCATGGCGTTCGGTGCCGACGATATGCAAGCCACCGGCGGCAACCACTTGGTCGTGCAGGGATTGCCATTCGTCGCGCAACTTCTGCGACTTTAGCTGCTTTTCGGTTTCCGTCAGTTTGTCATCGGCTTCGATGAGCTGAATCTGCTTTTCGACATTACCGCCCAACACGATATCGGTACCGCGGCCGGCCATGTTGGTAGCGATGGTAATCATTTGCGGCCGTCCGGCTTGGGCCACGATCTCCGCTTCACGCGCATGCTGCTTGGCGTTCAAGACATTGTGCTGCAGCTTATTCTTAGTGAGGATGGAGGACAGTAATTCGGAATTCTCGATCGAAGTCGTCCCCACCAGCACCGGCTGACCGCGCTGGTAGCAATCCTGTATGTCCTTGACCATCGCGCCGTATTTTTCCTCGGCTGACTTGTAGACTTGGTCTTGCATGTCTTTCCGTTGACTCGGCCGATTGGGCGGAACAACCACGGTTTCCAAGCTATAAATTTCCTGGAACTCATAGGCTTCGGTGTCGGCGGTACCAGTCATCCCGGCGAGTTTGCCGTACATGCGGAAATAATTCTGGAAAGTGATCGAAGCGAGCGTCTGGTTTTCGCTTTGGATCTTGACGCCTTCCTTGGCTTCAACAGCCTGGTGCAAACCATCGGACCAGCGGCGACCGGACATCAAACGGCCGGTGAATTCATCCACGATGACAACCTCGAGACCCTCGTCACCATTCTGCACCACATAATGTTGATCTCTGTGATACAGCGTGTGGGCACGCAAGGCAGCATATAGGTGATGGATCAGGGTGATGTTGGATGGATCATAGAGGGAAGCGCCTTCCGGCAGCAAACCCATACGCGTCAAGATTTGCTCAGCCTTTTCATGGCCGGCTTCGGTCAGCAGCACCTGATGCGCTTTTTCATCCTTGGTGTAATCGCCGGGGACTTCGATCTTGCCTTTGCCGTCCGGCGTTTCTTCACCGATTTGCAGAGTCAACAGCGGCGGCACTTCATTCATCTTGTAATACAGATCGGTGTGCTGCTCGGCTTGACCGGAAATGATCAGCGGCGTTCTGGCTTCGTCGATCAAGATGGAGTCGACTTCGTCGACAATGGCGTAATTCAGGCTGCGCTGGACGCGGTCGGCGACTTCGTAGACCATGTTGTCACGCAAATAGTCGAAGCCGAATTCATTATTGGTGCCGTAAGTGATATCGGCAGCGTAGGCGGCCTGCTTGGTATCGTGCTCCATTTGCGACAGGTTGATACCGGTCGTCAAACCCAGGAAGCGATAAAGTTTGCCCATCCATTCGGCATCGCGCTGCGCCAGGTAATCGTTGACGGTCACCACATGCACACCCTTGCCCGACAGAGCATTCAGATAAGCCGGCAGCGTTGCCACTAGAGTCTTACCTTCACCGGTGCCCATCTCGGCGATCTTCCCATGGTGCAGCACCATGCCGCCGATCAGCTGCACATCGAAATGGCGCATTTTTAATACACGCTTGCTGGCTTCGCGGCACACGGCAAATGCATCCGCCAAAATGTCGTTCAGCGTTGCGCCTTTGGAGAGGAGATCTTTAAACTCCGCCGTTTTGGCCTGCAGCTCGGCATCCGACAATTTTTCCATGGCCGGTTCGAGCGCGTTAATGGCGCGGACGGTGGATTGATATTGTTTGATCAGCCGTTGATTACGGCTGCCGAAGATCTTGGTCAGTAATGACATGCTTGAATTGTAAGAAAGACGCCGTAAAAAAACTCTGTCCTGAAAGACAGAGTTGGGCTAAATCAGGGATTTTATCATGGGGAGGGCATACAGCCACCAGGCCATACGCCCCTAGGTTGGGATGGTTTGCAGGAATTCAACCTGCGAAGAAGCCGGCAAAAACAAGCGGCCGAAACTATTTTCCGGCCAGCACTGCCAACTTGGCTTGACTGCCGCCCGCCACCAGGAACTTGTGGGGATCCTGCGAGATTCCCTTAACCAGCACTTCGAAATGCAAGTGAGCGCCGGTCGAGCGGCCGGTGGAACCAATATCGGCGACATGCTGACCGCGCTTGACGATGTCGCCCACCTTCACCAAGAGCTGAGAAGCGTGTGCATAACGAGTAGTAATATCGTTGCCGTGGTCGATTTCCAGCATATTGCCGTATTGATGATGGTATTCCGCCGCAATCACTACGCCGCCGGCAGCAGCGACGATTGATGTCCCGGACGGAGCAGCGAAGTCGATGCCTTCATGAAAAGCGCTACGGCCGGTAAATGGGTCAAGGCGCCAGCCGAAACCGGACGCGTTATAGCTGACATTGACCGGCTGAATGGTAGGCAGCAACTTCGACTTGATCTTATCTGTCATCAGTGTGGACTCGACTACGTTCATGTAATCGAAGCGATGTTCGACGTCTTTTGACATGGATTCCAGCGCTCGCTGAAATTCCGTCATCGTCAAGTCGCGCGGTCCGCCGCGGCTGCTGAACGCGCTTGGCTCGGCACCGCCACGACCTGGTTTTTCCCGGAAATTGAATTCTTCCGGTTTAACGCCGGCCAAGCCCTGGACACGCTCGCCCAAGGCATCCAAACGCATCAACTGCGCCTGCATTTCGCCAAGCTTAGCAGCCATGGCCGCCAGGTTTTCCTTTACGTACTTATCCTTTTTGTCCGCTTCGCCTTGGTTCACTGACGCCAAGACGGTTTGGACAAATGGCAGTTTCATACTGGCGGCTTGCTGCAAGGTGAGGAAATACAGCAAAGCAGCACCTGCAACGATGGCTGCCAGCAGCAGCGTAATAAGTAATACGATATGACGCGTGGTCAGGGTCAGGGTTTTCGCGCTTAAGCGCGGATGTAGCAGAATGACTTGCATGACGACTCCTTTACTCGCTCTCCTGGTTAAAGGGTGTCAAGGACACCCTCAGGTGTGATAAGGTCGGGGAATCATGCGTCCCTCTTCTTCTTACTTTCCTTACGCACCGGGTCGCCAAGCGGCTTCCGCAAAGATGCGGTCGGCACGAGGCGTCGCAGATTATTTACAGTCGCATGAAAAAATGCGTCTGTTATTGCCGACCGCTGCACGCTTGGCCGCCCTGCAGAAAGCCTGCGAAGAAGCCTTGCCATTGTTATTTGAAGCGTGCTCTGTATTGCAATTTGAGACCGGTCAGTTGCTTATCGCGGCTCAAAATGCGGCGGTGGCTGCAAAATTGAGGCAGAAATTACCCAATCTTCAAAAAATGTTACATCAGCATGGATGGCAGGTTAGCGCAATCCGCCTAAAAGTGCAAGTTGGAAAAACTGTAGAAAAATCAACTGCTTCCAAGCACCTGGCCCTATCCAACCGGGCGCTGGATGCCTTTGCGGAACTGGAAAAGTCGCTGGAATCCTCGAATCGGAATGAAGCGCTGAAGACAGCTTTGCAGACCTTAATGAAACGTCATCACGCAAAAAGCCAGGAAATTTAAGTCAATGCCCATTCTTGCTGGGCTTGATAAACGTAGCCGCTCGGTGCCGCTTCCAGAGTATCAAAAGTGACAATTTCGTAGGCGTCGGGCTGGGCCAACAAGGCTCGCAGCAATTGATTATTCAAGCCATGGCCGGACTTGTGCGCTACATAACTCGCCAATAACGGATGGCCGATCAAGTACAGATCGCCGATCGCATCCAGGATCTTGTGACGCACGAATTCATTTTCGTAACGCAAGCCGTCCGGATTCAAGATGCGATACTCATCCATCACAATCGCGTTTTCGAGCGACCCGCCGCGAATCAAGCCGATGCCGCGCAAGGCTTCGACTTCATGCATGAAGCCGAACGTCCGCGCCCGGGCGATTTCCTTGACGTAGGATTGCACTTCGAAGTCCACTTCGGCCAGCTGGCCGGTCGCGTCCACCGCCGGATGGTTGAATTCAATGAAGAACTTCAGCTTGAAGCCATTGTAGGGTTCGAGCCGCGCCCATTTGGCTTGCTCGCCTTGCCCTTCGCGTACTTCAACCGGTTTTTTGATGCGGATGAATTTCTTGGCCGCGTTCTGTTCTTCCAAACCGGCCTGCTGCAATAGGAAGACGAAAGAAGCAGCCGAACCGTCCATGATAGGAATTTCTTCGGCGGTCACGTCGACATAAAGATTATCGATGCCGAGGCCAGCGCAAGCCGACATCAAATGCTCAACTGTGGAAACTTTGACGCCGTCTATATTAAGAGTCGATGCCATGCGGGTATCGCCCACGCTGGTTGCCGTTGCCGGCAACTCGACCACTGGCTCTTGATCGACGCGGCGAAACACAATGCCGGTGTCGGCTGCAGCCGGGCGCAAGGTCAAGTCGACGCGGCTGCCGGAATGCAGGCCGACGCCGACTGTCTTGACCAATTGCTTGATAGTACGTTGCTTGAGCATGGAACGATTATATCAACGACACTTAATTCAATTGCGCCAGCAACGTCTCAGCGTTGGACACCTCAAACTTGCCGCTTTCTTCAATATTGAGTTGCTTGACGATGCCGTCTTCCACCAGCATCGAACAGCGGCGCAAGCGCAGCCCCATCCCGGCTTTGTTTAAGTCGACTTCCAATCCGAGGGCCTTCGCGTAGTCGCCGTTACCGTCGGCCATCATGCGAATTTTGCCGCCGGCTTTCAGATCACGGCCCCAGGCGCCCATGACGCTGGCGTCATTCACGGCGATGCACCAGATTTCATCGATGCCTTTGGCCTTAAAGTCTTCAACATGCTGAAGATAGCCGGGCGCATGCTTCTGTGAACAAGTGCCGGTAAATGCGCCGGGAACGCCGAAGATAGCGATCTTTTTGCCTTTGACGAGTTCGCCGACATTGAATTTGTTCGGACCGACGGAACAACCTTGGCCTTCAACTTCGATGTATTCCCGCAATTCGCCTTCCGGCAGACGGTCGCCGATCTTAATCGTCATATATGTATTCCTATCATGTTGAGGACAGAGCACGCTGCGCGTAGCACTGCCCCGCAATTCCTAAAATTTGTTGAGGACAGAGCACCCTTCGGGTAGCACTGTCCCGCAATTCAAGAGACTAAAAAAAAGCCGCGCCCCACCGGGGCGCGGCGTGCAGACCGGAGTATGCCTTGTTCTGCTTAAACTTGCAGAGCAGCCATTAGTCTGCCTGCTTGCGCAGGAAGGCCGGGATATCGTAGGTTTCCATGCCGTTCTTTTCCAAGGCACGCACCGTCTCGGAAGCAGCTTCGCGGCGCCAGACTGCCGGCGCTTTCAAACCGTCGAGAGCCGGTGCAGCCGGTTGTGCGATACCGGCCGATGCTTGCTGCTGCATGGTCGGAGTTGCAGCGGCAATCGGCTCGTTATGGGTGCCGGTACGCAGCATAGGCGTTTGAACCAATTGCACATTCTTGCGTGCACGGCCCAGGCCGGTGGCAACCACGGTAACGCGGATATCGTCACCCATGCCGTCGTCGTATGCAATACCTTGAGCGATCGACGCATCCGGAGCAGCGAAAGCTCGCACGGTTGCCATGACTTCCTTGATTTCCTTACCCTTCAAGCTACGGCTTGCCGTAACATTGACCAGCACGCCGCGCGCGCCGGACAGATCGATGCCATCCAACAGCGGCGACGCGACAGCCTGCTCGGCCGCGATGCGGGCACGATCAACACCGGAAGCGGACGCGGTGCCCATCATCGCCTTGCCTTGCTCGCCCATGATGGTCTTGACGTCGTTGAAGTCGACATTGATGTGACCCGGCACGTTGATGATCTCGGCAATGCCGGCCACCGCGTTGTTCAACACGTCGTCGGCATGCTGCAGCCATTCGATCATGCTGTCGTCTTCGTAGATCTCTTCCAGTTTTTCATTCAGGATGACGATCAACGAGTCGACGTGCTGAGACAATGCCTCCAAACCTTCTTCGGCGATTTCCATGCATTTTTTCCCTTCGTAGGAAAACGGCTTGGAGACCACCGCCACGGTCAGTGCACCTTGCTCCTTGGCGACTTGCGCGACTACCGGTGCGGCACCGGTGCCGGTGCCGCCGCCCATGCCGGCTGCGATGAACACCATATGCGCGCCGCGCAGAGCGTCTTCAATACGCGTACGCGATTCTTCCGCCAGCTGGCGGCCGACGTCCGGCTTCATGCCGGCGCCGAGGCCCGTTTCACCGATTTGAATAACGTTGTGCGCCTTGGATTGCGTCAGCGCCTGGGCATCCGTATTCGCGGCGATAAATTCAACGCCGGAGACGCCTTTGTTAATCATGTGTTGCACGGCGTTGCCGCCGGCGCCGCCCACACCCACTACCTTAATAATCGTTCCCTGATTGGCGTTATCCAGCATATCGATTTCCATGATGACTCCTTATCATAAATATGCAGTTTTCAGTCGATAGGCACCACGCGGTGTGGCGACTAGCAACTGCTAACTGCTGGTTGCTGCTCAAATTGAAAAACTGCTATTCCTAACCACTTGCCCTGAACTGCTAACTTGTTGAGGACAGAGCACGCTGCGCGTAGCACTGTCCCGCAATTATTAGAAATTACCCAAAAACCATTCCTTCATGCCCTTCCAGACCGCTTTCACCGATCCATCCTGACGATTGACGATATTGCCGCGCAAATACTGCTTCTTCGCCTCCAGCAGCAAACCGAGAACAGTCGCATAACGCGGGCTGCGCACCACGTCGGCCAGCTGGCCGCTGTAGTCGGGCGTGCCCAGGCGTGCCGGCTTCAGGAAAACATCTTCGGCCATTTCCACCATTCCAGGCATCATGGACGTGCCGCCGGTCAAAACGATGCCGGATGAAAGCACTTCCTCATATCCGGACTCGCGCACTACCTGATGCACCAGCGCAAATAATTCTTCGACGCGCGGCTCAATTACCGCCGCCAGCGCTTGACGCGACAACAAGCGCGGACCGCGATCGCCGAGCCCCGGCACTTCCAGCGTGTCGTTCGGATCAGCCAGCACTTGCTTGGCCACCCCGTAGCGCAGCTTGATTTCTTCGGCTTCCGAGGTCGGCGTACGCAAGGCCATGGCGATGTCGTTGGTGATTTGATCGCCGGCGATCGGGATCACCGCGGTGTGACGGATCGCGCCTTCGGTAAAAATAGCGACGTCGGTGGTGCCGCCACCGATATCGACCAGCACCACGCCCAATTCTTTTTCATCGGGCGTCAACACCGCATCGGCCGAAGCCATCGGCTGCAAAATCAAATCGGATACTTCCAAGCCGCAGCGGCGCACGCACTTGACGATGTTCTGCACCGCCGACACCGCGCCGGTGACAATATGGACTTTCACCTCCAGGCGAATGCCGCTCATGCCGATCGGTTCGCGCACGTCTTCCTGGCTGTCGACGATGAATTCTTGCGGCACCGTATGCAGCAATTGCTGGTCGGTCGGGATGTTGACTGCCTTGGCGGTCTCGATCACGCGCGCGACGTCGGTCGCCGTCACTTCCTTATCCTTGATCGCGACCATGCCGCTCGAATTGAAGCTGCGGATATGGCTGCCGGCGATGCCGGCGTACACGTTGCGGATCTTGCAGTCGGCCATCAGCTCGGCTTCTTCCAATGCGCGCTGTATCGATTCGACCGTCGCTTCGATATTGACCACGACGCCTTTCTTCAAACCCTTGGAGTCGTGCTGTCCGAGGCCGATCACTTCATGGCGCCCGTTGGGCTGCACCTCAGCCACCACCGCCACCACTTTCGAAGTGCCGATGTCGAGTCCAACGATCAAATTTTTCGCGTCTTTAGTCATATCGTTCCATTCTTTTTAGGGCGATGACGGAATAACTCTTGTGCGGCCTATCGGTTGACGCCACCACAGTAATTACCCCTCACTTCGCAACCGCCCCCTTTTTTTCCATCCCAAATGCCATCCCGCTTGCACGCAACGCCATCCCGTTCGGATAGCGCAAATCCACGTTTTCGATGCGATCCTGCAGGCGTGCCACCAGTTGCGGATACACTGCCAACAAGCGATTCACGCGTTCCTGCAAAGTGGTCTTGGTTTGCTCGCGGCCCAGCTCCACCGTCATGCCATTGCTCAGCTTCACCGTCCACGCATAGCGGCCGGACAGTTGCACCGAATCCGGCGAAAGATTGGCCGGAGCAAACCAAGTCAGCAATTCCTGATAACGCGCCACCACTTCTTTTTCGCTGCCATCGGGACCGGCGAATTCGGGCAAGTCACCGTCTTCTTCCGCTTCTGCCAGATTGGCGACGAATACATCGCCCTTAACCGACACCAGCCGCCCATCCTGTCCCCACGTGCCTAAAGGCTCATGCTCTTCGAGCGTGACGATCAAGCGGTTAGGCCATTCGCGCCGAACCGTTGCCTTACGCACCCAAGGCACGGCTTCAAAAGCAAAACGCACCGCATCCAAATTCGCGGTAAAAAAATTACCCTTGATGCGAGGCAGTGCCGTGCTTCTCACGGTCGACTTGCTCACGCGACGCAATGGCGCTTCCTGCCCTTCGATACGAATCGCCTTCAAGGTGAACATCGGCCGCTGCGCCAGCCACCACAAACAAGATGCCAACAATGCGAGCGCAACCAGCCCCACCAGGGTGCCGGCAACTGCATTCAACATTTTGACGTCTTGCCACATCGCGGA
This sequence comes from Burkholderiales bacterium, assembly GCA_016177875.1. Classification (GTDB taxonomy): domain Bacteria; phylum Pseudomonadota; class Gammaproteobacteria; order Burkholderiales; family Burkholderiaceae_D; genus Paucimonas. The sequence continues at coordinate 133,219 of JACOUL010000017.1, forward strand.
CTATTCCTCTTATTCCGGTTTCCAGTTTTCCGACGGCTTCAATTCCAGCGCCGCCGACTTTAAAATCTCCACGCACAAGTCTTCATAGCTGATGCCGGCTGCTTGGGCCGCCATCGGGACTAAGGAGTGCCCGGTCATACCGGGCGACGAATTCAGCTCCAGTAAAAATGGTTCGTTGTCGGTGATGCGCAACATGAAATCGACGCGAGCCCAGCCTTCGCAACCCAGTGCATTGAAGGCGCGCACGGCCAAGCCTTGGATCTTTTGCGTCAACGCTTCATCGAGCGGCGCCGGGCATAGGTACTGCGTGTCGTCGCTGAAGTACTTGTTCTGGTAATCGTAATTACCTTCCGGCGCGCGAATCTCGACGATCGGCAGCGCGCGCGCGTTCCGCCCCTTGCCCAATACCGGAACCGTTAATTCGCGGCCGCGAATGAATTCTTCCGCCAGCACCACTTCGTCGTATTTCGCGCAATGGGCGAAACCTTCGGTCACTTCGGAATAGCCGTTCACCTTGGTGATGCCGATGGTCGAACCTTCATGCGGCGCCTTCAGCATCAAAGGCAAGCCGAGTTCATCGGGGAGCTTCTTCAATTCCTCAGTAGGCGTAACTTTGGCATCGAGCACCATAAATCGCGGTGTCGGCAAATCGGCGGCGAGCCAAACGCGCTTGGTCATCACCTTATCCATGGCGATCGCGGATGCCATCACTTTCGAACCGGTGTAGGGAATACCCAATTGTTCGAGCGCACCTTGCAGCGTCCCGTCTTCACCAAAGCGGCCGTGCAATGCGATGAACACGCGATCGAATTTTTCCGCGGCCAAGTCAGCCAGACTGCGTTGCCCCGAATCGAAACCATGAGCGTTGATACCCTTACTTTGCAATGCCTTCAAAACGCCGCTGCCCGACATGAGCGATACTTCGCGCTCGGCGGACCGACCGCCGAAGAGTACACCTACTTTTCCAAATTCATTTGCCATATCTAGAACTCATTTCATTAATTCGTTTGCGCGAGTTTCCCGGGCACACCGCTAATCGAGCCGGCACCCATCGTGACGACGACGTCACCATCACGCACTACATTCATAATCGTTGCCGGCATGTCGGCGATGTCTTCGACAAACACGGGGTCGACTTTGCCGAGCACACGCAAAGCATGCGCCAGCGAGCGCCCGTCGGCGGCGACAATCGGCGCCTCGCCTGCCGAATACACTTCCGCCAACACCAGGGCATCCACCGACGACAAGACCTTCACGAAGTCTTCGAATAAATCGCGCGTACGCGTATAGCGGTGCGGCTGGAACGCCAATACCAAGCGTCGCCCCGGAAAGGCGCCGCGCGCCGCTGCCAAGGTTGCCGCCGTCTCCACCGGGTGATGGCCGTAATCGTCGACCAATGCGAAACTGCCTCCGGATGGAATCGCGATTTCGCCGTAGCGCGTGAAACGCCGGCCGACGCCGTGAAATTCGGCGAGCGCCTTTTGTGTCGCACCATCATCGACGCCGACTTCGCGCGCAATGGCGATCGCCGCGCACGCGTTCTGCACGTTATGCATGCCGGGCTGATTCAATCGCACCTTGAGCGGCGGGTAATCCTTTTGGATCACCGTGAACTCCATGTGGCTGTTGACCGCTTTAGCATCGATGGCGCGCACCTGCGCCTCTTCATGGAATCCATAAGTGGTGATCGGCTTAGCAACCTGCGGAATAATTTCGCGCACGGTAGGATCGTCGATGCACATCATCACCATGCCGTAGAACGGCATGCGTTGGGTAAACTCGACGAACGCATGCTTCAGCTTGCCAAAATCATGGTCATAGGTCTCCATGTGATCGGCATCGATATTGGTGATCACTTCGATGCACGGCGACAAATTCAAAAACGAAGCATCGGATTCATCGGCTTCGGCCACGATCCACTCACCGGCGCCGAGCTTGGCGTTGGCGCCTGCCGAAGTTAATCTGCCGCCGATCACGAAAGTCGGGTCGAGACCGCCTTCAGCCAAGATGCTGGCCACCAGACTGGTCGTGGTGGTCTTGCCATGTGTGCCTGCGATCGCAATACCCTGCTTCAATCGCATCAATTCCGCTAACATCACAGCGCGCGGCACGATGGGAATGCGCTTTTCGCGTGCGGCGATTACTTCCGGATTGTCCGCTTTGACAGCGGTGGAGGTAACGATGGCGTCGGCATCGCCGACGTTTCCCGGGGAGTGTCCCAGCACAACCGTCGCCCCCAGGCTTGTCAATCGCTGCGTGGCCGCGTTGCTGCCGAGATCGGAACCGGTCACAGTGTAGCCGAGGTTAAGCAAAACCTCGGCAATGCCGCTCATACCTGAACCGCCGATGCCGACGAAATGAATTTTCTTGACCTTATGTTTCATTGCGTTAGGCACTCCTCTAGTACGGCTGCAATTTCTTCATTGGCATTGCGGCGGCCATTTTCATAAGCCGCTTGCGCCATCGTCAGACAATTCTCGCGCTTCAATTTTTGCAGCAACTCCGTCAGGCTCTCGGGTGTTAACTCTTTTTGCGGCAAATGAATCGCAGCCAATTGGCTCGCCATCCATTCCGCGTTATCGCGCTGGTGCGTGGTAGTCGACGCCAGCAAGGGCACCAACACGCTTGCCACACCTGCAGCCGTCAGTTCCGACACGGTGATCGCGCCGGCGCGGCAAATCACCAAGTCGGCATCGGCATAACGGCGCGGCATGTCATCGATAAAATCGACCACCTCCGCCTGTACATTCGCCTTCTCATACGCGGCGCGCAATGCCTCGATATGTTGCTTGCCCGACTGATGCACCACGATCGGCCGTGCGTCCTGCGGCATGATTGCCAGCGCGGCGGGCACACAATCGTTCAAAGCTTTGGCACCCAGGCTTCCACCCACGACCAAAACATGCAGCGGTCCGGTGCGATGCGCATATCGTTCGGCAGGTTTAGGCAAAGCCAAAATTTCCGCCCGCACGGGATTTCCCGTGACCTGCGCTTTATTTTTGGCAGGACCGAAATCCGCCGGAAATCCAAACAACACTTTCTTTGCCGAAGACGCCAAGGTTTTGTTCGATAGCTGCAAGGCGGCATCGGCATTAATCAACACCAGCGGCACACCGCGCAACTTGGCCATCAAACCGCCTGGCACGGTGACATAGCCGCCCATGCCGAGTACGACGTCAGGTTTTCTGCGGCCGATGATGCCGAAGCAGGTAATAAAGCTTGCACCCAGTTTGAAAGCGCCGCTCAAAGTATGTTTCCATCCCTTGCCGCGCATACCGGAAAACGCAATCGTATCCATCTCGACGCCATGCTTGGGCACGAGCTCGCGCTCCATGCCATGCGTCGTGCCCAGCCACGACACTTGCCAGCCGCGGTTCTTCATGGTTTGCGCAATCGCCAGTCCGGGGAAGATGTGGCCGCCGGTCCCGGCTGCCATGATCATTAATTTCTTCATGCGCGGCCTCCGCACAAAAAAGGGTTCTGGCTCCGGCCAGTCGCCATAGCTCCTTTAACTTTGCTACGCAAAGTTAGCCTCCACCGAATCGCCCTTCTCATGCGCGGCCTCCGCGCATGAGAATGCGGTTCTCATAATCAATGCGTAACAAAATCGCCAAACCAATACAATTGATCAACACACCCGATCCGCCATAGCTCATCAGCGGCAAGGTCAAACCTTTGGTCGGCAACAAGCCAAGATTCACACCCATGTTGATAAAAGTTTGCACGCCGATCCAGATACCGATGCCTTTGGCGGCGAGCCCCGCAAAAGTCAAATCCAGCGCAATCGCTTGACGGCCGATCTCAAACGCACGTTTGACGATCCAGTAAAACATGGCGATTACCACCAGCACGCCGACAAAACCCAGCTCTTCACCGATCACCGCCAGCAAAAAGTCAGTATGCGCTTCCGGCAGGTAATGCAGCTTTTCCACGCTGCCGCCCAATCCCACGCCGAATAATTCGCCGCGCCCGAAAGCGATCAAGGAATGTGATAACTGATACGCCTTACCCAACGCATTTTGCTCATCCCACGGATTCAAATAAGCGAAAATCCGTTCACGCCGCCACGGCGACAACATGATCACCAGCGAAAACATGCCGGCAAGCGTCGCTGCGATACCGCCGAACCAGATGCCGTTGAATCCGCCTAAAAAGAGAATGCCCATGGCGATGCAGGCGATCACACCCAATGCGCCCAAGTCCGGTTCCAACAATAAAAGCAAACCGACCAAACCCACCGCCAGCGCCATCGGTAAAAAGCCCTTGGTAAGCTTGTGCATGAATTCTTGCTTGCGCACGGTGTAATCGGCCGCGTAAAGCACTACGAACAATTTCATCAATTCCGACGGCTGCAGATTAAATACTTTGAACGACAGCCAGCGCCGCGCGCCATTGACGCCCTTGCCTATGCCCGGCACCAATACCAATGCCAACAAAATCAGCGTGCCCACAAAAAGGTAAGGCGCAAGCTTTTGCCAAGTCTCGACCTTCACGCGGAATGCGAGCAACGCGGCGATCATAGAAACGCCGATAAACGCTGCCTGACGCACCAAGAAATGATAATTTTTGTAGTTCGCGTATTTATTCGAATCCGGCAAAGCGATAGATGCCGAATACACCATGACCATGCCGATTAACATCAGCAGTACGACCACCCACACCAGCGGTTGATCGTATTCCATCATTTTCGAGCGCTGCACCACGCCGGGTGGGGCGCCGGCTTGCGAAAACAAAGGAAGCGCGAATCTCATGCCACCACCTCGCCGCGCGATAAACCGATTTCACGCACTGCGTCGATAAATACTTGCGCCCGATGCGCATAGTTTTTGAACATATCGAGACTGGCACATGCGGGCGACAACAATACGGCATCGCCGACTTGCGCAACTTCCGCCGCGCGCGCAGTCGCCGCTTCCAGCGTGGCGCAATCAACCAATTCGACGCCGGAATTGGCAAGCGCGGCGCGGATCGCGGCGGCATCCTTACCGATCACTAGAACTGCACGGACATATTTGGCCACCGGCTCGGCAAGCGGCGCAAAATCCTGGCCTTTGCCGTCACCACCCGCAATCACGACTAGCTTGCCGCCGGCGAGATTGACTCCCAAGCCGTTCAGGGCCGCGACCGTCGCGCCGACGTTCGTGCCCTTGCTGTCATCGTAATAATCAACGCCGCCGATCGCCGCAACCAGTTCCACGCGATGCGGCTCGCCCTTGTATTCACGCAAGCCATGCAAGAGTGCAGCCATCGGCAATCCGATCGCACGGCATAGCGCCAGCGCGGCCAAAGCATTGGCGGCATTGTGCTGGCCGCGAATCTTCAGCGCATCGACCGGCATTAAGCGATTCACCGATACAGGCAATTCTTCATCGCTGCCCTTCTTACGGCGCTTTTTCTCACCCTCTTCCGCCGGCACGGCAACCGACAGCCAATGCATACCGTTTTCATTCACCAGCCCGAAGCAATTGGCATGTTCCGGCTCATCCAAGCCGAACGTCACCACGTTTGCCGATGGCGCGGCCATTTGCATGACCATCGCATCGCCGCGATTCAATACGCGCACGGTTTGCGCACCGAATATCCGCGCTTTGTCGGCTGCATAGGCTTGCATGTCGCCGTGCCAATCGAGATGGTCTTGCGTGACGTTCAATACCGTTGCAACATCGGCATTGAGCGTATAAGTCGTATGCAGCTGGAAGCTGGACAACTCCAACACCCAAGTTTGCGGCAATTTATTCTGATCGAGCGCTTCGCGCAGCACATCCAAAGCGGCAGGGCTGATATTGCCGGCAACTTGCGCCGTCAACCCGGCGCGACGGCATAGCAAACCGGTCAGACTGGTCACCGTCGTCTTGCCGTTGGTGCCGGTGATCGCAATCACCTTGGGCGCATAGCTGCGTGCTTCTTTCAATGCCGCCAAGGCTTGTGCAAATAATTCGATTTCCCCCCACAGCGGAATATTTTCTCCCGCCGCGGCCGGCATGATTTCAGCCAGTTCGCGATTGGGCGCCAAGCCAGGACTGACTGCGATGAAGTCGATGCCGTCCAATAGATTGGCGGTGAAGGCACCGGCGACAAACTCAACAGTCAACACCTTTTCGCGCAAAGCGGGCAAACGTTCCGGCATCGCGCGTGTGTCGGCGACGCGCACGACTGCGCCGCAGCGGTCCAGCCACTGCGCCATCGCGAGACCGGATTCACCCAGCCCTAATACCAGAACGTGTTTGCCTTGATAGTCCATTATCGTAATAGAATCAACGTAACTTCAGCGTCGACAATCCGAACAGCACCAGCATCATGGTGATGATCCAAAAGCGCACCACCACCTGCGTTTCTTTCCAACCCTTTTGCTCATAGTGATGGTGCAGCGGCGCCATCAACAGGATGCGCTTGCCGGCGCCGTAGCGCTTCTTCGTATATTTGAAGTACGCCACCTGCGCCATGACCGATAAGGTCTCGACGACAAAAATACCGCCCATGATGAACAGAACGATTTCTTGGCGCACGATCACCGCAATCGTCCCAAGCGCGCCGCCCAGGGCCAATGCGCCGACGTCGCCCATGAACACTTGCGCCGGATGCGCATTGAACCAAAGGAAAGCCAGGCCCGCCCCTACCATCGCGCCGCAAAAAATGAGCAACTCACCGGCACCCGGAATATGCGGGATCAACAAGTATTTTGAATACGCGACGTGGCCGGTCAAATAGGCAAACAAGCCGAGCGCCGCGCCCACCATCACGGTCGGCATGATCGCCAGGCCATCCAAACCGTCAGTGAGGTTCACCGCATTGCTGGTGCCGACGATGACGAAATACGTCAGCGCAATGAAACCCCACACACCCAGCGGATAGCTGATGGTTTTAAAGAAAGGCACGATCAAGTCGGCTTTCTGCGGCAAATCCATGTTGAAACCAGACTGCACCCAAGCGAAGAACAGTTCCCATACTTTGGTATTGGTCGGCGCAGACACGGAAAAAGCCAAATAAAGCGCAGCGGCGATGCCGATCAGCGATTGCCAAAAATATTTTTCCGCAGAGCGCATGCCGTTCGGATCTTTGTACACGACTTTGCGGTAATCATCGACCCATCCGATGGCGCCGAAACCCAGCGTCACGATCAGCACCGGCCAAATGAAGCGGTTGCTCCAATCGGCCCATAGCAGCACCGTGATGCCGATAGCAATCAGGATCAATGCGCCGCCCATGGTCGGCGTGCCGCTCTTGATCAAATGCGTTTGCGGGCCGTCGGTACGCACCGCTTGTCCGACTTTCAAGCGTGTGAGCGTGCGAATCACTGCCGGCCCGAAAATCAAGCCGATCGCCAGCGCCGTCATGGTGGCGAACACCGCGCGGAAAGTGATGAAATTAAAGACGCGCAATGCGCCGAAATCTTGCTGAAAATTTTGCGCTAACCAAAGCAACATGCTAATGAGATCCCTGTACTTGAGCTTCCTGGCCGAGAAGATAATTCACTACGCGTTCCATCTTCATAAAGCGCGAGCCTTTGACGAGCACCGTGGTACTCGGCGTGACCAACGTCTTTGCAGATTGATTAATATCTTGTATGTCCTTGTAATGCACAGCGCGAGCGCCGAATGCGCGGCTTGCATGTTGCGCAAGCTCGCCCAAAGTAAGAAAGTGCTCGATGCCTCGCGAAGCTGCATAAAGCCCAACCTCTTCGTGGAATTTCGGACCTTCGTCGCCTACCTCACCCATATCCCCCAACACCAATACGCGCGGCGCAGCTGCCTGTGCCAATACGTCAATGGCGGCACGCACCGAATCCGGATTGGCATTGTAGGTATCGTCAATTACCAGCGCACCGTTGACCGCTCTCTTTTTCTGCAAGCGCCCATTCACCGGCGCAAAGGCTTCCAGGCCTTGCTTTACTTTCTCCGGCGCGACGCCGATCGCAAGCGCACAAGTCGCAGCAGCCAAAGCATTGCGCACGTTGTGCACGCCGGCCGCCGCCAGCTTGACGGTGAATTCGCCCTGCGCCGTCTTGAGGACGACATCGCTACCGAATTCATTCGCAATAAAACTGCCGCTGACGTCAGCATCCGCAGATAAGCCAAACGTCATGACGCGACTGCCGTTGCCGCTTGCATAAGTCCGCCACAATGCTGTGTAAGTGTCATCTGCCGGAAATACCGCGACGCCTTCCGCCGATAGAGAACGAATGACGGCGCCGTTTTCCTCCGCGACCGCCTCCACGCTCGCCATGAATTCCTGATGCTCGCGCTGCGCATTGTTGACCAAACCAACTTTCGGCTGAGCAACGGCGGATAAGACGGCGATTTCCCCCGGATGGTTCATTCCCAATTCAATGACCGCGGCGTGACAGTTGTCATTTAAGCGAAATACCGTGAGCGGCACACCGATATCGTTATTGAGATTGCCACGCGTTGCCAAACAATGATCACTGCCAAACGCCGCCGCCAGGATCGATCCGATCATTTCCTTAACCGTTGTCTTACCATTACTGCCGGTGACGCCGATGACAGGGATGGCAAAGCGGCTACGCCACCACGCGGCCATTTCCCGCAATGCGACTCGCGTGTCGGGCACAATTAACGCAGGCACGGACAAACCAGCCGGCACTCTCTCGGCCACGACCGCTGCCGCACCCTTCGCTGCGACTTGAGCAAGAAAATCATGCGCGTCAAAGTTCTCGCCTTTTAACGCAACGAACAGGTTGCCTGCGGCGATATTGCGGCTATCTGTCGACACGCCGGCAAATGCGGCATCACTCGTGATGCTTGCGCCATCAACATGCGGCTGAAGTTGGGACAGCATCGCGTGCATCAATGCGTCCCTTTCATGGTCGCGCGCGATGCCAACGCTAAAGCAGCGTGATCGGCGTCCAGGAAAGGAAGCTTTCTTCCCTTGATTTCCTGCGTGGGTTCGTGTCCCTTACCGGCCAAAAGAACCACGTCGGTCTTCCCGGCGTGTTTGATCGCCCACAGAATCGCCGCGGCACGATCTTCGATTGCCTGCGGCTCTTTATTTACATCCGCCACGTCACCGATGCCTTCAATAATTTGCGCAATGATGGCCGCCGGATCTTCACTGCGAGGATTGTCGCTGGTGATGATGATGTGATCCGCCGCCAGCGCCGCCTTACCCATTTGCGGGCGCTTGCCGGGGTCGCGATCGCCGCCGCAACCGAATACGCACCATAAGCTGCCATGCCGCTCCTGCGCGATCGGGCGCAGCGCGGCGAGCGTTTTCTCCAATGCATCCGGCGTATGTGCGTAATCAATGACGACCAAGGGCGCTTCATCGCCACCTAAGCGCTGCATGCGCCCCGGTACCGCAGTTAATTTCTCAATCGCCGCCAGCGCCGTTTCAAACGGAATGCCCTTTGCCAGCAATACAGCAAGAACAGCCAACACGTTACTGACATTGAAGCGCCCTATCGTTCGCAACTTGGCCTGCGCATCGCCGAACGGAGATTGCAACTGAAAGGCCGTACCCATAGGCGTCGTGCGAATCTCGGACGCAGCCAATACCTGTACATCGTCGGCCGTATTGCCTAACAAGCTATACCCGATGATCGCGGTTGCCGGCGCATTCCTTTTTAAATGCTGCACCAAGCGCCGACCCATATCGTCGTCCAAATTCAGCACGGCATATTGCAATCCCGGGCTTTCAAACAAAATCGTCTTCGCCGCTTCATAAGCCAGCATGTCGCCGTGATAATCCAAATGATCACGCGTCAAATTCGTAAAGACGGCAACGTCGACGCGCATACCCGATAAGCGTTGTTGCACAAGCCCGATTGACGACGCTTCAATCGCCAGGGCACGAGCGCCGTCGGCGCGCATCTCAGCCAGGCGACGATGCAACAAAATGGCGTCGGGGGTGGTATTGCCGGTCGAGTCGAATTTTCCCGGGACGCCGTCCTGATACATTCCGCTCCCCAAGGTGCCGACTACCGCGGTAGGAAATCCCAGGTTCGACAACGCCGCGCCGAGCCACTGCGTGCAGGAAGTCTTACCATTGGTTCCCGTTACCGCAACCGTAAAAATATCTTTGTCCGGCGCGCCGTAATACCGATTGGCGATTTGACCCGCCTTGGTTTTCAAACCGGTCACCGGTAAATGCGGCACACGCCAGCTGTCTTTCCATTGAAAATTTTCAGCTTCATACACGACAGCCGCCGCGCCTCTAGCGATTGCCTGATCAATATAGCTGCGGCCGTCGACCAATTCGCCGGGGTAAGCAAAAAATACATCTCTACCAGCGATTCCACGCGAATCCGCAGTCAGCTCCACATTGGGCGCAACGGCTTGCAGCCACGAAAGAATTTCAGATACGCGAGAGGTAAGGTTTAGCGTCACAAGCTCTCCCTCACGCCGTCTTCCGGAATAATGATGTTGGTCACCGACGAATCCGGCGTGACATTCATGGCACGCAATGCATTCGCCGCGACTGCGGCAAACACCGGCGCAGCAACGTCGCCGCCATAGTGATATTTACCGGTCGGCTCATCGATCATCACGGCGATGATAATTCTCGGATCGGAAGCCGGCGCGAAACCGACAAACGATCCCACGTACTTATTCGCATAGTGGCCGCCTACCAATTTATGCGCGGTACCCGTCTTGCCGGCGGTGCGATAGCCGGGCACTTGCGCTTTCGGGGCCGTGCCGCCGGGACCGGTCACCATCTCCAGCATGGCGCGCATGTCGCGCGCAGTCTTCTCCGAAACGATGCGCTGGCCGATGGGCGTATCGCTCACCTTTTGAAACGACAAGGGAATCAGGTCGCCGTTACGCGCAAAAATCATGTACGAACGCGCCAACTGAATCAGCGACACGGAAATACCGTGACCGTAGCTCATGGTCGCTTGCTCGATCGGCCGCCAGGATTTATAAGGCCTCACGCGCCCCGCCACCGCACCCGGAAAACCGAAACGCGGCTGCTGGCCGAAACCGACCGTGGTAAACATATCCCACATCTCATGCGGCTGCATTTGCAGCGCGAGCTTGGCAGTGCCGATGTTGGACGATTTCTCGATCACTTGCGAAATCGTCAGCACGCCGTGCTGATGCGCGTCGCCGATGGTGGCGGTACCGATCGTCATGCGGCCCGGCGCTGTTTGGATGGTGGAATTCGGCGTTACCAGCTTTTCTTCCAACGCCAGCGCAATGGTGAAAGGCTTTAAGGTCGAGCCCGGCTCAAAAGTGTCGGTTAAAACGCGATTGCGCAATTGTGCGCCGGTCAACACCGAACGATTGTTGGGGTTATAGGTGGGCATGTTGGCAAGCGCCAGCACCTCGCCGGTTTTCACATCAAGCACCACGACGCCGCCAGCCTTGGCATTGTGCTTCTCCACCGCCTCCTTCAGCTGCATGAAAGCGATGTACTGAATCTTGCTGTCTATGGAGAGCGCCAGATCTTTGCCGTCGCGCGGCTCGTGTATCGCCTCGATATCTTCGACGATATGGCCTAGCCTATCCTTGATGACGCGCCGGCTACCGACGGCGCCGGCGAGATTTTTTTGCGCCGCCAGCTCCATGCCTTCTTGGCCGTTATCCTCTACGTTGGTGAAGCCGACCATGTGCGCCATCACCTCGCCTTGGGGATAGTAGCGCTTGTATTCCTTGCGCGTGTCGATGCCGGTGATGCCGAGCTTGATGATTTTGTTTGCCGTTTCTTGTTCGACTTGGCGCTTCAGATAAACGAAGCTGCGGTCGGAGTCGAGCTTGACGCGCAGCTCGCGTTCGCTCATGCCCAGCAGCTTTGCCAGCTCGCGCAGCTTGTCGGCCGGCGCCTTCAGAACGTCTTCGGGAATCGCCCAGATCGCCTTGACCGGAATAGATGACGCCAGCACTTGCCCGTTGCGGTCAGTGATCTTGCCGCGCGTAGCCGGCAATTCCAAGGTCCTGGTGTAACGCGACTCGCCTTGCTTTTGCAAAAAATCCGTGGAGATTCCCTGCAGCCATAAGGCACGGCCGGCCAGTGCGGCAAACGCGGCAAACAAAGAAAACAATACCAAGCGCGAACGCCAAGCCGGAAGCTTGAGCGCCAAAACGGGACTAGCGGAAAACTGCACCCCCTTGGCAGCGGCAACGCGCGAAGAACCGGCAGCGCTTTTCAGCATGGCGCGCGTCATTTGGCTCCCACCGTCAGATATTGCGTGCGCGCCGGCATCAGCGCCACCATATTCAAGTCGTGACGCGCCGCGGCTTCAATGCGCGAATGTTTGCCGAGCGTGGATTGGTCCAGCTGCAATTGTGCCCATTCGATGTCGAGCTGGCGCGCATTAGTTTGCGCGCGCTCCAGCTCAATGAATAAGCGGCGCGCCTGGTACTGCGCATTGACCAGCGACAGCGCACAAACGACCAGAAAAACCACCAGCACCAAGGCCAAGCGCCCGCTCATGCGCGACCTCCTGCAACAGGCGTAAGACGCTCCAATATGCGCATGACTGCGGAACGCGCACGCGGATTCGCGGCGGTCTCCAGCGCGGACGGTTTGATTTTGGCGAGAAGTTTTGCTTCGGGTTGCGGCAAATCCGCCGCGCGAATCGGAAGACGGCGATCCGGCTGGAGAGCAGTCGCCTTCGCAGCCATAAACTGCTTGACGATGCGATCTTCCAGCGAATGAAAGCTGATCACAACCATTCTCCCCTTGGGCGCCAAGCGTCGATACGCCTGATGCAGCCCTATTTCCAGTTCTTCAAGCTCTTTATTGATGTAAATCCGGATAGCCTGAAAGGTGCGCGTTGCCGGATCCTTGCCCTTCTCGCGGGTCTTGACGGCGCGTGCCACGATCTCGGCAAGCTGTCGTGTGCTTGAAATTGGTTCGACTGCCCGGCAAGCAACAATCGCCTTTGCAATCTGAAAAGCAAACCGTTCTTCCCCATAGTCTCGCCAGCCATTCCGCCGCCGACATGCCGCGCGTGGTATCCATGCGCATGTCGAGCGGCCCGTCGGCGCGAAAACTAAAACCCCTTGCCGCATCATCGACTTGCGGCGAAGAGATGCCCAAATCCAGCAACACACCGTCCACTTGCGAAACGCCGTGACTATCCAGCGCCTCGTCCATGCCCGCAAAACTGCTATGCACAACCTTAAAACGCTGATCCGCAATTGACTGCGCTACTGCAATCGCCTGCGGATCCTTGTCGAATGCCAGCAAACGGCCGCTTGCATTCAATTGCTGCAAAATTCTTTTACTGTGCCCGCCGCGCCCGAAGGTGCCGTCCACATACACGCCGCTCGCGCGCTCGCCTTCGATGGCCAGCGCTGCAACCGCCTCTTCCAACAGCACCGTGCGGTGCTGAAATTCCGGCACCGCTTGTTCACTCATCACGGGCTAGAAAGAAAAATTGCTCAACACGTCAGGCATGCCGGTGGCGATAGCTTGCGCTTCGCTCTCAGCCAGCTTGGCCGCATCCCAAATCTCGAAATGGCTGCCCATGCCCAACAGCATGACGTCACGCGAGATGCCGGCAGCGGAACGCAGTTCGGGAGAAATCAAGATGCGTCCGGCGCTATCCATGTCGACATCGGAAGCATTGCCAAGGAAGATGCGCTGCCATGCGCGGGCCGACATCGGCCATGCCGCGATTTGCTCGCGATGCTGCTCCCATACCGGACGCGGGAAAAACAAGAGGCAACCGTGCGGGTGCTTGGTCAAGGTGACGCGACCTTCGCACTGGACCGTCAAGGCGTCACGATGCTTGGACGGAATCGACATCCGCCCCTTTGCATCGAGATTCAATGCTGATGCGCCTTGAAACACTGGAAAAGCCCTCTCGTTTTTATCGTGGCCGGGAACTGAACGCGCTGAAAAAGTCTCGATTTTTCCCCACAAAATGACACTTTTTCACACTTCCACCCACTTTAGAGGATGCTCTTTTTTCGGTCAAGTAATATTCAAGAGCGGCGAGCTGTTTTTTCTAATGGAGTCAAGCACTTAGCGCACATTTTTTATGCAATCTCGAAACACAAAGATCAAAAGAATTAAGTACTTATCGAGTATTGTGAAAGTGCACTCTGAAATAAACACATGTGTTCCGCACAACGACAAGACCCATCGCGTCCGAAGACGTGAAAAAAGCGCTAAAGCAGGCGTTGGCAGCCCACAAGGGCAGCAGAAGAATTAAACGGTAGGAACGGCGGATGCAAGCGAAGCCGGCATCGGCGTCGTATTGATGGTTGCGAAGGCAACGATATGGTCTACGTCAAGACGAATGCCGATGCGTTCGCCCAGTGCATGATTGTGGTGACTCGGTACCAGAGAAAGTACCTGGGCACCGCTTTCCAGTTTGAGCGTGTACAAAAATTCAGCGCCGCGAAAAGCTTTGGCGATGACTTCCGCTTTTAAAAGGCTGGCGTCGTCGTGAATCACGTCATCCGGCCGCAATAGGACATGAAGCTGTCCACGCTCCGGAGAGTCCGCATTGCCGTTGATGCTAGCGCTGCTTAATGTGCCAAGCTCAATGCGGATATGGTGAGCGCCCACCATTTCCCCCGGCAGGAATACGCCTTGCCCGATGAAATCCGCGACAAAGCGATTGACCGGGCGATGATACAAGTTATACGGCAGATCCCACTGCTGAATACGGCCTTCGTACATAACGCCGATTTCATCGGCCATCGCGAATGCCTCATGCTGGTCATGCGTGACAAATACCGCGGTGATGCCTTCGGCCCGAAGAATGCCGCGCAATTCCGCCGCGAGCCGTTCGCGTAAGTCGACGTCCAGATTGGAGAATGGCTCATCCAGCAGCAGCAAGCGCGGCCGCGGCGCCAGTGCGCGCGCCAATGCGACACGCTGTTGCTGACCGCCCGACAATTCATGGGGGAATTTTTTCCCCTCTTTAGTCAAACCCACCATCGCCAATAATTCGGCGACCCGTTCAGTGCGCTGCTGCGCCGAACTGCCGCGCAAACCAAAGCCGATATTATCGGCAACGCATAAATGCGGAAATAAAGCGTAGTCTTGAAATACCATGCCGATGTGGCGCCGCTCGGCCGGCACATGAAGATGCGGCGAACTAACGATGTCGCCATCGAGCCGGATCTCACCTGCGTCGACATGTTCAAAGCCGGCAATGCAGCGTAATACCGTGGTCTTACCGCAGCCGGAAGGCCCTAACAGGCACGCAATCATGCCCGGCTCCAAGCGGCACGACAAATTGTCGACGACTTTGTGGTGCCCGTAGTGATGGCAAATATTGTCTAGTTCGAGAACTGGCATCAGGTTATTCTGCTTAAACCTGTCAATTATAATTCTCATTTTCATTCAAAAATTACGGTGAGCGCAATCGAGCTGTTAAAGGCGGTCAAGCCGCCTCGTGTATCCCCCCTGATTTGCCTTGCCGTCGTGGTCGCGCTCCTGGTCGCACTGCCGATTCTGAGCATCGCCACCAGCGTATTCATCGCCGGCTCCGGCGATGTGTGGCGGCATCTGGCGTCGACGGTTTTGCCGGATTACGTCGTCAATACCCTTATCCTGTGCATCGGCGTGTCGACCGGCGTGATCTTGGTCGGCGTTTCCGCTGCCTGGCTGGTCGCCATGCATGAATTCCCGGGCCGGCGCTTATTTGAATGGGCACTGGTTTTACCGCTGGCGGTTCCTGCCTATGTTATGGCCTATACCTATACCGACCTGCTGCAATTCATCGGTCCGGTGCAATCCTGGCTGCGCGCCGGTTTTGACTTGCGGCCTGGGCAATACTGGTTCCCCGATGTGCGTACCGTAGGCGGTGCAGTCATCATGTTTATCTTTGTTCTGTATCCCTATGTGTATCTATTGGCACGCACCGCTTTTCTTGAGCGGGCGACCGGCATGCTCGAAGTGGGACGCTCGCTCGGACTGAGCGCATGGCAAAGTTTTTTCCGGATTTCGCTGCCATTGGCGCGCCCGGCGATTGCCGCCGGTGGTGCGCTCGCGCTGATGGAAACGCTGGCCGACTACGGCGCCGTTTCCTACTTCGGCGTACAAACGTTCACCACCGGCATCTATCGGGCCTGGTTTTCGCTGGGAGATCGCGTCGCCGCCGCCCAATTGTCTGTCGTGCTCCTGGTATTCGTTGCTTTGGTCTTGTTTGTCGAGCGCGTTACACGCGGACGTGGGCGCTTTCATAACACCACCGGACGCAACCGGCCGCTATCGGGACGGCGGCTTTCCGGCATACAGGCAATGGGCGCCATGCTTGTCTGTTTGCTGCCGCTAACGATAGGATTTTTAATTCCGGCCGGGACGCTGTTCCATATGGCCTTGACCAGCGGCGATGCCCAATTCGGCGAACGGTTCTTGCGGCTGGCGCGCAATAGCTTCATTTTGGCGATCGTTGCCTCGGTTGCCGCCGTCGGCATCTCGATTTTGCTTGCCTATGCGGCGCGCACTACCCGCCATATGCTTCCTAAATTGATCAATCGTATCGTCGGTCTCGGATATGCCTTGCCGGGTTCGGTCATTGCCGTCGGTGTCTTGATTCCGGTAACACGCTTGGACACCTGGCTCGCCGGCGCCATGCAGAATTTTTTTGGGCACAACCCCGGCTTGATTCTCACGGGGGGGATCGCCGCGCTTGTGTATGCTTATTTGGTGCGCTTCTTAACCGTCTCTTTGCAAGCCGTGGAAGCCGGTCTCGCGAAAATCACCGGCTCGATGGACGATGCGGCACGTTCGCTCGGTTTTAGCCGCTTGCAGATTTTATGGAAAGTGCATTTGCCGCTGATGCGCGGCAGTTTGCTGACCGCCGCCTTGCTGGTATTCGTCGACGTAATGAAAGAACTGCCGGCCACGCTGGTCATGCGCCCGTTCAATTTCGACACGCTGGCTACCCAAGCCTATACCCTGGCATCCGATGAACGCTTGACCGAAGCATCAACGGCGGCCCTGACCATCGTCGCGGTCAGCGTATTGCCCTTGATCGTGATTTCGCGTGAAATTGCCCATAGTCGCCGACGCAAATAAATAGGGGAGCCATGCTCCCCTAGAACAGCCGACGCATTAGATGCGCTTCTTTATTTCCAACCCGCGCGATCGTAAATCTTTTGCACCACCGCCTGGTTTTTTGCCAATGCGGAGACATTCATTGCTTCCGCCTTGAAGCTACCCAATGACGCCAGCGCCGAGTTTTGGGTTTTCACGCCCTTGACGACCGGCCACTCGTTATTGCCGTCCGCAAAATAGATTTGCGCCTGGTCGGATACCAGATACTCGAGGAATTTAACTGCGGCTTCCTTGTTCGGCGCGTGCTTCAATACGCCGCCACCCGAAATGTTGATGTGCGCGCCGCTTGTTTTCTGATTCGGCCAAACGACGGCCACGGCTTCCATCACTTTTTTATCTTCCGCTTTTTCCGAGCGCATCAAACGAGCAACGTAATAAGAATTCGCAATCGCCACGCCGCATTCGCCGGCCGCTGCCGAACGGATTTGGTCGGTATCGCCGCCTTTAGGGGCGCGCGCAAGATTGGCGACGATGCCTTTGGCCCATTCTTCCGTCTTTTGCTCTCCCAGACGCTCGAGCACCGACGCGCCGAGCGACAGGTTGTAGGGATGCGAGCCGGACCGCACGCAAATCTTGCCCTTCAGTTTAGGATCGGCGAGGTCTTCATAGTTCTGCACATTCTCGGCTTTGACGCTGGCCTTGTTATAAACAATGACGCGCGCACGGGTCGAAAAAGCAAACCAATCCTTGGTCCGCAAATGTGCCGGGATACGCTCCTCCAAGATTTTGGATTGAATCGGCGCAAACAATTTCAATTCGTCCGCTTTCGCCAAGCGCGCCGCGTCGACGGTAATGAATACATCGGCAGGGCTATTGGCGCCTTCATTCTTCAAGCGCTCGAGCAACTCGTTTTCACCGGCTTCGATGCGGTTGATCTTGATGCCGGTTTGCTTCGTGAAATTGGCATACAAGGCTTCGTCCGTCTGGTAATGACGCGCCGAATACAAGTTCAAGACCTTTTCCTGAGCGTGGCCCGCGCCTGCCGCCGCAATGCTAAATGTGGCGACGGCAACGATATGAAATAGCTTCATCATGTCCCTTTCGTTCAATAAATGAATCGAAGGATACCAAAATTAGGCATGTAAATGCAAACAATTCTCATTAACAACCTATCTGCGCACACAAAAAAGGCAGCGCCTCTTGTGAAGACGCTGCCTTGGCGATGAAGCGACTGACGAATTACGGACAGGTGCCGATCACGTAGTAATTGGTTCCGGTTTTCTTCAGCGTGGTGCTGTAGAAGGTATTGTTAAAGCCCATCTTCTGATTAGAACCTTTGGCATATGCATAGCCGAAACTGCTATACGCACGGCCGGCCAGCACGTGGCTGTAATTGCTCGAGGTGTAGCAAGTCGCCGCCAATGTCGTGGTGGTCGTCGTTGAAGTGGTAGTGGATGACGACGTACTGGAACTCGTCGACGTGCTAGTGCCCAAGATCGGCGTGAGCAACCGGTTGAGGGCGGCTTGCACCTGGATGCGCGGCTTGACGATCGAATTGCGCGAATCGGTAATGGATACGCCCGTGCCAACCAACGCATCGCGGATATCCGTCACGGTTGCCGTGGTCTTTTTCGATTTCAGCGCCGCCCACGTGCCGGTCACATGCGGCGTCGCCATCGAAGTGCCGTTAAAGGCAGCGAAACCGCCGCCCGGCACAGAAGAATTAATGCCGGAACCGGGCGCCAACAAGGTCAAGAAATTCGCGCTGTTGGAATAAGATGCGACGACATCGGACTTGGTCGTCGCGCCGACGCTAATCGCGCTGGAAATACAGGCCGGCGAGGAAAGCGAATTGGTTTTGCTTTCGTTGCCGGAGGAGACGATCGAAGCGATGCCCACGGCACGCAAGTTGTCGATGGGCCGCTTCATCGCATCGCTATCGCAATTGCTAGTGTAAGCCCCGCCGCCCAAGCTCATGTTGACCGCAGCGATGGAAAAGTTACTGCGTTGGCTATAGACATATTCCAAACCCTTGATGATGTCCGAGGTATAAGCGGACAAGCAAGGCGGAGAAGCGCAACCGGAGTAAAGCGACGAAAATACTTGGACGGCAATGATCTTCGCGTCCTTCGCAACACCCGAAAAATTCGGACCGGCACCGGCCGCAATACCGGCTACGTGCGTTCCATGCTCGCAGCCGGCGATCGAACAATTTTTCCCGGCGCCCGCGCCGGTTTGCGACGTGCTGCCGTTCGGGCATACCGATTTGGCGCTAAAGCTGCTGGTGGAATAACAAGCTTCGGCAACCACTTTACCGGCCAAGAAAGGATGCGAAGAATCGACGCCGCTGTCGATGATCGCAACAACCTGACCGGCGCCGGTTGCGCCTGCCGTCCATGCATTATCGGCGAGGATCAGCGGCACGCTTTGCGCCAAACTCGGCTTCAACAATGCATCTTCCTGAATGCTGAGTACATCCGGCGATTGGCTTAATAAGTGAGCCAGCGCAGAGTTGCCGGCTTCCACCACGACGAAAGGCAAGGTATCGAATTGCTTGTGTCCGACGCCGCCGAATTTGGCAAGGCGCTTCAAGAATGCATCCTGGACCGCGAACAAACTCTTACGCTGGGTAAGAATCTGGTTGAAATTGAGCGCATGCTCAGGCTGCGCCGACGCCTTCAGCGTCACAATCAAGCGCACACTGCCGTTTTGCTGCACTTGACTCTGCAAGTAATTTTTTACCGCCAGCCCCAAAGGAGTCTGCAATTGATCCAGTGGCAAAGCCGGCATCGGCGGAGCAGCATACGCAGCCTGCGCGAAACAAAGCGCGGCCAGCATTGAAAAAACGTGTTTCGCGAATCTCCTGTAACTCATTGTTTTTCCTTTGGAATAAATAGAAAACGCCCAGCGCGGGCGTCGACCACAAAGTTGTCATCTATTGCGGCGCCAATTGTAATATATGCAACAAAGATGACAAAGTGCTATTCCGAAAAAATCCGTCGAATCTAGCCATTCGGCCAGTAAATATGGGGAAAAGAAGGAAGGAAAATGAAGCAAGCCGATAGGCCGGATTCTGTTACGGCCAACGAGTTGCCTCGCCGGCTATGACAGCCATTCCTCTAGGCCGTGGATTGCTCCACGGCTCAAGCTCCCTACCCGCACGCTCCGCGAGCAGCATCAATGCGTGCCTATTTGGGATTGCTCCGGATGGAGGTTGCCGCGTTTCACCCTTTACGACCGAAATCGCAAAGACTCGTCTCTGTGGCCCTATTCCTCGCCTTATACCGAAGCTGACTGCGCTTGCGGCTTTCGGCGGACGGCCATTAACCGTCATCCCGCTCTATGGAGTCCGGACCTTCCTCCCGCCGGCACGCAATAATGCATGCCGGCCAGCGGCTGTCTGGCTTGCTTCAGGCGTCATTGTAGCCGGTATCGTGTTCTCGAAAATAGTCGATTTGCCGAGCGCTTTTTTAATTGGAGGGTTCGCACCGGTCAACGCAAGCTCAAGTACTAGACATCTAGCGCCCTATGCTGTACAGCATAACGTACATCTCAGGAGCCAGCCATGGACGCCATTACCTACACCACTGTTCGTGCAAACCTCGCCAGCGCAATGGATCGGGTTTGTAATGACCACGAAGCCTTGATTATTACCCGCAACGGCGAACAGTCCGTTGTGATGCTTTCGCTCGAAGACTACAAGGCAACGCGATCCTTTCAACGGCGTGGGCAAACCAGAGGCGTTGAAGCATGCGCTATCGGGCTTTTGGTCACGACGGATCACTGATGAGCATCGCATGGTGTATCGCGTTGTGAATAATGCGCTCGGAATTGTGCAGTTCCGGTTCCGCTACTGATCCGAGACGCCCAACGTCCGGCTATCCGGACCAACGGCTTCATCGTTGATTCCGAGTTGAGCGGCAAGTTAAACAGTTTGAGGCCAATTGATTTTCACTTTCCGGCTATTGGCAATACAGTCGCGCAGATAAAGGTTAATGAGACTCTGATACGGCACGCCCGCCTCATCGGCCATTCCCTTGAAATATTCGACAACATCTTCTGACAGCCGCATCGTGACGGGCTTCTTCAGCTTGGATGCGTATGGATTCTTGCGGGACTTCAGTTTGGAGAGATCGTATTCAGCTTTCATTTATGTGCACCTCGATAAAACGCGCTTTCACGCTTGGTTGCCTTGCGTGCCGAGATGATGCGAATAACCGCACCGTGATCCCGTTCGCAATGGCAGACGATGAGCAGCCTTGCCCCCGAACTCATACCAAGCATCAAGAAGCGTTCTTCGTCGGAGGAGTGATCTTCATCGAAAAACTGAATGCCAAACTCGTCGAAGAATATCGACTTGGCTTCCTCAAAAGAAACTTGATGCTTTTTGAAATTTGCAACGGCTTTGGGCTCATCCCATTCGAATTTAATCATACATACATTGTATTTACAATTTATGGCATGTCAAGTGGGGAACCGTGTGCCTGTTTAACGCCGAATTGAGAGGCGCATATCTCCGTCCGTTTCGAATGAAAAGTTAAAGTGGGGCCTGAGCAATATCAGCGTGCAGCTTTAGTCCCAGCGCACGAACCACTTTCAAAATCGTAGAAAATTCCGGATTCCCCTCGGGCGACAGCGCCTTATACAAACTTTCACGGCCGAGACCGGTTTCACGTGCGATTTGTGTCATCCCTTTAGCTCGCGCAATATCACCCAACGCTGCCGTTATCAACGCAGGGTCGCCATCATCAAGTGCTGCCTCCAAATATGCAGCCATATCCTCATCCGTTTCAAGATGTTCCGCCGCATCCCATGGGCTGGTTTTAGTCTTTGCCATAACAAACTCCTAAATATTACGCGCCAATTCAAGCGCGACTTTGATATCTCGGTCCTGCGTACTTTTATCACCACCGGCAAGCAGAACAACAAGCTGTGTACCCCGCTGCAGAAAATAAACTCTGTAACCAGGACCGTAATCGATTCGAAGTTCCGAAACACCCTCACCTACCGGCTTTACGTCTCCCGGATTCCCAAGCGATAAGCGACGGATACGGACATCAATACGCGCTCGCGCTTGACGGTCACGCAAACCACCATACCAATGCGCATATTCTTCGGTCTTGCGAATTTCTATCATGAATAGAGTGTATCCCATGAAATACAACATGACAAGGAGCGACTATAGCGCTGAGCAACAGGGATGACCACCAAATTTTGCCAAGGAAAAAGTGAAAAGTGGCGCTAACTGGCATCGCGACGCAGTGTCCACATTGAGGGATAAATTAAAGATCATTTTATCCCCGAAGACCTCGCCAAATCAGTTTTATCAAACGCCACAAAAGTAGATTGGTTCCGGCAACCGCAATGATCGCATTTGGTATAGGCGGCTCGGTGTTGACCGAATAAAAGGGACTTCCCCACTCGGTACGGCATCAACGTGCCAAGATTGAGTTTCGAGAACAATCTGAATGAGGGAGGAAGTCATGAATAAGCGTACCGCAGATCGTGCAGAAATGGCAACTGTCGCCCGTGCCGGGTTG
>JACOUL010000020.1 GCA_016177875.1 Burkholderiales bacterium
ACGTTCTGATGAACACTACTCATGGGGTTACTCCTTGGCGCTTTTAGCGCAGATTGATAAAGATTCGCACCTCTATCAAACCGGGTAACCCCACCCTTTGGCAAGGTCTTACTGTACGATCAAGTCGGAACTACTACAGCTGATCTCCTTTAGCGATACTGCCTTTCTAGTATCCAATCTAAACAAAGGTTGATGTAGCCCACGCTGAACGCCAAATTCCCGTGGTGAGTGAACATTGCCAAAAATGGCTGCCGTTACCTGACACACAGCATTTAGCTCGTTTTCGGTCGCCTTCGCTAGCGAGTCGTTCGTACGAATTTCATTCAAAACGTTGTGCGCATGTTGGAGTTGTTTCAGCTTCCCATCGTCTGAACGAATACTGGCTTCAATCTCGATGAGTTGCTCCCGTGCTTTCTGTTCAATCCCACCAAGCCGTTGCTCATTTGATGAGGCGGCTATATATTTTTCAGCGGCCGACACCGCGCTTCCCATTGGAGCACTTACTGTAGTAAGGCTAGCATTTTCGTCAATTTTTATAAACTCTTTGATGTAATCGAGATTCTCAATTGCTTGATCTATTGCAGCACACCGCTGCTCAGCAATCGAAAGCATTCTCTCTTCAGGATTTTCTGAAGTTATTTCCGTTGCTGACTGAGATGCAGTAAGAAATTTCCGCTTTAACTCCTCAAGCGCCCGCTTTTCTTCTGAGAGACGCTTCTCGAGCACCTTCCGTTCCTGATCAATAGTAAGCTTGGCTGCGCTAAGATCTGGTTGGGCGGAGATATCTATTCCGGAGGTCTTCGCTCTAGTAATAAGCGCCTGAACCTGCACCTTCGAAAATCCAGCTTCAGCAAGAGCTTCCAACTGTTTGCGACTTCGCTCCAGCCTTTCCTCCGCGGATGAAATTTTCCCCTGCACTTCTGATATGTCTTTCAGAACATGGTCGAATCGGATGGACGTCGTATCAAGATTGCGCAATTCCGCATATCGCGAAGCGTCTCCAAGTAACGCTCTTCTTGCTTTGCATTGCGTCTGTTCCGTCATCAATAGATTGAGCCGCGCAGCGACAATCTCCAATGCTTTGTTGGCAGTTGATTCCACACTTTCTTCAATCCTGTGGCGCAATTCGATCGCATCAAACTCGCTGCGACAAACTGGGCAGTGTTTCATGTCATGCTGAGACTCAGCAAGTCGCTTTGCAAGCCGTCGAATGTCCTGCAAAAGAACTTCATTATTCGCCTTGGTAAGCTGTAACGCCTCCAAACTGCTCTTGGTCGCCTGTATTTGGTCGGACAGCTGCCGCTCTCTTTCTATAACTTTATTAAACGCCTCATCGATAGAATCCTCCGAGAGATCGGCCTTACTCAGATCTTGAAAGGAATTAAGTAGAGGCGCGCTTGTGGCCAACTTTTTGTCGTCTGCTAGTTTTCGCTCTTCCTCCTCTATCGAACGGATGACATCAAACACGCCCGAAGCTACTGTGTTGCGTATCTCGTCAAGAAGGCTCAGTTTTTTCAGCCGATCTTGGAGAGTACTTTCAGTCCCTAAAATCTTTCTCTTTTCGGCAGAAATTTCGTTCGCCAAATTCCGTAATATCGTAATTCTATTTTTTGCTTCTTCTCGTTGTTTTCGTATAATCCGAGGTACCACTGCCCCCTCAGCCCAATCGGCGTCGAGAATTTCACGTATTAGGGAGTACAGTCTTTGCAAATCCGGAAGAACCGCAACCTCAATGGATTGCTTTGTAAACTGATTTTTCCATTCAAGTCGCCGGAGATCTTCACTAAGCACGAGAAATGCATGGTCGGCCTGGTTAGGTGACGCACTGGCGTTTGCAATTTGTTCCTGGGCCGTTCTCTTTTCAGCCGCCCATTTCAGAAGTCTGGTCTTTGTCTTAGATATTTCAGTTTCTATAGGATCGGCCAATTTAGTGATGTGACTCCAAAGATCGGCCGCCTGCGGGCCGGCGACAACCTTAGAAAGCAGATCATCGAAATCCACATCAGGATTTTCTGCGAGAAGCGCAGCCTCATCGGTACTCAAAAAGTTATATCTTGCGAAGCTGTTCGCTAAGCTACTTCCACGCAAATCTTTAATACCGTACCACGTAAGATTTCGAGATTTCAGTTCGTCTATGGCTACGCTCGCATCAACTGGGACCTCCTCTGATTGTATATATCCACGAATGTCGGCCCTTTGTGTTGGCGAAATACGCGCGTTATCGCCACAGAATAGATATTCAATCGCTTCAAGAATCGAAGTTTTCCCGGTTCCGTTGCTACCGACTATAAGGTTTACGCTACCTAAATTGTCGAATGTGCGGTCTACCAAGTAATCTCTAAATCGCCTAATTTCAATTTTAGATATAAAGCCCTTAGCAAGAGAGTGAACGCCTTGAGTGCGCTTAACTGTGGCGCTACGCGTACGTTTTACTTGGTGTCCCTCTCCAATTACTCGAACTGATTCTGCAAGTCCTTTTTGTTCTAGAACGATATCTAGCTTCTCATTCATCAGACGTGACGTCCAACGACTTAGTACGTCACCCGCTGCCTTCGTTTCTGCTGCAGAAACGGCCAATTCTCTTTGCTGCAAGGCGTCAATGAATTGCTGGTTAGTCAAAACAAATTTGCGCGCGTAACTTCGATCCGATTCGATCTTTGCCTTTTCTCTTATTCCTTCAGGAGAAGTTAGAATATTTTCGTCAGTAATAAAGTATAAATAATGATTCCACCGCAAATCGCCAGGCGTTTCGTAGTACGTACCTCCAAGCACCTGGTCCTGGAAATTGCCTAGCCCATCGGCCGCTTTAGTTAGGTCGGGCGCCATTGCAAAATAATGCAAGGCAAATAGCCGACCTTGGTCGTCCTTTTCCTCACATCGCAGAACATCCGGAGCAACAACGCTCGGATTTTTCAAATATTTGGGTAAATTATTTTTGAAGATCTCGACGTTAATCACTTTTCAGGCTCCGTGATGTTGTTACCAAGCGGGACTGTTTTATCGATAGGATTCGGCACGCGAGGCGAAAATATCTTCACCTCCGTTCCATCCTGATACACGACACTAAATCGGTCAGGCTTTTTGCCGCGTCGAGCGAACTCACCAGCCTTTGCATAGATTCCGGCAAGTTGATCCGGTCGCTTTCCAACCCCTGCATAAATTATGGTTGCCGGCTCTGGATTGCCCCCAACTGAGGTGACGTTACAGTACGGATGAGCATGACCCCAACCGAATCTAAATTCGGCCTTTATGTCTTCAAGCGGATGTTTGAATGGAATATTCCCGATTAACGCTGCGAGCGCCTGCACTTGCGAGACGCCCTCATGTCGCGCATGCTCACCATCGGGGTCTTGTGTCACTGTTATGCGTTGGACGACCTCATCGATGCCTACCCTTGCAGTCTTGAGTTTGTCTGCCTTGTACCACTCTTCTTCAGGGGAGAACGTCCCTCCAGTAAGCTCGACAATCCGCTCCACAGCCAGCGGACTGGTCGTATGGGCCAACAGTAGTTGAGGCCCAGCTACGTTGTATCCATCACAGTATGCAGCGAATCCATCATCCAAGTGTTCAGTTCGGGGCTGCCACTGAAACGCTCCTTCATCCCAGTGGAAAACTTGAGAAATTTCAGGGCCCAGGCGATAAGATTGGGCCGCCGGCACCCCTATATGCTTTACTTTCGTAGCCCGCAAAAGAAAGGCCGCCGGTCCGTACGAAAAGTGAAGTACGTGACATTTTTCGCTTTCATTTCTCGTGTAATAAAGGCCGGCACGATGATTACGTTCTACTCGCGCGTCGGCTGTATCGACTTGGTTCGATCTGGTATGCCAGGCTGAACCTGCAATATTTGTTTTTATTACTTGAGTACCATTCTCGAAATGGTACTCGATACCGGCGGCCCAGTTCAAACAAACAAGCTCCGTTTTATCGCACCGAGATCCGAAAAGATGCCGCTTATACCGTGAGTAAACTTCAGCCCTAGGGTTGTCGTTCAGTTGAATATGCAGCAGCAAAGTGTCTTCGTAACATTGAGTAAAAGTATCTTCTGGAAGACCTAAAACGTCAGAACATATAAACGTGATGAGGCGAATTTCTGATCGCGGTCCTTCAAAAATATAGATTTCCGTCCCTTTAACCATTGATTCAACTTCAGTGTTAGCAGGATCGCCGGACGGATGCGTCTTAAATTGAACCAGCATGACCAATCTATTTGAATCGTCTGCGTTGGCTTTGGTACGAAACAGGTAAATTAAAGGATTGTAGTAAACGGCGGTGTTTGGCTCCAACCGAGTAGGGTCAATGGATTCGTGAATCACCGTTGCTTGATTAGCGAACCGCTGCTTTAGTCCTTGGGCCTCGCCGATGCTGAGACTCTCGCAACCTAGTACCCAGATTTTCCCTTCCTCAGGCCCACCGCCCGTCTGCAGCAGTGCTTCTATTACGCTCCAAGGAACGCTGTACTCCGGCGACACTAGAAGTTCGATTCTTTCTGCGATTGCCAAGTTAATCGCACCCGTTGCAAGACGCTCCGCGGTGTCACCGTTTAAGTTGCGAATTCCTGTCCGAGAAACAGAAATTTGCGCACGCGGCTGAACAAGTAACGCGGTATAAAGCGACTCGTCGGCCTTAAGAACCGAAAGCTGCGGATAAGCGAGGCCTTCTTGCTCAAGGACCTGTTTGACCGATGTGGGGACCATATTTAAAGTTCGGCGCCTGTGCTTTAGTACAAATTCGGGAAATTGCGCTTAGCAGACGATTCTATCGACGAGATTACGTCTTTGCCACCCCATAAATCTGGTAGCGCCAAAATACCGCATGTGAATTGTTTGTCGAAATCACCGAATCAAGAGCGTCTCTTTTTAAACGACTTCACATTGGCACGATCTCTACAATGATCACTTGCTGGGCATTTGGCGATTTATCGACACCGTCCTCCACACCGAGACGTCTTTTTAAATAAAACAGGAGCGCACGGCGCACCACGATCTCAGCTTTACCGTTTTCCATCGCATAGTCTCGTTCGATAATTTCGTGCTGGCCTGCAGCTAACCCTGGATTCGCCGCAATGACCACACGGAAATGTTCGTTCCATTCTTCATCACGTTCTGGCGATACCTCGGCAGGACGACTTCCCCTAATATCAAGAATTCGTCCCAATACAAAATCGCGAAATGCTGATCTATGCTGACAATATGCGCGCACATGCCAGCGCATGCCATCAGATGCAAGCGCATGCGGTTCAATCCATCGCCAACCAGGTAGGTCTGTACTAATCGACTGATACCTGATTTCTATAGCAGTTTTCGCCTTTATCGCTTGAACAATGGTACGCAGCGTAGAAAAGTCCATCCGCCTTTCGGGCGACGGAAGCACATCAAATGGTGGAGTAAAGTTCAAGACACCATGAAGTCCTGACGGGGACTCATCGTGTTCGCTCATAGTCAATTGAGCGAAATAATTCTCAGCCGTTGGATTTATGAATACTGGCTTGAAGGCAGGAGTGGCGAAGTAAAACTTTCGACTTTTGTCGTATTCGACATTTGCAGGTGCCCGGGCTATGTATTCGCGAAGATCTAAGGATGCCTGGGGAACTGACACGCCGAAAACCTCAATAAGGTCGCCACGATTGATGCGGCCGTCCCACGTCAATCGAAAATCGATAAATCGCAGCCTTTGTAAAACGCTCCACGATGGATCTGAGCGTTGAATCTCTAATTCTTTCATAAGCCCAATATTAGCATAATAATTAGATTGACATATAAACTATACCCATGCCAAGATTGGCGTGTGAATTATATCAAGATATTTTTTATACGGACCTCTTGGATTTCAGGTTTGAGATCTTCCTTCAAGACGGTATGCGGAATTTTGTGTAAATAACGATGAATTGGATACCTTTGCTGGCATCGGTGGCACGCCTACTGGATGTTCACGACTCACAGCGGACGTTGGGGACCGCGCCGGAATGGGCGAACGAAGTCCGTAACGGCCATAGGGACGGCCTTTATTTGGACATTGCCACCATCGTCATGGAAACAATCTCGGAAGCCGAGCGCAGCACCTCGGATGAATACGTATCGTTCGATGAAATAGTCAGAGCAGTGTTCGCACGAGATGTTCACGCCGGTCAAGAGGATGTTTTGTACGTGCTGAACGTGCTTCGATCACCGTCGGAGCTCTGGTACGTCGCCCGCAATCACGATGTTCAAGCACTGCAATCAGACAAAAACACCGCGCTCATTGTTAAAACTACGAACGCCGCAGAATACAAACTGAGTCAAGCCGGGCGAGCCGCCGTCGCACTAGCAAATTCGTATCAAAGCATCGCCTATATGGAGGGCGACGCACTAAAGATGTTACGTGCGATCGAGGAGAACGACTTTCTGCATTTCATACAATTCGCCGATGAACTGACTGCGCAAATCCGGCGGGAAATTCTGACGATCCGCGAGCATCTAGAAAAAACGGGACTTAACAACGGCGCAAACGAGTATATCCGCGACTCAGCGCGATATCGAAGAATTACAGAAAACACCTTGTCGACCGTTAGTAGCGCAGAGCATGCTTTACACGCCCCCGACATCGCATCGCGGATCGAGTTGTGGCAGGGCTCTGATGGGCGTGGCATTACCTATGAAATGTTACGCGCAAGAGTAAGGCGCATCCGACAGGTTCTCGAGCAATTTTCACGACTACTACTTGAATTGGTAAGAACCAGCCTTCAAAGCGGAAAGTCCTCGATCTCCCCACCCTCATTCATCGAACTCGGCATCTCATTTGTTCTAAATCCCCCGACCGAAGACAAACTCGATTGGTTGCTGCGTCAATGGGGAGCACTGGAAACGCGTACCCCCTTTTTCTCGGCATTAGACGGTGAAGGGACTATCACAGGCTCAGGCGTTTCGCGCAAGCCGATTGGCGAAGTATTTAACGACGAAAAAATCCAAGCCGACGAATTTGTCGGAAGACTGCGATTTGTTGATTGCTATGCCTCTCAGATCACCGAGGCTCTATCCGCAGGCCCACTAAATCTATCAACTGCAATCGACAACGGCTGGTTTATTGTTGGCGAAGCGGAGCAGATCGCTGACCTTATCGGAGTATTTACATCGCCAGCCGCATTGAAATTGCCAGGCGTCCTCGAAATAAGATTGCAAGAACAGACGAGTACGCGGATCACAAACGCCGGCACCTTGCTGTTTAACGATTTGGAGTTGCGACTGACATGAGAATACAAGACGTAGGCCGGATCCACGGCTACCTGATTCGCCATCGCCAAATTGGCACGAAAAGCGAGCGTGGCGGGGTCGACAAGGAAGAGCGCGCAATCGCTATTTCTCTTCGTGACGCCGGTCCGGAGGCAAAGGCGCTATTGCGTCAACTATTTGAAGGACAAGGCTTAGTGCTGCACGAATTCGGCGAGTCAGATGTGAAAGGAACGGGTGGAGGCACCGTATTCGTTCTCGCGCGCTCACCGGAGTCTAGAGTTCCTTTTTTTGGATATGAACAGCTCATCTTCAACATGAAGCAAAACAACGATACCCAAGCGGATGCAAAGACTTGGTTCGTACACATCTGGTTCGTGTTACTTGATCTGTTCTATACGAGCAGGCAGCGTGGTCCCGCCGAAATGCAAGGCTACGTCGACACTACTTTCACCACCGACGTCTTGGTGCAGTCAGTAAGGAAGTATCTCTATGATCATGTCCGAAAGATAGACCGGCAGTCTATCTTGGATACATCAGTTTACGAAACCTTGTTATCTGAAAAGAAGAAGCGACTAGAGAGATACTGCTCGTCGTTTCTCGAACTGATGCTTGACGCTCACTTGATCGAGCGACGGGGTGTCGATACATATCGACAATCGCTTTTAAGCGCATACGAAATGAAATTGAATTTTGACAGGCAGTTGGCGCTTCTTTTGCCGTCTGCTACGCCTATTGATGCGGCCCACGCTCTTCTAATCACGCCAGAAGACGCATGATATTCACAAAGGAACAACGATGCTTATCAATCAAATCGGCCTTACCAATTTTTTATGCGAAGGCTATGAAAAAGCCGAAAAAAAGACCGAGTGGATACCGCTATACCGCGGCAATGAGATTTGGCTAGGCGGGCATTCCGCAGCCGTCCAACTCAGAAATGGCGCGGGCAAGACATCCATCGTGGACGCCTCACTTTACTTACTAAGCCGTCATTCCGAACTAAAGACTCGCATTTTGAAGCGTCTTGCACCGTCTACTAAGACCTGGAGTCATGTTCGCATCCAGTTTTGTAAACGAACCGGCGATCCCAGACAAGCCGGCTTGACCTCCTTCGCAGAAGCGGACTTCCCTGGCGAAAAATACGTCGTCGGCATGTGCGGTTATCGCGACGAACAAGAGCCTCACTTCTACTACTATCCGGGCGACTTTGCCGCTGCGCCTACCTACCTGATTGAAGGTACCAAACGCCGGCTGGTCGACAACGACACCTTCAAACAAAGCGTAAAGCGCATCGACGGATTTCGGTGGAATGCCTGGGGGCGCCTAAAGGACTGGCGTAGCTTCGTGGACGAGTTTATTTCCATTGACGTGGTTGACGAGAATGTGGATTTTCAGCTCGCCGGCGGCGGTGATGCGTCGGCGACCCTGCAAAAAGTCGTTTGCCGTCATGAGGAGGATTACGACGCTGCTTTTTTTCGGACGGTCATTGCACCTGAACTGTTGAAAGACGCAATGGGCGAAGAAGGAGACGATGGAGAACGGCGGTTCGAAAAGACGGTCGTGCGCAGTCTTCAGGGCATAGCGCGTACAACAGTCGAAGCAGAAGCATTTGAGCGAGAGGCGCAGTCTGCAGAGCTCGCCTTGACGCATCTGGATCCGGTTATCGACCGCGCCAACTCAGTAATTGAGGCATCACGTGCCGAGGGCGCCGCCACCGACGAAATTGGGAAAGCTGCTTCATTCATTCAACATATCGCCGAAAAGGACCCTATTCCGGGATTACCCCGTTTACCAAACTGGAATTCGTTGGACAAACGCGTGGCGAACGTCCTGCAATACATGGTCCTCACATCATCGGATTGCCTATTAACAACTAGGGGACTAGAGGAATTAACTGGCGTTCTGGTGAAGCATATAAACGAAACCGCAAGCCGACAGAACATTTTCGGCAAGGAATTACCATCTCAAGTCCTTGATTTTAAATGCGACTTCAAGTTTTCGGAGGCGGCCGCGTGGGGCGGCACACGCAAACCTCAGACAGGCTATTCCGAAGAGGCCGCGCTAGCGCTTCTGACAAAATTGGAGGGCGCAGCGAAGAAAAATCTCGATGGCGTGCCGGCCGCCATAACCAACGCTTTCTTTATCGCGCGCGGCTTGGACACGAACCCTTACCGCACCAAGCTTGCCGACGCAAGAAATCAGTTGGCCAAAGCCGCCGAAGCTCAGATACAGGCAGCGGCAGAATTTGAAGAAGCAGATTTGGAATTGAGCAAATATCACAAGCAGCAGGGTGAAGTCGCCGAGAACCAAACTGCCTACCAGGATTTCCTCAGCCATGCCAATGAATTCCCCGAGCACCTGCGCGATTCCCCACGACTGGCAGAAACCTGGATGCTTGCTGAGCGGAGTGCAAAACAAGAAGAACGGGATGTACACATAAGGAAGGAAGGAACATTGAAGGCGCCTTACGCCGACTGGCGCCACCTCAAGGAGTTTTACGGCGACGTTCAACTGGTCGATGCTATGCAGGCCCTAAATGCGGATAAAGCCGCGTTAGAGCAAAGCAAGGCCCTCGCCGCAGCCGAAAAGGACACCGCGGACGAACGGCAGCGCCTGGCACATCAGGCACGGGAAGACCACATCGAAAAGAAGGTTGCACTATCGCCCAAGTTCGAAATTTGGAAAAATCTCAAAAAGCGATATCAGAATGCAGAGCTAACTGACGCTTTGCGTATGCTCGAGGGGGAGAAACCAATTTTAGAAGAAGGCAGAAATGCCGCCGCGACCAACGAACGAGAAATCCTGCAGCGTCGCGATGAATTGCAAATTCGGCTCAAAGCAAAAGACAGAGAATTGGAGGCGTGCCGGATAACGGTAGGCAAACTTGAAGACCTCTCACAGTATTCCGCTGCGTTCCGTACTATTTTTGGGGACGTGGATCCCAATACGATTAATCCGCGGCAAGAAGAATCGCGGGCGCAAGCGCAGCAGCAGGCGCTAAAAATTGAATTGGCCGCGCAAGTACAGACGTCGGCTTCGCTTAAAAAGCTACGTGAGTCTGCCGATGCTTTTAGGAATGAATTTGGCGACGTAGATGCTCTAGCGCTTGATCCCAGCGCAGATCTTGATCGTCACAGGACTGCTATCGCAGACCTTAATTTGATTCTTCAAAAACACCAACCACTCGCAACAGCGCTCGTTTCGTTCGCCAAAACGTACCCGAACAAAGCGCCCGCCCAGTGGTTGATAGAAGCGGACATGAACCGAGGCGTCCTTTCCGCTCGTAAGGTCGAAGCTCAAACACAGATAGGCGAGTGTCAGCGGCAGTTAGATGCACTGGAAAACCATTCTGTCGCGGATGATCGGATATTTGCAGACGCATTGGCGGAGCTCGACAAAGCGGGGATCAAGTACTCTCGCCTATATGAAATAGTGAATCAGGAAGCGGCCAACGAAACCAAAAAAGCCGACCTATTGTCCGTATTTTCCGCCACTCTGTCGGCACCAATATTTGCAAATGTCGAATCTGCGCGTATGGCGGCAGTATTACTTGACGAGAAGAGGGTGACAGTTCCAGTCTTTCTTCTAGATCCACTGCGAGCTTTCTTCGCTCAGGCAACAATTCAAAAATATAGCGACTTTGCATCCGCAACCTTCTTTGCGGGCCGGCGCACCAGGCAAGTGGACATTCTTCTGAACCCGAAATTGATTCAAGAAGAAAAGGTTCGCATTACAGAAAGTCTAAAGAGACTTACCAATTCGGTCCAACTCATCGACGACGAACTATCTAAAATTGAGGTGGCGGGCGAACAAGTCCAGTTCGCGCTATACGCAAAGCGCGCTGTCGACGAAGGCTCCGTGCCCATTGCGCAGCAAGCAGAGGCCGAATTGGCGGCGCTGAGCGTGCATAGCTCGGAACTAGAACGACGGGCCTCAAAGGAAAATCATGCACTCATTGCAGAGACGATTCGCTTTAATGAACTGGGAGGCCATGCCGCTCTAAATGTATTATTGGAGAAGAGTTTGCCCGAGCAGGAACGTGCCATCGAAAACGTAGAAAATATTCTCAATGAGGTGCGAAAGAAAACCACCAATGCCGCATTGACCGCGTTAAACAACGTTCGTTCATACCTTAGCCTTGGCGGCGACACCGAGTTAGAAGCTCGCCGGGCAGCCTTAACTACGCTGATGCAGGAGCACGCCGAAATTGAAGAGCGATTTGAACTAATAAATACTCAATTCATTGAGGCCGCAGTTGCCAATAGACAGGCGGAGCGGATTCTTTCCGAATTCATGGAAACGTTTGAAAGCCAGCGACAACAGCTCGCCACCTCGATTGAATTCGAAATCAGTCATCTCGCATTCATGCAGACGGTCGAACAAACTGAAAGTACTCTTACTCAATCCCTGGACTACGCAAAGGCGCAGGCTCGCGATGCAGACAAAGAAAGGTCGCGCGCTGAAAGTACTCTACTGAGCTTTATCGGGCAGTACGAGAATGCCCATTCCAGGCTAAAAGCCGCGATTGAGTTTGAAACGAGTGAATTGGCTTTTATGCAAACCGCTAGTCAAACTCTGCGGACTATTAGCGCCACGCTCGACAGCATTGAATCGCTGCTGAAAATTAACTTCGAACGCGCTCAGTTGTACCGGGACCGAGACATCGCGGACGCCATAGATTACGCCACGCTTATAGGCAACGCAGAAGCGAAAAAGAAGCTGGCCTCGACCAAGGGAAAATTGGCCGTCGATGCGCAGCATGACGCGAACGGGTGGATAAATAAATGGAACACTCTTTCGATGTGCTTACACGAGCTCTGCCTTGGCATTGTCAAGCAAAGCAATAAACTGGCATCCGTCAAAGAAGTCGTTCAAGAGCGCACGGCGTTCCTCTCGCCGGACGCTCACCCATTAGCGCCTGAAATTGAAACACTCCGCCTTAGATTCCTAGCCAAGGAGCCGGCTGCTGACATTGAAAGCTTGATTCGCGACCTGAATAATCAGTTTGAACAAATCAATATAGACGTCCAGGTGCGTGAACTGACTACGCAATCGGCCTTGTTAAGAAAGGCAAAAAGTGAATTCGACGCCAAGCGCAATGAGTTTTGCTCAAAAGCGCGCAACAAGGAAATTAGTGGACTTTTTGAATTAGAGATTGCACATGTCGAACGCGCGAACACCCTGGCGGAGTTGACCGCAGTCCGTCAAATTAGCGCCGGCGTGCGTATTAGAATTGATGAAGCGCGCAAACATGTTGAAGACAAAAAGGCGACCATAGAAGAAGCGTCGAAAGCAACAATCAGCAACCTCGTCAGCTTCGCGCGAGGCGCAGAAGCAAACTTGAAGACGTTAGACGCGGTAATGGCGCGGACGCCAAATGCACGCTTTTTTGTGGAAGCGGAAGTCGCAAGCGAGGAGACTATCCGCCAGATGGTTACATCGTTACTTGAACGAATTCAGGATCGCGAAAAGGGAGCGATTGCCAACTCAGCTGCGACAGCATTGGCTACAACGCGGCGGGACGTAGAGTATATGCGCATGGTGCATGAGGTAATTTACGAAGATATTTTTATCGACGCACGGATACATTTCACGATCAACGCGATTTGGAAAGGCGACAAGTCCCGGCTTGTGGGGGATATCCCGTCGGGCGGGCAAAAAACTGCGCTGGGCATGCTTTGGATGATTAAGCAGTCGGACTATGCGCTGGAAATTGTCTTACGTGATCGCGCGAGTTCTGCAAAAGAACGACAACGACTTGCCGGCCGTCGTGACCGTGTTCTGTTTTTCGATGGTCTATTCAGCAATCTCACTGATGAACGGATCATTGACGATGTATTCCAGGGATTAAAGAACGTTGTCGGACATTTTCAATTGATCGGCTTGATACATAATCCAAACTATATAAATAACACCGACGTGTTTCCTGTTCATTTGGTCGGCGCGAAAATAGGCGAGACCTTTATGGCCGTCGAACCTTGGCAGGAAGGCGGCGAAACGACCATCTTCAAGAGTTACTACAAGCCGAAGCAGAAAGATCTTCATGCCTGACCTTCACGATATTCTTGTCGAACGAGTTTATGCATGGCTTGTGCGAAAGACCAAGAGCAGTTCCAGCAATAAAATGAGAACATCCGGCCTGATGACCGCGCTGATGCGTGATATTTCCCCAGACCGCATTGGTGTGCGCGTGGCACTTCGAAGCTTGCGCGAGGTGGGATCGGTTAGCTACAAGAGCGACATTTCTGGCGAACCGCTTGAGGGGAGCATGATCGAGGTAGTTCCACCACTGAAGGATGAGCCGCAGACATTGAAAAATTGGAAGGCGGCGCTTTTTTTGGAAGGCGGATCGCAATCGGACATGGACGCACTCTCGCCCTTGCATTCTGTTTTTTCAGGTGCCACCGTAGAGCAGATGCAGGCGTTTTTTTCAGGGCTGCGTCGACTAAGACATGAGCAGGCGGCTTGGTATGGGCGCCCTAGTTTTATGGTCAGCGCCGCATTTCTATGCGGCTCAGCGAAAGCGTTGTCTATGTTTGACAAAACCGCACTGCGAATATTTGGAATAGAAGTTTCACAGTTTCCTGCTCGCCCTCCGTACATTGTAATCGGAGGAAACTGCGAAACAAGCAGGTCAGTCGTGCTGATAGAAAACCCCGTCGCATTTGAAACCGCCGTTCAATCAAAGGCGGGCGAAAGCTGCGCTTTCCTTTGCACTTTTGGCCACGGCCTCAGCATAAGCGCTAGCGAACACGGCAATCAACTCGCGTCGGTCATCGAGGGCTCCACAGGAATACCGCTCTATCGCAATACGACATCCCGTCGCCCACTCCATGAGATTCTAGGTAGCCAAAGAATATTCTTTTGGGGAGACTTGGATATGGAAGGATTGCGGATCTTTGAGAGAATAAAAAATCGACTTCCGCTACTCGAACTAAGTGCTCTATATGAGCCGATGATTAATTCAATTCGAGATCCAATTTCAAGACACGAGTACTTGAGTCTCACCGGAAAAATTGGACAAAGGCCTTTTGAGGCGGTTACACAAGCCGGCAAGCTGATAATGCCAATGTGCACAAAATATGCAGTCGATCAGGAAACCGTCTCGACACAAGACATCAATTCTTTAGCGGAGAATGGACTAGATTTTGGTAGCTTTTCGCAATGAGTTTCCCTATTGGAATGGCCGGGACAGCACATATTTTCGAGTCGATTCAATGGCGGCGTACAATCTGTACTACGTCATTTATGCTGTGGATCATAAACGGTCTCTCCAGTTAGCAAACTGCGCTACGATCTTGGTGTACCAATCTGGCCTATCTGCAAAATCCTTCAAGAGATGGTTGTAACGCACGGCCCTGCATCTCCATGCCTCACCCAATCTCCGCTCGAGGTCTACGACCAGCCATCCGGACAACTGCAAGAGATGATGACGCTCCGCAATTGGCCTTGCCTCGAACGAGACCTTCCCGGGCGTGACCGGAGGGTTCGGAATACCCAGCTGCGTCGCCACGAATTCTCGCAGACAAAGATGCTTATACCGCGACGTCATCAGCGTACATAAGTGTCGTAGAACCTCGAGTTGGCCGATCTCCGTTTTTGCCGGCATTTCATCGGCGGGCAACTGGCACAATGCGCGCAATAAGGTCGAGGCGGCTTTGTCGTATTTTTCGGGCATTTCCACCGAGCTTGCTCGCAAGTCGAATCCACATTCGAAGCAATACGAGAGCGGCAGATCCTCGATCGCTTTCGACGTAGCCATGTCGAGTCGATGTACAGCAACCGCTGTCCCACACACTGGGCAACGATCAAGAAGCATATTCCCGTGCCGCCTACATACAGTGACGAACGCAACTCTCCACTCCTTACGAAAATATGGAACAGCATCCGACGCAAGGCATACGGGGCAAAACTGTAGGCCAAACCCATTGCGCTTACGGTGATACATCTTGAGTGGCAATACCCAATGGAGCGTGCCTACGCTTCGAAACTGCCGGTACAGCACGCCCTCGTAGGTCCGCAGTGTCGTGCCCCATGCGTCGATCAAGGGCGTACCGGTTCTACGGCTCAACTCATCGACGAGCCACATCGGCGCAAGTCGGTCTATATCACGGTTCCATACCTGATTTCTATTGCCAAAGATAAGATTGCAGAACGTCTGCACCTTCAGGCCATGACCATGCGCCAAGCGGACAAGCCAGCATGAGAGCAATTCATCGGGAAGCGGCTTGTAACGTATTGGCCACAGTGGTGACGTCAAGCCTCGCATGGCGGTTAGTGCCGCCTGTATTGCTTGCGCTTGGATGGCGGCACCCAAGGCAATGCATTGATACGATCAAGCGTGACGCATTCAACCTTGCTGCGGATGGCATCCACGGCCAACTCTTTCACCAGATCACACATGTCGCCCAGTGTCCCTTCACTGCGGGTATGGATTGCCAACATCGTCGTCGGGTCTTTCAAGTTCGATGGCTTCCTCAGCGGAGTACGCAGTTCGAGCGTCGCCAAGAGGGAACCGAACTCGTTGCTCGCCTTCCAGAG
Organism: Burkholderiales bacterium; assembly: GCA_016177875.1. Taxonomy (GTDB): domain Bacteria; phylum Pseudomonadota; class Gammaproteobacteria; order Burkholderiales; family Burkholderiaceae_D; genus Paucimonas. The sequence continues at coordinate 15,744 of JACOUL010000020.1, forward strand.
AGGCAATTCCTCCGGCGGAAAGCGGCTGGACATCTGTGGATCAGTATTGAATGCGTTGTAAGCATCCTCGATCCCGGCCACTACCATGGTCACCATCGTCTCGTTCCCAAGGCTTTTCAAGGCGTTGCGAAATTCCTGCTGGCGGTTCAGGCTGCCAGCGATCAGGTGATGGATTTCGTCCACGATCAGCATCTTGACGTCCATCTGTCGGAACAGCTTCTTGATCTGCGAATATTTTTCCGTCACGGATGCTGTTGGCTTGTACGGCGCCATGAGCGCATCCAGGATGCGTGTATAGAAGTCTGCGATATCCGGCTTCGGCGGCGCCTCCACCATCACAACTGGGCAAATCGTTACCTCATTGGCCGCATCCAGATCCGGCTCGTGAAGCGACATAAAGCGCCGAAGAATCGAGGTCTTGCCGTTGAACGACGGCGCGATTAACAACATATTCGGCATACGCGTGATACGCGGATATGCAAGAAGTTCCTCCATTCGGACGAGGATCCGCTTGGCATTCTTGTAGCCGAGCCATGTTCCTTCACGGATGGCATATATGCGATCCTCGTCGGTTCGCTCCACCAACGCCGCTGCGGCATCATTAAGGTGAGGATAAGATTTTTGCGTCGACATCACTCATCCTCTAGCGGAATCACAGCATCGGGATCGTAGCCGCGCACAGCTGGCGGCGGCGAAGTGGGAGTCTGCGTACTCACGTTCGGCAGGTCTTCGGCCTTTTGCTTGCGTGCCTTGGCATGCTGTACGCGGCGCTGCTGTGCACGCCGGGCAGACTTCGTCTTTTCTGCCGCTTCGGCCTCGATCTCGCGCTGCTCGTTGATCAGGGCGAATACCGCCTTCTCGTTCTCGTGCGGAATGCCGCGCTCGTCGGCACGCCGATGCGCTTCGCGCAGCTCCCAGATGCTTACCGGCGGCAGACTTGTGTCCCGGTATGGAATGGCAAAATAGCGCTGGGCGATTTCCTCGAAGAAGTACAGAACACTTATGTCGCGCGGATCACGATGAAACCGGAACTTGCGCCGATGCTTCTTGAATTCCGGGTGCGCAGCGTTGATCCAGGGACGCAGTACGTCATGATAGTAATGCACGTCGTCGATGAGTACGCCATAGTTCTGCACCGTCCGCTCGAAGAACGGCATGAAATTAATGCGAAGCCGCTCTTCATCCAGACGCCTAGCAGGCAGTCCACGACCAGGCTTACCTTTGGTGCCGAGCAGACCCTCTCGGTATTTCGCCAGCGGGCTCATGCCGATGCCGTCGTGTCTTTTCTGGTGATACTTCGCGAAGAATAGGATCAGCCATCGCTCGAGCTCACCGAAGGTCATGCAGGCATTGCCCTCGGCATCGTATTCACCTTTCTCGTTGGGGCCTGAGAACGTCGCGCCTTTTAATGTCTTGAGCCCTTGGGAAACCGTTCCCATCAGTCGCTCGATATGCGCCCCATAGCGCGGCTTCTTGACCGGACGAAGATGAAGATCGATGTCGTACTCTTTAGAGGCCACGCGCAACATCTCTCCACGAAATTCACGCGCATTGTCCATGTGCAGCGCACCCATCGTGCCCCAGCATGGCCAGTCCGCCGATGTCACGCTAAGTCGCGCTAGCCACTTCTCCTTCGGCAGGATCGCGTGTGAAATGCACATGCCGGCCGACATGGCAGACGGAGGATCAAGAGAGAGGTGCATGCCAAGGCATACGCGACTATTGACGTCGATTGCGAGCGTGATCCAGGCTCTTCGGATCGACTTGCGATGCACGTCGTCGACAATAATCACAGGCAGCAGCGTGTGGTCAATCTGAACGATCGCCAACGGCCAGTCGGCATCGGGGATGCTGCCCTTGATCGGATCGAACCGGTCGTGCGCTGCAGCTTCGCCCTGGCGCCTTGCGACGCGCTCGCGACCGTCTGTCTTTTCAAGACGGGCGCGGATTGTATTGACGGCAGGCAGTTTCAGGTTGGCGTTCGAACAGCGTCTCCGAATCTCGGTGACGGTTTCGGCAATAGACTGACTTTGGTCCGTGTCGTGGAAATTTTCGATGCAGTCCTGGATGATTGCTTCGACTTCGGCCGTAAGTCGCGACTTACCTTTCCCACCTCGCGCTGAGACGTTAGGCAACAGAGATGACAGTAGCCCGGTGTCGCGAAATGCTGCAACCCATCGATAGACCGTGGCTCGACTGACGCCCGCCTCTGCGGCGATCTGATCGGCCAAGGCGACCGATCGCCGGTAGTAGCTATCGAGGAGCGGACCGATGAGTCGGCGGCGCTCCTCGGCAATAGCCCAATCTTCCTCGTTGATCGCCGCCAAATCTCGCTCGACTGCGGGTTCCGGATTCGCCTCGCCAATGACCTTTGGGGGCCCAATATCGCCGATCTTAAGCAACACCTTGACGTTCGACCCAGCTTCCTTGGCCAAGACCAGGTTGATGTCGGCAAGCGCCACGATGACGTAATCGCGACCGTTATTGGAAATCGTCGCCCCTTCCTGGATCCAGAGTAACTGGCGTTGGTCATTCTTCATTGTCGGCCTCGCGGCACGGTCAGGAGGGAGTTGTGATCTAGCTGCTTATCCAGGTCAGTAATGACGTGCCGATGAAGCAAGGCGTGCCAGATCACGGGGAGCCAGTGCAGGCGGTCTTCATCACAAGCTGCTAAGCGCTCCAGAAGATGTCCGGGGGTAGCAGCACCGTCAGCGAGCCTCACAAGTTCGAGAATCCGATTTCGGTCTTCCTGCGCGGGCTCGATGTTGCGGTACTCGCGCAAGAACTTGATGTTCGCTAACCGCGGCGTGCGGATGTCGAGTTGTGTCGTGACCTGGAACTCCCAGCCTGTCTCGCGCGCGAACCGTTCCGCAGCCAAAAACTTGGGGGCATACTTCTCGGCGTTGCGGTGCAGGTCATCGGTATGCTTAACTTCAGTGAGCAATGGCCTTAGGATTTCGCCGGAATTCGCGTCCGGTCGGTAATGTACAAGGACATCGGGTGTGTAGCCTTTCGCCACACCGGGAACTGGGATCGTTATAGGCTGGGTGTCAAACCGTTCAACGCGCTCATCGAAGTCCAGGAGCAGCATGTACTCCTTTTCCAGCAGAGATTCGAACGCATCCATTTCCGCATTCTTGCGGCTCGCGAATCTGCCAGTGACGACCAAATGATTTTTGGGAATCTTCCGTATAGGCATATCTCTCCCCAGATATGGCGAATAACGTCTTCTGATTTTTAATTCTTGTTGACCATTATAAATGTCCCGGATGCAAGTATTTGATCACAGAAAAGATTCCCTATATTAATGAAAAATACTGATTGAGTAAGCTTAGTGCCCCTGCACTTGAGCTTCCCCAATTTTAAATTTTTCATTTCCCAAAAGCATAAACGTTGTCGCATACTACACGTTTGCCACAAGCCCGCGCTGTTCAAGCACAGAGGAGTATGCGAGTGAAATTTATTCATGCTGCCGACCTACATATAGACAGTCCACTTTGGGGGCTCGATGCATATGAGGGCGCTCCCATCGAACGGATTAGAGGTGCAACACGCGAGGCACTCATTGCTATGGTAGATTTGGCGCTAGAGCAAGAAGTCGACCTCGTTATTCTGGCCGGCGACATTTTTGATGGTGACTGGCAGGACTTTGGGACTGGCCTTTTCTTTCGCCAGCAAATGACCCGCCTTACCAAGCAAAACATTCGGGTATTCATCGCAAAGGGAAATCACGATGCGGATAGCCGGATTACAAAAGAACTGCCCTCTGTAGATAAACTTCATATTTTTAGTTCTAATAAGTGTGACACGATCACACTCGACGATCTAAACGTGGCAATACACGGGCGTAGCTTTCCCAAGAGTGGGGTTGATGGCTCATTCGCAGCAAGTTATACACCTGCAGTTCCAGGCAAATTCAATATCGGTGTACTTCATACCAGCCTAACTGGTAACAGTGACCACGTCACCTATGCCCCGACGTCATTGGACGTATTAAACGCCAAGGGATATGACTATTTTGCTCTTGGCCATATACATATTCGCCAGGTAGTTCAGGAGTCAAGTCCAAGAATCGTTTTTCCTGGCAACCTGCAGGGACGCCATGCCAAGGAAATCGGCCCCAAGGGGTGCGAATTGGTGACCGTAACATCCGGAACGATCACGTCAGAATTTGTTCCATTGGATGTCGTTCGCTGGCATCAAGTCAAAATTGATGTAACTGGCGCCAATGATATTGAGGCGTTGCGTTTACTCTTTTTGGAGCAAGCGCGCGCAATCACTCAAGATCGGGGCGATCGCTTGCACGCCGTACGTGTCATTCTTGATGGCGAAACAGAACTGCATCGATTTGAAGCCGCACAGCCAGGGATGCTCGCTGCGACAATTCAAGCCGCGTGCCAAGACCTTAGCGGCGACAATCTGTGGGTCGAACAGGTGAAGCTGAATCTGCGTTTGCCGATAGACCGTTCGACCTTGATCAATCGGACGGATGCACTTGGCGATGTTGCACGCTTGGCAGATGCTATTGCCGCTGACGAAGTACTCATTCGGGAATGGATCACAAAAAACTTGAGTGAACTGGGATCACTCTCAGGTGACTTGGCTGGGATTCATCCAAATTCGCTCGACGTGGCCGCCTTGCGCCAAATTCTGGCTGATGCGGAAGCAACGGTATTCGCCCAATTATCAGATATCACTGCCGCAGGTTCGCAATGAAGCTCACCCGTTTGCACTTATTGGCGTTTGGACCATTCACGAATAAGGTGCTGAATTTGGGCGAGAAAGAGCAGAGCCTAGTGATCGTCCACGGCCCTAACGAAGCAGGAAAATCAGCCATGTTGCGCGCCATCACTGATTTGCGCTACGGCATCCAATTGCACAGTAAGGATAATTTTGTCCATCGTAATCAAGATTTGCGCATCGGCGGAGAATTTTTGGATCAAAACGGAAACCGTTATTCGATGCTGCGCACCAAGAGCCGCAAGGATTCTCTTACATACACTGACTTCACTGATGATGCGGCTCTACCAGGTGCCGCGGTTCCCCCATCCATTGAGAACTTAGTTACCGGTGGTTTGAGAAAAGAAGAATATGAAAAGATGTTTGGCCTTGACCACACTCGCTTGCGCGAGGGAGGCATCGAACTCGTGAAGGGAGAAGGGCAAATAGGCGCCGCGCTGTTTGAAGCCAGCGCTGGCATACGAAGCATCCGCTCAATTCTGGAAAATCTCGAAGGTGCAGCACGAAAATTTCACGTACCCGGCGCGCGTGGCAAGAGCGGACGCATCAATGAGGCGCTCATTTTGTTAGGCAACCATCAGTCAGAATACAAAAAATCGCTATTCAAACCAGCGCAATGGGCAGATCTCTCTAAGAAACGTACTGAAGCGACGGAAAAATTGACGGAGTTAGAAAAACGGCAACAAGAACTCAATAAGTCTTTGTCGCTAGCACGCGAACTGAGGGCAGTGGCTCCGATACTGCGTCGATTAGATCATGCTCTCAACGATTTGCGCGATTTGGAGGACTCACCATTGTTGTCAGAAACGGCGGCAACTGAGCGGGCCGATGCTGAAGCCAAGTGCGCATCTGCCGCGAAAAGTGCCGAACTCGCAGCCAGCAACGCACAACGGCTGCGCGACGGCCTTGCCTCTATGAATAGAGACCTTCTCGCCATTGATGCTGGCAGCGCCATCGAAAGACTTGGAGCATCAGCGGAATCGATTGATGCGCACCTACGTGACCGTGACGACGCTAACGCTGAAGTCAATCTGGAACAGAACCGAGTTGACGCGCTCGCCGCCAAGATAGACGCATCGCGCGACTCGGAGGCGCTGCTGAAATTGGCGCCTTCTGGATCAGCTAAGGCCGACTTAGAGGAAAAAATAAAAGCCGCTGAAACGGCAAATCTGTCGCTGCAACATCACAATGAGACCTTGGCAAAACAGGATACCGATTCTGAAGGGTCTGCATTGCCCGCTTTGCCGAATGAAGAATACCGGATTGCGCTACGTAGCGCCCTGGATGAAGTCACGCTGAGCGACGCAAAGCTCAAACGATTGGAAAAACTACCGAGTGAGATTAAGGGGAATGAGCGCAAACTATTGGCCGACCTATCCGCTCTGAGCTTGTCGGATGCGACGGCGCTATGCGCGGTCAAACCCTTGCTGGACGCAGAAATTGATGAGGCGATCCAATTTCTGAATAGCCTAGCGACCAGAAAGGAAGGGCTTGAAGTCAGAATAGAAGCCCTCGATACTGCGATTAAGGAGGAAACAAAACTACATGACAATGTCCTGTCCGCTGGCGACGTCCCGACTGCGGAAGACATTGCTGCTGCGCGTGCACATCGTGATGCCGGATGGGCACTAATTCGCGACACGTACATCCGAGTCGTACCTGGAACTGAGGAATCGATAAAGGCATTTGCAGGAAATACCCCTCTACCCGAAGCATACCAACAGGCAGTTGTCCGCTCCGATGTGCTTGCCGATGAATTCGCCAAGGACGTCGAACGTGCTGAACGCTTGCAAAGCTGTCTGGCCAAGATTAAAGATTGCGAACGCGATCGCGATGGATTGCTGCAGTCCATCGCGGATATCGAAAAGGAAAAGGCGGCGTACGAGGAAAAATGGGGGAGCAAATTGCATGCCGCCAATCTACCGCTTCTCGAACCTACCGCTTTGCGTGAATGGCAATCCCGACATTCCGCTGTACGCGTTGACTATGACGTTTTACAGGATAAACACACTGAATTTGAGGATGCCCAAGCAACTGAGAAGACGTTGACTAGCTCCTTGCGCAAGGCGATCAGCAACACCGGGATGGGGTCACCCTCGCTAGAGAGCAGCCTGAATACTCTAAAAAGTTTAGCGACTCAAATCAATACGGACTTAAAGAATCGAGAGGCATCACTTGCCAAGGCTGCCGGTGAGCGCCAAGAGCGCGAGAAGCAAGCCCTACGCATGGCTGCACACGAGAAGACTCTAAACGAACAATTGGCAGCCTCTTGCGAAGCACTCAAACCCGCCTTGACCGCACTTTTGCTGTCGCAGAGTGCCAGCGCTACAGTTGCACGAGCTCGTCTCAATGAATTCGATGCGCTGGTGGCCGCCAATACAGCTTTGCTTCAAGCTCAAGAAAAAGAACGCAAAGCGCGCGACATCTTGCAACGGTTGAATCAACAGGCCGAGACAATTGCCAGTGTATTGGGCGAAGAGAAAAAGGATCGTGACTTGCGACTATACATCGATTCCCTGAAAAAACGCTTGCAAACCGCAAGGGACGTGGAGAAGATCTACGAGGCCGATTTGCAATCGCAACGCCAGGCTGAAGAAAGTCAGAGAACATACCAAGAAGAAGCGCAAAAATTCACTGAAAAATTAGAAGCGCTTTGTAATGCAGCACAAGTAGAATCCATCGATAAACTGCCGTATGCCGAGGAAGAGTCTCGTCGAAAGCGCAACGCACAGCAGGAAGTTGATCGATCCAATAGCGAACTTGCGGAGGCGTCCCGCTACTCGATCGAGGAATTGCGGGATCTTCTCAAGGACAAAGATTCAGCGACACTGGATTCAGAAGAGGCATCTGCAGATCAGGAATTGTCATCTTTGGTGGAAAAGCTTGCTGATGCACGTAAAACTGAAGAGCAGGCGCGTCTTGCGCTCGATGCAGTCGACAGCAGTGGCCTCGCCCTCTTTCATCGCGAGGCCATGGCGCGAGCGACGGCGGCGATCGAATCCAGTATGACGCCGTGGATGCGGTCCCGGCTGGCACATGCGTTACTGTCCGAAGCATTGAAACAATTCCGTGAACGCGCTCAAGGACCGATGTTGGCCTCCGCAACCCGACATTTCGAAGGCATGACCGGCGGCGAATTTGTGCGATTGGTTAGTGACGATTTGGGCGACCGCCCTGTATTGCTGGCCGAGAGAGCAAATGACGACAAATTCATCGGCGTTGAAGCCATGAGTGAGGGTACCAGAGACCAACTCTACCTAGCATTGCGCCTTGCCGCCTTGGAGATACAACGCACTAAGGGCGTTGACTTACCAACCATTCTTGACGATGTCTTGATGACCTCTGACGACCGGCGAGCAATATTGATTCTCCAGGCGCTCACCGAATTTTCTAAGGGAAGCCAAGTGATGGTCTTTACCCACCATCAGCATCTTGTGGATCTCGCGAGGAAAAATCTGCCCTCAGAATCTTTAGCTGTGGTTTCGCTTCAGTAAGCGAGCTCAAATGTAATCCGATATAAAACACGAACATGAATATAAACATGTCGGCTATTTGCGACACCTGTGAGGTGCAGACAAACATGCGTGTTGGCATGTCTAATCGCGATGTGCAGCCGTTTCGCTTTTGCTGTCAGTCATGTGGATCCCCAATCGATTTCACTATTGGCCGCAATCAGGGACAAGGAAAAGACTTCACGGGAGCGCGCCAAATTCCGGCCCGCGGCCCTTTCGATGAAAAGACAAATTTCGTGGACCTGCACCTCGACTTTCCAGTCAAGTTCGGCAAGTACGTTATGGGCAATACGCCATTTATGATGGCGATCCAGCAGATTGGGCATGATCGGTTGGCCATGCACAATCATAGACTGAACCAGTTGAACGCACTTTACAAAAAGCAGGGCGAAATTCAAAACCTTATCAGGCTGTACTCGGGACGCGATCCACTGCTTTTCCGTATTAGGGTCGAGAAATTCCTCAGAACCAAGCTGAAGTCCAGCAAGCCACAGGACATCAATGCCGGCTTGTACCTGCTCGTCTCGAGAGTGTTTGAACCATTCATCAATGTTCATAGCGTCAAAGAGACAGTCGAAAGTTACACCGACTTCCTAATTAATCTCGCGAATAGAAATAGAGTCAAACTAGACGATTTCATTGACCATCTCGCCAACACACGGTTCCTGCGTAATGTTCAACTAGATGGGCTTGAGCTTTACCCGGCTGTTCTTGATGCCGAGCTGCCATTGCGTCCCGCACTGTTCCTTGATTTCGATAAGAAGTACGAAGGTGGCGGGTTATCACCGGCTCGTGTTTCGACGGACAAGTTCAACGCGTATAAAGATCTATATAAAGACATTGCCGAAGTCCTGAATCGACAGTTAGTGATCGTGGCAGGCATCAATAACTTGCTGCATCGCGATGATTACAACGCGTTTCCCGACCTGGGACGTAAGAAGCAGCCCACATCGCTCAACGACTTCGCGGACATTCCGTTCGGGTCCAAAATGGACTGGCTAGATAACTGCTGGTTTTACTTCGACACAGACGCAGTGGACAATCAACTGCGCAACGCGATTGCGCACTTCAAGGCCGAGTACGACGATTCGACTCAGTTAATTACCTACTTCCCGAAGCTTGAAGGCTTGGAGCAGGAAAAGGCTCAGACGATGTATTTTCTCGACTTCATGCGGAAGCTGCTAATCAGCTTCAGGGAAATGCACTATCTACATCACCTCGTCAAATCGATTTACTACTACCGCATATTGATCCAGAAGAAGGACGGCTAGGATTTGAACTAACGACCCTGAGATTATGAATTCGAATGCCGCAGAAATATGCAATTGACATAGCACCGCAAAAAAATAGTCTCGTTAACTACTGCATTTCGTCTCACTAAATTCTGCATATTTGCATGAAAAATGGCCCCTTTTTCTCATTTACTTCTGATCGTTCACATCGGTGTAAACGATCAGAAGTAATGTTACCCGCCGCGATGCAAACCAAACAGGGCGCGCTCCAGTCGATGGCGTCCGCCGCTGTCTTGCCAAGCTTTTCCATCACCAGCAGTTTGAATTCGGCCTGGTGGTCCATCAGCCAGTCAAGCTAGAACAGCCCTTGGTTGATGACGTTCTCCCCGACCGAACGCTTGTACTCCAAAATCACCGGGCTTTGTTTTCGTCCAGCCCCAACGAATCGATACGCCGCCGTGTGGCTTGCCGGTGAAGTATTCGGGCGCCAGGAAGCCTTGAGTTGGAAGAGTTTGATGTCGCTCATGTCAAATTTCAGCACTTAGGATAGCAAGCTAAATCAAGTCTTGTCAGGGCAGCAAGGGCAATCCCAACTCCTTCAGGAAGGCGTTGTGCTTGTTCTTCGCCTTCACGATTTCCTTTTCGAGGTCGACAAGTTGCTGATGCACTGCCTTTAGGTCAACCTCCTCTTCCGCAACCGCCGTACTGACGTAACGCGAAATGTTCAGGTTGAAATCGTTCTGCTCGATTTCTTCCATGCTCACCCGCCGCGAGTAGCGAGACTCTTCCTTACGGTGTTGGTAGGTGTCGATGATCCTGTCGATATGCTCGGGCCGCAGCTGGTTCTGACGTTTGCTTTTCTCGTAGTGCTCGGCGGCATTGATGAAGAGCACGTCGTCCGGTTTCTTGCACTTCTTCAGAACAAGGATGCAGACCGGAATACCCGTCGAATAAAACAGGTTCGCCGGCAAACCGATCACGGTGTCGATATGCCCGTCATCCAGTAGCTTGCGGCGAATGCGTTCTTCTGCGCCGCCGCGGAAGAGCACGCCGTGCGGCAGGATAATCGCCATCACGCCGTCGTCCTTCAAGTAGTACAGCCCATGCAGCAAGAAGGCAAAGTCGGCCGCACTCTTGGGCGCTACACCGTGATTCTTGAAGCGCATGTCATCGCTCATCGCCTCGCCCGGCTCCCAGCGATAGCTGAAGGGTGGGTTAGCCACTACCGCGTCGAACTGCGGCTTCTTCGCGGGGTTCGTCTCGCGCAGGAAATCCCAGTCGTTGGTGAGCGTGTCGCCGTGGTAGATCTCGAACTCCGTGTCCTTCACCCCGTGCAGCAGCATGTTCATGCGCGCCAGGTTGTAGGTTGTGATGTTCTTCTCCAGCCCGAAGATCTTGCCGATGGTCCCGGCCGCGTCCTTCATGCGATGACGCACATTGAGCAGGAGCGAGCCCGACCCGCAGGCGAAGTCAAATACGCTATCCAGCTTGTTCCGCTTGCCGGTTTTCGGCTCCTGGCTGTCGAGCGTGACGATGGCAGACAGGATGCTTGAGATCTGCTGGGGCGTGTAAAACTCCCCCGCCTTCTTCCCAGACCCGGCCGCGAACTGCCCGATCAGGTATTCGTACGCATCGCCGAGGGTGTCAGTGTCTGTCGAGAACAGCGCCATGCCGCGCGCGATTTCCGAGATGATCGAGCAAAGTTTGGCGTTGCGGTCGGCGTATTTCCGCCCGAGCTTGTCGGAGGCGAGGTTGATCTCCGAGAACAGCCCTTGGAAGTTGCTCTGGAAGGATTCTTCCTCGATATACTTGACCCCCTTCTGCAGCGTGTTGAGCAGCTCGTCGTTCTGCATCTTGGCCAGGTGAACGATGTTGCCCCATAGGTAATCGGGCTTGATGACGTAGTGAACTTTGCGGCGCATCTGCTTTTCAAACTCGGCCACGTCTTTCTTGTTCTCCTCGTACCAAATCTGGAGCGGCGTCGTGGCAGCCGTCTGCTCCATGACGTCCGATGCCACATCCGGATAATCCGGCCCCAGTTCCTTCTTTGCAGCCAACTCGTAGTTGTCGGAGAGGTAGCGCAGGAAGAGAAACGAAAGCATGTAGTCGCGAAAGTCGTCCGCGTTCATCGCCCCACGTAACTGGTCGGCGATGTTCCAGAGAATTTTGCCGAGTTGTTTCTGGTCTTGTTCGGTCATGGTGTCTTACTTTTTCTCTTCTGCGAAAAGTGCGGGATTGAAGTTATGACGCTCCACGAAGCCACGAAGAATCATTTGAAAGTACTCCCTGGTCTGTTCCTGCATCTCCACTGGTTCGTACATCGAGTATTTTCCGTGACTCAGGATATCGACGAAGCGCTGATGCAGGATTCCTTCCGCATCATTCGCGTCTTTCTTGATGCAACTGGCAAAGTGCCCGTATCCATGGAAGAACGCCGTCTTCTCCAAGATGCTCCGAAGCACGTTGAAGTGATACGTGCTGATCTTCTCTTCCTTTGCCAATTCCAAAAGCTCTGCCAATGCTGAGACGTGGTAGAACTGGGGGGTGTCCCCCTTCTGCTCTTCCAAGCGATAACTACCCGATGATTTGTCTCGTTTCAGCATGTACTGCGATTGCTTTCCAAGATGGTTCTTGATCTCGTAGTGCAGTACGTTGAAGAACAACGCGTGGTGCGTCGAGATGGCAGTGGGCACGTGCCGCTTGGCTTCTCGGTAGAGTTGGACTAGATGATTTCCAACAACGATCGCGTTGTGCTCATCGAGTGACGATATTGGATCATCGATATAGACGTACTTCACCCATTTATAGTCCTCGTGTCCGTCCAGCGTGAGTTGCAAGATCGCGAGGAAGAAGCACCAAATGAAGATGCTCTCTTCCCCGCGTGAAATCTTGATACCGAACGTGTCTTCCTCGTAATCGGCGCCAGCGGCGGTGTTTTTTTCCTCATTACGAAAGAAGACGACCTCGGCCTTCGTCAACTTGCCGTCTTTGTCCGTTTTTGAATCAATTCGGAAATCAAAATCGGCGTAGCGATGTAGCAGCGGGCGGATGCGAGTGTCCAGCTCCGTTGAGGCGAGCCCATCAAAGTACCGCGATTTTTCGTTGAGTTTGAGAAAGCGGTGCCTGTCTCCGGTTAGATCGTTATCCCAATTGAACAGATCTTCGGTGAAGGCGTTGAAATAGAGGGTGTCACGCTCCATAGTTACGCCTTCTTCGTTGATCTTTTTGCCCAAGTCCTTGAATGCGCCCGACAGTCGGGTCTTGCCTATGCCGTTGTAGGCGTAGAGCAGAATGAACTTCTTATTCGGTTTATCCAGTTCGTCGCGCAAATGCTGTGCGAGCGTAGGAAGGTCTTTGAAGAATGGGTCGGGCATATTTAATTCTCCTCCGGCTACGGGAACAACTGATGCATGAGGCCCTTCTTGTGGGACTTGAGGGCTTCGAGTTTTTCTGATTCGGCGGCGATCTGAGTGTCGAGGCAGGTGAGGCAGTCGGCGATTTTTTGTTGTTCTGGTAAATCAGGCGCTGAAATCTGTAATTCAAGAACAGCAGACTTCGAGATATTTTTCATCGACCCGGAGGTCCCGGTCGCCAATTCAGACAAGGAAGTCCTCCCTTTTTCTGAACCCAAGATGTAGGAAATAAATCTCAAATATCCATTTGAATTCGATTTTGCTGCCCAGAGTCGATCTGGGAGGAATATGTTGGCAAGATCGGCTTGGACATACGCGTTGGCTCCAACAAGTGCCGGCGTGTTCATTCTACTTATGATTATTGTGTTGCTGCGCACAGGTTCTTTTACGCGCTCCAATTCTTCCGACTCCAAAACAACCTTATTTTCTGAAGGGTCAAAGACACCGCTTGTCACACAACTTGTCTTTAGTATTCCGATTTCTGTATCGCTTGCAGGCCTATCTCCAGAATTTACGCTTACTCCCGCGTCCAATGCCGTTATAAATTTCGATAAAGCATGAGTTTCCCACTCCGGCGCATCGCGAAACTCGGGGAAGCGGAAGCGGGGAAGAGTTTCGCCGTCCCGGGGGAAAAGCTGCTGCATCAGCCCACGTTTGTGAGCCTTCAAGGCATCCACTTTCTGCCCCTGGGCGGCAATAACCTCGTCCAGCGACGTCAGGCAGTCGGCGATCTTCTGTTGCTCGGATGGGTCCGGCGTTGGTACCGGCATCCGCATGAAGGCACCCGTCGTGATGCTCATGCGATCGTGCCTCGCGCCCGTACTCGCGGCGCTTCTCAGATACGAGTGCCAACCCGTTGACCTGAAGTAGTGCTCGTAGAAGTCAGTCTTGTCGGTAGAGAATCGAAAAACAGTGTAGAGCGGTGACATCAACCCTTTGCCGATGTTGTTCCGCGAGATCGGGCCAACAGGTGCAATCGCGGAAGTCCTCGGGTTATAGACATAGTCACCTTGGTCGACGATGTAATAGCCGTCGACCTTGCCTGCGGTGGCGATATCCCGGTCAAAGTAGTCTCGCTGATCTAAGACCCCGCGCTCGGCCGAGTTGGTCAGGACGCGCGTTACACCCCCATCCGAGTTTTTCGTAGAAACGCGTTCGGCAATGTCTTCGAGTGGAGCAGTTTCCCACCCCTCCGCGTTCCGAAACTCCGGAAACCGCAACCTCGGCGTCACCGTTGATTTGTCGTCCTTCGCCATCGCTTATTCCTCGTACGCGTTAAGCCCGGAGATGTCGCGCCCGCCGGCGCGCTTCTTCAGCAGCGGGACGAGATCGGTCATGAGTCCCAGTTCCTTCTGAGTGCGCGCCTTCCAGCCGAGGGCGAGCGGCGCGAGCAGTTCGGTGAGCTGCTCGCCGTCGAAGATCCTGCGGATGAGGATGTTGTCGACGAAGGCCTGAAGCGCCGCGGCGGGCAGGCCGTGTCTCGCGGAGAGGTCGGTCAGCTCGCGGGCGGCTTTTTCATCCTTGAACCGCTGATAGCCGGCGCGGATGGCGGATTCGTCGAGGCCCTCGCCGGCCTTGAGGCTTTTCACGTACTCCGTGATGTCGTCGCGCTCGCCGAGGAACTTGGAGTCGGCCGCGATTAGGCCGATCAACTGGTCGCGGCTCATGGTTGCCTTGCCCGGCTTCTTAGTGGAGAAGTCAGCGATGAGCTGCATGATGTAATCGTAGTCGATGGTGGCCGAGGCAAAGAGGACGAACTCGAAATCAAGCTGGTCGACCTTCTCGCTCCTTTGATCCCCCGGCTTGTTCTGCTCGAACTTGAGCCGCTGGGCAGTTTCGAGATAGGCGCCGCGGAAAGCGTTCAGTTCGTCCTTAGGCAGAATGGTCTGGATCGTTTCTTCCTGCTCGTCGGTAAGGTCGGTGTATTGGTCGAGCTGGGTCTGCAGCTTCTGCACTTTCTTGAAAAGATCGACGAAGGCTACGCGCGCTTCGTTTCCATTGAGGTTGGCGACGTCTTCGGGCTTGTCGGTGAGGCCTTGCGACTTCATGAAGCTCGCGAGATCTTCCTTGGCGGCCTTGAGCTTGTCGATGACGACAGGAGCCTTATCGACAAGCCAGATTTCGCGGGCCTTGTCGATCTTTAGGCCGGAGAAGAGAGTAATGGCATCTTTGACAGCGTCCTCCTGGCCGCGGAAGTCGAGGATGTGACCATAGGGTTTGGTGTCGTTCAGCACGCGGTTGGTGCGGCTGAAGGCCTGGATCAGCGCGTGATACTTGAGGTTCTTGTCGACGTAGAGCGTGTTGAGGTACTTGGAGTCGAAGCCGGTCAGCAGCATGTCGACGACAATGGTGATGTCGATCTTGTGCGCGTACTTCCCTTGCGGATCGGCTTTCCGCAAATCTTCGTTCGAATATTGCTGGTCCTTGATGCGCTTTTGTACATCCTGGTAGTAGAGGTCGAACTCCTCGATGCGGTGGTTGGTGCCGAAGCGAGCGTTGTAGCCGGCGATGATGTTTTGGAGGGCCTTTTTCTTCTGTTCGGGGTCGTGCTTGTTGTCTTCCTGTTCTTGCGGCAGATCTGCCTGTAGCTGCTTTACATCCGGACTCACATCGGCCGGTGGGGAGAAAACTGCAGCAATGTTAAGCCGGACGAAATTCGGGTCGTCCACCTGCTTCTCGTCCTGTGCCGCTTCAAAGATGTTGTAGTACTCGATCGCGTCGTTGATCGAGGCGGTGGCGAGGATGGCGTTAAACTTGCGCCCACCCGTGGCGGCGCCATGCTTAGTTAGGATGGCATCAACAACGGCCCGCTTGGCCACCGCCTCGCCTGGCTTGGGAACATTTTTGCCGTCGGGCTTGTAGTAATCGATGTGGAAGCGCAGGACGTTCTGATCCTCGATGGCGTCAGTAATGGTGTATGCGTGCAGCGATTTCTCGAAAAGATCCTCCGTGGTCTTGAGCATCTGGACGTCACCCTCAATACGCTTGTAGGTGGCGTTGTCATCAAAGATCGGCGTGCCGGTAAAGCCGAATAGCTGGGCGTTGGGGAAGAACTCCTTGATGGCCTTATGGTTGTCGCCGAACTGCGAACGGTGGCATTCATCGAAGATGAAGACGATGCGCTTGTCGCGTATCGGTTCGAGAAGTTCCGTGTAGGTCGATAGTCCTTTTTTCTCCCGGCTCTTGTTGCGTTTGCTGCTTTCATCAAGAGCCAAGCCGAGCTTCTGGATGGTACAGACTATGACCTTGTCGGCGGCGGCGTCGGAAAGCAGGCGACGAACGAGAGCGCCGGTATTAGTGTTCTCCTCGACGCAGCCCTCCTGGAAGCGGTTGAATTCTTCGCGGGTCTGGCGATCGAGGTCCTTGCGGTCCACGACAAAAAGACACTTTTCGATATTCGGATTGGCCTTCAGGAGCGTGGAGGTCTTGAAGCTGGTGAGCGTCTTACCACTGCCGGTGGTGTGCCATATGTAGCCGTTGCCGAAGTTCTTCTCGATGCACTCGACGATGTTTTTGACGGCGTAGATTTGGTACGGCCGCATCATCAGCAGCTTCTGCTCACTGGCGACGAGGACCATGTAGCGGCTGATCATCTGCCCAAGGGTGCATTTGGCGAGGAAGGCGTCGGCAAAACGATCGATTCCGTTGATCTTTGAGTTGTCCGGAGCGGCGTATTGGTAAATCGGGAGAAAGCGCTCGTCGGCGTTGAAACTGAAGTGGCGGGCGTTGTTGTTAGCGAAATAGTAGGTGGAATCTCGGTTGCTGACAATGAAGAGCTGGATGAAGCACAGGAGCGTGCGCGTGTAGCCGTTGCCGGGGTCGTTCTTGTATTCAACGACCTGCTCGATTGCCCGGCGGGGATTAATGCCGAGCGTCTTCAGCTCGATCTGAACAACAGGCACGCCGTTGATCAGCAAGAGAACGTCGTAGCGATGATGACTGTAGTCCGTATTCATTCGCAACTGGTTGACGACCTCGAACGTGTTCTTGCACCAATCGTCGACATTGACCAGCGTGTAGTTCAGCGGGGTGCCGTCATCGCGCGCAAACGCATTGCGGTTACGAAGTATGTGAGCGGCAGTGAAGACGTCGGGGCTGACGATTTCATCTAACAGACGCTGGAATTCACCGCCAGTGAGCGTGACGCGATTGAGCTCCTGAAACTTCTCGCGGAAGTTCGCTTCCAGTGCGGCGCGGTCGCGAATGTCGGGCCGGTAGGTATACTTGAGATCGCCCAGTTTGGCGATCAGGTCCAGCTCGATTTGGTTTTCACTTGTTGTCATTATGCAAGCCTTGATGTGATGTACGCATACAGGACTTCGATTAAAGGGCCACGCCCCCCGCTGGTCGGTGAAGCGTCAAGAGGCAACACGCTTGTCATCCTCCTATCGCAACTCATACCACACACCCCTGCCAGCACCATGCTGGCTAAGGTGGCCTTGCTCAACCAAGGCCCGGAAATGCTGCTTGAGCGTATTGCGATTTCCGTTGGTGAGCCGAATCGCATCACCCATGGTGATACGCCCATGTTCCCGAGCAAACTCGACAATCTGTAGCGAAAGCTCAGGGAGCGAGGCCAGCACGAGCTTTTCACGCTCGACCTTGCGATTGAGGCGGCGGACTTGCTCGGCGAGCGCGCGCAGGAAGAACGTCAACCACGGCTGCCAATTCGGCGCACTGGTGCGGATCGTCCCTTGAGTTTGCCGCAAGGCCAGGTAATAAGCCTCCTTGCTCTGCTCGATCACGCTTTCCAATGAGCTATAGGGTACGTAGGCATAGCCAGCCTGCAATAGCAACAAGGTGGTGAGAACCCGGCTAAGCCGACCATTACCGTCTTGAAATGGATGGATTTCGAGGAAGACCACGACCCAGATGCCGATGAGCAGCAAAGGATGAAGCCGTGCTGCTTGCCGCTCCGCATTGAACCACTCAACGAGTTCAGTCATCAAGGGCGGCGTATCGAATGGCGTCGCGGTTGCGAATACGACACCCAGTTGTTTTCCATCCTCGTCAAAAGCCACCACGCTATTCGTAGAGGTTTTGTAATTGCCGCGATGCCAGGCGTCTTTCTCACTGTAGGTCAGTAAATCGCGGTGCAGTTGCTTGATGTGGTTCTCGGTCAGCGCGATGTGCTGCCAAGATGAAAACACCAGCTCCATCACCTCGGCATAGCCGGCTACTTCTTGTTCATCCCGCGTCGTGAAAGACTTGATCTGCAGGTTGGACAGCAGGCGCTCGACCTCGCGATCGGACAAGCTGCTACCCTCGATGCGCGTGGATGAACCGATGCTTTCAATGGTAGCGACCCGCCGGAGTGCGGATAGCCGATCCGGCGCAAGCGTGCCGAGCGCACGCCATGCACCCTTGAACTCATCAACACCGGCGATGAGGCTTAGGATTTCTGGGGTTATTTGAACAGAGCTCGTAACGATCATGGGCACCAATATTACACCCATTTACGCCCATTTCAATATAGCAATCTAAATAATCGAGCCGTATTTTCTCGTTTACTTCTAACGGTTCACCGTCGCTTAAATCTTCTTTGCCAGTGCCTCTTTAAGAAACGCCAACATCGTCTGACAACGCGACAAGCGCACTCGCTCCGGCAACCCGACCGCATAAATCTTGGTGCCGAATTGCGTTTCCGGTCGCCAGCTCGGCAACACCCGCACCAGCTTTCCGGATTCCAATTCGCGTGCGCACACATAATCGGGAAGCAGCCCGACGCCGATGCCGGCCATGACAGCATCCTTCACGGCATTCGGATTGTTCACGCGATAGCGGCTGACGATGGGCACGATTTTCTTTTCATTCTTGCGCACCAAATGCCATGCCTGCTGACCGGTTTCGGACCAGTAGCTCAAGCAAGCGTGATGCATCAAATCGGCCGGCGACTTCGGCGCGCCGAATGTTTTGATGTACTTCGGCGAAGCGCACAATAAGCGTTCGAGACCGGAAAGCGGGATTGCCACTTGATCGGGCAAAGGCGCAATCGTCATGCGCAATGCAATGTCGATGCGCTCATGCGCCAAGTCCATGAGGCTATCCGAAAGTATCAGCTCCACTTCTATTTTTGGATAAGCCTGCAAGAACCTAGGAATAAGCTTGGCCAACACCTCCGTTCCCCACGACACCGGCGCCGTCATGCGCACCGGGCCGCTCGGTTCGCTGCGCAGCGAGGACAAGGCTTCGGTGCCCGCTTCCAGTTCCAGCATGATTTTTCTTGCGGTGTCGAGAAAGATTTCACCCGCCGGCGTGAGATGCACGCTGCGCGTGGTGCGCCGGAAAAGCGGATGGCCAAGCCGCGCCTCCAGCTGGCCGATGCGCTTGCTCACCACGCCTTTGGCGATATTCGCCTCCGTCGCCGCCGCAGTGAAGCCGGCATGCTCGGCAACCAGAATAAACGTGGAAAGCATTTCCGAGGTCAACATGATTGTTCTCGAATCGAGTTCAATATGTTTTTATATTACACGTTTATTCATCAATTCGAGAATGATAAGGTACAGTCAGTACAACGACATTTGGAGAACACCCATGACTTCGGCCCATACCTTCAACGCGATCGTCGTTCGGCAAGACGAGAATAAACAACTCCACAGCAGCATCGAAACATTGACCGTCGACGATCTGCCTAAAGGCGACGTGCTGGTTAAGGTGATGTATTCCAGCCTCAATTTCAAGGACGCGGCGGCATTAGCCAACCGCTCCATCCTCAGGCAATTTCCGATTATTCCGGGCATCGATTTTGCCGGCGTGGTGGAACACTCGACCGATGCGCGTTATCAGCCCGGCGATGAAGTCGTGTTAACCGGATGGCAGGTCGGCGAATTGCACTGGGGCGGCTTGTCCCAATACGCGCGCGTCAATGCCGACTGGCTGGTCAAGAAACCGAAAAAATTTTCCTTGCACGATTGCATGGCGATCGGGACGGCAGGATTAACCGCCATGCTGTGCGTATCGGCGCTCGAAGAACAAGGCTTGCGCCCCAATGAGAAGGAAGTGCTGGTGACGGGTGCCGTAGGTGGCGTCGGCAGCGTCGCCGTCGCGCTGCTTGCCCGCAAAGGGTATAAAGTTGCCGCCCTCACAGGCCGGCCTGAAGCGGACGCCTACCTCCATGAATTAGGCGCCACGTCCGTCGTGCCACGCGACGAGTTTTCAACGCCCAAGCGCCCCGGCCGCATGACGATGGATAAGGAAACCTTCTCGGGAGCGATCGATGTTGTCGGCGGTGCAGTGTTGTCGGCGGTGTTGCCGCGGATTGCCTATGGCGGTTCGGTTGCCGTCTGCGGCTTGGCCGGCGGCGCCGATCTGGACACGACCGTCTTCCCTTTCATCCTGCGCGGCATACGCATGATAGGCATCGACTCCGTGCGTGCCCCTACCGAGCGGCGTCTTCAGGCGTGGAACGCTCTGGCCGAGCTCGTTACCGCAGACGATTTGAAAAAAATGTATACCGACATCACCCTCGATCAAGTGTTCGATACTTGCCCGCTTCTCTTGGCTGGAAAAGTGCAAGGCCGCTGCGTCGTTCGTCTTTGGTAGCGGATGTCCCTCGCGATGTCGCGCAGTTTGTCCTAAACAGCCGGCAATTGAAGCGATCGCCCGCTTTTACTCACTTCTTAAGTGGGCGCCTCATAAGTCTCGGCAAGCGCATAAAGCACCTGAAGCTCTGCCGCCAACTCCGGCTGCGCCTCCAGCACATCGATCTGATACCGAACCAGGTGAAATTCACCTTCAGTCCTGATTTTTCCGCGTGCGAGAATTTTCTGTAGACGTTCGGCTTCTATCTGCAGGAAGCCTGGATACTCAGAAGAAATCGCGTCGTGCCACGCCTTTGCCACTGCCCACCGCCACTGCGCCTCCACTGCGCCGACCAAGGCTGGCATTTCCTTCAAGCCTTGCTCCAAACCTGAAGCGATTTGAGAAGAAGTCACTTGCGGCTGCTTCGATTTAGTATGCTCGACGAAACGAGGCACGCCCGCCGCCACGCGATATAGCTCTTGCGCTTTCGGATCGGGGATGGCTGCGATTCCTTGCGCAAAGCGCTCGTACGCAGCGAGTATTTTTTGCGCTTTAGTTTTTACGGCATGCTCCAAGAGTCAATTGCTTATACATCCGCATTGCATCCTTCCGCTGCGATGTCGACGCACAATACGTCTTCGCGAGCGCCAGTCCGGAAAGCGTTGTCTCGGTCTGATTGGGATGTTGAGATTTAGCGCCTTGAAAAAACATCGATATCGTTGGTTACGAAATGGTTGATGAGCGCGTCCATTCCTTCGGACTGACGCATTTGGTACTCGGCTTCGGTGATCGGAAATATCTGCAACAGCTTGACCAAATCGACCGAAGTCCTGATTTCATTCCAGCCCGGATCGCCCAAAGAAGGATGAAACAAAATGCCTGTGCATGAGGGGAACGCGGGTATCGTCGGACATGGAATGGTATGGAAGTAATCGAAGTAGGTATTGAGCGCAAACGGCGTAGCCGCAACGTTCGCCATGAACTTCACCGCCTCATTCAAATCGGCTTCTTCCAGCTGCCCCCTCACCCCAAATTGAAGTTCCGCGCGAATTTCGCTTTCAGGCATTTTGTCGACGCACATCCCGATCGTGCTAAACGTCGTCACATCGACATCGGGCGTAGGTAACCAGACGAATATATCGATTGGATTGGGAACCTTGCTTTGGGAATCATTTCCATCAAATCGAACCGAAAAGCTGGGCTCGCCGAAATTACGCAGGTATTCCGCATAAACTTCCTGAACGATTGGTGCAGCTTTTTCCATATGAGTTTTATCGATCAAGTTGACTGACGGTTGAATCCGGCCTCGGCGCGACGCGCTTATCCAACTGTCCGATTAGACATGGGTGCCGGCAATTTCTGCATTGCTCACTTGTCATTGTTGGATAACCCCATCACCACAACAATACCGAATGCTCCCACCGAGACGGTTCGGTCATCGACAGTCGTGTACGAAAGCACGCCCAGGGAATGATATGTGGATACGAATGCCGCGAGTGCGCCGATACCGAGTACGCCGGCAATTGGACTGCGCTCTGCAATTACTTCCTTGATCCGAACCCGATGCCGCTCGGGAGAGGGATTAAGCAGGAAGGCTGCAACCATGATAATGGCGACAACGACGATGAGCTTGAGAGGTTTGGACATGATGGGGAATTTTCCGGATCACTTACGCAAGGAACAGAATGCTGCGCATTGAGAACGCCGCCCTGCCTTACTTTTCGGTTTTAGACGCTACTTTCGTCGGCGACCAGTCTTCCGCTTGCGCCTTACATTTTTCCAGAGATTCTTTTTCCATCGTGCGATTCATGCGCGCGATTTCGCGGCCTAGGATGGTAAGAAGAACATGATTTTGTTCGCCCACATATTTATTCGCGCGAAAATACCAGACACAGCTCAGCTGCGTATCGCGTTCCGTGACGTTGCCTTCACCATACATGACGCCGAGCTTGAACATCGCTTCCGGCGATCCTAATTCGGCTGCTTTAGCGTAGAGATCTAACGCCTTCTTACTGTCCTTTTCGACACCCGATCCGGTTTCGTAAAGATAAGCCAGCGTGTGCGTGGCGAACGGCTGGTTCTGTGCGGCAGCCTTTTCATACCAGGGAAATGCTTCCTCGAACTTCCTTTCGCTCAAATAGGAAGTGGCGATGATCGTCTGCGATTCGGCGTCGCCTTGCTCGGCAGCAGAGCGATACCATTTGAGCGCTTCATTTGGATCGCGCGGCGCCCCCTTGCCGGACCGATAAGCGCCGGCAATGCGAACTTGAGCTTGCACATCGCCCGCTTGCGCCTTGGATAATACATCTTGCATTTCCGGCGTCAGTTTGGCATCTGCGTAGGCGGTGCCTAGAGAGAATAGCAGCAGTGCGAAAGATACAAATGAAAAGCGGAAGCGCGTCATCAGTTCTCCCTAGCGTTGTGAGGTTTTGCCTGTCTCCGAATAATGAATATTACCAAAACCGGGCATTTTCGTAAGGGGGCTGAATGGCCGCTTTCTATAGTTCAACTTATTCGACTCAACCCATTTCGGCCGCCGATGCCGGCTGCATTCCGCCCCATCTTGTCAGCCGGCGAATCGCCAATCCGGCTTCATCATGGCATTACCTCTTTGCATTATGATTAGAGGCTGATCTTGTGGAATAGCGCGTTTTTGACTGCATAAATTTTAAGGAAGGCATATGCCGATCTGGAAAAGAAATTTCAGCTTGGAAGAGCTGCAAAAGTGGAGCGCAAACACGGCGGCGGAATCGCTTGCCATTGAGTTCACTGCGATAGGCGACGATACGCTCACCGCGCGTATGCCGGTCGATGCGCGCACGGTGCAACCGCTGGGTGTGCTTCATGGCGGCGCATCGGTGCTGCTCGCCGAAACCGTGGGCAGCTGCGCCGCCAATCTTTGCGTGGAAGGGATGGCCTACTGCGTCGGTTTGGATATCAATGCCAATCATTTGCGCCCGGTGCGCGACGGCTGGGTGACGGCGACCGCCAAGCCATTTCATATCGGCCGTACGACGCATGTATGGGAAATACAAATAGTCAACGATGCGGGCGACTTGGTTTGCATCTCGCGCATAACCATGGCAGTGGTCGACCGCAAGCAGTGATTTTCAACCGCCATGCGGGCCGGCGATTCCGCTATTACAGCTTGAAGTTGCGCATAAATACAGAAAATTCTACCGCGGGCAGCGGCTTGCTCAGCCAATAGCCCTGTATCTCGTCACAGCCCAAGGTGCGCAGGAACTCCAACTGCTGCTCCGATTCGACGCCCTCCGCAATCACGTCCAGATTCAGGCATCTCGCCAGGTTGATGATGGCGGCAGTGATTGCCGCATCGTCGGCGTCGACACTGATGTCGCGCACGAAGGATTGATCGATTTTGAGTTTATCGATCGGCAAACGCTTCAAATAGGAGAGCGAACAATATCCCGTTCCGAAATCATCGATCGAAAGACTCACGCCGAGCTTCTTTAACGTCTGCAAGGTGGAAATGACGGATTGCACATCGCGCATGACGATGCTTTCAGTCAATTCGAGCTCCAGATACTGCGGCTCCAACCCGGACACCTCCAATGCCGCTTCGACTTGATCCAGGAAATCCGGCAGAATGAACTGAGGCGCCGAAATATTGACGGCAATCGGCACCGCCGGACCGCCTTCCAATTGAAGGCGGCGATTGACCATGCAAGCCTCGTTCAGCACCCACCTGCCGATTTCGGCGATAAGCCCGCGATCTTCGGCAATCGGAATGAATTCACAGGGCGGCACCAGCCCTCTTTCCGGATGCTGCCAACGCACCAGCGCTTCCACGCCCACCAAGCGATTGTCCCGCAAGCGCATTTGAGGCTGGAAATGCAGCACCAGTTGACTCCTCTGCACCGCATAACGAAGGGCGCTTTCCATCGCCAGCAGCTGCGCCGAATGCCGGCTCATGGCTTCGGTGTAAAACTGAAAATTGTTACGGCCGCTCTGTTTGGCGTGATACATCGCGGCATCTGCATGCTTGGTCAGGCTATCCATATCGTCCGCATCTTGCGGCAACACGCTGATGCCGACACTGATGGTCACCGTCAATTCCTTGCCATTCAATTCGTAAGGCGCGGACATCGCCTCGATCAGCTTGGCCGCCACTGCGGCAGCATCGTCGGGCATATGCAAGTTAGGCAGCACGATGATGAATTCATCGCCGCCCTGACGCGCTACCGTATCGCCTTCGCGCACGTGCGCCTTCAGGCGTTGCGAAGCGAGCTTCAGCAATTCATCGCCCCAATGATGGCCTAGCGTATCGTTGATGGTCTTGAAGTGATCGAGATCGAGGAACATGACCGCCATGCAATTGCCGGCGCGACGGGTCGACGTGATCGCCTGTTCCAAACGGTCTTGCAGCAGTATCCGATTGGGCAAATGCGTCAGCGCATCGAAGTGCGCAAGCTGTTCGATGCGCGCCTCGGATAATTTGCGCGCGGAGATGTCGGTGAAAATGCCGACGTAATGCGTCACGTGCCCTTGCTCGTCCAATACGTGATTGATGGTCAGCCACTCGGGATATACGGCGCCGTTCTTGCGCCTGTTCCACACTTCGCCCTGCCAAAAGCCTCCTGCTCGCAACGCCGTCCACATCTCTTGATAAAACTCGGCATCGTGCCGCCCCGAGGCCAGCAGATGCGGCGTTTTGCCCAGAGCTTCTTCGATGGCGTAACCTGTCACGCGCGAGAAGGCTGCGTTGACCATGACGATACGCTGGCCGCCATCCGTGATCATGATGCCTTCGCTACTGCTTTCCAGCACCTTGGCCGCCAGACGCAGCTGCTCCGTGCGCCTTCTTCGCTCGGTAACGTTGGCGCGCACGCCGATAATGCGCACGGGCTTTCCCTGGGAATCGCTCTCGATCGCCCTGGCACGCGCCAATATCCAGACATAAGAGCCGTCCTTACATTTGAGACGGAATTCCGACTCAAATCCGATCGCCGGATTTTCCTGGAAATGATCGAACGCGGCACGGCCGGCGGCACGGTCGTCGGGATGCATGTTGTCCAGCCATTGCTCGTAAGTGAGCGCGCGCGGCATTTCCTCGGGCATGAATCCGAGCATGCCGGCTGCGCGAGGCGAATAAAAAATCTGGCCGGTCGCCAAATTCCAGTCCACTAAACCGTCGCCGCCGCTTTCGAGCGCGAACTGCCAGCGCCGCTCGCTTTCCCGTAATGCCGAGGTCATCGCGGTCGCGAGCCCGGCCGCCCTTTCCTTGAGGGCAAGCTGCGTCAGGAATACAAGAAACAGCAAGCTGCTGATCGCCAGTCCGCCGAATAATTCGAATGCAAGCGCGCGCTGTTCACTACGATAATGCCGGTTCTTCTCGGGAAAATAACTATATGCTAGGCGCCATTTTTGCCCATGCAACTGCATAGTTTCTATCCTCTGAAATTGGGACGCGCGATCTGCATCGGGCAAACCGGGGATATTATCGAATACGAGCGCGCCGGCCTTCGGACGCTGGTCGTCGTACATTTGGATCCGTATATTCGGCTCAAGATCGCTCAATGCCGCGTGCATGAAGTCGCCTAGGCGAAACGCGCCTCCCACATACCCCTTCAATTCCGGCACGCCAGCGACGGGAAGCCCTTCGGCCCCGGCGAATACCGGCATGTACATAAGCACGCCGGGTTGCGAAACCTTCGTTTCTTCGGTGATCAATTCCAGGCTCTTCGTCATGCTGGGCTGCCCGGTATTGCGCGCACGCGCCATCGCCTCCCGCCGCGCCGCTTCGCTTGACATGTCAAAGCCAAGCGCGCGCAGATTTCTTTCGGAAAGCGGCTCGATAAACGTCACCGGGGTCACCTCATGATTGCCGCCGGAAGGAAAGACGCGGTAGCCCGAAAATCCGGTTGCGCGCATTTGCATGGCATGCCGGTCGAGATCGTCCGCCCCGAGTCGGGGTGCCCAAAAAATCGCCTGCACTCCCGGATGGTTTTTTTCGATGTTCAATGCGTCTACGAATTGATGCCAATCCCGCTGCGTGAAGTTTGTCTTGACGGTTGCCAGCGCCGCGCCCGCGCGTAAGGCCACCTCGATCGCTGCCATGCGTTTTTCGATTGCATGATTGGCTTCGGCGACGCCGCGCCGGAAATCGAACTCGACCGTCTCGGCCATATGCAGATTCAACTGGCTCCAAACCAATATCGAGACAACCAATCCGAGGCCGAGCACCATCCACGCCCATAATGCGCGGCGGCCGAACAGGAACTTGGGTTCCCAAAACCCACGAGGTATGAAAAGGGACGCGCGTTTTAGCTGAAGGGGAGACATCGGCCGGACAAATGAAATAAAGGAACCCAAGCAATATCATTCGAATTTTCGTCTTGATTGCGATAGATCAATTCTTTCCAGATCGCAAAGACAACTTATCACCGACACACGCCATGTGGGTGAACCGGCACCATTCGGCAAGAAAAGTAGGCAATTTATTCATAACTCGCTTTTATGCCACATCCGGCTATGGATCGATTTTCAAACGCGCTCGGCCTATGCTAAAGTGCAACGACAATAACAATGCCAACATCTTGCGGGAGGTCGGAGACATGTTTGGGTTTTTTAAGAAAAAAGAAGAACAAGCGCCCGTCGATTTCCATAACACTGAATTGCGCCTGGAATTTTCCCAGCGCTTGCAAGCGGTGACCAACAAAATTCATGCCGCCGACAATTTGGACGAGCTGATGCTCGATATGTCGGAAGACATCTGCGGCCTGTTTAATTGCGACCGTCTAACCCTGTACGCGGTCAGCGGCGACAAGAAATGCATTTTCTCCAAGGTCAAGACCGGTTTGAACATCAGCAAAGAGCTGATGCTGCCGATCGACGAGACCAGCGTTGCCGGTTACGTCGCACTGTCCGAGCGGACCATACGCATTCGCGACGTCTATGACGAAAAAGAACTGAAATCGATTTCCCATGAGCTGCAGTTCCGCAAAGAAGTAGATAGCCTCACCGGCTACCGCACCAAGCAAATGCTGACCGCTCCCATTATCAATCCGAGCAGTCAGACTGTGATGGGCGTACTGCAACTGCTGAATAATCGCAACGGCGAAGGCTTTGACGATATTGCCGAAGAGGGCTTGCAAGAACTATGTAAGACCATTGGCGTTGCGTTTGTCCAGCGTCTGAAGGCAGCGGCAAGGATGCGGTCCAAGTATGAACCCTTATTGATGGAGTCGATCATTTCGACCGCCGAACTGGATCTTGCCATCAACTGGGCACGCCGTAAAAATGTCGATGTCGAAGAAGCCTTGGTCAGCGAATTCCAAGTCAAGCCGGAAGCCATCGGCAAAGCTTTGGCCAAGTCCTATAATCTGCCTTATGAGCCCTTCATTGCAGGCCGCCAAAAGCCTGCGGAAGCAATCAGAAAAGTCGACCGCAAATTTGTCGAACGCTACCAAAGCATTCCGATTGAAGAAAAAGGCCACGATATCGTCTTGATGACCACCGACCCGGAGATGGGGAATCGCATTCGCATGATTCGCGAAACCTTCCCCTATAACAATCTGTATTATCGCGTCACGACGCAACGCGAATTTCGGCAGACGGTGGATCAATTTTTCCCTGCCTGACTTCACGCCTCATGTAGATTATCAGCCGCTTTCAGCTTAGGAAACACTTGCACAGCGCCGATCCGCATGCCGTGCATTTTCCGGATCACGATGTCGAATTGAGCAAATGCGATTCGCCGCCCTTCCTGCGGAATCTCACCGAGTTTTTCCAAAATCATGCCGCCGATCGAATCGGCGTCTTCCAAATTCATTTCCTCGTTTTCGATATCGATGGCGAGCGCGCGCTCCAGCGTGTAAATCGGTAAGCTGCCTTTGCCGATGAATGTGCCGTCCGGTTGAGGTGCCCACTCTTGTTCGTAGGGACGAAATTCATCGTGAATCGCCCCGACCAATGCGCCCAAGATATTATCCAAGGTAATGAAACCATGAGGCGTTTCACCTTTCTTGCCGACGATCGCAAAATGCGGCGCGCCCGCACGAAAGCGTTGGAATAAAACACGTGCCGCCATGCGCGGCGAGACATACTGGATCGGACGCAGAAAAGACGTTAGATTTTCGATCGGCTTTCCCTGCTGCTGCGCCAGGAATAAATCTTTCAAGTGAATCACGCCGAGTACATTACGCCCATCGCGGTCGAAATAAGGATAGCGGCTGTAACGATGGCGCAAGATGACATCGAAATTTTCTTCAAGGCTTGCGCTCTGACGCAGGGCGACCATTTCATGGATGGGCCGCATTAATTCGGACACATCGA
This sequence comes from Burkholderiales bacterium, assembly GCA_016177875.1. GTDB lineage: Bacteria > Pseudomonadota > Gammaproteobacteria > Burkholderiales > Burkholderiaceae_D > Paucimonas. The sequence goes on from JACOUL010000020.1 coordinate 44,457, forward strand.
GCTCGCCGAAGTCGAGCATTTGCGCCATGACATTTAATTCTTCCTCGCTGGCGCCGCTATCGACGCGGTGTCCGCGCAAAATTAATTTCAATTCATCGGCGGAGTAACCGGCTTCATGCACATGCCCGCTGCCGAACTTCGTCAAGCGCAATACCCAATTCGCGCTAAGGTTGAGCGCGCGTATCGCGGGATACATCAACCAATAAAACCCATAAAGCGGCGTGGCGGTCAGCAAGCTGACACCTTCCGGATGACGAAGAGCGAGCGACTTCGGCACCAGTTCGCCGACCACGATATGCAGAAACGAGATCACCGAAAAAGCGAGGGCAAACGAAATGCCGTGAATCACCTGCGGCGACGCGATGCCGGCCAACTGAAATAATGGCGCAAGCAAGCTTGCAAACGCAGGCTCCCCTATCCATCCCAATCCCAAGGAAGTCAGCGTGATGCCGAGCTGGCATGCCGAAAGATAGGCGTCGATCTGACGATGCACATCCGCCAAAATCTTCCCGCGCCAACCATGTCGCTTGGCAATGGCCCGCACGCGTGTCTGCCGCAACTTAACCAATCCGAATTCGGCAGCGACGAATACGCCGTTGAGCAAGACTAGCAAGAGCGCGACAAACACAAATAAGAAATTTTCCATATCTCAGCGAAAAATGGTTGATTCGGAAGTAAGAGCGCTCAAAAGCGAGTTTTCAGTATAGAAAACAACGCGGCACTTATAATGACAAGGCATTCGTTACCAACCATCATACCAAGCTTGAGTTCATGCTGACTTCGCTGATCCGCCGATTCGATGCCTTGCTGGCTATTCCGGATTCACCTGCGAGCCTCGCCGGCTGGCGACGCTTCTTGCTGGAGTTTTGGATGTTCGGCATCAAGGAAGCGCGTGCCTGCTTGTTCGCCGGACTTTTCTTTTGTGCGCTATTCGCCTCACACAAGTTGAAAGGCTTGGGAATTCCGCGTTATGACCTGCTGCTGATCATTGCGATCGCCATTCAGGCATGGATGCTGCACGCCAAGCTGGAAACCTGGGATGAATTCAAAGCGATCCTGGTGTTTCACATGATCGGCATCGCGCTGGAAATTTATAAGACCAGGATGGGATCGTGGGCCTATCCCGAGTTCGCCTACACCAAAGTGTATGGCGTGCCTTTGTATGCCGGCTTCATGCATGCGGCGGTAGCGAGCTACATCATTCAAGCATGGCGTCTGCTCGATTTACGCATCGAACGTCATCCGCCTTACTGGATGGCCGGCGCCGTCGCGGTTCTCATCTATGCGAATTTTTTCATGCATCATTTCATCGGCGACTATCGCTGGTATTTGATTGCATTGGCATGCGGTTTGTATGCGCGCACCGAAGTGGTGTTTCGTCCTTATGACCGTGAACAGCGCATGCCGCTTTTACTGGGATTTATTTTGATCGGTTTTTTTATCTGGGTAGCCGAAAATATTTCGACTTTTTTCGGCGCGTGGCGCTATCCGAATCAGATCGGCGCCTGGGCATTGGTTCATGTCGGGAAGTGGAGCTCATGGTCGCTATTGGCGATGATGACTTTTATCATCGTAGTGGAGCTGAAGCACATTAAGGCGCGGATTCAGTTGGCGCCTTAGCGTCTTATCCCAATGCGTTGTTCAGCAACCGATTCAATCCATCCCAATCCGGCTCGCCGAGATAGCGCTTGAGGACGTGCCCATTTTGGTCGATGACAAAGGTGGTCGGCGTCATTTGCACGTCGCCAAATGCTTTGGCTAAATCGCCTTTCACATCGAGCGCCACGCGAAACGGCAATTGGCGCGTCTCCGCATAGTTCAATACGTAATTCGGCGGATCGTAGCGCATTGCCACGGCGACGAATTCCAAGCCTCGGTCTTTATACTTGTTGTACGTTTCCACCATGCGCGGCATTTCTTTCACACAAGTGGTACAACTCGTTGCCCAAAAATTCACCATCACCACCTTGCCGCGCAGATCCTGCGAAGTGAATTTTTTGCCCTGAATATCGGTGAAGACAACGTCCGGCGCTGTTTGGCGATCGAATACGGCGAAGTAGCCGACTACGGCAATGGCGGAGATGAAAACGGCGGCGATGGCTAAGAGCCAAGGCCGGCGCGGCGAGGGAGTGGGAACTTGGTCGGACATGGCAAGGACATGCAAAAACGGCGACGATGTTGTTTATTATAGGCCGAGGCAAACATTCGCGCTTCGTTGGCGCCTACAGTTGCGCGGCCTTCTTAAAGCCGGTCATGCCAGCAACCAACGAGCTGGGAAATTGTTCGATCGCGGCATTGTATTGCGTGACGCTGTCGTTATAGACCTGGCGCGCAAAATCGATCTTGTTTTCGGCGCCGACCCGCTCTTCGTTCAACTGTATCATGGTCTGATCCAGGTTCAATTCGGGACAGTCCTCCAATAGCGCGAACAGTTTGTCTAAAAATGTGGTCAAGGCGCTTTCGGCAGCAGCCCATTGCTGCATGGCGGAGATATCGGTTGGCATGCTCGCCGCGCCGGCGCTGAGCGCCATGGCTTGGTTGCGCGCGGCGACGACTGCTTCGATCGTCTCGCCCTCTTGCTTCACATAGCTCTTTGCAATTTCCACTAAATGGGAAGCCAATTCATAACGGGGTTTCAATTGCGCGCCGAATTGCGCAACGGCGTTCTTCATGCGGCTGCGCATGCCTGCCAGCCTGCTGTAGGCGCCCACCGACCAGAACACGATGAGCAAGGCTAAGCCGACGACAACAATCATTGAATTCATGACGTGCCCTTTGCTATGACGGCTGAATAAAAAAGCCGCTGGGAACGAACCCCGGCGGCTTCGCGCCTATCCCAGTAGGCCCTAATATAACACCTCTTTTCGGCAGTTCTTACTTCGCAGTCGACATCCTGGTCAGCTCTTCTTCAGTAATGTATTCGAATACTTTGATCACTTTACGTACGCCGGAAACGCCGGCGGCAATTGCCGCTGCGCGCTTGGCTTCACGCTCGGTGACGCGCCCCATCAAGTAGACCACGCCGCGTTCTGTCGTAACCTTAAAAGAATTGGCAAACAAATCCTTGGCGTCGACAAAGGATGCCTTGACCTTGCCGGTGATCAGCGCGTCGTTGGAACGCGAGGCGAAGCTCGATGCGCCGGCGATTTCCACATCGTTGACCACCGATTGCACGCCTTCGACCATGCCGATCTCGCGTTCGACCGCAGCCTTCATCGCTTCGTCCTTGACTTCACCGGTCAGCAGCGCCTTGCGGTTGTAGCTGGAAACATTGACGTGACCGGCATCGCCCACCAGCTTCGAAATACGCGACTCGCCTTTTAATTCGATGCCCTTGTCTTCCGTCTGCGCGCCCAAGGTGCGGCGGTCGCTCGCTGCCATGGCGCCGACGACCACGCCGCCGGTTGCCACGGCCACACAGCCTTGCAAGGCTGCGGCGGCGGTTGCACACAACATGGCGGCCAACACGCCGCGCCGCATTGAATTCCGATCAATCATCCGAATCTCCTCCAAATAGGGCGACATCGATACCATCACATAAACAATGAATCGTCAATAAATGCACTTCCTGGACGCGCGCGGTGCGGTCATGCGGCACGCAGATATGCACATCGGCGTCCGTGATTTGCTTGCCCATGGCGCCGCCGCCCTTGCCGGTCAACGCGACGATGCGCATTTCGCGCTCCAGCGCGACGTCGATGGCGGCGCGCACATTGGCTGAATTGCCGGAAGTGGAAATCGCCAGCAGCACATCGCCCGGTTGCCCGAAGGCCTGCACCTGCTTGCTGAAGATTTCATTGAAGCTGTAATCGTTGGCGACCGCCGTCAAGATGGATGAATCGGTCGTCAATGCGATGGCCGGCAGCGGCAAGCGCTCGCGCTCGTAGCGGCCGATCAATTCGGCGGCGAAGTGCTGCGCGTCGGCGGCGGAGCCGCCATTGCCGCAGGCAAGAATTTTGTTGCCATTGGACAAAGCGGTGAACATCAATTCCACGGCTTGGAGAATGGGCTGAGCCAAGACCGAAGCCGCTTGAATTTTCAATTCGGCGCTTTCGCGGAAATTGGCGAGGATGCGGGAAGTATTCATGGAAGGCGATTATAAAGGAGACGCAAGAAAACGCCGTATTGTTGTTTCAGAATGAAACATTCTAGGACTTACGCAAAATTATTTCAGCAAGGATTGCGACGACGGCGGTTTTGTGTAAATTTTAATATTGATATTATGCCTCGATGGCGTTCTTGAGCCACTCCAGTTCATCGCCATCGATGGCGATCACGTCGAAACGGCAAGCCGGCACTTGACGATAACGCAGCAAGTAAAATTGCGCGGCATTGATCAATCGGCGCTGCTTGGCCGGCGTAATGCTGGCGGCCGCACCGCCATGCATACGATCGGCGCGCTGGCGTACTTCGACGAACACCAGGCTGTCTTTGTCTTGCATGATCAAATCAATCTCGCCGCCCTTGCAGCGGAAATTGCGATTGACCAGCGTGAGGCCGTTGCGCAGCAAATAGCGTAATGCCGCTTCTTCACCGGCCTGCCCCTGAATTTGCTTTTGCGTCTGCGCCATTCTCAATGACGTCCCTGATACGGCGCCACCATGCCATTCTGGTAGATCGCGGGCTGTGCGGTACGCTCGAATTGAGCGGATGTCTTGGTGAATTTGATCGTCAACCGTCCGGTGACGCCATCCAAGTCAAACACGCTCCGGCGATTGGCAATTTCGCGCGCGATGCGATAAGCATCGATGCCAAGAGCATACAAACGTTCCAGATCGGGATTGGCGCGCTGGTCGGGAGTAGGCGCCGCACGTGGATAGACCATCACCGCAAGATGGTCGGGCTGCAGCAACCAAGGGAGATCCAGCAACCGCACGCCGTTCATCTCTGAGCGACGCTCCGCGGCACGCCAATCGGTCGCAGTAAAGGGGTTGAGTTGGGAAGTGCCGTAGACAACGTTCTCGCGTCCCAGCGCCAATTGCAATTGGCGCGCCTGAGCGGCATCGAGCGCATAAAACAATAAGGAAGGTTTTTCTTCGGCGATGCGTTTTTTGAGTTGGACTAAGCTCGCCGCGCTGATGTAGCCGCTTGCAGCGGTAATTTCGATTTGTTGCGGCTCCAAGCCCAGACGCTGCCATTCGTTCGAGAAGGCGCGTGCGACCCGGCGCTGCCAAGCGGTATTGGTGGAAATAACGAATGCCTTCGTGTTTTTCCGGCCGAAACCTGCCCAGCTTGCCAATTGGCGCGCTTCTTCTTCGATCGATAAGCCGACCGCCAGCATGTTGGGCGGTAGAACAATTTCAGTGTCGCCGGTATTCTCGGGCAGTGCAAGCGCAAGCGTCGGCTTGCTTACCTTGCCGCTTTGCGCAACGGCGGCCACATCGGCGCGCCCCAAGGGGCCAACCACGATATCGGATTGCGGCAAGGCATCGGTATAAGCCAGCACGGCATTCTGCGGGCCATCGGCCGTTTCTAGGATGGTAATTTCAATGCCGTCCGGCTCTCGGTCATACGCCACTTGAAAGCCGGCGCGCACGGCTTGGGCCGCATTGCCGAAAATTTCTGAGCGCAAGGGCAATAGAAGAGCGATTTTGACCGGAGGAACGACCGGTTTGAATTTGTCGGTTGTGGGAGCGGTCGCCGGTTTCAGGGTATCGGTATCCTTTAGAGGAGCAGGCTGTGCACTTGCTTGCGCAACTTGGCCGGGCTGCGTCGTCTCGGTTGAATTTGCGCACGGGGGAGCGCACAATCCGCACATCGCCATCAGCAGAAATTTCCGCGTCAATCCAACCAGCATGCCGCCTCCTCATGAATTCATCCGAACCCAATTTTCTTCCCGACCTGCCGTTGCAGGATGAATTATCCCGGCAAGCCTTTCCGCTTAGCGCATTATATGTGGTGGCAACGCCCATCGGAAATATTGCCGACATCAGCTTGCGAGCACTCAAAGTGCTGACGCTGGCCGACGCGGTGGCTTGCGAAGATACGCGTAATACCGCCTTGCTATTGCAGCGGTATGGCATCTCGAAACCCCTGATCGCGGCGCATGAACACAATGAACGCGAAGCGGCCGAGGGTTTGATTGCGCGCTTGGCCGCCGGTGCGCGAATTGCCCTGGTATCGGATGCGGGCACGCCGGGCGTGTCTGACCCTGGCGCACGGATTGTCGATGCGGTACGCGATGCCGGATACAAGATCGTGCCGGTGCCCGGCGCATCGGCTGCCGTCACCGCGTTATCGGTTTCCGGTTTTCTTCATGCGCATTTTTATTTTGCAGGCTTTTTGCCGGCCAAGGCGAAGCAGCGTGACGCGGCGATTAGCGCCTTGCGTCCCATCGAAGCGACGCTGGTGTTCTACGAAGCGCCGCACCGCATAGTCGAAACCGTCGAAGCGCTCGCCGACAATCTTGAACCGACACGGCAAGTCGTATTTGCGCGCGAACTCACCAAGCTATTTGAAGAAATCCACCGCTGTTCCTTGGCCGAAGCCGGTGCATGGATCGCGGCAGACCCGCATCGGCAAAAAGGCGAATATGTGGTGCTGGTCGAAGGCGCTGCGGCACAAGGCGAGGCCGATGCAGCCGATGCGGAACGCATCTTAAAAATCTTATTGGCGGAATGCCCGGTCAAGCAGGCGGCGAGCCTTGCGGCGCAAATCACGGGGCAAAAGAAAAATGCGCTCTACGAGCGCGCGCTGCAATTGAAGGACGAGTAAAAAAACGGATACAGGGCGGAAATTAAAGCCGATCTACTTTTGCACAATGAGCGGCTTACCGGCGCCGCTATCGTGCATCCTTTGCGCGACCATCTCCGCATCTGCACGGCTCGCAAAAGGGCCGCTATAAAGTCGGTACAAACCGTTTTGCGCAATGACTTCCGTCGGCATCAGCACCCCCGCCCATTTCTGTTCCAGCTGCGTGCGTAAACTTTCCGCATTGGCGGCTTGCGAAAACGCGCCCAGCTGCAAATAAAAGCCGCCGGTCGATGTGCCGGCCACCGGCGCCGGCACGACTGTAGCGCTTGACGCGACGCTCACTACGGGCACCGGAATAGCGATGGCCACAGGCGGTTCGGATGGCGCCGGCGGCTTGCTCGCTTGGTTATTGTCCGGCGCCGGGGCAGATACAGAATGCATCACCGGCCGAGCACTTGCGTCGACCACCGGCGCAGCAGCTGGGGCCGGCTGTGCTTGCTCGCTATTGGCGGTATTCGACTTCGCGGCATTGATGCGCGCAATATCTTCCGGCAATAGGCGTTCCACTTCCAGTTCGCTGCTACCCTGACTCAAGTAACCCAGCTTCAGCGCCGCCGTGTAAGACAAGTCGATGATGCGGCTGGCATGGAAAGGTCCGCGGTCATTGACGCGCACAATAACCTGCTTGCCATTCGTAAGGTTGGTAACACGTGCATAAGAAGGAATCGGCAAGGTCGGGTGCGCGGCGGTCATCTTATACATGTCGTAGATTTCGCCGGACGAGGTTTTTTGTCCATGAAATTTCTTGCCGTACCAGCTGCCCTTGCCGCGTTGTTTGAAGGCTTGGTTGTTCACCATCGGCACATAAGTCTTGCCGAACACAACGTAGGGCTTGTTGCCGCGCGTTGCATACGGTTCCACTTTCGGTTCCGGATCCGGCGTGGCAAGTAAGCCGTCGGGAATCTTGTCGCCGGGGCCGTCGTCTTGGTAATAGCCGCCGCGGCCGGAACCGGCCGGCGGCAAAGCCGGCGTTGTCGAAGAAGGTTTAGACAGGGAAGCGCGCTGGCCGCCTTCGTCAATCGTTGCAGGTGCGCGCTCTATGCTGCCGCAGCCGATTAATATACCTGCGGGCAGTATGACGGCTGCATGCCAGGCAAGGCGTGACCACCAGCTGGATAGGTTAGGCATGGGCATCACAAGCTCCTGAAATATCGGACAATTTCCAAACGATAATGTTGCTGCGGAAATTGTACCGGTGTTTCAGCATGCATTCCATGCGAAAACCAAATGTCAGGTTTGCATCAGCTTGCGGTGCCGATAGATGCTCATGAGTATCCCGATGCCGAGCCCGAGCGTCACGAAAGCGGTGCCGCCGTAACTCATGAAAGGCAGCGGTACGCCAACCACCGGTAGGATGCCGCTCACCATACCCATGTTGACAAAAGCATAGGTAAAAAACATCAGCGACAAGGCGCCGGCCAAAAGGCGCGAAAACAGGGTCGGCGCGTTGGCGGCGATCAGTAAGCCGCGCCCGATCAACAGCAGGTACAACACCATCAACACGATATTGCCGATCAAGCCGAATTCTTCGGAATACACGGCGAAAATAAAGTCGGTGCTGCGCTCGGGGATGAATTGCAAATGACCTTGCGTGCCGTTCATCCAGCCCTTGCCGGTAATGCCGCCTGAACCGATGGCAATCGTCGACTGGATGATGTGAAAGCCCTTGCCCAAGGGATCGGAACTCGGGTCGATCAAGGTCATGATCCGGTGACGTTGGTAGTCATGCAAGGCATGCCATGCAAACGGCAACATGGCGGCAAATGCAACGGCAAGCCCGATCAACACCCGCCAGGACAAGCCGGCCAGGAAAATCACATAAAATCCCGCCGCAGTCACCAGCATGCCGGTACCGAGGTCGGGCTGGCGGATGATCAACGCCGCCGGAATCGCCAGCAGCACGCCGGCCACCGCGAATTCCTGCCAACTGATCGTCCCTTCCCGCCGCTGGAACCACCAGGCGAGCATCATCGGCAAGGCAATTTTCATGATCTCGGACGGCTGGATCACGAAACCGATATTGATCCAGCGCCGCGCGCCGAGCTTGACGATGCCGAATAGGGCCACGCCGACCAATAAGGCCACGCCGATCACGTAGGCCGGCAAGGCCAAGCGCATCAGCATCTGCGGCGGCACCAGCGCTGCAAACCAGATCAGCAGCAGCGCAAGAACGATGTTGCGCAGATGCGCTTCCATCCTGCCCGGGAATTCGGCACTGGCGGAAAACATCACAATCGTGCTGGTCAGCAGGATAAGCGCGACGATTAAAAGCAAGGTGCCGTCGAAAACCGTCAAATATGGTTTGACGGTCGCCCACAGGTTTTTTTTTCCGGACAGCGGATGCATCGTGTTCGTTCCCGGTCAGTCGCCACTGAGATTGCCGTTGGCATCGAGTGACGGTTCGCTCGCCTTGGCATCTGCCTTCTTCGTTTCTTCGTTAGGGCGCTTGCCAAGCAAATAATAATCGATCGCGCGACGTGCGATCGGCGCCGCCGCTGCCGCGCCGAAGCCGGCGTTTTCGACGATCACCGCCAACGCAATGCGCGGATTTTCATACGGCGCAAACGCGATGTACAGCGAATGGTCGCGATGGAATTCCGCCATCTTGGTGGCATTGTACTTTTCATTTTGCTTCAAACCGATCGCCTGCGCGGTGCCGGTCTTGCCGGCCGATATATAAGCCGCGCCGGCGAAGGCACGCGCCGAGGTGCCTTCCTTCGGTACGTGGGACATCGCAAACTTGACGAAGTCGATATTCTCCTGCTTGAGCGGAATGCGATAACTTTCCGTACGCACCAGCTCCTTTTTTTCCTTGGTGACGACATCCTCGATCGTTTTGACCAGATGCGGCCGCATCACGACGCCATTGTTTGCCAGATTGGCCATCGCATGCGCCAGTTGCAGCGGCGTGAAGGCGTTATATCCCTGGCCGATGCCGATCGACACCGTCTCGCCGGCATACCATTTCTTTTGTTCGGGACGCTTGTAGGTGTCGCGCTTCCATGCCGGCGACGGCAACACGCCGCGCCGCTCGTTTTCCAAGTCGATGCCGGTCAGTTGGCCGAAACCAAGCGGCTTCATGAAGTCATGGATCGCATCGATGCCCAAATCCGTCGCCAACATGTAGTAGTAGGTATTGCATGATTGCACGATGGATTTGTACATGTCGACGCTGCCGTGGCCGCCGACCTTGTCGTCGCGGAAGCGATGGCCGCCGAACATGTAATAACCGGGGTCGGAGATCGCTTGGTTCGGCGTTCTCTTGCCGAGTTCGAGCGCCGCCAAGGCCATGTAGGGTTTGAAGGTCGAGCCGGGCGGATAGGTGCCGATTAAGGGGCGGTTCAGCAGCGGCTTGTTGATCGAGGTAGTCAACTCCTCCCAGTTCTGGCTGTCGATGCCGTCGACGAACAAGTTCGGATCGTAGGTCGGCTTCGATACATAGGCGAGGACTTCGCCGGTAGCCGGTTCGATTGCGACCAGCGCGCCGCGGCGGTCGCCGAAGGCTTCCTCGATGATCTTCTGCAGCTCGATATCGATCGAGAGGGTCAGGTTGTTGCCGGGTATGGCAGGACTGCGCGCGAGCGTGCGCACGGCGCGCCCGCCGGCGGTGACTTCCACCTCTTCGTAGCCGGTCTTGCCGTGCAAGATTTTTTCATATTTCTTTTCCAGGCCTTCCTTGCCGATGTAATCAGTACCGGCATAGTTGGCCGACTCGTCTTCCGGCCATTCGGCAATCTTTTCCGCATCCTTCTGGCTGATGCGGCCGATGTAGCCGACTACGTGGGACGCGGTTTCACCCAGCGGATACTGACGGAACAGCCTGGCCTGAATTTCGACGCCGGGAAAGCGAAAGCGCTGCGCGATGAAGCGCGCGACTTCCTCGTCGGTGAGGCGAGTGCGGATCGGCACGCTTTCGAAGTTCTTAGCCTCTTCGAGCAAGCGCTTGAAGCGCTTTTTGTCCTTGTACTGGATCTCGACTAGGGCCGACAGGTGGTCGATGACATCCTCCAGCGGTTCGGCCAGCTTGGATGGCGTGATCTCCAGTGTGTAGGCAGAATAGTTGCGTGCCAGGACGACGCCGTTACGGTCGAGAATCAAGCCTCGGTTAGGCACCACCGGCACCACCGATATCCGGTTGTCCTCCGCCTGCGCAACATAGTCGCTATGCTTAATCATCTGCAGCCAGATAAAGCGCGTCAGCAGCAAACCGAAGCAAATGAACACGAACACCGCAGCCGCGGATAAACGCAGGCGGAAAAAATGAAGTTCGCGCTCGGTATTCTTAAACTCGGTCATATCGGTCGAGTCTCATCCCGATCGATGGCGCGCCGCTGCGGCGCCAACAAGAGCCAGCTCACTACCGGCCACAATGCGGTTGACGTAAAACTCTCGACATAATAAAACCATCCGGGGAACTTATTGCTGACCAGCCAGCGTACGATGAGTTGTACTGTCTGCATGAGCAGTAGCAACGGCAACACATGCAATGCCTGCGTGCCGAGCGGGAACCACAACACGCGGCGGTGAATCATGATGGCGAAATACGACAGGAGCGTGTAAGACAAGGCATTCTCGCCGAGCAGCGCCGAATTGTGCACGTCCATCAAAAGCCCCATGAAAAATGCAACGCCGATGCCGACCTTGCGGGGTTGATGGATGCTCCAAAACACCAGCACTAGTGCGACGCAATCGGGGATGCCGACCCAACCGCCCCAAGGCAGCAAGTTGAGTACGAAGGCAAGCACCAGGCTCATGAGAATGAACGCGGGACTGACCGGCAGCAGGATGTATTGCGGCTGATTCACTGCGTCTCCTCCATCGGCTTCTGTACGTCCTTGGGCGCTGTTTGATTAACCGGCTGATTGCGCGGCTGATTGAGCGGCGCTGCAAGCGGCTTGGGCATTGCCGGCTTGGCCGGCGCAACCGCGGCCGGTTTGTTTGTCACCGCTACCACGGGTTTGTTCTGCCCTGCCTGGTTAGGGGCGGCACGGTTCGCCGCAGCGTTATTCGGCGCAGCATTGCTTGCTCCGGGCTTAGGTGTCTGCGGAACGTCCGCCGGCTTGCGCGGTTCGGTGGTCGCTTTGACCGGCGCGCCGGTCGCTGGTGCAGGCTGCGCCGGTCCTTGCGCTTCGTTCGCTTCCTTGGGCGGCTTGGCCGTTTCCCTGGGCGGCTCTTTAGCGTCCTTGCCGTCCTTCAAAGTCAGCGTAGCGCGCTTGTGGTGCTTTTTGTCCTTGACCTCCTCAATCGGAGGCTCCAGCGGCGGGTTGGTATCGGTCAAGAGAACCAGCAATTGCCTGTTGCGATCGATGCCGGCCGCCGGTTGGCATAAAATGCGCGCAAACGCGTCGGTGGACTTGGTTTCCACCTGCACCACCTTCGCTACTGCCAAACCTGCCGGAAAAATTCCGTCAATGCCGGACGTGACCAGCATATCGCCTTTGCGGATGTCGGCATTGGTCGCCATGAAACGCAGCTCAAGCACACCGGATTGACCGCGACCGTAGGCGACCGCGCGCAAACCGCTGCGCACGACTTGAATCGGGATGGCTTGGTCCTTATCCGTCAAGAGCGTGGCTTCGGAAGTAAACGGAAACACGCGTGTCACTTGGCCGACCACGCCGGCATCGTCGATCACCGGCTGCCCGGCCGCCACACCGTTTCGGCTGCCGCGGTCAAGCACGATCTTGCGCGTGAAGGGATCGCGCGCGTCGTAAAGAATTTCCGTCATCAGGGACTTCGCCGCCAAGCGCTCGCTGGCATTCAAGAGCTTGCGCAGCTGCGTATTTTCCGCTATCAGCTGCTGCGAGTGCTGCAAAGCCTGCGCGTTAGCGATTTGCTGATTTTTTAAGCGCAGGTTTTCTTTCTGCAAATTGCTCAAGGAAGCGAAATAGTCGCTGATGCCATAGGCGGCATCGCGCGGCAGCAGCGCTGCTCTCTGAAGAGGGTACAACACGATGGCGACGGCCTTGCGGATCGTCGGCAGCGCATGCAGACGCGCATCGGCAATCAGGAGCCCGATTGCAAGCAGAGAGAAGATCACCACCTTGGCGCGAGCGGAAGCGCCTTGCTTGAAGAGTGGCGGTGGGCTGTATTCCATTAGAGGATGTTTTCCCGACGATGAAACCTGGCGTACCGTGAAACACGAAGGCTATGCCAATTTCATAGCCTCATTTCAAGCGGAACAAATTGTCTTGTAATGAATGCAGCGCAAACCGCGGCAGTCTTTATTCGTAGGAGAAAATCGATCCCAGCTTATCCATGCGTTCCAGCGCCATGCCCGAGCCGCGCACCACGCAGGTCAACGGATCTTCGGCAACGATCACCGGTAAGCCGGTCTCTTCCATCAGCAAACGGTCGAGGTCGCGCAGCAGCGCGCCGCCGCCGGTCAGCATCATGCCTTTTTCGGCGATGTCTGCGCCCAGCTCGGGCGGAGTCTGCTCCAGCGCGTTCTTGACGGCGGAAACGATGTTGTTCAAGGGGTCGGTCAACGCTTCGAGAATCTCGTTGGAAGAAATCGTGAAGGAGCGCGGGATGCCTTCGGACAGATTGCGGCCCTTGACTTCCATTTCCTTGACTTCGGAGCCTGGGAAGGCGGAGCCGATTTCCTTCTTGATCGCTTCGGCGGTTTGTTCGCCGATCAGCATGCCGTAGTTGCGGCGGATGTAGTTGACGATGGCTTCATCGAATTTATCGCCGCCCACGCGCACCGAACCTTTGTACACCATGCCGCCCAGGGAAATGATGCCCACTTCCGTGGTGCCGCCGCCGATATCGACCACCATCGAGCCGGTCGCTTCGGAGACCGGCAGGCCGGCGCCGATCGCTGCCGCCATCGGCTCTTCGATCAAATATACCTGTGACGCACCGGCTCCGAGAGCCGATTCGCGAATCGCGCGACGCTCGACTTGGGTGGAGCCGCAAGGAACGCAAATGATGATGCGCGGGGACGGCTTGAACAGCTTGGAGTCATGCACCATGCGGATGAACTGCTTCAGCATCTGCTCGGTAACGGTGAAGTCGGCGATCACACCATCTTTCATCGGGCGGATCGCTTCGATATTGCCGGGCACCTTGCCCAGCATTTGCTTGGCTTCCTTGCCTACCGCCTGGATGGTTTTTTTGCCGTTGGGGCCGCCTTGCTGGCGAATCGCCACAACGGAAGGCTCGTCGAGCACGATCCCGAGGCCGCGCACATAGATCAGCGTATTGGCGGTACCCAGATCGATCGCCAGATCATTCGAAAAATAACTGCGGAGAAATCCAAACATGTAGTGCCTATCGATATAAGTTGTCAACGCGAGCTGGGTAACACGAACCTATCGCCTGTCTGCGGCGCGCCTCTCTAGAGATGCGCCAATAATTAGCCCGACATTCTACCTTATAATTTGTGCTGGATTAGCGAGCGGAAAGCCCAAAAATGTGCGATGCGCACTTAGTTGTACCAAGCTTTTCACGCTTCTTTGTCTTTTTAAAAATCTTATCCGTGCCCCTGCCATGTCTCTCGAATTGACCGATGTGAAACGCCTTGCCCGTCTGGCACAACTAGACTTGACCGACGAACAAGCCTCCAAGACACTAGCCAAGCTCAATGGCATCTTTGACCTGGTCGAACAATTGAAGGCGGTCGACACCAGCGGCATCGAACCCTTGAACCATCCGATCGCCGCCCACCAGAACGACTTGGCTTTGCGCCTACGCGAAGATGCGGTCACCGAACCCAATCGCCGCGAGGATTATCAAAAAGTCGCGCCTGCCACGCAAGACGGCTTATATCTCGTACCCAAGGTCATCGAGTAATTCACTCTTCACTCTCATGCATAACAAAACCCTCACCGAGCTGTCGGCACTCTTGCAATCGCGGCAAATTTCCGCCACCGAACTGGCCAAGCACTTCCTGGACCGCATCAGCAAGAGTGACTTGAATGCCTTCCTGCACGTGGATGAAGCCTTGACGCTTCAACAAGCCACGGAAGCCGAAGGCCGCCTAGCCAGCGGACAAGCCACCCCTTTGACCGGCATCCCGATCGCCCACAAGGATATTTTCGTCACGCGCGGCTGGCGCTCGACGGCGGGCTCGAAGATGCTTGCCGACTACATCAGTCCCTTCGACGCCACGGTGGTCGAACGGTTCAATGCCGCCGGGACAGTCACGCTCGGCAAGCTGAACTGTGATGAATTCGCCATGGGCTCATCCAATGAGAATTCCCACTTCGGCCCGGTGAAAAACCCTTGGGACAAGGCGGCCATTCCGGGCGGTTCCTCGGGCGGGTCTGCCGCTGCGATCGCCGCGCGCCTGGCTCCTGCCGCAACAGCAACCGACACCGGCGGCTCGATCCGTCAGCCGGCCGCTCTTTGCGGCGTGACCGGCATCAAACCCACCTACGGCCGCGTATCGCGCTTCGGCATGATCGCCTTTGCCTCTTCGCTCGACCAGGGCGGGCCGATGGCGCAAACCGCGCAAGATTGCGCGTTCTTGTTGAACGCCATGGCCGGTTTCGACGAACGCGACTCCACCAGCTTGGATCGTCCGGCGGAAGACTTCGGCCGCGACTTGAACCAGTCTTTGCAAGGATTGAAGATCGGCGTGCCGCGCGAATACTTCGGCGAAGGCTTGGCGGCGGATGTCGAACAAGCCATCCGTGCGGCATTGAAGGAATATGAGAAGCTGGGCGCCACCCTGGTCGATGTCTCCTTGCCGAAAACGGCATTGTCGATTCCAACCTATTACGTCATCGCCCCGGCCGAAGCCTCGTCCAATCTCTCTCGCTTCGACGGCGTGCGCTACGGCCATCGCGCGAAGGAATACAAGGACTTGGCGGATATGTATTGCAAGACCCGCGCCGAAGGTTTCGGCGAAGAGGTCAAGCGCCGTATTTTGGTCGGCGCTTATGTGCTGTCACACGGCTATTACGACGCTTATTACCTGCAAGCGCAGCGTATCCGCCGCTTGATCGCCAACGACTTCCAGCAAGCCTTCAAGCAATGCGACGTCATCATGGGACCGGTGGCGCCCACCGTGGCATGGGACTTGGGCGACAAGGCCGACGACCCGGTGGCGAACTACCTGGCCGATATCTTTACGCTATCGACCAGCCTGGCCGGCTTGCCCGGCATGTCGATTCCCTGCGGCTTCGGCCAGGGCGAGAAGAATGGCAAGCGTCCGGTGGGTCTGCAAATCATCGGCAATTATTTCAATGAGGCGAAGTTGCTCAACGTCGCACATCAGTATCAACAAGCGACAGACTGGCATCGGCAGGAGCCACCCCATGCTTGAATCTGCTATGGGAGTATCCGCTTGCAAGCGGATACCGTTACGCTGCCGGACGGCATGCCGTCCGAAACCGCAGCTTCACCACCAACCGGAAGGAATCTGACATGCAATGGGAAGTCGTCATCGGGATGGAAACGCATGCGCAGTTGACCACCCAATCCAAAATTTTCAGCGGCGCCTCGATTAAATTCGGTGCCGATGCCAATACCCAAGCATGTCCAGTCGACCTGGCATTGCCGGGCGTGCTGCCGGTCATGAACAAAGGCGCGGTGGAACGTGCGATTCAATTCGGCTTGGCCGTGGGCGCGACGATTGCGCCGCAATCGATTTTCGCGCGCAAAAATTACTTCTACCCCGACCTGCCCAAAGGCTACCAAATCAGCCAATACGAGATTCCGGTCGTGCAAGGCGGCACGGTGTCCTTCGTGCTGGAAAAGGATGGCAAGGCGGAATTGAGGACCGTGCAATTGACGCGCGCGCATCTTGAAGAAGATGCAGGCAAATCCTTGCACGAGGATTATCACGGCATGAGCGGCATCGACTTGAATCGCGCCGGTACGCCGCTACTGGAAATCGTCACCGAGCCGGATATGCGCAGCGCCGCCGAGGCAGTCGCCTACGCGAAAGCGCTGCATTCCTTGGTCGTGTGGCTGGGCGTGTGCGACGGCAATATGCAGGAAGGTTCCTTCCGTTGCGACGCCAATGTCTCGGTGCGCCCGGTCGGGCAAAAAGAATTCGGCACCCGCTGCGAAATCAAGAACCTGAACTCATTCCGTTTCTTGGAAGAAGCCATTAACTATGAGGTGCGTCGCCAGATTGAATTGATCGAAGACGGCGGCAAGGTGGTGCAAGAAACCCGGCTGTACGATCCGGATAAAAAAGAAACGCGTTCGATGCGCAGCAAGGAAGATGCGCAAGATTACCGCTACTTTCCCGACCCGGATTTGCCGCCGCTGGTGATCGCCCAGGACTGGATAGCGCGCGTCAAAGCGGCGATGCCGGAATTGCCGGGCGCGATGCGCGAACGCTTCGCGCGCGACTATGGTTTGCCGGAATACGATGCAGCCGTGCTGACGCAATCCAAAGCGATGGCGACTTATTTCGAGGCGGTGGTCGGCAAGGCCGGCCGCGAGCAAGCCAAGCCCGCCGCCAACTGGCTGATGGGTGATGTGTCCTCGACATTGAATCGCGCCGGCGTCGACATCGCCGACGCGCCGGTCAAAGCCGAACAACTCGCCCTGCTGCTCCAGCGCATTGCCGACGGCACCATCTCCAACAAAATCGCCAAGGAAATTTTCGGCGCCATGTGGGAAGCGCCGAGCGATAGCCCCTCCTTGGTCGACGACATCATCGAAGCCAAGGGTTTGAAGCAAATTTCGGATACCGGCGCGCTCGAGAAGATCATCGATGAAGTCTTGGCGGCGAATGCCAAGTCGGTGGAGGAGTTCCGCGCCGGCAAAGAAAAAGCGTTCAACGCTTTGATCGGTCAAGCGATGAAAGCCACCAAGGGCAAAGCCAATCCGGCTCAGTTGACTGATTTATTGAAGAAGAAACTCACAGCAGGTTAAGAGAAGACTACCCCAAGGCGGCCGCGCGCGATATCCGGCGCGGCCGTGTCTTTCTTACTTGGATGCGGCTGCCGATGCTGCCACAGCGGATTGCGATTTTGCCGGTGCGGCAGCGGCGGATGCCGATGAAGACGCTTGAGCACTGGCGGACGCCGCCGCAGCAGCTTGCGGATTCAACTCCCGAAAACGTTTAAGCGTTTGGTCATATTTAGCATCGATCTGCGCGATCTCGCCTTGCTTTTCCTTGATCAGTTTTTTGCTGGCGGCGATGGCCAACTCCGAGTCCTCGATCTTGCGCTGCAAGGAGTTGGGTAATGTTTTATTTTTATAAAACTCGCTCTCCTTTTGCGCGTCCTTAAGACTCTTTTCTTTGGCGACGATAACCAACTCTTCGCGCTTGATCTGATCCTGCACCAATTCCAAGTCCCGTTTGCGCGCCGTATCGATATCCGCTTCGGTCTTGAAGCGTGCCCGCAACGCGCGGTCTTGACGCTTTTGCTCTTCGGCGGCCAAGGTGGCTGCCTTCTTTTTGGCATTTTCCGCTTCAGCCTGCTTTTTTTGCTCAGCGGTTAAGGGCGGAGCGATTTCGCGCTTGGTGGTGCCGTTCTTACCTAGCACTCTTTGCGTACGGTCATTACATTCAGGAATGGGCCGGTCGGAGGTCAAGGTACGGCCATTGACGTCCTTGCAAATAAAAATTTCGGCATGTGCCCCATTCGCGAACAAGAGTGCAAACAAGGTGGCGCTAATCTTCTTTTTCATGCTTCCCCCTAATGTGGACTGTGCTACTTGACCCCGTACCGATCGCGGTATGCCGTGATGGCATCCCGATAACTTGCCAACTGCGGATTCACGCCCGCCGTTGAAATATACTCCATCAAATCCGCCAGATTGCCAATCGAAATCACGGGAATCCCATACAACTGGCCCACTTCCTGTACAGCGGAATGGCCCGATAATGCATCGTCTTTTCCTGAACGCTCCATTCGGTCCAACGCGATCAGCACAGCGCACGGCTGCGCGCCGGCTTGCCGAATGATCTCCACCGATTCACGCACCGAAGTGCCGGCCGATATTACATCATCCACAATCACCACCCGACCTTTTAAGGCGGCGCCGACGATGGTGCCGCCTTCGCCGTGATCCTTGGCTTCCTTGCGGTTAAAGGCGAACGGCACATTACGTCCTTTGTCGGCAAGCGCCACCGCAGTAGCGGAGGCCAGCGCAATGCCCTTGTAGGCCGGGCCGAACAGCATGTCGAACTCGACGCCGGAATCCAATAGCGTCTGCGCATAAAAATCGGCGAGGCGACCCAGGTTGGCGCCATCGTTGAACAATCCGGCGTTGAAAAAATAAGGCGATGTGCGGCCGGCCTTGGTGACAAATTCGCCAAAGCGCAGCACGCCTGCGCCGACGGCAAATTCGATAAACTGCTGACGTAAGGGTTTCATAAAGTCGCGATAAACAGGTAAAGCGGCATTGTAATCGGATATCCTATGACTCCCGAATTTGTCACCGCATTTCCCTATGCTGAAGATCATTTCCGCCAACTTGAACGGCATCCGCTCCGCCGCTAAAAAGGGCTTTTTCGAGTGGATGGCAAAGCAGCAAGCCGACTTTATCTGCGTGCAGGAATTGAAAGCCCAAGCGGCCGACATGACGCCGGACTTTCTCAATCCTCGCGGCTACCTGGGCCATTTCCATTATGCGGATAAGAAGGGCTATTCCGGCGCCGGTATTTATTGCCGCACAAAACCCGACAATGTGCAGATCGGCTTCGGCTGTACGGAATTCGATGCGGAAGGCCGCTACGTGCAGTGCGACTTCGGCAAGCTCTCCGTGATTTCCGTGTATTGCCCGTCCGGCTCATCCGGCCCCGAACGACAGGAAGCGAAGTTCCGCTTCATGGAAGTTTTTTTGCCGCACCTGACGGCGTTGCGCGCGTGCGGACGCGAAATCGTCATCTGCGGCGATTGGAATATCGCGCACAAGGAAATCGATTTAAGGAATTGGAAGAGCAATCAAAAAAATTCCGGCTTTCTGCCGGAAGAACGCGCGTGGCTCACACGCCTGTTCGATGAAGTCGGCTGGGTGGACGCCTATCGCATTCTGCATCCAGCAACCACCGGCGAAGCCTATACCTGGTGGAGCAATCGAGGCCAAGCCTGGACAAAGAACGTGGGGTGGCGCATCGACTACCACATTGCAACGCCCGGCATCGCTTCTTTAGCGAAAGCGGCGGCAATATACAAAGACGAGCGCTTCAGCGATCACGCGCCCTTGACCATGGAATACGACTGGGCATTGTAAATACCGCCAAGAGCTTGGATCGGCAAGTCCCCTGCCCACCTCATTATTAAGCCAAAATTAAAATCATTCGCATTGCAACGATCTCTGTTGCAATGATTTGATACGGAACATTACAATGGTCCCATCTTAATCAAGGGATACAGGAAAATCGAAGACGGGGAAAAAGAATTGCGAATGGAGGACGACGAGACAGAGGGCGTGGATGCCGCTACACTTGCGCTCATGAATGATGTTACCAAGCTTGTCGCCGTCAATGACTCCATCCGCATCCTGCAAAGCGTGCGCCGTATCGCGCAGTGTGTTGAGCATCATTCCAAACGATTAACCGCGACGCATAAGATCACGTCGCCCCAGCTGGTTGCCTTGATGGCGATTGCCCAGCTAGGACCGAGCACACTGAAATCGATCGGCCGGGCAATTCATCTGAGCCCCAGCACGGTGGTCGGCATCGTCGACCGGCTTGAGGAAAAACAGCTGGTCCGCCGCGAACGGGATACCCGCGACCGGCGTAACGTCTATGTCACCGTCACCGCTGAAGGCCAGGCGCTGGTCGACAACGCCCCTTCGGCGCTGCCGCAGGGATTTACCAGTGCCTTGAGCGCGCTGCCGGAGAATGACCAGCATACGCTGGTGGTGGCGCTGGAACAGTTTGCCACGCTGCTCGAAGTCAAAACCCCTGCCGGCGGTATTTAGAGCCTGCTTGAAAACCGTAGCGAGCGGCCGGAGTTTGGGCTGAGAAGCGCAGGCGTACGAGATGTACGCTGAGCATCGGAGGACCAAAATCCGGCCGCGCAGTAGGTTTTCAAGCAGGCTCTTAGCCCCGCCCTGATTTTCCCGCCTAACTGACTAACACGGCTTGCAGCCCCTGAGGCTGCAGGGGATGTTTTTGTCCGCAAAATTGGAGGATGCATGAATGCACGCATGCCGGAATCGGCAGCCGACCACCGCCTGATCCTGCGGCGAGCCGAACGGCACGACGGCGCGGCACTGCACGACTTGGTGGCCGCCTGCCCGCCGCTGGATCTCAATTCGCGTTACGCCTACCTGCTGCTATGCGAGCACCATGCACCAACTTGCGTGGTGGCGCACGAGGGCAAACGCATGGTCGGCGCCGTCACCGCTTACGTGCCGCCGCAACAAGCGGATACGCTGTTCGCCTGGCAAGTGGCAGTCGCCGCCGACGTGCGCGGACGTAAACTTGCCAGTCGCATGCTTGAACACCTGCTGCAACACTGCGTGCTGCCGCGCGGACTGCGCTGGATCGAAACCACCATCAGTCCCAGCAATGCCGCTTCGCACCAGCTCTTCACCCGATTCGCCCTGCGCCACGGCGTAGGCTGCACCACCACCACGCTGTTTTCCGCACAAGACTTCGGCGCAAGTGGCCACGAGGAAGAATGCTTGTACAAGATCGGCCCCTGGAAGGGCGGATTTTCCATGCATGACATTTTTCATCCATTCATCCCTGTATAAGGAGAGCTCCATGCGCACATTCGAGCGACTGGAATCGGAAGTACGCGGATATATCCGCTCATTCCCGACCATTTTCACGAAAGCACAAAACGCCGTGTTGACCGATGAGGGAGGCAACCAGTACATCGACTTCCTGGCGGGTGCTGGCAGCCTGAACTATGGACATAACAACCCGGTGTTGAAACAGTCCATCATCGATTACCTCGCCAGCGACGGCATCGTGCATGGCCTGGACATGGCGACCTCCGCCAAGGAGCGCTTTTTGCGCACCTTCGAGGAACGCATCCTGAAACCCCGCAAGCTGCAATACAAGCTGCAGTTCACCGGTCCCACCGGCACCAACGCAGTGGAAGCGGCCATCAAGCTGGCGCGCAACGCCACCGGCCGCCAGAACATCATTTCCTTCACCAACGGCTTCCATGGCGTCACTCTCGGCGCACTCGCCCTGACCGGCAATCGGAAGTTCCGCGAGGCCGCCGGCGTGCCGCTGACGCACGTACACCGCGCCCCCTATTCCGGCTACTTCGGCATGGATGTCGACACCATCGCCATGCTGGACAAACTGATCGCCGACCCCAGCAGCGGCGTTGATCATCCGGCTGCGGTGATCGTCGAATGCGTGCAGGGCGAAGGCGGATTGAACGTGGCCGGACTGAACTGGTTAAAGAAACTCGAACAACTGTGCCGCCGCTACGAGATCATGATGATCGTCGACGATATCCAGGCCGGCTGCGGGCGCACCGGCAGCTTCTTCAGCTTCGAACCGGCCGGCATCAATCCGGACATGGTGACGCTGTCGAAATCCCTCTCCGGCTTCGGCTTGCCGCTGTCGATCGTGCTCTTGAAGCCCGAACACGATGTGTGGAAGCCGGGCCAGCACAACGGCACCTTCCGCGGTAACAACATGGCTTTCGCCACCGCGACCACGGCGCTGAATCATTACTGGGGCGACGGCCGCTTCCAAGCGTCAATCGAGAAAAAAGCGCAGACCGTCACCCAATACCTCAACAAACTGGTCAAGAACTACCCCGACGCCGAGATGACCCGGCGCGGACGCGGCATGATGCAGGGCCTGGCATTCAAGGACCCGGCCCTCGCCGATCACGTGACTTCGATCGCCTTCCAGAACGGCTTGATCATCGAGACCTCGGGCGGACGCGACGAAGTCGTCAAGCTTCTCGCCCCCTTGACCATCGAACCGGAAAAACTCTTGGCCGGGCTCGACATCATCGAACAGGCGGTGGCCGAAACCGTGTCGCAGGCGAAAGGCAATTCCTTCACGAAAAAAGAGGTGGAAGCATGATCGTGCGACGCCTGAAAGACATACTCAACACCGAACGCGACGTACGCACCGATACCTGGGCCAGCCGGCGCCTGCTGCTGCGCGAAGACGGCATGGGATTCTCGATGCACGAGACTACCATTTTCGCCGGTACGCAAACCCATATCTGGTACCAGCACCACCTGGAAGCGGTGTATTGCATGGAAGGCAGCGGCGAAGTGGAGTTGATTCCCTCCGGCGAAAAATTCCGCATTGAGCCCGGCACCCTGTATGCGTTGAACAAGAACGACAGGCACTGGCTGCGCGCCGATCCCGGGGCCGACATGCGCGTCGTCTGCACCTTCAACCCGGCCCTGGTCGGCAATGAAGTACATGACGAAAACGGCGTCTATCCCGCCGTTTCCGCCGCCATTCCCGAGACCACGGAATAACCTATGCACAAAGGAGACCGCATGCTCTACCGAGACCCCTACCAGAGCCGCACCATGCCCCGCCCGTCGATCGTCGCCCGCTACGACCCGGTGGTCTATACGTCCGCCAACGACGAGACGCCCGGTGCGCTAAGCCCGAACCAGCGCGAAGCGTATCGAGACAATGGATTTCTCTTTCTTCCCGAACTGTTTGCGCCGGCGGAAGTCGCCTGCCTGCACAAGGAAATGCAAGCCATGCGCGAAGTCTTCACCGGCCGGGGCCGCGAAGAAGTGGTTGCCGAACCGGGCAGCGGCGAAGTGCGATCGATTTTCAATGTGCATCGCCTGAACGATTTATTCGGCGCCCTGGTGCGCGATCCGCGCGTCTTGAACGTCGCGCGCGACATCCTGGGCAGCGAAGTCTATATCCACCAGTCGCGCATCAATTACAAGCCTGGCTTCAAGGGCAAGGAATTTTTCTGGCATTCGGATTTCGAAACCTGGCACATCGAAGACGGTATGCCGGCCATGCGCGCGCTCAGCTGTTCGATTCTCTTGACCGATAACGACGAACACAATGGCCCGCTGATGCTGATCCCTGGCTCGCACCGGCATTTCGTTTCCTGCGTCGGAGAAACACCCGACGATCACTACAAACAATCGCTGAAAAAACAGGAATATGGCGTGCCCGACGAGAATCTGTTGCGCTACCTGGCAGACATGTGCGGCATCGCTTCCTGCAAGGGCAAGGCCGGGTCCGTGGTTTTCTTCGACTGCAATACCATGCACGGCTCGAACGGCAATATCACGCCTTTCCCGCGCAGCAATGTGTTTTTCGTCTATAACAGCATCGACAACCAGCTCGATGCGCCCAAGGAAGATTTGAAGCCGCGGCCGGAATTCATCGCCGCGCGCGAGGGCGTGCAAGTCTTGACGCCGCAGCCCTTGAATATTGTCTAACTACCCGCGCATTGCCGAGGAGGTACGCCGTCTACTCTACGGCGTACCGGCAAAAGGAATATGATGCCGACGCCCACGATGGAACCCTATCTGCGTTCCTTCCTATTGTTCTTCGCGCTGTTCAATCCTTTCCTGATGAGCATTTACCTGCTCGAATTGATACGCGGCTTGCCCACGTCCGCCTTCTTGCGCGTGCTGGTGCGCGGCAGCTTCATCAGCGCTTGCGTGTTTTCCTTGTTCGCCTGGGGTGGCGAAACTTTTTTCCGCGACTACCTGCAAGTGCGCTTCGCTTCCTTCCAGATTTTCGGCGGCATCGTCTTCTTGCTGATCGGATTGCGTTATGTGTTTTCCGGCGCCAACGCGATTAGCGACTTAATGCGCGGCACGCCCGACGTCATCGCCGGAAGCATCGCCATGCCGATCATGATCGGCCCCGGTACGGTCAGCGCCTCGGTCGTGATCGGCACGCGACTGCCCTACTACGGCGCAGTCGCCGTCATCTTCGGCACGCTGGCGCTGACGATTCTTTGCCTGGTGGCAATCAAAGCCCTGCATGACCGGCTCAAGGATAGTCATGCAGCGCTGACCGACCGCTATATCGACTTGGCGGGACGCATGTCGGCGCTGTTGATCGGCACCATTGCGGTGGACATGATCGTCACCGGCGTGCAGCGCGCCGGCCTGTTTGCCCATTAGCTGTCAGAATTCATCCGGCATGCGAGCCGAGCTGCTGCAACTTTGCCGTTGACGCGGCAGCCGGTTGGCAGGCTGCCCGACGCATCCAGGCGAGGCGGTCCATCCGGTACAAGGCGTGCTTACGCAAGGGATGTTCATTCGGCAAAAGAGGATGCTCGAAACATTCTTCATCGCATTTCATCCCCAGCCGTTCCATGACCGCGCGCGAGCGGCGATTTTCCAGCGCGGCGAAACTGACGATTTCAGGCAATTGCAGCTGCGTAAACCCGACCGCCAACGCAGCGCTAGCCGCTTCGGTGGCGTAACCTTTTCCCCAAAACTGTTTAGCTAAGCGCCAGCCGACTTCGATACCGCTGACGCAAGGAATTTCATAGCCGGAAATATTCAAACCGACAAAGCCGATGAAAGGAGCGACGCGCGGAATTTCAACTGCCCACAAACCCCAGCCGCGCTGGGTCAATTCCGCATAAATGCGATTCGCGACGGCATCGCTGGTGGTGCGATCCAAGGTATGCGGGAAAAATGCCATGACATCCGGGTCGGCATTCAATGCGGCAAAGGCCTCCCAATCGGGCGTTTGCCATTGCCGTAACCGCAGTCGCTCAGTATTGAATTCGATAATCCTAGGCATATTTAGATGCTATCCCAGTAAGTACTGCACGCCGCCTGCCGCCATAAGGCTCGGATACGGCATTGCTCGTCATTGCGTAGGACCTTGCCACGCGGCTTCCTCGCGCTTTGTTTCCAATCCTTCCGGCAAGCATTCGTCATACCTTCCCTACTGGGATAGCCTCTTATTGAATCGGCGCCAAAACAGATACATTGCTTTTGTACGGGCCAAGCTGCTGTACTTCCGCTCCTTTGGTTTTGGCAAACAAGGGCATTACGTCAGGCAAGTGCTTGCGCATTTCAGCAATGCGATTTTCGCCGGCCGGATGAGTGGACAACCATTGCGGCGGAGCATGCTTGTTGATGATGCCCATCTTTTGCCAGAGCGCGATACCGGCGCGCGGATCGAATCCGGCGCGCGCTGCTATATCCAGACCAGCCAGATCGGCTTCAGTTTCATCGCCGCGTGAAAATTTCAACATGACCAACTCGGCCCCTTTTCCCGCCAAGTGCCGGCCGCCGTCGTTGAGTTTGAAATAGGCAGAACCGGCAAGAACCAAGGCTTGCAAGCCCAAACCTTTTGCCATCCGCTCGCGCCCGTGTTCGCGTAGGGCATGCGCCATTTCATGGCCCATCACGATGGCAACTTCATCGTCGGTCAGCTTCAGCGTTTTCAAAATGCCGGAAAAAAAAGCGATTTTGCCGCCGGGCATGCAAAAGGCATTCACTTGATTCGATGCGATCAAATTGACCTCCCATTGCCAAGCTGAAGCACGCTCGCTCCAGCGCTTCGTGTGGGGAATCAATTTCTGGGCAATACGCCTTAAGCGCGCGACTTCCGGGTCATTGTCCGGGACGAGCACGCCGCGATTTTTTGCTTGCGTTTTCAATCCTTCATACTGCTGCAGCGCTTGGCTTTCTATTTTTTGCTGCGGCACCAGCTTAGCCAAAGGCGACACTTTACCGACCTTGATGCCCTCCTGCGGCTCGGCGTCTTTTGCCAGCGCGTACGGCCCGCTGCAGACACTAAGCGCAGCGAGAAAGCATGCAAGTATTCGATTCATTTCATTCCCCTTGCTTTTTTTCATTCCAGGGCGCGATCTTCGGCAATAACATCATGCCGGGCAGCGCCAGCGCAAAACAAATCAAGAAAAAGGCAAACCAGCCGGTGTTCTCGACAATAAAGCCGGTCGCTGCATTGAAGAATGTGCGCGGCACTGCGGCGAGGCTGGTAAATAAGGCAAATTGCGTCGCAGTGTAGCGCGGATCGGTAGTGGTGGCGATATAGGCAGTGAAGGCGGCCGTACCCAAGCCGACTGCAAATGCCTCAAGGCCGATGACCAGGCCGAGCATCAAGGTGTTGCCATTGACTGCCGCCGTGCTGACACCGAATTTGGCCAACACCGCGAAGCCGAGAATCGCGATTGCCTGCAATACGCCGAAGATCCACAAGCCCCGATTGACGCCGGTTTTTTCCAGCCACACCGCGCCCAAAATGCCACCGGCAAGACTGGCCCACAAGCCTGCATTTTTTGCCACCAAACCGATCTGGGTCCGTGAAAATCCGAGATCGATGTAAAAAGGCGTGGCCAAAGCGGTCGCCATCGAATCGCCGAGTTTGTAGAGGAAGATAAACGCCAACACCATCAAGGCATAGGACCAGCCGCTGCGATGTATGAATTCCTGAAACGGCAACACGACCGCTTCACGCAAATTCTTCGGCGGCTGGCCGTAAATCTTCGGTTCGTTGATCAACAAAGTCGTTACCACGCCCGGCAGCATGAACAGCGCCGTGACGGCAAACACCATTTGCCAACTCAAAAAGTCCGACAGAATCAGCGACAGCGAGCCGGGTACCAGGGTCGACAATTTATAGGCATTGACGAACAATGCCGTGCCCGATCCTTGCTGCTGGTCCGACAAGATCTCGCGCCGATAGGCGTCGATCACGATATCTTGGCTGGCCGACAGAAATGCCACCGCCGCCGCCAGGACAATAATCATGTTCAAATCGGTTTTGGGTGAATAAAAGCCCATGCTGCCGATGGCCGCCAATAACGCCAATTGCGTAACAAACATCCATCCGCGCCGGCGGCCGAACAAGGGAAAATGAAAACGGTCCATCAGCGGCGACCAGACAAACTTCCACGTGTACGGAAAACCGACCAGCGCGAATAAGCCGATCGCCTTCAAATCGACCTGCTCCGATTTGAGCCAAGCCGATAACAAGTTGTACAGGATGAACAGCGGCAGTCCGGAAGTAAAACCAAGCATGACGCAGATCGCCATCTGCCGATTGAAGTAATGGCGCCAGCCGGTAGGAGCAGCTGTGTCGGTTGCCTGCGATGCGTCGTTCATGGAAATGCCGGTTGCGGTTGGGACCGTATTAAAATTCGAAATTTGTTGAGGACAGAGCATGCTCCGCATAGCACTGTCCCGCAATTCAAAAAAATATTATTTTTTGCGAAGGCGGAATATGGCGAGACTGCCGCGCCAATTCGGCAGGAATGTCACAGGCCGGCCTTCATCCAGGGCCATGCATTCGAGAACTTCGAGTCCGACCTGGTTGGCAAGTTCCGCGAAATCCTTGATCGTCGCACAACGCAAATTGGGCGTATCGTACCACTCATACGGGAGCGACTTAGACACCGGCATGTGGCCGCGCAGCAGCGCGACGCGATGCGGCCAATAGGCGAAGTTGGGGAAAGAGACGATCGCTTCGCGTCCGACCCGGGTGATTTCGCGCAGTATGCCTTCGACGTTCTTCATCATCTGCAAAGCGGACAGGCACAACACCATATCGAAAGCGTTGTCGGAAAACATGGCAAGCCCTGCTTCCAAATCTTGCTGGATCACCGATACGCCGCGCCCGATACACATCGGAATTTTCTCATCGTCGATTTCGATACCGTAGCCGATACATTGCTTATCCGATTGCAGATATTCGAGCATGACGCCGTCGCCGCAACCCAAGTCGAGCACTTGCGATTGGGGCGCGATCCAATGTGCGATAAAAGCCAAGTCCGGCCGCAGTGAACTCAGTTCTTGAAAATTCATGACTGGGCTCCCGCGCGCAATTCGCGCCACACTTGATCGTAATACGTCCGCACTACGCGCATATAACGCGGATCTTCCAGAAGGAAAGCATCATGTCCGTGCGGCGCATCGATTTCCGCATAGGTCACGTGACGCTTATTGCTG
The DNA here is from genome assembly GCA_016177875.1 of Burkholderiales bacterium. Lineage (GTDB taxonomy): Bacteria > Pseudomonadota > Gammaproteobacteria > Burkholderiales > Burkholderiaceae_D > Paucimonas. Next base: position 72,990 of record JACOUL010000020.1, read on the forward strand.
ACCAGGGCCTGCACCATTTCGCGGCTGCGCTCGGGCGCGAAGCGCCAATCGGTGGTGAATGATGCTAAAAGAAACTGCGCTTGCGTCCGCGCGAAGGTTTTGGAAAGATCGCCGTCGTCATCGCGCGCAGGGTCGAAATAATCGAGCGCCTTCGTGATCAATAAATAAGTATTGGCGTCGAAGTACTCCGAAAACTTGTCGCCTTGGTAGCGCAGATAGGATTCGATTTCAAAGTCAATGCCGAAACCGAATTGATAATCGCCGTTACGCAGCATGCGTCCGAATTTTTCAGCCATGTCGTCATCGGACAAATACGTGATGTGGCCGATCATGCGCGCCACGCGCAAACCGCGTTTGGGCACCACGCCGTGCGCGTAAAAGTCGCCCCCGTGAAAATCCGGGTCGGTCAAAATCGCTTGGCGGGCGACATCGTTGAAAGCGATATTCTGCGCCGACAGTTTGGGAGTCGAGGCGACGACTACGCAATGGCGCAGCCGCTCAGGATATTTCAAGCTCCACGACAAGGCTTGCATGCCGCCGAGCGAACCACCCATGACGGCGGCAAATTGTCGAATCCCCAAGGCGTCGGCCAGGCGCGCCTGGGCATCCACCCAGTCTTCAACCGTCACAACGGGAAAGCTGGCGCCATACGGCTTGCCGGTGCTTGGATTGAGATGCATCGGGCCGGTCGAACCGAAACACGATCCCAGGTTATTGACGCCGATGACGAAGAAACGGTTAGTGTCCAGCGGCTTGCCGGGTCCGACCATGTTATCCCACCAGCCGACGCTGGTGGTTTCGCCTTGCTCATTGACGTAAATGCCGGCCACATGATGCGAGGCATTGAGCGCATGGCACACCAGCACGGCATTGGAGCGATCGGCGTTGAGCGTGCCGTAGGTTTCGTACACCAGCGTATAGTCGGCAATCGACGCGCCGCTGCTAAGCTTGAGCGGCTCTTGGAAATGCATCGATTGTGGGGTGACGATCCCTAGTGACATAAAAGTCAGTTGTAGAAAAACAAAAAGCCCGAAAGCGCTTGGCTAATCGGGCTCACAGTATCTTGAAAGCTCGCTTTAGCCGTATTTATTAAGCGCCCGCAAGCTGATCTCAAATCGGCGCAATTGCATAAGAATACCCAAGTCGGTCTTTGCCGTCAAACTTGGAAAATTAAAGCGTGCCTAACTGGCTGACCGACTCGGCAATCGCTACCGGGTCCATGGTGCGCAGGATCTTCCGGGTTTGCATGCCGAGGATGGTTAAGTCGCTGTTGAGAATTTCATTCTTCACCGACGGCAATTGCGTCGGATGCATGGAAAATTCGCGCAAACCCATGCCGAGCAACAAGCGCGTCAGTTTAGTATCGCCCGCCATCTCACCGCATACCGCCACGGGAATATTTTCGCGCGCACCCGTAGAAATAATATGCGACAGCAAATACAAGATTGCCGGATGCAGCGGATTGTATAAATGCGCAACTTCGTGATCGACGCGGTCGATCGCCAGGGTGTACTGAATGAGATCGTTGGTGCCGACCGACAGGAAATCCATGCGCTTGATGAACATCGGCAGCGCCAAGGCAGCCGCCGGCACTTCGATCATGGCGCCGACTGGAATCAGAGGATCGAACTTTTTGCCGGCGTCGCGCAATTGCCCTTTGGCTTGCTCGATCATGACAAGCGCTTGATCGATTTCGCTGGTATGCGACAACATCGGAATCAAGAGCCTAACCGGACCGTAAGCCGAAGCGCGCAAAATGGCGCGCAATTGCATCAGAAAGATTTGCGGCTCGGCCAGGCAATAACGAATGGCGCGCAATCCGAGCGCGGGATTCAATGCGGTTTGCTCAGCCGTATCCAAGGGCTTATCGGCGCCGATATCGAGCGTGCGTATCGTCACCGGCCGCCCCTTCATCAGCGTGACGGCTTTGCGATAGGCTTCGAATTGCTCGTCTTCCGAAGGAAGCTTGCCGACATAGCCGGTCCTGCCCATGAATAAAAATTCAGAGCGGAACAAGCCAATCCCGGACGCGCCCGCTTCAACGGCCGCCGTACAATCTTCCGGCAGCTCGATATTGGCCAACAGCGTAATCTCGGTGCCGTCCTTGGTGATCGCGGGCGTCTTTTTCAGCTTGCCGAGTTTTTTGCGCTCGCGCATCAAGCGCGCTTGGCGTTCGCGATATTGCTCCAGCACCACCTGCGGCGGATCGACAATCACCACGCCGGCGTCGCCGTCGACGATCACCCAATCATCTTGCGCGATGAGCGCCGAGGCGTTGTACATGCCGACCGCAGCCGGAATATCCAGGCTGCGCGCAACGATCGCGGTATGGGAGTTTTGACCGCCGACGTCGGTGACGAAGCCGCCGAAGCTGCGATCCTTGAACTGCAGCATATCGGCCGGCGAAATGTCGTGCGCCACCAAAACCATGTGAGCCGCCGAACCGTCTGCATCTTGCTTGGGTAAGGTCGCGGCCGTGCCGGTCAACACCTTGAGCACGCGTTCGCCGACTTGTTGAATATCGGCCTTGCGTTCGCGCAGGTAGGGGTCGCCGATTTCATCGAATTGCGCCGACAGCTCATCGATCTGCGTGACCAAGGCCCATTCCGCGTTGTAATGGCGCGTGCGAATGATATCGAGCGGCACTTCAGCAATCATCGGATCGGACAAAATTAAGGCATGCACGTCGATGAAGGCGCCCACCTCTGCCGGCGAATCTTTGGGCAATTCATTCCACAAGGTTTGCAATTCTTTATGGACGGTGGCGATTGCATTTTGCAGACGCGAGACTTCCGCTTCGACTTGGTCTTCCGGGATGAGGTAATGCTTAACATCAAGCGCTGCAGGCTTGAGCAGATGCGCGCGGCCTATAGCGATGCCGCGCGAAACTGGAATGCCGTGTAGCGTGAAAGATGCCATATGTTTTATTCAGTTGAGGACAGAGCACGCTTCGCGTAGCGCTGTCCCGCAATTCGCTTTTATTTAGTTGAGGACAAAGCACGCTTCGCGTAGCAATGTCCCGCAATTCGTTCTATTCGTTTTCGCCAAACTTATTATTAATAAGCGCCTCAAGTGCGTCAAAACATTCCGTTTCATCCGCACCGTCCACTTCCAAGTTCACTGTCGTACCTTTGCCCGCAGCAAGCATCATCACGCCCATGATAGATTTGGCGTTGACGCGGCGTCCATTGCGCGCCATCCATACTTCGCTTTTGTACTTAGCAGCCAGTTGCGTGAGTTTCGCCGAAGCGCGCGCATGCAAGCCAAGCTTGTTGATGATTTCGATTTCCTTTTGAATCATGTTTTTTCCACTTATAGAATGTCGAGGACAGAGTACCGCTTCGCTTAACTCTTTCCCCGATTCGTCAGCTTGGCGATAAACGTACTCGGTTATCAACCCGAACAGCGCCGCTTTGCCCCCCTGCCAAGGCCATCTCCACCACGACGTCAAGCGTATCGTTACGGTAAGTCAGGGCACGCAGCAACATCGGCAAACTGATGCCGGCAATGACTTCCACATGACCGGGGTTGCTTAACTGGATCGTGCAATTGGAAGGGGTTCCTCCCATTACATCGGTGATCACCAGCACCCCTGTACCGTCATCCAGCCGTTCGATGGCGGACTTGGCGATGCGCTTGACCTCGACCGGATCTTGGTCGGCCCGCACATCGACCGCCTCCAAGCGTTCGGGACGCACGCGAAACACATGGGTGGCTGCTTCGATGAAAGCCTGACCCAGGGGCGCATGCGTCAAAAGTAAGATGCCGATCATAATTCGAGGTCTGCTGCAGAAATAGGCGCGCTGCGCCTTCCGCCAAACCTATTTTCCTTTGATGAATTTCAGGCGAGATTTTCGAGCGCGTCGATGAACATGCCTGCGACATTGAACCCGGTCTGCTGGGCAATTTCCTGAAAACAGGTGGGGCTGGTCACGTTCACTTCCGTCAAATAATCGCCGATGACGTCCAATCCTACCAGCAACAACCCGCGTTGTGAAAGTACAGGCGCTAAGGCTTGCGCAATTTCATAATCTCGCGCCGAAAGCGGTTGCGCCACGCCGGTGCCGCCGACAGCCAGGTTGCCGCGCACTTCACCTGCTTGCGGAATGCGGGCCAGGCAATAGGGAACCACTTTCCCGCCGATCAAAAGGATGCGTTTATCGCCCAGCACGATCTCAGGGATATAACGCTGCGCCATGATGGTTTTCGCGCCGTGTTCGGTCAGCGTTTCAATGATGGCACCGAGGTTCATGCCATCTTCCTTTACCCGGAATACGCCGACACCGCCCATGCCGTCCAAGGGTTTCAGGATGATGTCTTTATGCTCGATATGAAATGCGCGCAGGCGAACTTCGTCGCTGGCGACGAGGGTGGGCGTAATGAATTGCGGGAACTGGCAAATCGCCAGTTTTTCATTGTGGCTGCGTACGGCGTCAGGTTTATTCACCACGCGCGCGCCTTTGCTTTCCGCCAGCTCCAGCAGGTAGGTGCCGTACACATATTCCATGTCGAACGGCGGGTCCTTGCGCTTGACGATGACGTCGAAGTCCGTCAATGCCCATGCCATCGGCGCATCGGCGACGTACCATGGATCGGCATCGCCGGTCATGGAGATGTGTGCGACATTGGCAAGCACCTCGCCACCGACAAAGGCCATGTCCTTCTGCTCGAAAGCATAGACCTCATGTCCGCGGCGCGCCGCCTCGGACATCATGGCATAGGTCGAGTCTTTGTAGATCTTGAAGGAAGGTAGCGGGTCGGCGAGAAAAGCGATTTTCATAAATAATGTTGAGGACAGAGCACCGCTCTTTGCCTAATTCGTTGAGGACAGAGTACCGCTATCGCTTAACTCTGTCCCCAATCAGCAGAACGCTGTCCCGCAATTTTTTAATAAATTTCCGGATTCGGATCGGTACGCTCCAACTCCAGCGACGCTGCAAGAAGCCCCAAGCGTGCCACGACGCCGTACATATAAAAGCGATTAGGTGCAGCCGTACCCGGCTTGGCTTTCAAATCCGGCAACGCATGCTGTTGCGCAAACGCGAGCGGCACGAAGTGCGCGCCCGGCGAATTCAAATTCTCGTCGATGCCGCGCTCGGCATGGACACGATAGAAACCGCCGACCACATAACGGTCGATCATGTACACCACCGGTTCGGCCACGGCGTCATTGATACGCTCAAAAGTATGCACACCTTCCTGGATGATCACTTCCGACACTTCCAGGCCTTCCTTGACGACCGACATCTTGTTGCGCTGCTTGCGGTTCAAATCCTTCACTTCGCTGGCATCGCGCACCGTCATGATACCCATGCCATAGGTGCCGGCATCGGCTTTCACGATCACGAAAGGCGTTTCTTTGATGCCGTATTCTCGGTACTTTTTGCGGATTTTGGCCAGCAGCGAATCGACATTGGCCGCCAAACATTCTTCACCCGAGCGCTCTTGAAAATTGATTTGCCCGCACTTGCCGAAATAAGGATTCAACATCCAGGGATCGACATCGATCAGCTTGGCAAATTTTTTCGCGACTTCGTCATAAGCAGAAAAATGATTACTCTTCCTGCGTACCGCCCAGCCGGCGTGCAAAGGCGGCAAGAGGTTTTGCTCATGCAGGTTTTCCAAGATGGGTGGAATGCCGGAAGATAAATCGTTATTCAGCAATACCGTACAAGGATCGAAATTCTTCAGGCCCACGCGGCGGCCGTTTTGTATGCGCTCCAGAGGTTCGAGCGTCAAGGCGGTGCCGTCGGGCAGCTCGATCGGCGTCGGTTCCTTGATGTCGGGCGATAAGGAGCCTAAACGCACATTCAACCCGGTTTGCCTAAAAATTTGCATCAAACGCGCAACGTTTTGCAGGTAAAACGTGTTGCGCGTATGGTTTTCGGGAATGAGCAACAGGTTTTTGGCGTCCGGGCAGTATTTTTCAATGGCGGCCATCGCTGCCTGCACGGCAAGCGGCAGCATTTCCGGCGACAAGTTGTTAAAGCCGCCCGGAAAAAGATTGGTATCCACCGGCGCCAGCTTGAAGCCGGCGTTGCGTACATCAACCGAACAATAAAACGGCGGCGTGTGTTCTTGCCATTCCAAACGAAACCAGCGCTCGATGGCCGGCGTGGCCTTTAAGATCTTCTTTTCCAGATCAAGCAAGGGGCCGCTTAAGGCGGTCACAAGGTGGGGAACCATAAAAACCCTTTAAGTACGAAGTAACAACATCGGAAAGATTCTAGCTGGAATCTAAACTGCGTGTCTTACGGGATCGAACCTGCTCGGCATCTTTTTGACAGGAGCGCAGCCACGAGAACCGGCCGCATGCAGGGCACTGGAGAATACGTTTGCCCGTGTTGCGGCGCTTGCACTGCATCCCTTCCCGGCCGAACGCACCTGCCAAAAAGATACCGAGCAGGTTCTTACATCAGGCCGAAAGGTGAAATTTAAAGCCCGTTAATAAAATGAAAAATACGGGCATAAAAAAAGCGCCTCCGGGGAGGCGCTTTATAAAACCCGCGAACGGGCGGAGGAAAATCAATGAAAAACTTGTATTAAGAGTGGTAAGCCGACTCGCCGTGGGTGGAGATATCCAAGCCTTCGCGCTCTTCTTCTTCCGTCACACGCAAACCAACGATCAGATCCACCACTTTATAAGCGATGAATGCCACCGCGCCGGACCAGATGATCGTTACCAACACCGCTTTACCTTGGGTAATCACTTGGCTGGTGATGGAGTAATCGGCTGCCTTGATTACGGCGCCGGTCACCCAGTCGCTCACATAGCCAGGACCACCGAGGGACGGCGAATTGAACACACCGGTCAACAGCGCGCCCAAGATACCGCCGACGCCATGTACGCCGAACACGTCGAGCGAGTCATCGGCGCCCAGCATGCGCTTCAGGCCATTCACGCCCCACAAGCAGACGATACCAGCCAGCAAACCGATCACGATTGCACCCATCAAACCGACGTTGCCGGCAGCCGGCGTGATCGCCACCAAACCGGCAACAGCACCGGAAGCGGCGCCCAGCATGGACGGCTTACCCTTCAACATCCACTCGCCGAAGGTCCAGGACACGACTGCGGCGGCAGTTGCGGAGAAGGTATTGATGAAGGCCAGCGCTGCAGAGTTACCGGCTTCGAGCGCGGAACCGGCGTTGAAGCCGAACCAGCCCACCCACAGCAGCGAAGCGCCGATCATAGTCATGGTCAGGCTGTGCGGCGCCATCGATTCTTTGCCGTAGCCGATACGCTTGCCGATCACGAATGCACCGACCAAACCGGCGATACCGGCGTTGATATGCACCACGGTGCCGCCTGCGAAGTCGAGCGCGCCCATTTGCCACAGCCAACCAGCCTTGGCGTTGTTAGCGTCGACAACTGCAGCGGAAGTGTACGCATCCGGACCCATCCAGTACCAGACCATGTGAGCGATCGGCAGATAAGCGAAAGTGAACCAGATCACCATGAACAGCAGTACGGCGGAGAACTTCACGCGCTCAGCAAAGGCGCCGACGATCAGGGTACAAGTGATCGCAGCAAAGGTTGCTTGGAAAGCGACAAAAGTCAGTTCCGGAATGACCACGCCCTTACTGAAGGTGGCTGCATTGGCGAACACGCCGGTAGCCGGATCGAAGATACCGTTCAAGAATAGGCGATCGAAGCCGCCGATAAAGGCATTGCCTTCCGTGAACGCCAAGCTGTAGCCGTAAATGCACCACAGCACGGAAATCAGCGAGAACACCACGAATACCTGCATCAAGACCGACAGCATGTTCTTGCTGCGCACGAGACCGCCGTAGAACAAGGCCAGTCCAGGCACGGCCATAAGGATCACGAGCAGCGTGGAAACGCTCATCCAGGCGATATCGCCTTTGTTGGGCGTCGGCGCCGGAGCGGCTGCGGGAGCGGATGCCGCGGCACTTGCAGCAGCGGCGGAAGCAGCCGGGGCGGACGCAGCCGGTGCCGAGGCGGAAGCGGCAGGCGCAGACGCGGCCGGAGCGGATGCCGCTGGAGCCGAAGCGGCTGCCTTGGCAGTAGCGTCTTCGGCAAAAGCCGAAGGAGCAAAACCTACGACAAACAACAGACTTGCCGCCGCCAACAGGCGGGTTACGTGTTTTTTCATGGAGTTCTCCTTATAGGGCTTCTTTGCCGGTTTCACCGGTACGAATACGGACAACCTGCTGCAAGTCGTAGACGAAGATCTTGCCGTCGCCGATCTTGCCTGTGCGCGCAGCGGTTTCGATCGCTTCGATAGCGCGCTCGACGATGTCATCATCGACGGCGGCCTCGATTTTCGTCTTCGGCAAGAAATCCACCACATATTCCGCGCCGCGATACAGCTCGGTGTGACCCTTTTGACGGCCGAAGCCTTTGACTTCAGTCACGGTGATGCCTTGCACGCCGATACCAGACAAGGCTTCGCGCACTTCATCGAGCTTGAAGGGCTTGATAATGGCAGTAATCAGTTTCATGCTGACCTCGATTGGTGGATTAGAAAGTCTTGCTAACGGAGAGCACCAGGGTTGTGGTACCCAATTCTTTGGTATCGCCAGCGCCGTTTACGGCTTTCCAATAGTTCTTATTGGCATTGGTCGCTACGATCGCTGCACCCAACGTGGCGAAGCTAAATTCTTTCGAAACGCCGATCTTGTAGTCCGTGTAGGAGAGTTCGCCGTAGTTCTTTACGGTTTGACGGCCGATATGCAGGTTCAGCGTGGTCTTTTCGGCGATCTCGAAGTTTGCGTTCAAGTCCAGGTAGCCGGAACCTTTGGAGCCTCCGCGCGTCGGCAGCGCCGTGAAGGCGTAGGCAGCAGCGGTGGTGTCGTTCAAGCCGAAGAAATCGGTCACGCCGTAGCTGTACTTACCGGAGAACCACTTATAAGAAGCGCCGAAATAGAGCTCGCCGTTGTTATATTTGGTGCCGGTGGTGCCGATCGAAGAACCCGGATAGTAGTAATAGAGCGCACCGACGTCGAGGGTCAAGTCCTTCACCGGTTCGAACTTATAGCCGCCGTAGAAATCCATTTCGAGGCTGGCGCCATTCATGTACTGAACACCGCTCACATTGGAGTTCCAGTTACCCAGATAGAAGCCGCTCGAATGCGAATAGTCGAAGCCGCCTTGCAACGTGGGTTGCTTGAAAGTCTGAGAAATACCGCGGAAGCGATAGTCCGTTGCGACCGTCATATTGCCGGTAAAGGTGTGCGGCGAAGCCGGCGCATCAGCAGCAGAGGCGGAGGTAGCAAAAGTCGCCAGAACGGCAGCGGCTAGCATCAGTTTCTTCATAATCTTCCCCTTGTTTTCAATAAAAAAGACAAATGTTTCGTGTAAGCTAGTCCTGTTTAGCAGAAGGCATGCCAACCCATTTTGGGGTTGATGCGTTAGCATTCTTATAAATATCGTTGTTGCGAACCCCTTAATGCGGTAAATGCACCAAATATTTCGCACCAATAACGTGCGCACCAAGTTCGATCGCATCAAATTGGTGCTCAATGCCCCAAAATGAAAGATTTACTCATGACCAAAGTCAATTTCCTCGATGATTTGCACGCGCGCGTCCAACAAGCGCTAGAAAACTCACCCGTCAAAGACGTAGAAAAAAACGTGAAAGCCTTATTACAGCAAGGCTTCACAAAACTGGATTTGGTCACTCGCGAAGAATTCGACATTCAGTCCCAAGTACTCGCCAAGACGCGCGCCAAGCTTGAGGCATTGGAAGCTCGCGTGACGGAATTGGAAGCGCAACTGAAAAAACAATGACCCTCGCGGTATTAAAGAGCCGCGCCTTGGCCGGCATGCAAGCGCCGGAAGTCACGGTCGAGATTCATTTAGCCAACGGCTTGCCTTCCTTTACGATCGTCGGCTTGCCCGATACCGAGGTCAAGGAATCTAAAGACCGCGTGCGCGCCGCGCTGCAAAACGCGCGCTTCGAATTCCCGGCACGCCGCATCACGGTCAATCTTGCGCCGGCCGACTTGCCCAAGGTGTCAAGAACACCGCAATTCGCGAATAGCCATCGCTATTCGCGAATGAACATCTCTATTTGAGAACCGGCCGTGACTCGAACGATCCGGCGCAAATACATCGATTACGATGGCCTTTGCCAGCTTACCTACGTTGGCCGTCTGTTGAGTGTTCCCGGCCCGAAGGAAAACATTGCCTTTCGCGCGTACTTCACCCCCGTTCTGCCGCCAATCCGAGGCGAAACCAAGCCCAAACGGGTAGGCAAAGCGTTTGCACGCGACATGCCGATCGGGGACATCATCGATATCCCCCTTTCCACGCTTTTCTATGAGGGGAAGCCTATCCCCCACAATGACAAGCTAGACGAGGCTTTTTCCGTGGCTGGAGGCCACCTGAGCCTCAATCTTGCCGACGACAATCTGCGATTCGTCGATCGATGGCACTGTGTTGCGCCAGGGAAATTACTTATACCCCAAGGGCCGTCGTCGCTGCCTGAAGACCCTTACTATGACGGGACATTCCTGTGCATCGGAGCGAATGACAACCCCTATGAGTACCTGATCCCCAGCTACGAAGTATTTCGTTTTTTCTACGCGGTTTCCAGCCGCATGGCCGAAGTCCTGCTTGATTCCCGCTTTCTTGAATGGAGTCGTTACATCTGGGATCCGAAGCGTTCCGCCATCAACCGCGAAACAAAGGAGGCGCGCCTATGGTTGCGGCAATGGATGCTCGATCAGGATGCCTGGTATATCGCCTCATTAGCGTTCGATCCGATATCGGTCGAGCGCGCGATGAATCTCTATCGATCAATCGCCATCGACCAAAGTCGACTCCTTCGCGCCGTGCCGCCGATGCACGAATGGATCAACGTACAAGCAAGCTGGATCCACATCGATAACGGAGCTGGCGGCCACAGCCGGCTCGTTTTGCGCCTGAAAAGCACCGACTGGAGTCCTCCATTCAAAACGCTCAAATTCGACCGCGACAACGATGGACGCTCCCTGAAAACTCAAGACGACCAAGAAAAGCCAACGGTCAACAGACCAACACAGATCGTTAGCGTCAAGCCGTTGCCGGACAACGACGAGGATCCAATTGACCTAACAAATGTCCCATCGAATCCGGAACTTTCAACGGAAACGGTCCCCCTTGAAGAGGTGAACAATCGTTTTGATTGGCTGCCGAACGCCATGATTGAAAAGCTGCCGCAACTCGAGACGGAGTACGAAGGCGAACGCTATCGCGCAAAGCTTATCGAACGCTGGATTGATGAGATGTCGACATTCCAGGGCACGACTTCGGCTGATGCGATCCGGTCCGTGGTGCTTACGGCAGAGGACAAGCATATTCTGGCATCGGTCGAATCCAAAGGCGACGAACTTGAATCGCCGAACGAACCTGCGCAAACGCCCAATAACGATATTCTTGAGATAGCGCGTGGCCTGGTAAACATTAGAGACAAGACGGACTCAACCGTCGAGTTCTTGGTCCTTTGGGGCAAACCAATCCCCATTGAAAGCTTCCATCTTTTTAAACTGCCGGCGAAAATCAAGGACGATGCGCCTAGATGGCTTTTCAAGGCGAACTCCAAAAGAACCAGGCATGCGTTGGCCGCAAAAATTACCCGCGACACCGAGCTGGAAAATGGTCGGATTTTTTACGAAACGAGATACCTGCTCGATTTCGAGCCCAAGCACCGAAACGCAAGCAAATCGAGCATCGTCATTCTATGGACTGCTTCAGGGCGAGAGCTGTCGAATGACGATCTGCGCCACATCATTCGCGGTTTCGCTCAGGCCAAGTCGGTCAAGGTGAGTCCGGCGCGCATGTGGGACTTACATATTGGCCACCGAAAGCACATCGTCCCGTCGGACGAAATAGCCAATGGAATTGGTTTCCTCAATCGAATTTTTGAAACCAAAGCGTCGAAATCCTGAAATGAACACACCGTGTGACGTTACACGCCGGCCGCATCGCCGTCCAGAATGTTTTCCATTACCTCAACGTCCAGAACGCGAGCCATCTTTGCCAGCTCGTTACTAAGCGCACACCCAAGGACTAACAAAACCTTCACAACAGGCGGATTGTCAACATGATCAACTTTAGCCTGTGACTCTAGCACTGCGCGGTATTTGATTACTTGGTATAAACCTCGCTGTAAGTCGAGTTCATTGTTTTCGGATATCGACGACTTAACTTCGACTCCAAGCCACAGATCGCTGGACTTAAAAAAGACATCAATTTCATCACCGGAACGAAGTGCATATTCCTCAAACGCTTCTGCAGATATTGGGGCTCCAAACATCGTAGGATTGACCTTAACGAAAGCCTTTAAGGCTTTGTGCGCATCAGACTCTCCGCCGCCCCAGCCTACAGTCCTTGCATTGCCGGCTACCGGATCACCAGGTGCAGACAACCGTTCTAGCCCAAGTGCGTCAAGCACGTCGTTCCAGCGACTTCCAAAGCCAACAATTTTCAAATGCTCGGCAAGCATTTTTGCGCGCTTTTCGGGTCGAGTTAACCGATCATAATCGCCCCAGCGCTCGCGCACCCCGACGCCCGGCAGCCCCTTGTCCGGCCCTGACTTTGCCACAACGATGGTCGTAAGGTAGGGTACGGCGGGCTCCCAGCCTTGAGTTGCTTGGTCGATGAGCTCCATTGCTCGGCCGAGGATTTTTCCCAAGCCTAGCGGGGCCGGCGCGCCATGCTTGTTTTTGCGCTCAAGGAGATCTGCAAGGTCTTCGTAGGTTAGCGTCCTTACCGCTTGATCGTTCTGATTGATGACGTGCCTTATAAGTAGCGGTATGCACGCGCGAGCATACTGTTCGTTGGAACTGTTTTCGGCGGCGAAGTCATCTGGGTCGGACTCGGCTTCGTTCTGATCAGTCGCTGCTGCGGCGTCATCGTGCAGATTATCGACGATCCCGGGAAAGTCACCTTTCGAAGCGACAAGCTCAAACAGGTCGCCAGGCTCTATCCAAACTTCATTTAGCGCGGCGCACTGCTGTTCAAACAGCTCGTTGATTCGAAGGCGTTGCAGCATTTCCCCTTGTGAGAAATCAAAGACCCGTTGCAGCTCATTTCGACGATTCAAATAGAAATGTTTAACCTGTCGACGCCCAGATGCGTCATTCGGCTCGGCTTCAAAACCCACTACGCGTAGACGTTTCCGCGCAGCCTGGGCGAGGTTTTCACTTGCATCCTTCCCGTGTTGGATAGCAGGACCTTTCCATGCACGCTCTTTTCCACCGATTTTTACAAACCGTCGAGTTCGTTCTTCCTTATTGTCGTAAACTGTAATAATCCGGTCGGCCCAAAGAGTGCACACTAAGACTTGGTCGGAAGTAAAAGCATTCCATGGCGTATCCAGCTGCGCGTAGTTGCTGCCGCGTCGGTGCGTATTAACGCCACATACTCGCATCCAAAATTCATGTGGACCAACTTCATTCTTCGAAACACTCATCAAATATTGTTCCCTCGTCGTTTTTAGTAGCGCCGCAATCTGACACATCCTGTCAGATCAAATCACGAGATGTATAGCTAATTAACTGAAACCGATACGCTCTCTTTTGGACAACGTCCGATAAACACACCTACGTCGCAGAATTCATTGATGTCGGTGCCGTTCGAACGCAGAAGCATCGCCGGCGCTCCCTGCGTAAAAGACACTCCATTGGAGATAACGACAATATGCTCTTTTGACCGCTTGAAAGGTTGCTGCGAAAAGAAATATCCGTGCTCCAGCGGCAAGCAATCACCACTGCCGGTAAAGCCCTTCTGCCTCAAATAGTTAAGAATTTCAGCACCAAAGCTTATGCCGGTGAAATTTCCGATTGCAGCAAGCACATAATTCGGACCAGGCTTCATAACGCACATATCATTCATCTGAAGATGCGACTCCTTTATGCATCCGGCCAAGCCAGACCCAAAAGCGAGTAAGCCTGAAACAACTGGCGTTAGCCGCTCACCTATCGGGAGCCAGCGTCTACCTGGAAGTTCACTTCGGGGACCGGCACAAAAAATGAAAGAAAAGTCACCCATGGCTACGCAAACATTCAAGAAAAGTTCGGCAGGGCGCGCCGACAAGTAAGCCGCGTTGTCCGGCGGCTCAACTGTAAGCGCGCCGAGCATGGCGTAAACCTTGTCTTCATCTCGCTCAGCATATCGATGATTCATCGCCGAAATAACTTGGAAAGCGGGCCTATCATCAATCTGCAATTCGGCGAGCAGCTCCTGCACTTTGTCGAGCATTGGGAAGTGGTCTGCGAGCTGATTGCGCTTTATGCCATTGGCATCCCCGTAGTCAGTGACAGCGTCAACCAGCGCCCCCAAATAGTCGAGATGACTCACCATAACTGTCGGATCACCTTCGGCTGCAAAAAGCATCAATTGGCTAGCCGCGATTTCCTGATATGTCCAAGCGCGAGTGACCCATGTATCTCGCTCAGCAGCAATAAGATCATCGTAATCGAGGTTTTGCTTACCTCTTATTTTGTGAAAGACTGCGGAGCATTTGTTCGAAACAACCGCGATTACATGAGATGCGGATCGATAAATCGCCCCCATGTTGCGCAAACAAGCCCCCCGTTCTGGTTCTTGATGTGGAACGCAGAGCGCGTCGATCCAAATCGCCTTTGATCCGGCGATCGTTCCCGCAAGTTTTTCGGAATAGCTATCTTTCTGTCGAGCCAACGCAGTCAGCGCGTCGCTAAGGCAGTTTGGAAATTGAACCGCGTTGATAGCGGTTTCCAAAACAGGAATAGTCCTGTCCGACATAGTTCGTCCGCTTTCAAAAACGTGCGGCGATTTTCCGTCACCCCATGCATAGGAGAGGCACATGTATGCTGGTGCATCAGATATTTTCTCAAATTCAGCAAGAACCCAACGCTTTCCGCAAAGTTCTAAAAATGCAGCACCGTCATTGACGCCGCTTGTTGCTGGAACAAGCAGCTTGAACGTGTTTTGCGCTGCGCTTGACGAGTAATTCATAGTGTTGCGTCCCCCTCCTCGAATTTAGGTGATCTTTTCGATCAAGGCAGCGATCTGAATGCGGCTTGCTATTATTTAATTGCCGCCATTTGCGTCGACAATTGCTCGCTCAATCCAGTTGGATAAATTTTGTTTGATGTCTCCGTACGCATCAATAAAAGACGGATCGTAAACCTTGGGAACATAGATCTCATTGTTTGCCCGCGTAAATTTCATGCTGGCAAACGGATTCGAGCCTTTTAAGCAAGTGCCCGTTCTTGGGCACTTTAAGTTGTGTACATGAATGCCAAAAAGTCCCTTTCCTTGCTCCCATGCCCTTTTAATTTCGTACTTTACCCAAGGGCGCTCAGCCGTCTTCGCCCCGATAAGTACAATGACGCAAGATTTTCCTTTCATGTTTTCGTCAATCCAGCGTTCAACACCGCCAGATGTACGCTTGATTTGCTCCCAACCGTTAGGCGTAACCGGTTCATTGCCGTCAATAACGCCCATGTTTCGTACTTGTTGAACACGGAAAACATCATTGTCGAAATGAAAGCTGTAAAAAACTTTTCGCTTAATATTATTCATCTGTTTAGCTGTTTGATGATTTTGATGATGCGCGACACCAATTCCGCATCGTTTGGTTGCCGCGCTCCTAATTCTTTAATTAACGGCACGATCCATTCAATGCCAGCGTAGAACTTGGCTGTTTCGGCAAGCACTTCGTTCCATAGTTCGTGCGCCATGCAGCCGGTAGCTCCTACCGGTATTGGAACGAGCCCGTGTTGAATGGCAATTTCAAACTCTCGCCGCACTCCATTGGCATTCACAATTTTTTCATCCACCGTCTTATTGCCAAAAACAAAGATCGCAATGCCGGCGAGCGAAATCATGCGTTGACGGTACTCTTCCCATAGAGCAGGTAGGTTGTCCCCATGTTGTGGGAACGGTCGTACGATGAGCTGATCTTCGGAGTATTTTTGTGGGTTGCCGTAGATCGCTTCAAGCGCGCCATTAATAACAGCGCTGCCAATACCCCACCCGAAACCGTTGACGACGCGGAGGTTGGACTTTACGCTTTCCGCTGCCAGGGCATGTATGAAATTAAGTGCTTCATTTTTCCCCCATTCGCCATACTGCTCTGCGCTACCGGATACAAAGATGGTTTTCTTGCGGAAGCGGCTTTCTACCTCAGTGAGAATTTTAGGAATGTCAGCATAGTCTTCAACGAGCAGAGTTTGAATTCCGAAGCGCTTTAAATCATCGATGCGCAGCTCCTGCTTTCTGATCTTATATTTGAAAATCTCATCGTCATCACCGTCTTCGCGCTGCACTTCTTTCATAAAGCAGTAATGCGTGCGTTTTCCAGTGCCGCCATGCAAACGACTGAGCACGTAATCCAAGTTGGGATCAGTGAAGCTAAATCCGATGAACAGAAACGTCTTTGAAACCAGGTCGCCGCTCAATGCGGTGATGAATGGCGCATGTGTTACGTAGTACTTTTCGTACTGTTCCTTGTAAAGCACTGCCGCTTTTGGGGAGTCGACGTCGCCGTGCATTTTGTAGACGACAGCATCACGCTTTGGCTTTGTCGTGGTCAACTGGTCTACGTGGGATTTAACATCCGGCACCCGATATGCTCTACGCAATTCATCTTCGATAAGAGTGTCGTAGTTGGTCGTCCAGTAGGTTCGGATTGGCAAGCGCGCCAGTATCTTATGCGCTGCTGACGGTTCGCCATGCTCCGAAAACTCTTGCAAGATTTTTTTGGCAAGTCCGTCGCTTGTTTTGCGCTGATTTACATGAAATTGCGCGACAGAGATAAGATCGTGCTCGAGTTCGACCTTTAGACCCAATTCGGCAGCGATGTCTCGCATTAATTCTGGCCAATCCACGTAACCTGATCCTTTAGACATTCCCGCGCCGGCGAAAATGGCGACACTGTCCTCCTCTAAGTCCTTTACGAACTCTTTGATAAACGCTTCGATCTCGTGCCGGGGTGTCATAGCCTGGATGTGTCTTTAGAAGGTGCGAATACTATTAGCTACAGTTATTCCTGGCGTGAACCAAGATAACGTGCTGGTCGAGGGCATTTTATCTATGCGACGATACAATTGAAGGTATTCGTTGCCGTAGAAATTGCCACTTGCGTCTCGCGTCGAAACAATTGCAATTTGGTTTATATGTTTCACGCCGTCTGCAAAACCTAGCTCCCACGGACACCAGCGAGATGTCATTGAATTCTGCGTCGCAAGGAACAAAAAAACATCGGCGTTACGAATATTTAGTTGAATTCGATTTGCTGTTTCGCGATTTGGCTGCGCAGGCATTGAAGAATCCTGCCAGTCGATGTACAAATCCAGCCCCTCTTCTTTTAGGCGTTGTTGAAGCCCCAAAGCCAGATCACGGTCCTGATGGCTATGGCAAAGAAAGCCCTTCTTTTTGCCATAGCTTGCAGTTGCGCTACGGATTGTTGTATTGCGCGCGGCAGCTTGCCTCAATTCCCATTGTTCAACAGCCATTTATGCAACTTTCAAAAGTGATGTCCCTTGCCCCACGCCAACCAAGGTTGTCATTTAGCACTGATAAATTGGGAATTGGTATCCCATATTTATGGGATATTCAATGTACCCGTCCCTTGCGAAGGGAGGCGCTCGTCGCCCCCATTTCCAATTCAGCCCGAAATTCCGCGCCCGTCAAACTGACGGCACATAAATGTCGCGGTAGAGATACGCATTACTGCATACCCCCCGCACAGATCCCGGCGTGCGCCATTCGCGCACCGGGCTCTTGCCTTGAGTATTTGGCGGCAAATCGCACCACCGGCCAAGGATGCAAGACCTTTGCCTTGGGAAG
>JACOUL010000021.1 GCA_016177875.1 Burkholderiales bacterium
CGCCGTCGGTAACGCGTTTGACGGCCAGTTCCTTGAACTCGGTCGTGTATGCTTGTTTCGGTATCTTCTTCATTTCCAGTCTTCCCAAGGTAACGTTAATTTTACGTCACCTGTGGCAGACGAAATTTCAGGGGAAGCTCACAAGCGCAGTTCGCCGGTCTTCTCTTCGACGCAAAATCCTAAGTCAATCTCGCCATCTTCATTCGATAGCATTGTGACTGGAACTGTCCAGCCATCCTCTTCACTTTCAGTAAGCAGCTCAATCTGAAGGCCTTGCAGCTCCAATAATTCTTTGACTGGGTCCCGTAGGAACTCAGGCACTGGTTGCTGTTCGCTAGATAAAATTGCGAGATTTATAGGACGGACGCGGAGTTCTGAGCCAGGATCTCCAATGGCGGCCTGTTCAACGGGAGGTCTGTCAGCTCTAGATATGAGCTGAGCAGCATATATGGTAGAGAGAGATCTGTTCTTCCAGATCGTTTTTTTTCTTAGGTCGGGAAAACGAGGTGCGAATCGAACCTGTTTTTTCTTTTGAACCAGCTCGTTTGAAGCGTCTTTCTCTACCAAACGCTGATCGTGCGAATCATCAGCCGATCGATGCCGCCGTTTGGTTGACTGGCTTGGGCCGGATTGTCCGCGTTGGGCTGGATCCAAGCGATTATCTTTGGACTCGTAGCGCAGTGAGCGAAATGGGAAAGGATGGGAGCAAGACCGTAGGTTATAAACGACGAATGAAGCCCGGGCCTCTTCGCCAAGAGAGAGCCATTTGCCCGAGGCGGTAAGATTGGTTTGGCCCTCAAAAGGAAAATACGCTTGAGGGTACGCACCCTGGCCAGATACCGATGCCTTGAGAAGTGAGGCGCCAACATGCGCAGCAGCGCGCCACGCCGCCGGCGCCATGTGCAAACGCCCAATGTCAGCAGCAGACGCGCCGGAGATGTTGGTCGCAAGCTGAAGTGTCAGGCGACCGCTAGGTTTGTCGAATTGCGGATTGCTGTATAGCGAGTCGCGCTGCAGGGGCGGCAGGAACAACTTTGTGAGCAAATTGCTGGACGAGCCAAAATAGAAGCGAATTAGCTCCATGCATGGAATGATCAACCGGCGATTCTGCGGCAGCCTCACCATCAGGCAGTACGACTGGGTGCATTGCATGTGCCACGGATGCTCCGCACGAGGAAGAAGAAATCCATTTTCTTCCAGATTTAGCCCTGCCTTGACTAGGACGGCCGTCGTCGCATTGATATCGAGATCGGCAAAGTGCTCGAGCTCGTAGTCCGGACGCATTTCCAGTTGTCCGTCCTTCCAAATGTCTCCGATCGCAAGTAACGGCAGTGTGCCGACGGAGATCCATACCTTTCGTTGTTTTGATACGAGCGTGGAGTCGGGAGGGAGGAGGACGGCAGGGTCTTCCAGAAAGGAAGAGTCTAGTACGCGAGACAGATGGACAAATACAGACGGCTGCGTCCGTCGCAACATCCGATTCGGGAAGGCGACATCGCCGAACCAGTCAATCCGCCAAGAATTTCCATCCTTCGGAAAGGCGAAAATCGATGGTAAGTTATTGGAGTTAAAAGAATTATTTGAGGAATCAGTGGACGAATCTGAACTGATTTGTCTCATTAATTACTGATTTTTCTCATTTACTTCTGATCATTCACAACCGACGCCCGCCCCATGCGCCTGCTGATCGGCATGGTAAGAACTGCGCACCATCGCCCCCACCGCCGCGTGCGCAAAGCCCATCTTGTACGCTTCTTCTTCAAACATCTTGAAGGTGTCCGGATGCACGTAGCGGCGGACCGGCAGGTGGTCTCCTGAAGGCATCAGGTATTGGCCGATGGTGAGCATTTCGATATTGTGCTCGCGCATGTCACGCATGACTTGCAAAATTTCTTCATCGGTTTCGCCTAAGCCGACCATGATGCCGGACTTGGTGGGAACCTTGGGATGTTCTTCCTTGAATCGCTTTAACAAGTTCAATGAGAAGGCGTAATCGGAGCCTGGGCGCGCTTCCTTGTACAGGCGCGGTACAGTCTCCAAATTGTGGTTCATCACATCGGGCGGCGCGGCTTTCAAAATTTCTAAAGCGCGATCCATGCGTCCACGAAAATCCGGCGTGAGAATTTCAATGCGTGTTTGCGGCGAGAGTGTACGCACGCGCTGTATGCATTCGACGAAGTGGCCGGCGCCGCCGTCGCGCAAGTCGTCGCGATCTACCGACGTAATCACCACATACGATAACTTCAACGCGGCGATGGTCTTGGCCAAATTTTCCGGCTCGTTGGGATCGAGCGGGTCGGGCCTGCCGTGACCGACATCGCAAAACGGGCAGCGCCGCGTGCATTTGTCGCCCATGATCATGAAGGTGGCGGTGCCTTTGCCGAAGCATTCGCCGATGTTGGGGCAGCTCGCTTCTTCGCACACCGTCACGAGTTTGTTGGCGCGCAGGATATCTTTGATTTCGTAAAAGCGCGTCGACGGCGAACCGGCTTTAACGCGAATCCAATCGGGTTTTTTCAGCTTTTCGGCTGGAATGATTTTGATGGGGATGCGCGCCGTTTTACCCGCGCCTTTTTGCTTTTCGCTCGGGTTGTAGGTGGGGGTGTTGTCGTCAACGGGTTTGGTGGACATGGATTTTTTCCATCAATTGTTTGGCAAGCATATGCTGCACGTCTTGCAAGGGCGCGGCAATGCCAAGCGTTTTCATATCGACCGTGGCCAAGCCTTCGTAGCCGCACGGATTGATCCAGCTAAACGGTCTCAAGTCCATCGCCACATTCAGTGCTACACCATGATAGGTGCAGCCGTTGGCGCGCACTTTTAGTCCCAGCGCCGCAATTTTTGCGCCTTGCCACTTGCCCTCGGATACATAAATGCCGGGCGCGCCGGGCTTGCGTTCGCCTGCCAAATTATACGCGGCAAGGGTGTCGATCACGGCTTGCTCGATGAGGTGCACGAATTCCCGCGCGAACATGCGCGCCGCGGCATTGCGCTTCAAATCCATCAGTAAGTAAATCACGGCTTGCCCCGGGCCATGGTAAGTCACTTCGCCGCCGCGGTCGGTCTGCACCACCGGAATGCCGTGCGCATCGAGCACATGGGCGGGATCGGCGCCTAGGCCCAGTGTAAACACCGGCGCATGCTCGACCAGCCACAATTCACTGGGCGTGCCGGCCGAGCGCGCATCGGTAAATTCGCGCATGGCCGCGAACGTCGGCTCATACTCGACGCGGCCAAGCTCGCGCAGGCGAATTAAGTCGGTCGCATCGATCGGGGCTGTCATTCGCTTTTTGTAGACGATAGTCTTATCTGCTTACGGGGAAATTACAGTACCACTTTGACCATGGGATGCGACGATAGCGCTCGATACAGATTGTCGAGCTGCTCGCGGCTGGTGGCGCGGACGGTGACGGTCAGCGACAAATAAGTGCCCTTGGACGAGGGCCGCATTTCCATCTTCCCGGCGTGAAATTCCGGGTCGTGCTGCATCACGACTTCCACCATGGTTTGGGCGAAGCTATCTACCATCGCCCCCATGATCTTGATGGGGAAGTCGCTGGGGTATTCGATAAGAGTGTCTGTGTCTTTCGGTTCCGGCATGGCATCGCTCCTAGGCAACTTCTATTTTACGCCTGCGCCGCCTTTGCCGCCTGGTAGGCGGCATATAGTCGCTTAAAGAGGGGGCCGGGCTTACCGTTTGCAATGGCTTTGCCGTCGATGGCGACGACCGGCAGCAATTCCTTGCCGGCGGCCGACAGCATGACTTCGTCTGCGGCAAATACTCCAGCTCGGGTGATCGGCTGCGAGGCAAAAGGAATCTTTTCAGCCGCGCATAATTCTTCGATTAAGCCGTAGCGTATGCCTTCGAGGATGAGATTGTCTTTCGGCGGACCCATCACGATGCCGTCCTTGACTACCCAGACATTCGACGAACCGCCTTCGGTAAGAAAGCCGTCGCGAAACTGTATCGATTCGATAGCGTCATGCTCGACCGCATATTGAGCGGCCAGCACATTGCCCAACAGCGAAATCGATTTGATATCGCAGCGGTGCCAGCGCTTGTCTTCCAGCGTCACGCAGGCAATGCCTTGCTCGCGCTGTTCCGCCGCCGGCGGCGTCCAGCCATTGGTCATGATGAAGACCGTTGGCGTGACATCGGTTGGAAACGCATGCGCGCGTTTGGCAACGCCGCGCGTGACTTGCAGGTAAGCCAATTGATTCTCTGCGGGATGGGCTGCCACGACTTGCCGAATCAAAGCGAGCCATTGTTCCGCCGTATAGGGATTGCGAATGCCGATCGCCGCCAGGCTGCGCGCCAAGCGTGCCAAGTGCTGAGACGCGCGGAAAGGTTTGCGACTATAGAAGGGAATAACTTCATACACGCCGTCACCGAAAATGAAGCCCCGGTCGAGCACCGGGACTTTCGCTTCCGACAGCGGCGTCAATGCGCCGTTGAGATAGACGAGCGGATCGTCGGGCGAGCTTATTTGAACCACAATCGCATCGAATCCCAGGCGCGGCCGAACATGCCGGCTTGATTGACTTGATCCAGCGCGAGAACGGGCAATTCCGCCATCGGTTTGCCGTCGACCATCATGCGCAGCGTTCCTACTTTGGCATGTTGCGCAATCGGCGCGACCAGCGGATCTTTACGTTCCAGCACAGGCTTCATTTTTTCTGCAACGCCTTTCGGAACGGTTACATAGATATCATTGGCAAAACCGATTTTCACGGAATTCGAGCTGCCCTTCCATACTTGCGGCGTTTCGATGGCTTGGCCTTTTGAATACAGCTTCACCGTGTCGAAATTCTGGAAACCCCAGTTCAAGAGTTTCTGGCTTTCTTGCGTACGCATTTGATCGGAAGTGGTGCCGATCACGATCGAGATCAAACGGCGTTCGGTGCTGCCGCCCTGGCGTTTGGCCGAGGCAATCAAACTATAGCCGGCCGATTCGGTGTGGCCGGTTTTCATGCCGTCGACGGTCGGGTCCAGCCACAGCAAGCGATTGCGATTTTGCTGCGAAATCTTGTTGAAGGTGAAGCTTTTGATCGAGTCGATTTTATAAAACTCGGGATAATCGCGAATCACATGCGCGGCCAAGAGCGATAAGTCTTGCACGGTGGAATACGTGTCTGCTCCCGGCAAGCCATGCGCATTGCCGAAGCGGGTGGATTTCATTCCCATGCGCTCGGCTTCTTTGTTCATGAGGTTGACGAACGCATCTTCCGTACCCGCGACGGCTTCCGCGAGTGCCACGGCGGCATCATTGCCGGATTGGATCATGAGACCATGCAGTAAATCGTTGATCGAGACTTGCATGGTCGGATCGATAAACATTTTGGAACTGCTGCTGTCGACCTTCCATGCGCGTACTGACACGCCGACTTTCTGGTTCAAATCTAAACGTTTTTCTTTGAGCGCGGAAAACGTGAGATAGGCCGTCATGATTTTGGAGAGCGAAGCCGGCTCGATGCGCAGGGTGGGTTCATGCGAGGCCAGCACTTGATTGCTGGTGAAGTCGAGCAAGAGCCATGACTTGGCGGCAATGGCCGGCGGCGGCAAGGCTTGCGCCAGTGCGCTGGAAATAGACAGAACAGTAAGGGCGAGCGCCGCAATGAATTTTTTCATGAAATCCGAAAGAAATTGCTGATGAATGGAAAGTGCGAAATTATAGCGCCGCAATAAATTTAATCGCGCCACATTTCGACCACTAAATTCTTGATATGTTGCAACTTGCGATTAAAAAAGTGATCGCATCCCGGAATGACGATCACCGGCAAGTCTTGCGGACGAGCCCAATCAAGAACGTTGGTAAGGGGAATGGTGTCATCTTGTTCACCATGGATGAGGATGGTGTCGCGCGGGACAGGCGGGACCGGCCATTTGCCGGCAGCGGTGCCTGCGAGCACCATGCGTTCGACGGATAGGCCTTGCGCCGCTAAGCGTTCCTGCAACCGTGCTTGCACAAAGGTGCCGAATGAAAAACCGGCTAGCACAATTGGCAAGCCGGGATAGTCGCTACGCATGTGCGTTAACAAGCTGGCCATATCATCCGTCTCGCCGCGCCCTTCGTCATGCGCACCGGCAGATTGCCCGACGCCGCGAAAATTCATGCGTACCGTGACATAACCCAAGCCGACGAAGGTGCGGGCGAGCGTGGTGACCACTTTGTTATCCATGGTGCCGCCGAACAATGGATGCGGGTGCGCCACTAAGGCAAGGCCGCGCGGCACGGCGTATTGCTCGGCTTCAGGCAAATCGATGGCGCACTCAAGCGGCCCGGCGCTGCCGTCGATCAAGAAGCGCCGTGTTTGCACATTCATATCTTCAAGCGCTCGACGACTTTGCCGCCGGCTAAATGCTGATCGATGATTTCGTCGATGTCATGATTATCGACATAGGTGTACCAAGTGCCTTCCGGATAGACCACCAAGACCGGGCCTTCTTCGCAACGGTCCAGGCAGCCCGCCTTATTGATGCGAACTTTGCCGTGACCGTTCAAATCCATTTGCTTGATGCGTTGCTTGGCATGTTCTTGCGCTTGCTGCGCGCCTTTGTCGGCGCAGCAAGGGCGGCCTTCCTCGCGCTGATTCAGGCAGAAAAAAACATGATGGCGGTAATACGGCTGGTCGCTCATGATGCGCTACTCGTTTGAAGTGTGAATGAAAAGATTCATGATACACCGCACGGCAATCGGCGATGGAAGCGGACCTTTATGGGACCAGGTGTTTTTTTCGATGGGTCGGGTGCAGCAAGAACCAGAGCGCCAGGAAGGGCCACATCAGCGAGAGAAATTGCGCGGCGCCGTTGAAGTTCAAGAATTTCCCCTGCAGCCAGGTCTGCATGGTGGCGGTGAAATAGGGATTGGGCGGAATCGCATTGGCGATAAAGAGACCGATCACCAGCATGGCAACCGCAATGCGGCGCTGCGCGGCGGGCGGAGCGAACACCAGGCCGGCCAACATCGCCGCACCGAACAGCAAGCCGCCCTGCGCACCGGGCGTAATCCAGGTGAATGCATTCACGGGGGCAAACAGCAGCGCGCTGGCGAGCGATTTTGCGGCAATCGTCAAGGCCAACAGGGCAAATGCCAAAGTGAAATGCGGCGCTTGACGTTTGAGCAGGATGAATAAAGTCAGCAATGCGCCATTCATGCCGCAGCCGGCGATAATCGCTTCGCTCAACCAGTATTGTTCGATACTGGGTTCGATATCGTGGCGTAAGAATGCTGCTAAATCGACCGGCATATCCCACAAGCTTGAAAGCCAATCCGAAAAAATCGGCGTGAGTTGCCCGTGTCCGAATAAATAGCTTTGCGGATAAATTTGCGCAAGCGGCCACAGCCCTAATACGATCAAGCCGCGCCCGGCTTCGTGGGCGAACCAGCGGCGCCGCAAACGCAGAAAGGCGCTTTGTTCAAGAAAAGTCGGCGTGAGCCATACGCCAGCGATGGCGCCGATCAAAGCGCCGGCGCTGTTGGTGAACAAATCCAAATTGGATGGAACGCGATTAGGCAGGAAAGTCTGCACTGCTTCCATGCTGCCCGACAGTACGATGCCCGCAACTAAGGCGAGTGCGATTGCTCCTATGCCGCGAATACGCGGGTAGAGCGCAAAGGCGCATAACAATCCGAGCGGTGCGTAACCTAGGATGTTGGTAACGACATCGAAGCCGGTCCAATAATGCGGAAGCGGCGCCGACAAAAATTCGGTGGGCGGTACGCCGTTATTGCGCCAACCCATAAACGGATAAAGGCTGGCATACGCGATCAAGAGAACATAGACCAGCAAGCCGACCCGGGCGAAGGTCGATTTTCTGGGATTAAATTCCTTGGCGGTTTGCATGTTGGGAAGCTAGCTAGCGTTTGAGCGGCAATGTGGCGATCCAGGTAATGATGTCGTCGATGACCGTATCGCTTGCGGTAGCCAATGCGCGTACGCCGCCGGGAGCGTCATTGCTTGCGGCCGGCGCTTGCGCATGAAAACTTTTTTGCGCAATCAAGGTGCGGCCATTGAGCACGGATACGCGCAAGGCGATTTCGGCCCGGCTTTTGTCGGCCGACATAAATGCATGGCTGAAATCGTCGGCTTCAATGCGCACCAGCGATAAATTCACTGCGCCGTCGGAAGCTGCTGCCGCGATGCCGCCGGCTTGTGCAATGCGCGCTTTCAACCGTTGTTCGAAAAGACGCGCCGGCGGCATCACCCAGCGGTTTTGCGAATATGCGCGCGGCTGCAAATCATTCGCATACAGCAAGCGGTAAAAGATAGCGGAGTTATCCAGCCAAGCTGCAGTATTGACCTCGGCAATACTGACGTTCACTGCGGGCGGGATGCGGCCCGCAGTGGTGCGCGGCGGGCCGAGGTCGAATAGCGATGATGTCGACAAGTGCGGCCGCTGCAGCGAGCATGCGCTTATCAGTGCAACGCAGAGCAAGAGGAGGGTGGCGTGTAAGGCGTGAATTCTTTTCATATGCTTTCCCATTATTTTTTTGGCGCCTCAAATCCACTCTCGCCGGGGCCGGGTTCGCCCAGGGTCACGCCCAATAGTAGGCTTTGCGGATGTTCGCGCACGGTATCGAGTGTGCGGTTGAAGCCGCGCAGCGTGGAGCGCATATCGTTGACCAAAGGCAGCGCCTCCACTTCCAATTTATTCACGACGGCGCCCATTTGATCGAGTGTGGTGGTCAAATGAGCGACTGCGCCATCCGGGCCTTGCAGCGTGGTGGTCAGGGTGTTCAAGTTATTGGCGAGCAAGGTCACGGAATTCAGCGCGCGATTGGTTTGTTCGGCCACGGCCGGCAGCTTTGCTAGCGTGGGTTGCAGTTGACGCGGAATCGCCTCGATTTGATCGGCGGCTTTGCTGACATTGTCGAATGCGTTCAGCATGCGCTGCTGATTGGCCGGCGCCAGCAAATTGTTGATGCGCTTGGATACTTCTTCCGCTTGATTCAGGATCGCTAAACCGCGCGACTGTAAATTATCCAGCAAACTTGGACGCATTTCGATGCGGGCGATTTGCTTATCCGAACTCGGCAGCCGCGCGGGTTCGCTGCCGTCGTCATCGAGTTGCACGTAGGCGATGCCGGTCACGCCTTGGTAGCCGAGCGTGCCGTAAGTGGATTTGGTGATCGGCGTATCCGGTTTCACGCGAATCTTCACCAGAATTTGCCCCGGCACTTGCGGATCGAAACCGATGCCCTCGACCTTGCCGACATCCAAGCCGCGATAACGCACGGCGGCTTGCGGATTCAATCCGGCAATCGAGAGTTTGGTAGTCAACTCATACGGCACTTGATCGTGCCGGTCGCCGCGCAGCCATAGCGCGATCAGCACCGAGGCGATCAAGAGCGCGAGGGTGAAGGCGCCGGCTAACAATGCATGGGCTCTGTTTTCCATAAATTCTTCCTAATTATTTCGAGCTTTGTTTTCCAGTTGGTGCGCCAATTCTTCTTGTGCCCGTTTGCCGCGCTCCCCTTGAAAAAATTGCCGAATGAACGGATGGTCCACTTGGATGACTTCTTGCGGCGTGCCATGCGCGATGACATGTTTATCCGCGAGAACGGCAATCCTGGACGATAAGGCAAACAAAGTATCCAAATCATGCGTCACCATCACCACGGTCAATTTGAGGGCTTGATGCAAAGAGCGAATCAATTCGACGAAACTGTCCGATAAATTGGGGTCCAGCCCGGCGGTCGGTTCATCCAGGAACACCAATTCCGGTTCGAGCGCCAGCGCACGCGCCAAAGCTACCCGCTTCACCATGCCGCCCGACAAATCCGCCGGCATTTTCATCGCATCTTGCGGCGAGATGCCGACCATGGACAATTTTAATAGCGCCGCATCGCGCACTAAATCTTCCGGCAGGTTATGCAGCTCGCGCATCGGCAAGGCGACGTTATCGAACGCCGTCAATGCGGAGAAGAGCGCGCCGTGTTGAAACAGCATACCCCATCGATTGCGCAACTGCTGCAGGCGCATCGAATCGTCGCCTTGAATATCGTCGCCGAAGACTTTGATGGTGCCGCGCGTGGGTTTGGCGAGTCCGAGAATTTGGCGCAGCAGCGTCGTTTTGCCCGAACCCGAGCCGCCCACCAGCGAGAGAATTTCGCCGGCTTGCACATCCAAGTTCAAATCCTGATGCACGACAAAATCGTCGAATTGCGTGCACAGGTTACGGATCTCGATGACGGAGGTCGGCATCAGTAATACCCCACGCCGGTAAAGACGATGGCAAATACGGCATCCGCCAAAATGACGATGGTGATGGCGGTGACCACGGACAGCGTGGTGCCCTGGCCCAAGCTTTCGGTATTGGGCTTGATGCGCAAACCGAAGTGGCATGCCACCAGCGCGATCAGGATGCCGAATACCCACCCTTTGCCTAAGCCGATCCAATAGTTGGCGATTGGTACGGCGTCCGGCAAGCGTTGGAGAAAATAACTGGGCGCGAGATCCAATTCGGCTTGTGCGGCGAACATGCCGCCCACCAAGGCCATGGCATCGGTCCAGATCACCAGCAGCGGCATGGCGAGGGCGAGGGCGACGACTTTGGGCATGATTAATCGGTAGCCGTGCGGCAAGCCCATCACCAGCATGGCGTCGAGTTCTTCGGTAACGCGCATGACGCCCAATTGCGCCGTAATGGAAGAGCCGGAGCGGCCGGCGACCAAGATCGCGGCAAGCAAAGGACCCAGCTCGCGAATGATGCTCATGCCGAGAATATTCACCAGATAAACATCGCCGCCGAAGGTCTTTAGCTGCTGTGCCGATAAGTAAGACAACACCACGCCGATTAACACCCCCACCAAGGCAGTGATGCCGAGCGCCTGGTAACCGGCGTGAAACACGTTGGCGGATATTTCTTTCCAAGGGCCGCGCCTGAGGTTGCGCGCAAATTTGCCGCAATCGAGAATCAATTGCCCGAGCAAAATCAGCAAACCAAGGACATGGCCGGCCAAAAGATGCATTGCTGCGTATACGCTGGCGAGCGACAGCGGGCGCCGACGCGGAAGCTCGGGCAAGGCGAGCGTGCCGGCTTGTTCTAAACGCTGAAAAATTTCGTCGTGGCGCGGATCGAGCACTAAGTTTGCCGGCCGCCGTTTGCCCCATGCGTTCCACAGCCATTGCGCGCCAACATGATCAAGTGCGGCGATGCCGCTTAAATCCCAATGCAATCGGCTAGCGTCGGCGCCTGCCTTTTTCAGGGCGGTGCGCAGGTTTTGCAAGGCGTCCGGCTGCGCCAATGCCTGCACTTGCCAAGTGCCCTTGGCATGCAGGCTCGCAGGCTCCTGTTGAAGGGAGAGTGTCGGGATCTCAAAAGTGGGCATAAGGAAAGTGTATCACCCGTGCCCAAGTCGTTTGCAGAGATAGCCGCTCAAGTTTGCTGCATGGCGAAGAAGCGTGCGGTAGCGCTTATTCCTTCTTGCGCCGAATGAGGAGGCGTCCAATTGAGAAGGTGCAGCGTTTGACGAATATCAACTTGGAGCGATCCGGTCAGCTTGTTCAATTGAGCGCGCTTGCCCAGCAGGGCGGCGCCTGCAGTTAGTAAAGCCGGCGGGATCGGGGCGAGCCAAATACGGGCATGCATGGCCTCCGCCAAGCGGCGTATCAGTTCGGGCGTGCTGAAGTCGTGGTTGTCCGAGACCAGCCAGACTTGCTCGGTTGCACGCGGATGCGTCAGGCAAGCGATAAGCAAATCCGTCAGATTGTTGACATAAACAAGCGAGCGCCGGTTGTCGACAGCGCCTAGGGGCAGTGGCAAGCCGCGCCGAACCGCTTGCATTAAGCGAAGAAAATTGCCCGGTACGCCGGGACCGTACACCAAGGGTGGACGGACGATGACAAGTTCCATCTTGTCTTGGGCGAGGTCGCGCAATCTGCACTCCGCTTCGTATTTGGATATTGCGTACGGACTGGCCGGAGCCGGCGCATCGAAGGCGCTGAAGGGGTGGTCTGCCGTTTGTTCGCCGTTGACGCCGATGGAGCTGACGTAGATAAAGCGGCGCACGCCCTGCCGTAGCGCCTGGCGGGCGAGAGAAAGCGTGCCATCGACGTTGATACGCCGAAATTCGGCAAGCGGGTCGCGCGCGCTTTCTTGCATCACATGCGCGCGGGCTGCGAGATGGATGACCGCATCGCAGCCTTGCAATGCCTCACCCCAATCGGACTTCGCCTCCAGTCCGGCATAAGGCAGCGGGTGAATATGGTTGGCTTGCGGCAGCGCGTCTTGTTTTCGCACCGGACAAACGATGTCGTGTCCGCCCAAACCTGGGTCGGCAATCAAATGGCTGCCGATAAATCCGGTGGCGCCGGTGACCAGAATTTTCACAAGAGTTCCTGCAGAATGTGGGGTGGGACACGAATCGGCTGCCATTGTATATGGGGAAGCGCCTGATCCCGCTACAATGCGCACCATGGATTCTTCACCAGTGAAATTATCGGACGAGCTTATCCTCGCTTCATTGCAGCCGCATGCGCGGCACGTGGCAATCGAGGTGGTGCAGGAAACCGGCTCGACCAATGCCGATTTGCTGGCCAGGATCGGCCAATTGCAGGGGCCGGTGTTGCGGGCTGCTGAAAATCAAACGGCGGGCCGCGGCCGCGCCGGGCGCAGCTGGCTTTCCGAGGCAGGCCAAAGCCTCACTTTTTCGCTGGCTTGGCCCTTCGGGGCATCCATGAGCGAGCTGGCCGGATTGCCGCCGGCGGTCGGGGTGGCGCTGGCGGAAACGCTGGGAGATTGGGGAATAGCGGTCGAGTTGAAATGGCCGAACGATGTGCAAAGGGAGGGCAATAAGCTAGCCGGCATCTTGATTGAAACGGCGGCGGCGAAAAGCGCGCAAGCCGAATCGATTTGGGCCGTCATCGGCATCGGCTTGAATTTGGCCGTACCGCCGGCGCTGGCAAACGAGATCGGCCGCCCGGCCGCCGGTTTGCCGGAATTGGCGGGCAAAGAGGCGGGGCAAAAGCGCAATCGCTTGCTTGCGGCATTGTTGAACGGCTTGGCATCTACTTTGCATCAATTCGAGCGCGAAGGGTTTGCTGCCTTCGCCGAGCGCTGGAACACAAGGCATGCCCACGCCGGGCAAATGGTCAGCATTATCGATCACGGCAAGGTCCTGCATGAAGGCATTGCGTCGGGTATCGATCGAACAGGGCGCTTGCTGCTGGATACCGTCCATGGGCAGATCGCGGTGATCGCCGGCGACGTGTCATTGCGCGCTAAAGAATAAATAGGAACGCACCATGTTATTGCTGATCGATGCAGGGAATACACGGATCAAGTGGGCGGTGATGGAAGTCGCGCGCCTGGGCCAAGCCGAGCTTGGGCATTGGTCGGTGTGGGGTTCGGTCAGGAAGGAAGATGCTTGCCAGATTGCCGACTCCTTGAAAGAAGCGGCCATTCAGCGTGTCATTATTTCCAATGTGGCGGGTGCCGACATGCGGCATGCGCTGGAGCGCATGGTCTTGCGCGCGGTCGGCCTCAAACCGGTGCCGATCTGCTGGTTTGTTTCCGAAGCCGAACTGGCGGGCATCCGCAACGGCTATCGCACGCCGGAGCAGCTTGGTTGCGACCGCTTTGCCGCCATGATCGGCGCGCATGCCTTATTTCCGCATCAGCCGCTCATCGTCGCGACCTGCGGCACCGCCACCACGGTTGACGCCCTTACCGGCGAAGGCTGCTTCGTCGGCGGGATGATTTTGCCGGGACTCGGCTTGATGGCGACGTCGCTTGCCAACAACACGGCACAACTTCCCCAAGTGCCGCACTACAATGTCGACGAGCGGCCGTTTGCCGACAATACCAACGACGCGATCGTCAGCGGATGCATCGCGGCGCAAGCGGGGGCGATCGAACGTGCAAGTGCGGCGCTGGCGCGGGGCGGAGCGCCGATGGAGGCGCCGCAATGCATTTTGTCGGGCGGTGCAGCGGCCATGATCGAGCCGCACCTGAAAATCGCATGCCGCCGGGTGGATAATTTGGTGCTGATAGGCTTGCAGGCAGTCGCGGCGGAACAATTGGGACGATTACATTAAACTCATTCATGCTCAAATTCTTTTTCTGGGTGCTGCTGTTAGCCAATGCCGGCTTGTTCGCCTATCACCAAGGCTATTTTTCCAGCCGCGCGGTGGAAAAGCGCGAACCGGAAATCAATGCCGACAAGATTAAGGTTTTGCCGGCCGGCGTCGCCAGTGCGGCGGCCAAGTCGGCTAGTGTCGCTCCCGCCGCATCCGCGCCGGAAGCGGCCGAAGTCGCGGAAAAGAAATCTCAAGCGCTGCAATGCCTGGAAATCGGCAATTTCGCCGAAGCCGACGCCAAGCGATTTGAAACGCAGCTGGCGGCGCTTTCCTTGGGTAACCGTATGAGCAAGCGCAATATTCAGGAAGCGCCGAGCCACTTAGTCTTCATTCCGACCCAGGGCAACAAGGAATTAGCGGAAAAAAAATCAGGCGAGTTGCGTCGTTTGGGGATAACGGATTTTTTTATCATCCAAGACAACCCTAGCTTGCGTTGGGCGATTTCCTTGGGCGTGTTCAGCACTGAAGAAGCCGCCAAGAACCGTCTGACGGACTTGAGCAAGCAGGGCGTGCGCACGGCCCGCATCGGCTTGCGGAATAATCCGGCTAAGCTCGCTTTCCAATTACACGACGTGGATGTGACGACGAAAGAAAAGCTGGATCAGATCAAAACCGGTTTTTCGGCAGTCGAGGAAAAGAATTGCAGCGCGGTAGCGTTTAATTAAGCGCCGGTTTCTTAAGAACCTGATCGGTATCTTTTTGGCAGGTGCGTTCGGTCGAGAAGGGATGCAGTGCAAGGCGCGGTGCGCCGCGCAGGGTGGTCCCCTGCGCAAGCGCCGCAACACCGCAATGCGCCCTTCCCGGCCGAACCCTCCGGGCAGCCGCGATAACCGGCCGCCTACGTTGTTGCGGCTCCTTGCCGTAGCACCGCTACGTCGCGTCGCCGCGCCTAGTATGCGACCGGTTCTCGTGGCTGCGCTCCTGTCAAAAAGATGCCGATCAGGTTCTAAGCAAGGCGCGCAGGCAATTCGGGCAATAGCAGGCCGCCTCGGCATTCTTTTCGGTTAATTTTTCCATTTGTCGGCAGGGTAGCGGCGGCAGTTGGCTACACCAGCAAGGCGTTCCTGGTTTTTTCTCTTCCATACCGCAAGAAAAAGATGCGCCGCAACGCGGGCATAGCGAACTCATTATTTGGGCGGCGATTCATCCGACGGATCGGACACGCCGAATTTGCGCATCGATTTGCGAATGAGCTGCATTTGCCCGCTAAAGTTATAGCAAGCGTCGCACAGCATGACATGGGCACGGATACGGGTACGTTCCATAAGCGTCAATTCCCTATCCATGCCTTCTGAAGTCAGGCGATGCACTTCCTTGCAGTTGAGCATGAATCCCATGGCACCCTCTACGCCGGTTTAGACCTGTTGCCGAACCAGTTCAGTTCAAGGCATTCGCGCAACTTCAAGCGTGCGCGATACAACATTACCCATGCATTAGACGTTGAAATCTCCAATTCCTTACAGATTTCTTCCGTGTCCAATTCCAGCCATTCCCGCATCATGAAAATACGCGCAGTTTTGGGCGGCAGCTTTTCCAGGCATATTTCCATGACGCGGAAAAAATCCTTTTGTTCAAGCGTTGCGTCAGGATTGCCCCAACTGCGCGGCATATCGACAGTATGACCATCGGCACGAAACAATGCGTCGATCACATCTTCTTCCGATTCCCCTTCGCCCACATCAAGCTGGCGCCAGCGTTGGGAACTGCGCAGCAGATCAACGATCTTGTGTTTCATGATGCCGATCACGTAGGTACGCAGCGTAGACTGACCGGCAAAACCGTCCGGTTTTTCCAGGACGGCGATCAGCGTATCTTGCACCACATCTTCGGCCAAGCTTTCGTTGCGGAGCTGCAGCAGCGCAAAACGCAGCAGCGCGGGCCGTAAGCTTTCGAGTTGTTGGTGGAAGGAGGAGGCTGCCATTGTGTTGTATTTATCTTTTCGTTCAAGACTAGCGGATCATGCTCGGAAATACAACAAGTTACCCAAGAAAATTGCCTAAGAACAGCTTCTAATCACTGTAAAATTCGGAAAACTCTTTATCCAAATCAGCCATGAACGACCCTCACCCCAGTCTCGCCGGCGTTTCGTCCGGAATTCAAGCCGAAATCCTGGCGCAAGCCTTGCCCTATATCCGCAAATTCCACGGCAAAACCATCGTCATCAAGTACGGCGGCAACGCCATGACGGAAGAGCGCTTAAAACATGGCTTCGCGCGCGACGTGATTCTGTTGAAGCTGGTCGGCATGAATCCGGTGGTGGTGCACGGTGGCGGTCCGCAAATCGATAACGCGCTGAAGAAAATCGGCAAGCAAGGCAGCTTCGTGCAAGGCATGCGCATCACCGACGAAGAAACCATGGAAGTGGTCGAGTGGGTGCTGGGAGGCGAAGTGCAGCAAGATATCGTCATGCTGATCAATCATTACGGCGGCCAAGCCGTGGGTTTGACCGGCAAGGACGGCGGTTTGATCCGCGCGCGCAAAATGCAAATGCCGGACAAGGAAAAGCCGGGTGAATATCTCGACATCGGATTTGTCGGCGAGATCGAAGCAATCAATCCGGCGGTGGTAAAGGCCTTGCAGGACGATGCTTTTATTCCCATCATTTCGCCGATCGGGTTCGGCGAAGACGGCCAGGCCTACAACATCAATGCGGACGTGGTGGCCGGCAAGATCGCCGAAATCCTGAAGGCCGAAAAATTGATCATGATGACCAATATCGCGGGCGTGCAAGATAAGAAAGGCGCGCTGGTGACCGACTTGACGGCGCGCGAGATCGACGAGATGTTCGCCGACGGCACGATTTCCGGCGGCATGCTGCCCAAGATTTCTTCGGCGCTGGATGCGGCCAAGTCGGGCGTCAATACCGTGCATATCATCGACGGCCGCATCGAGCATTCGCTCTTATTGGAAGTGTTGACCGAACAGGCGTTCGGCACGATGATCCGGTCTCACTAAGCTTAGTAGACCTTCTCCACCGCGTACCCGCGCTGCTTGAGCAAGGCGGGTACGCTGGTCTCTCCCAGCATGTGCAGCAAACCGATGCCGACAAAAGTCGTCGCTTCGTTCTTCAATAACGCTTCGATCTTGTTCGTCATCTCCGGGTTGCGCTTGTCCAGCAGGATGCGCTGCGTGAATTCAGACGAGGTGCTCTTTTCATTCATTGCTTCGCGTACTAAAGCATCGTATTGCTTTTCATCCGCGGTGCTCCAGGCGGCGATCAATTCCTGCGTCTTTTTCGTCACGCTACCGTCGGCCAGACCTTCCAGGATTTCACGCAGATATTGTTCCTGCTCTTGCTCGCTCATGCCGTCAAACAGCGCCAGCTGGTATTCGGCGTTTTCCAATTCGACCACTTGCTTGGCCTGTGCGACTGCCGCATCCATCAGATAGGTTTCGATACCAAAACTGCGGCTGAAGCCGCCGCGCTCGGTATCGAGGCTGATGAGAAAATTCGCAGCCAGCCAAGGCTTCATCTGCATGACGCGTTGCGCCGGAAATTGATAGCGTTCCAGCGCCTGCAGTAACTGCGCATACAGTGCGGGCGCAATATGGTCGCGAATGTTTTCGTTGGGGCCGTACAGGCCATGCTTTGCCAGTGCGGCTTGAAATGCTTGCTGATTGCGCACATCGAGTTCCAGCACTAGCTTGGACGATTTGGACAGGGCTTCGGACACGCGCGGTTCAAGCGGATAAAACGACGCTTTGCCGACATGTATGGTGCCGAACAGGTAGGCCGCATTACCTTCGTGGATGACTCGATACAAGGTGCCGCGCTTAGGGATCGAACCGGGCGCGTTGAATGAGGGATGCAAAGCCGCGACTGCGCTTTGCCCATAAGCGAGGGGACTGAGAAGCGCGGCAATGAAGTAGACTGCCATTATCAATTTGCTGCGCATGTTCGCTCCCCGCCCACTTATTCTTACGACTTATGCCGCCCGCATCCAAGCTCACCTGGCTGTTCGATCTGGACAACACCCTGCACAATGCATCGTACGCGATTTTCCCGGCGATTAACGCCAACATGAATGCCTACATGGCGCGGGTGTTGGGAGATGGCGACACGCCGGCCGATACCGACCATGTGAATGCGATGCGTTTGCTGTATTGGAGGCGCTACGGCGCGACGCTGTTAGGCATGATGAAACATCATCAAGTGAAGATGCATGATTTTTTGCGCGAAGCGCATCGCTTCGATAACCTGACTGACATCATCCGTGCCGAACGCGGACTAGGACACTTGTTGGCGCGACTGCCGGGTAAGAAAATCCTCTTGACCAATGCGCCGCACGGTTATTCGCACGAGGTGATACGCCATGTCGGCTTGCACCGTCACTTCGCCGAACATATCGCGATCGAGGCTATGCACGTCCATGGTCGCCTGTGCCCCAAACCTTCCCGGATTTTGCTGCGCAAAATACTGGCCCGGCACCGTATCGTTCCGGAGCGCTCCATATTGGTGGAAGACTCGCTCGATGCCTTAAAAGCGGCAAAGTCCCTAGGCATGCGCACCGTTTGGGTGACGCAATACATGCCCACTAATCCCGATTTGCAAGCCAGGTGCGGCCATCCGGCGTCACCCGTAGTCACAAAGTTTCCCGTTTGCGTCGATGTCAAAGTAAAATCGGTTCGAGACCTCCCCGGCAGCCTAGCCAAACTAGGTTGCTTATTTGCTAAGAGCGTCTAACAAAATGTTGATGGCAAGGCGCGCCGACGAAGGCAGTACCGAGGTACGGCAAGGAGGGCGAAGCAGGGAATTCGAGCAGCATGCTGCTCGCCTGCGCAGCAGTACAGTCTTGCAAGACTGTACGCGCGCTGCAAGCGCAACGCGGCAAGCGGCATTTTGTTAGACGCTCGAATAAATCAAAAGATCATGGCAACGACTAAACCGGGCGAACGTAAACTCCAAATCCTGCAAACTCTCGCGGCGATGCTGGAACACCCCAAGGGCGAGAAGATTACTACCGCAGCCTTGGCCGCCAAGCTCGACGTTTCGGAGGCGGCGCTGTACCGGCATTTCGCCAGCAAGGCGCAAATGTTCGAGGGCCTGATCGAATTCATCGAATCGACCGTGTTCGGCCTGATCAATCAAATCACGCAACAGCAGGAGAATGGTTTATCGCAGGTACAGGCGATCATCGGCATGCTGCTTAATTTCTCCGAGCGCAATCCCGGTATGACGCGTGTGATTATCGGCGACGCGTTGGTGAATGAAGACGAACGGCTGCAGGCGCGCATGAACCAGTTCGTCGAGCGCGTCGAACTCGCATTCAAGCAGGCCTTGCGTACGGCCGTCGCGCAGGGTCAGGTCAAGGAAGAAGAAGTCGCCACCCGTGCCAACATGATTACCAACTTGGTCATGGGACGTTGGCATCGGTTTGCCAAATCGGGATTTAAACAACATCCCTCCGAAGGCGTGCAGGCGCAGATCGCGCTTCTGCTCGTCTAGCAGACCCGAACCGCAAAGACTTATTTATGGGTAGCGGTCCAGGTGCCGCTGCCGCCATTCGTATTGCTCCAGATGCCGCTGCCGCTGTAGGGATTAATTTGTCCGCTAAATGTCGCGCCGTTGCCGGCCGTTCCCAAGACAACCGTAGTGCTGCCGGTGGAAGTGACCGTGCCGGTGGCTTGTACCGTGCCGGAAAGACTGCCGGTGCAGGTGCCTGAAATATTGCCTAGCGTGGTGACGGTAAGCGACGAGCAAGTGCCGCTTTCGGTGCCGGAAAACGACACGCTCCAGCTGCCGGCAAAACGAATGACGTTATTGGTGCTGCCGGCAAAACCGCTGGCGGAGTAATTGCCCAACGTGATGCTGCTTGCGCTGTGCTGTGTGGTTGTGCTCGAACCGTACGGCGTGCTGTTGTATGTCCATTGACACTTGATTCGCTGTCCAAGCGTAGCGTCGCGCCAGCAGGTGTAGACGGTCGAATAAGTCGTTGGGGTGCTCACACCGCTTTGGGTCGAGGAAATGGTAAAGACCTCTTTGTACGCAGTGAAGGTGCCGGCGGGAACGGTGAGGGATTCCAGCGCCGTAATCGAGCCCTTATTGGTGAATGCGTAGCTGCTGCCGTTGCACGTCGCCGTAGCGCTATTGTTCCAAGCTTTGCCGACGTAGTAGGGCGCGTTCACCCCGCGCAATCCAGGCGAATAAACGCAGGTGCCGGTGATGCCATTGTTATTGACTGAACTATTGGTATTCAAGACGCCGCCGTAACTGTTATAGCTTGCGTTGGTGCTGTTCAGGGCGGGATCGGTGAAAGACTGCGTGTACGTTGCCGCTCCATCGCTATATACCGATTGAAAGTGGCGGGTGAATATATAGTTGCTGGTTGTGCTTCCAGCCGGCGTAAAGGTGTAGTCGAAGGTATAGGCATCGCCTTGCGTGGGTGTCACCGCCGCCGTGCCGCCGCCGAATTCGTAACGCTGCAATGCGACCGAACTTCCGTTGGGAAGCGTCAGCGTGGCTTCACGCGGACCGATAAAATAAATAGAAACATTTCCGACGTTGGAGTTGACTACGGAAGCGCTGCGATAGCCCCCGGTCAATGTCTGTCCATCGCCGTATTGCTGCCACGTACCCTGATAATTCGATGTACTTGCCATCGCCGTCGGGCCGGACGCATACCAAATGGGGTTGCCGAAATCGTCGTACATGTATCCCGCCAGGAACATCGTGCCGTTCTGGATCTCGATCGAAAAACCGCGGCCGCCTTCGGCGGGATTCCACCACCAGCCGGCTTGCGGCGTGCCGGCGGGTGCAGTCACGCTCGCGCCATTGGTGACAATGTCATAGCGTTGGATAGGGACAGTGCCGCCGGCCCAGCTCAGGGTGCCATGGCTATCATCGCTGAAGGTGATGCTGACATTGCCGTTATCGACGGTGCCGGACGGGGCACGATAGGCTCCGGTGAGCGTTTGACCGTTTAAATATGTGCGCAGCGGCGCGGTGAATGTGGAACCGCTCATCGCAGCCGGTCCGGCTGCATACCATGTGGCGCGGCCTGAAGCGTCATACAAATACGCGGCAAAGAAGATGTTGCCGTTTTGCGCTTCGATCGTGAAGCCGCGTCCGCCTTCGGCCGGATTCCACCACCAACCCGACTGAGGCGTGACGGCATACGCGCCGCCGCTTATCGAGAGGAAGAAAATACTTGAGCAAACGAAGAGAAGTGCGCGCCGAATCAAATGCATGCTAATTTTTGAATGTTGGGTGAGTTATTTATGCGTGGCCGTCCAGCTGCCACTGCCTATGACGCCGCTCCAGGTGCCGCTGCCGGTGATCGGATTGAGCACGCCTGTCAAAGTGGAGTTTCCGAACGAAAGCGTAAAGCTGCCGAAGACATTCACCGAACCGGTGGCTTGCTGTGTTCCCGATAGCGAACCTTGACAGGTGCCTGATATGGCGCCCGCCGTCGTAATGTTCAACAATGAGCAGGATCCCGTTTCGCTGCCGGTGAGAGACAGGCTCCAGGCGCCGGCATAGCGGAGAACGTTATAAGTACTTGTATAACCGCCATTGGCAGAATAGTTGTTCAATACGATGCTGCTTGCGCTGTACTGGGTTGCGGTGGTCGAGCCGTAAGGGGTGGTGCTGAAGGTCCACGTGCATTTCACCGTACGTCCGAGGTTGACGTCGCGCCAGCAGGTGTAGGCGGTCGTCGTGGTAGTGGGATTGCTCGTGTTGAGCGGAACCGAGGTGATGGTGAAAACCTCTCTGAGTGCCGTGAAGGTTCCTGCCGGTACCGTGACCGATTCCACGGCTTCGATCGTTCCCTTATTGGCGAAGGAATAGGTGGCGCCGCTGCAAGTTGCGGTCGAACTGTTGTTCCAGGATTTGCCGACATAGTAGGGCGTACTCACGCCGCGCAGGCCCGGCAAATACGTGCAAGTGCCGGCAATGCTGTTGTTGGTGGCATTGCTGCTGCTGCTTGTCGTGCCGCCGTAAGAATCATAACTGGTGCTGTTGCTGTTAAACGTATCGGTAAACGTCTGGGTGAAAGTGGCCGAACCATCGCTGCCGGCAGTCTGGTAGTAGCGCGTGAAAATATAATTGCCGACCGTCTGGCTGGTCGGCGTAAAGGTGTAGTTGAAAGTATAAGCATCGCCCTGCGTCGGGTTCACCGCCGCGTAGCCGCCGCCGAATTCGTAGCGCTGCAATGAAATTGCTCGGCCGTCCGGCAGCGTCATCGTCGCTTCGCGCGGGCTGGAGAAGGCTAGGCCCATATAGCCCACATTGAAATTGACCAGTGATGCACTGCGATAGGTGCCGGTCAGGGTCTGGCCGTTGCCGTACTGTTGCCAGATCCCGCCAAAATTCAAATTGCTTGTCATCGGCATCGGACCGATGGCGTACCAAATCGGATTGCCGGCATCGTCATACATATAGCCGGCCATGAATAATTTGTCGTTTTGAGCTTCAATGGAAAAACCGCGACCCGGCTCGTTCGGATTCCACCACCAACCGGCTTGCGGCAAGCCGGCGGAATTTGCGGTACTCAAACCATTGGTACCGAATTCATAGCGCTGAATCAGCACAGTGCCGCCGGCCCAGGTCATGCTGCCGTGGGTTTCATCGGTGAAGGTGATGGTGACATTGCCGTTGTCGGCTGTACCACTCGTGGCGCGATAGGCGCCGGTTAAGGTTTGGCCGCCGAGGTAAGTGCGCAGCGGCGCGGTGAATGTGGAACCGCTCATCGCGGCCGGTCCGGCTGCATACCATGTGGCGCGGCCCGAAGCGTCATACAAATACGCGGCAAAGAAGATGCTGCCGTTTTGCGCTTCGATCGTGAAGCCGCGTCCGCCTTCGGCCGGATTCCACCACCAGCCGGACTGCGGGGTGATTGCATAGGCATTCGCACACATCGATAACAACACAGCGGCCGAAAAAAGCAAAGAGAGAAGGTGTTGAACGGGCCGCATATGTTGTCCTAAGTGGATCGGGGAGTGGTGACGCATTGTAGCGGAAAAATATTGTCAAGCTTATACGCACTGCAATAATTCGAGGCGCCGCTCTTAGCCGTAAAATACGGGTTTATTTCCCCTTGCTACGCTCGCTCCCGCTGCCTTGAATTCGGCCCAATTTCCAACTGAAGAATGCTTCGCCCTGCTGGACGATAGTTCCCAGGAGGGGCAATCGCGTTTGTACACGGGGTATGCCGGCAAATTCGCATGTGATGACCCAAATGAATTTCCGGCGTTGTTGGAACGGCTTCAGGCAGAGTTGAGGCAAGGTAAGCATGCGGTAGGTTTGTTTGCGTATGAACTCGGGGCGGCGTCGCATGGCATTTCGCCGCATGCCGATGTCGGAGATCTTGCGCAGATCCTCCTGTTTGATCGCTGCGACTTTCTTTCAGGGACCCAACTAGACGAGTGGCTCAGCGCGCATACGGATGGTTCGTCGGCGGGTGTGGCGAATCTTCGGTCCAACGTCACGCAAACGCAGTTTGGCGAAGCGATCGTCCGCATTCGCGAGTATCTCGAAGCTGGCGATACCTATCAAGTCAATTACACGTATCGTTTGCGTTTCGATGCCTATGGTTCCTTGTTCGCGTTGTATGCGAAACTTCGCGCCGGCCAGCCGGCGCCTTATGGCGCGTTGATCGCTTTGCCGGACGGGTCGGCGGTGCTGTCGCGGTCTCCCGAACTTTTTGTGCGCAACGAAGGCGGTGAATTGACGGCGCAGCCAATGAAAGGCACAGCTGCCGTCGGTAGCGAAGCGGAAAAAACGCATCTCGCCAACGACCCGAAGAACCGTGCCGAAAATCTCATGATCGTCGACTTGCTGCGCAATGATTTGGGGCGCATCGCGCAATTGGGCACGGTGCGCGTACCGAAGTTATTTGAGGTCACCCGCTTCGGCAATGTGCTGCAAATGACGTCTACCGTTCAGGCGCGCATGCGCGACGATCTCGCGTTAGCCGACGTGATTGCCGCGATTTATCCGTGCGGCTCCGTCACCGGCGCGCCCAAGCGGCGCACCATGCAAATTATCCGTGAATTGGAGCCCGAGCCGCGCGGCATCTACACCGGCGCGATCGGCTGGTTCGAGGCGCCGCTAGCCGAGAGGAAGGTCGGCGATTTTTGTTTGTCGGTTCCTATCCGCACGCTCTCGCTGCAAGCGCCGAAAGACGGCTTACGCCAGGGCGAAATGGGCGTGGGCGCGGGTATCGTACATGATAGCGACGCCCAGCAGGAATTCGATGAATGCCGCTTGAAGGCGAGCTTCTTGACCGGGTTGCGGCATGACTTCGAGTTAATCGAAACGATGCATGCCACGGTTGCCGGCTGCCGCCATCTCGATCGCCACCTGCGGCGGTTGCAGGCATCGGCCGCGTATTTTGGTTTCCGTTGTGAGGAAGCGTATTTGCGTGAGAGCGTGCAAAGCGCTTGCGCACAGTTGTCGCCCGATGCCGCTCACCGTCTGCGCCTTTCGCTCAACCAAGACGGATTGACTACGATACAGACTGCGCCGATCTCTGCGCCGCAAGAACCGGTCAAACTGATATGGGCACGCGAAACAACGCGATCCGGCGACCTTTTTCTACGCCATAAAACCACTGTGCGCGCTACTTACGATGCGGCATGGAAAGAGGCGGAGGCGCAAGGCGCGTTTGATATGTTGTTTTGTAACGAGCGCGGCGAAGTAACGGAAGGTGCGCGCAGCAACTTGTTCATCAAACTTCGCGGACGCTGGCTGACGCCGCCGCTAGCCGCGGGCATACTGCCGGGCGTGATGCGTGCCGTATTGTTGAACGATGCGGCTTGGGCTGCGTGTGAACAAAGCATGAGCAGGCAAGATGTGCAAGAGGCCGAAGAAATCGTCATCTGTAATTCTTTGCGCGGCGTATTACGTGCGCGGCTGGAAGAAGGTAAAACGTGAGCGACACGAAAATCATCATCAGCATTTCCAGTCAGACGCTGCGGTACTTGGTGAACGGGCAGGTATTGCGCAGTTACGCCATTTCCACCGCCAAGAACGGTGCCGGCGAACAGCAAGGCAGCGGCTGCACGCCGCGTGGCGTCCATGTTATTCGCGCCAAGATAGGCGCCGGCTGTGAAGTGGGAACGGTGTTTGTCGGCAGGCGGCCCACCGGTGAAATGTATTCAGATGAATTGGCGGCAGCGTTTCCTGAGCGCGATTGGATATTGACGCGCATTCTCTGGCTATGCGGTCAAGAGCCCGGCAAAAATCGTTACGGCTGTGTCGACACCATGCGCCGATACATCTACATCCACGGTTGCCCGGATCATCTACCGATGGGTGTGCCTTTATCGCATGGCTGCGTGCGCATGAAGAATGCAGACGTTGTGGATTTATTCGATTTGGTTGAGGCCGGAACGGAAGTGCTCATCCACGACTAGTGCAATCTCACAGACATCTTGCGATGTGTGTAATGAGGCTGACGTCGATTTTAAGTGCGCTTGATCGGCGTAATCAGCCCGAATTCCACCGCTTTGGCTACCGCCTGCGTGCGCGAGCTCACCTTCAATTTCTTCATTAACTGTTCGACGTGATACTTCACGGTCTCATCGTTCGTGCCGAGAATTTGGCCGATTTCCGGATTGGTTTTGCCGTGATACATCCAATGCAGAATATCAAGCTGCTTTGGGCTGAATACTTTGTGCACGGCGCCGGCAAACTTGGTTTGTTCAATGCCGGTGTTATCCAAAGCGCGCGCAATTGCAGCGCAAATGTTCGGGGTAATCAACTCCACGAGTCTTGCATGGGCCGGGCCGACTTCTTCGTTTATCCGTCCAAAAATAAAGTAATTGGCGACTTTTCCATGGCGGTCGTACATGGCATTGGCAAGCGTGTTGCGCAAATCATGTCGGTTGAATATTTTTATCCATTTCGCCGGAAAGTCGGCATCGTCGCGCCCGCTTTGAAAGTACACCGGCTTCATGGTTTGGCGCCATTGCTTCATGAGCGGACTATCCAATGTGCCATCGGCTTGTTCAAGCTCGTATAAATATTCAATCGGGAAATGATGGTTATGGAGCTTGTGCCCATAACAGCCGTCATCGGCAAAGAAACCCGTCCCGCAGACCATGACCTCATAATTCAGCAAAGCTCTGAGGGGGCCGACGATCAATCGGTCCAAGTCTTCGCTCGTGAAAACCTGCGCCGCTTGCGCGATGACCTCCAACACAAGCGACTGGCGCGCTTCTGGGGATGGCATGGCATCTCCTCGGTATGTTTTGCTGCCGCAAAGCCGAGTCGGCGGGAGCGGCATTGATCGTATATAGAGGCGCGGCGTACAGCATGCTTCCCCGGATGGGGAGTTGCGATACCGGGAGGTGCCCCCTATATTGCAAGCACGCTTCCCCGCGCATAAAGCGACTATTTCACATCGGAACCGCCTTCATTCTATTGCTGCATTGTAATTTCGGGAAGTGAAGAACAACAATGCCTGCGATAGGCATACAAAACATAAAAAACTAGGGAGACAAAAAATGCGGTTTTCCAATACAAATGGCACATTGCTAGGGTGCATTCGCCGTTTCCTGATTGTTCTATCCGCCTTATATGCCGGTCAAGTGTCGGCTGCGACCGATCC
Organism: Burkholderiales bacterium; assembly: GCA_016177875.1. Classification (GTDB taxonomy): domain Bacteria; phylum Pseudomonadota; class Gammaproteobacteria; order Burkholderiales; family Burkholderiaceae_D; genus Paucimonas. Next base: position 26,637 of record JACOUL010000021.1, read on the forward strand.
GGGCGCCGCCGGCCTCTACGCAACGGCATACGGAAGCTATAACGCTTCAACGCCGGGCACGCCGCAAACGGTCGATATCCGATCCTATTTCAATGCGCCGGACTCCAGCGTGACCAGCGTTCTCATGAACGCCGCGCCACTCAATGCAGAATATTATTACCCGACCAATGCGAGCGGAAAGCTACCGATTGTTGTTGTCGCGCACGGCAACAACCCTAGCACCCAAACGTACGCAGGCTATCGCTATCTGCTCCAGCACCTGGCAAGCCACGGCATGATTGCGGTAAGCATTAACATCGGTTTTCTGAACGGCGCGACATACGGCGAGATCGACGCGCGCGCCTATATGATCTTGCAGCACTTGCGTAAATGGCGCAGTTGGAATCAAACGTACGGCCATGCCTTTTACAATCGCGTCGACTTGACCAAGGTTGGGCTGGTAGGGCAATCCAGGGGCGGCGAGGCGATCACGGTTGCGCACGTATTCAATACCAAGCTCCACAATACAGCCAACCCGGCGACCAATTTTAATTTCGGCATCAAGGCGCTGATGGCGATCGCTCCAACTGACGGCGCCGTGCTGGGGAACGACCATCCGTTTTGTCCGCCGACTTGCGTCGACCCTACTCCCGGCTACAACCCGCAATGGGGCGAGGTCATCGTGCGTGGGGCCGCCTATTTTTTACTGCAGGGCGGACACGACGGCGACACTTACCGTTTTCCGGGGCAGCGCACCTATGATCGTGCGCACCCCATCTATGAAGTTGCGAGCGCCTATAAGGCAATGGCATTTGTGCACGAGGCCAATCATGCCTACTTCAATACAGTATGGACTTCAAATTGCACTGCCGCCGGTAATTGCACCGAAGGAGTCACGCCATCCAATTCTTTGATCGGACCCGCCAAGCAGCAAAGCATCGCCAAAACTTACGCAGCAGCCTTGTTTTTGAATCGCCTGAAAGGCAATGCGGCAGTGATCGAGACCATGCGCGGCACATATTATTTCGGCCCCGGGATCGTCGTGGTGCCGCAGTTCCAGTCGCAGAACAGAATATTCCTGAGCCATTTTCAGGAGGACGGCAATCTGAATTCAGGGTCTTATCCGGGCAGCAGCAATGGCGACATGGGGATCTTCGGGCCATCGTTCGCTGTTTATCAGCAAGTCCCGCTCGACACTTGGAGCACTTTCCCGCACGGATATCAGCAAACCAATGCAGCCATGCTTGGGTGGACTAACCAGGCAGGCTTTGCAGTTAACGTGGGTCCGACGTTCACTACGCTGGACGCATCCAAATTGGGAACGACCCACAAATACCTCGTGTTCCGAGTAGGGCAGGTATATCAGAACACGCCGTACTACAACACCTTGGGTGCCAACCAGGATTTCAGCATTGCGCTCAACTTCGGCGGGAATGGTTCGTACGTGCTACCCGTCAGTTATTACCGCGCTTTGCCCTATCCTGATCGCGCGACGAAGTTGGGATCGGGATCGAGTGCGACGGATGTCACCAAAACCATCATGACAAGCGTGCGCATTCCGCTTAGGCATTTTGTGACTTCAGACACGTGGGATTGGAAAACGCTGACGCAGATCCAGTTTCGTTTCGATCGCACGTACTCCGGATTGGTCGTTATCGACGACATTCAATTTTCGGATTAGGCGATGTCAGCGGGAGCGGCCTTGCCCGCATATCGAGCACTGTTCGTTGCGCGCGACCTTGATGTCGGTCCATTCCATGCTGCGCCCATCGAGCATGAGCAGGCGTCCTGCAAGCGATTGCCCGATCCCGGCAATAAGCTTCAACGCTTCAGCTGCTTGCATGGCACCCACGATGCCCACCAGCGGCGCAAACACACCCATAGTCGAACATTGCACTTCCTCGAATTGCTGATCGGGTGGAAACAGGCAGGCATAACAAGGCGCGTTGCCGGCGCGGGAATCGAACACGCTGATTTGCCCGTCGAAGCGAATCGCCGCGCCCGAGACCAGCGGCACTTCATGCGCGACGCAGGCGCGATTGACCGCATGGCGCGTGGCGAAGTTGTCGCAGCAATCGAGCACCACATCGGCTTGACTCACAAGCTCGCTTAAGCGCTCGCTCTCGACGCGCTCCTGCAATGCGACGATGCGTACTTCCGGATTAATGGCTTTAAGCGTAAGTTCGCCCGATGCCGCCTTAGGCTGGCCGATGCGCTCGGTGGTATGCAAAATTTGGCGCTGCAAGTTGGTGAGATCGACCGTATCGTTGTCCACGAGCGTAATTGTGCCGATACCGGCCGATGCAAGATAAAGCGCAGCCGGAGAGCCCAAGCCTCCTGCGCCGATGATAAGCACATGCGCGCCGAGAATTTTCTCCTGACCTTCAATACCGATTTCATCGAGCAGGATATGGCGCGAGTAGCGCAGCAATTGTTGGTCGTTCATGGCCGTCAGTTCTTGATTTGTTGGGGACAGAGTACCGCTTTTTGCCTAATTTGTTGAGGACAGAGTACCGCTTCGCTTAACTTTGCCCCCAACGCAAAGAACGCTGTCCCGCAATTATTACAAATGGCGGCAAATAAAAAAGGCCGCAGCGATGCGGCCTTTCGATTCAACGGTCCGGCTTATTTCTTGACGCCGTTTCCGCCGTTTCCATTTCCGTTCTTTTTCTCGTCTTTCAATTCGTTGATGGTATTTTCTTTTTTGCTTTCCACCTTGGCGGTCTTGGACAATTGCACCGGCTGGCCTTTCAAGTGGTTGAGCGCTTGCGCCAGCTGGAAGTCATCCTTGCTGCCGTACTCCAAAGGCTTGCGCTTTTTCGCCAAGGCTTCGAGGCGCTTTTCTTCTTCCAGCTCATCCATCGGGCTTTTGCTGACGACGGTTTCTTTATCTTTGTCGTTGCGCAAATGCTTTTGTAAGTCGGCTTCGTGCAAACGCATGCCGGCCAGTATATCGCCGTCTGCATATTCATCGACCAGCATGTCCGGCACGATGCCCTTGGCTTGGATCGAGCGTCCCAGCGGCGTGTAATAACGCGCGGTGGTGAGCTTGACCGCGGTATCGGCCGACAATTGGCGTATCGTTTGTACCGAGCCTTTGCCGAACGACTGCGTACCCATGATGGTGGCGCGCTTGTAATCCTGCAAAGCGCCCGCTACGATTTCCGAGGCTGATGCGGAACCGGCGTTGATCAGCACCACCATCGGCACTTTCTTGGCGGCTTCCGGCAGCTTGGCGAGCGGGTCGCCCAGGCTGCGCGACGCATAGTATTCACGGCGCGCATAAAAAGTTTGCTTCGAATCCGCCAATTGACCGTTAGTCGACACCACGGAAACATCTTTGGGCAGGAATGCGGCGGAGACGCCGATTGCGCCCGGCAGCAAGCCGCCCGGATCATTGCGCAGATCGAGCACCAAACCCTTCAAGTTCGGTTCTTGCGCATAGATGGCGTTGAGCTTTTTGGCCAAGTCATCCACGGTCGGCTCTTGGAATTGCGACACCCGCACCCAGGCATAGCCCGGTTCGACCACTTTGGATTTGACGCTTTGTACACGGATTTCCTGGCGCGTGATCGTCACCACGATCGGTTTGTCTTCGTCCTTGCGCGCGATCGTCAGGGTGATCTTGGTATTCGGTTCGCCGCGCATGCGTTTGACGGCTTCGTCCAGCGTCATGCCCTTGACCGGCGTATTGTCCAGGCGGGTGATCAAGTCGCCGGCTTTCAAGCCCGCTTTGTGCGCAGGCGTGTCTTCGATCGGTGAAATGACCTTGACGTAACCGTCTTCCATGCCGACTTCGATGCCGAGGCCCACGAATTTGCCTTGGGTGCCTTCGCGCAGTTCTTTGAAAGCCTTCTTGTCGAGATAGGCTGAGTGCGGATCGAGCGACGCCACCATGCCGGAGATCGCTTCGGTCAACAGCTTCTTGTCTTCGACCGGTTCGACATAGTCGGTTTTAATCAGGCCGAACACGTCGGCCAGTTGACGCAATTCCTCGATGGGAAGCGGTGCGCCGGCATTCTTTTGCGCGATCGCGTCGAGTTGCATGGAGCCGGCGACGCCGGCAATGATACCCAGACCGATTAAGCCGAAATTCTTGAGTTTGTTGCTCATGTTCCGTTTCACCTAACTACCCATTCCAGAGGGTCAAAAGCGCGGCCTTGATACCGCATTTCAAAGTATAAACCCGATTGTGCGTGGCCGCCGCTATTGCCGGCGCTCGCAATGACATCGCCGGCTTTGACATTATCACCGGCGTGTTTTAACACGGCTTGATTGTAGCCATAAATCGTGAGGTACTGGTTGCTGTGGTCGAGAATGATCAAATTGCCAAAACCGCGTAGCCAATCGGCAAATACCACGCGTCCGGCAGCGACCGCTTTCACTTCAGTGCCCTCGGGGGCACGGATAAATAAGCCTTTCCATACCGGCCCATCATCGCGCCGCGTACCAAATTTGGCAGCCAATTCGCCGCGGATAGGGAGGCGCAGCTGGCCGCGCAAGGAACTGAAGGGAGGCGAATTCACGGCAGCTTGGACAGAAGGTTCCGGCGTTAGTTCGTTGCGGCCGTAAGATTTTTGCGGCGGCACATCGTCGTCAATGGCATCCGGGTTGGACTTGCTCGGCTGTTTCGACGCCTGCTTGGTTTGCCGGGCTTTGCGTTGCTGGGCACGGGCCTGCTTGCGGCGCAGAGCGGCGGCTTCTTCCTTTTGCTGTTGTTCGATCAATTGCGACAGCTTATTCACCAAGCTGCCCAGACGTTGTTCGTCGCGCTGGATATTCCCGGCCTCTTTGCGTTGGGCAGCCAGTTTGCCGGAGATCTGGGCCAGGAGTGCGGCGTGTTTGGTTTTTTCCTTTTCCAGGGCGTCTTTCTGTGCCCGGGTCTCTTCGGCGATTTCGTCCAATTCACCCTTGGCGGCTTGGGTCTCAATCTTATTCGACTCAATTTTTTTCAGATCGGCGCGCAGCGACTCGATCAATGCTGCTTGTGCTTTCGATACATAGCTTAAGTACATCAATTCGCGGCTGATGCGGTTCGGGTTGTCGCCGGACAGGAGAAGCTTGACCCGATCTTCGCCGCCCGACATGTACTGGTCGCGCAGCAGTTCCGCCAATTGTTTTTGGCGCGTGGCGACCATGGCGTTCAGCTTCGTTTGCTGCTCCGACAATTGCTCGATGCGCGCCTGGGTTTGGCGTTGTTCCTCGGCCAGGTCATGTAAAGCGCGATTAGCCTCGGAGATGGCTTGTGCGGACTTGGCTAATTCGTCGGCAGCCCGGTCGCGCGCGCTTTCGGTTTTTTGGATATCGCGCTTTAAGGCGCTGAGTTTTTGCTGGAGTTGCGCGCGTTCGCTTTCGGCCGTGCGTTTCTGCTTGGAGCGTTCGCTTAATTTGGCGGCGTGGGCAGAAATGCCCATGCAAAGCAGGCAGGCTCCCAGGAATGCGGCAATCCGCCATGGCTTGCCAAAGCTGTATGTGCCGCGGTCCTGGTTGAGGCGCATGAGGCTGCTTTACTTCGCCTTTCCTTGGCTGGCGACGGCTTTCATTGCAGCTTCGATAGCCGATGCATCGCCCAGGTAGTAATGCTTGATCGGTTGCAAATCGGCATCCAGTTCATACACCAGCGGCTGACCGTTGGGGATATTCAGCTTGACGATATCTTCATCGCTCATCTTGTCCAAATACTTGATGAGGGCACGCAGGCTATTGCCGTGGGCCGAAATCAAGATGCGCTTGCCGGAGCGGATTGCCGGCGCGATTTCTTCGGTCCAGTAAGGAATGACGCGCGCCACGGTATCTTTCAGGCATTCGGTGAGAGGAATTTCCTCGCGCTTTAATCCGGCATAGCGCGGATCATGGTAAGAAGTACGCGAATCGTTTGGCTCCAAGGGATTGGGCGGAATATCGTAGCTGCGGCGCCAGACCAATACCTGTTCGTCACCGTACTTTGCTGCGGTCTCGGCTTTATTCAAGCCTTGCAGCGCGCCATAGTGACGTTCATTCAAACGCCAGCTGTTTTTGACCGGCAACCACATCAGATCCATTTCATCCAGGCTGAGCCACAGGGTGCGGATTGCGCGCTTCAATACAGAGGTATAACAAAGGTCGAAGGCATAGCCTTCCTGCTTGAGTAATTGGCCGGCTTGCTTGGCTTCGGCAATGCCTTTTTCGGTCAAGTCGACATCGGTCCAGCCGGTAAAACGGTTTTCCAGGTTCCAGGTCGATTCGCCGTGGCGCATGAATACGATTTTGTACATGGTGAATAATGATTGAGAAGTGAGAAAGCTTGGTTGGCGCGAAAGCGGATACAATGCCCGCTTTCGGGCACAATTAGCCGTCTATTTTATAATGTCGGGATTGCTTAACGCCATTGAACTTATCGGACTTCCGTGAAATTCTTCATTGACAATATCTGGCTGATCGCCGTTTTCTTGGTTTCCGGCGGCATGCTGCTCTGGCCCCACCTGCAAACGCGCGGCAAAAAAGTAAGCCTCTTGCAGGCTACACAAATGATCAATCAGGGTAAAACCGTGATTCTGGACGTGCGCGAACCGGCCGAGTTTACGGCAGGTCATTTGCGCGATGCACTCAACATCCCTTTGAAGGAATTGAGCAACCGGATCGGCGAATTGGATAAGCACAAGTCCAAAAACGTGATCGTGGTCTGCCAAGCGGGCGTGCAGTCCTCGCGCGCGCTTGGGCCGCTCGCGCAAGCCGGATTCAATGACGCAGTGAGCTTGGCCGGAGGCCAGGCCGCTTGGCAGGAACAAGGGCTGCCGGTCGTCAAGTAAGGAGTGAAGTGCAATGACGGCACGTGTTCTCATGTACAGTACCGGCGTTTGCCCGTATTGCATCATGGCCGAGCGCCTCTTGAAGGCCAAGGGTGTGACGGACATCGAAAAGATTCGCGTTGATCTGGAACCCCAGCAGCGTGCCGAAATGATGCAAAAAACCGGTCGCCGCACCGTACCGCAGATTTACATCGGCGACACCCATGTCGGCGGTTTTGACGATTTGAGCGCGCTGGATAGGCAAGGCAAGCTCGATGCGCTTTTAAACGGCGCTTAATTTTTCAACTTTTTAAAGAGAACTCTCATGGCTGACGAACAAAACCAGCAACCGATTTTTCAGATTCAGCGCATCTACTTGAAAGACATGTCGCTTGAACAGCCTAATTCGCCCGCCGTTTTCCTGGAGCAGGAAGCGCCGGCAATTGAAGTCTCGATCGATGTGAGTGCCGAGCCGCTCGCCGAAGGCATTTTCGAATCTGCCGTGACGATCACCGTGACCGCGAAAATTAAAGACAAGGTTGCTTTCCTGGTCGAAGGCAAGCAAGCCGGCATTTTCGAGGCGCGCAATATCCCGGCCGAACAGCTCGATCCGCTGCTCGGTATCGGTTGCCCGAATATCGTCTATCCTTACCTGCGCGCCAACATAGCCGACCTCATTTCGCGTGCCGGCTTCCCGCCGGTGCATCTGGCGGAAATTAATTTCGAAGTCTTCTATCAGCAGCGCATGCAGGCCGCGGCTCAGCAGCAAGGTCAAGGCGCCGGCCTGGTCATGCCTGACGGTTCCACTGCGCACCACTAAGAGCTCCGCCGTCGTCTAGCATCGGGGAGACCCATGAACAAATTGCGTTTGATGTCGATGGCTTGCGGCGCCGCCTTGCTCATGCTGGCGGCAGCGGCTCATGCATTGGAGTTCAAATCGGTCGGCGAAAAGCCTGCGGTACTTTACGATGCGCCTTCAGCCAAGGGTAAGAAAGTGTTCGTCGCGCCGCGCGGCATGCCGGTGGAGGTGGTGCTGACCTATGGCGACTGGACCAAGGTGCGCGATGCGGGCGGCGATCTTTCTTGGATCGAATCCAATCTCCTCACGTCCAAGCGCACGCTGGTAGTCAAAATCCCCAATGCCAAAGTGCGCGCAGCACCGGACGATAACGGCACCGTGGTATTTAGTTGCGACAAAGGTGTGCTGCTGGAGCCGGTCGAACCAGCGGCATCCGGCTGGGTCAAGGTCAAGCACCGCGACGGACAGGCGGGCTTCGTTAAAGCGTCGGAAATCTGGGGCACGTAGCCCTACGTGAAGCGCACATGAATATCTCGATAATCGGGGCCGGCGCTTGGGGAACCGCGCTTGCTATCTCGCTGGCGGCGCGGAACGAAGTCGTGCTGTGGGGGCGTAACGCCGAAGCCATGCGCGAGGCAGCTGCATCCCGTGAAAACAAAGCTTACCTGCCCGGCTTTGCTTTACCGTCCACCATCAAGCTGACGACCGACCTTGATCAAGCAGTCGATCATGTCGTCGGAGACGGCTTACTCATCGTTGCTGCTTCGGTAGCCGGATTGCGGCCCTTGCTGCACCAGCTGGCCGCGCATCCCATTCCCAACATCGTTTGGTTATGCAAAGGCGTGGAGGAAGGCACCGGCTTGCTGCCGCATCAAATCGTGGGCGATGTGATCGGCGACGGCGACGCCGCCGTTTTGTCCGGTCCCTCATTCGCGCAGGAAGTCGCGCAAGGCTTGCCGTGTGCACTGGTCGTTGCCTCAAGCAATGCCGCGCTGCGCGATCAAGTCGTGGCGGCGGCACATTGCCAAACCATGCGCATCTATTCTTCCGACGACGTGGTCGGCGTGGAAATCGGCGGCGCGGTGAAAAATATCTTAGCCATTGCCACCGGCATTACCGATGGTTTGGGTTTCGGCTTGAACGCGCGGGCGGCATTGATTACGCGCGGTTTGGCGGAAATTACGCGTCTCGGCGTGACCTTGGGGGCACGCACGGAAACCTTTATGGGTTTGGCGGGCGTGGGTGATTTGATATTGACCTGCACCGGCGACTTGTCGCGCAATCGCCAAGTCGGGCTTGGTTTGGCCGCTGGAAAAAAGCTCGACACCATTATTGCCGAACTCGGCCACGTCGCCGAAGGCGTACGTTGTGCTGCGGCGGTGCGCACCATCGCGCATCAGCATGGCATTGAAATGCCGATTACCGATGCCGTCGCAGGCGTACTGTTCGACGGGAATGCGGTGCAAGAAATGGTGGCGCAGTTATTGGCACGCAATCCGCGCGACGAAGGACTTTAATTCTCCTCATCCAGTCCGGCCGGTGAGATTGCCGGCGCCCCGGCCGGTCAAATTCCCATCTTTGCTGTCGCGCTTTAACAAAATCGTATGTAGTAAGGATGCGTCTTCGATGGCGCGCAACGCATGCGGCTCGTTGCCGCGCAGATAAACCAGATCGCCGGCGCGCATGACTTGCGATTTGCCGTGCGCTTGCAATTCCACCGCGCCTTCCAGGCAAAGCAGCGTGACTTCGCCGGGCACTTGATGCGCCGGCATGGTTTTGCCTGCCGGCAGCACCAGGCGCATCACTTCCAGCTCTTGAGTCTTGACGAGGGCACGAGAGGGCGCTGCCGACAACTCATTGCCGTGGGGACGGACATTGATCAATTGACCTGATTGGGCATGAGGCAAGGCCATGAACGACTCCTTTCATGGGCTGCGAAAATGGCTCATGCCCAACATATCACGCTCGATAGGGGGGGCTTTGACGGGGCGCAATTAGCGCGCCGCCGCCTGCAGCAAAAATTTTTCCAAGCCGTCGATGGCGGATCGATCGCGCGCGAGGCGATGTTTGTTGGCCGCTATCTTGTTCGACATCGTGCGCCGTAATTCGGCATTGTTGCCCAGCTTGCTCGCGATATCGATATACGAATCGATATCGCGAGCAATGGTTTCTTCCATGCCTATCATCTTGAGCATGGCTGGGCTATGCATGCCGCGCATGAGCTGCCCCGGCATGGTGACGATAGGCAGGTTGCAATTGATTGCCTCTAGCGTCGAGTTGCAGCCGTTCCAGCCGAGGCTGTCGAGGAATACGTCGGCGAGCTGGTTGACCGCGAGATAATCGGTTGCTTGCAAATGCGGCAGCACGAGGACGTAATCCTCCGCCTGCAAGCCTTTACTGCGGAATTCTTGAGCGATGCGATCGACGAAGCGCTGGGTCAGCTCGGGCGATTGCGGATAATCGATGAAGGCGAATTGGCATTTCCCGACGCGTTCGGCGATGGCCGGAAACACCATGTCGAATTGCGGCAGATATTTGAACAGCGATTGCGCGCAAAAGAACAAGGGGCGGTCTTCCGCCAAGCCGAAGCTGCCGCGGGCATAGGTGGTCGGCGGATGTTCAGTCGCTTCGCAATACACCGACAGGTTCGGCAGGCGCACCAGCTTTTCCGAATAATGCGCATCGGCGCCGGCCGGCTCCATCAAAGCGCTGCTTAAAAAATAATCAATGGTGGGTAAGCCGCTGGTCTGCGGATGGCCCCAGGAATTGCATTGCACGGGGGCTAAACGCAATGCCGCCAAGCTCGCGGAAATCGGGCTCATGCCGATCTCCGGGTAGATCAAGACATCGAGTTCGTCGGCGCGTATGGCGGAAGCCAATTCTTCGAGTGAGTCGGTATCTTCGACAAATCGCTCGAAGCGCATGCGCGCAATGTCGGTTTGCGCATCCTTTAAAGCTTGCTTGCCGGTGAAGTAGCCGTACAAGGCAAATTTGCCCGGATCGAGCTGTTCAAGCCAGCCTTTGATCGGTAGTTTCCAATTGGAATGGCTGTGAAAAAACGCGGACACGAAGCCTACGCGCAGGCGCGCGCGCGGTGTGGCGGAAGGGACGATCGGCGCCGACCATTGCGGATATTTGACGGACATGATTTTGGTCATCAATTCGCCGTATGAGATCTGCAATTCGCGATCATTCTGTCCTTGGTAAGCCAGGTAGAACGGCTGCATGCTTTGCGCCGCCATTACCGCTGCGTCGATTGCCGATGGACTGTCGAGTTGCATGGCGCGGGTGAGCTTTTCCAAGCCCTCGCGATAGTGAGCGCGCGCAACGGCGATTTCTTCGAAGTCTTTGTACACCACCGGAATGTGCGCCATGCATTCGGCCCAGCGCGCGGCAAAAAAATCCGGCCGGCATTTCACCGCCTGTTCATAGCACAGCATGGCATCGCGGCAGCGATCCTGCGCACGGTAGACATTCCCGAGGTTGTAATGCGCTTCCGCGAAATCGGGGCGCAGCCGCAGCGCTTGCTTGTAGCTTGCAATGGCTTGCTGCAATTCGCCGACATCGAAGTAGGCATTGCCCAAACCGTAATGCGCCTCAGGCGCGCTGCCGAGCTCGCGCACCGCCGCTTCGAATGCCGCGACGGCATGAGCGCCTCTTCCTTGCTGCAACAAGGTTTCGCCCAAGTGCAGATGGGCTGCCAAATTGCGCGAATCGAAGGCCAGGGCACGACGAAAACATTCGCACGCCTCTTCGAGCGATCCTTGCGCGCGCATTGCCTGCCCCAGGCCATCCAGCGCATCGGCTGATTCGGGATGCAGTTCAAGCCCGCGCCGGAACCAGGATTGCGCTTCTGAGACGCGCCTTGTTTCCAGCAAGGCGTTGCCCATGCCGATGGCCGCTTCGGCAAATGCCGGCTGGATCGCCAGGGCACGCTCATACCATTCGGTCGCCCGCATCGGCTGATTCAGTTTCAAGAGGCAATTGCCCAGGTTGAATGCGGCCGGCGCGAAATCCGGCTTCAGCCGGATGGCTTCTTCATAGCAGTGGCAGGCGGCTTGCAAATCGCCATGCTCTTGCATCACGTTGCCGAGATTGCTGTGAAATGCGGCGGTCGTGGGCTGACATTCGATGGCTTGCGAGATCAATGCGATCGCTTGCTCAAAGTCGCCGTTCGCACCGGCGATCAAGCCGCTTAAATGCAAGGCGTCCGCATGCCTGGGCTCCTTCTCCAGGATTTGCCGATAAATCGTGGCGGCTTGAACGAGATTGCCGGCTTGGTGATGAGTGATTGCGCGCTTGAGCAGGGTCGCGGCATCTTCAGCGGCGGGCGGCGATGACAGCGTTGCGGTTGGATGGTCGGCTTCGAGTTTGCCGCAGCACTTCTTAAAGCGCAATCCGCTGCCGCATGGGCAGGGATCGTTGCGTCCGATACTCATGTTTGTCTCCATTGCGCACGTACTTTGCGTGCAGGCATTATCGTATCGCCGTTAGTGAAGCGCGGACTACGGCTTTTCAATTCGTATAGGGTTTCAATCAACAAAATCCGACTGGCAAGCATGGTCAAACTGGCCAATTGGCCAGGTTTTACGCCTTAATGGCCCAAATTGACTTGAGTGTTTTCAATACTGTCTTAATATGAAACTGCATTTTTAACCGATCGAAAGATTCATGAAAGGGTCGGTAAGCAGACGGCGATAGCCGCAAAAAAACAAGAGGAGACAGACATGAATCACGCATCGTATACCTATCAGCATCCCAGCTGATCCCCCATTTCTCCCCCCATTTTTTAGCTGCCGCGAAGAGCGCGTTCGCAATCTTTTCTGCAGCGTTTGCCGTACCGGCCTAAGCGGCGGGGGGGATCTTACTCGCGATTGGCCGAGTTTTATCTATTTGAATATCAGAAGAGCGTAAAGCTCCCCTCACTATTATCTATGGAGATATGAGCATGACAGTTATAACTACGAGACAAACCCGAACGTCGCGATTGCGCAAGAAGGCCTTGGCGGCGGCACTCGCTCCAGTACTTGCTTTTGGAACGACGTCAGCTTGGGCGTTAACCCAGGTGACCAGCTTCGGCAGCAATCCGGGTGCGCTGCAGATGTTCAAGCATGTGCCGTCGAGCATGCCGTCCAATGCGCCGCTGGTGGTGGCGCTGCATGGCTGTACGCAGACGGCGGCAGCCTATGAAGCATCCGGCTGGACCGCGCTGGCCAATACGCACAAGTTCTATGTCGTCTACCCGCAGCAAGTGAGCGGCAACAACTCGAACAAGTGCTTCAACTGGTTCGAGCCGGGCGACATTGCGCGCGGCCAGGGCGAAGCCCTGTCGATCAAGCAAATGGTCGACAACATGAAGGCCAACTATTCCATCGATGCCAATCGCGTGTTCGTCACGGGCCTGTCCGCCGGCGGTTTCATGACGGCGGTAATGGGGGCCACCTATCCCGACGTGTTTGCCGGTGCCGCGCCGATTGCCGGCGGTCCCTACAAGTGCGCTACATCCATGTCTGCCGCGTTCAGCTGCATGAGTCCGGGTGTGGACAAGTCGGCAACCGCCTGGGGCGATCTGGCGCGCAGCGGCTACAGCGGCTATAGCGGCCGCAAGCCCAAGGTCTCCATCTGGCAGGGCACTTCGGATACTACCGTCAAGCCGATGAACATGACCGAGTTGATGGAACAATTTACCAACTACGCGGGCGTCGATCAGACCGCCGATGTGAGCGATACGGTGGCGGGGTATCCACACAAGGTCTATAAGAACAGCGGCGGCACGCCTTGGGTGGAAACCTATTCCATTACCAATATGGCGCATGGCACGCCGGTCGATCCGGGCACCGGCGCCAGCCAGTGCGGCGCGGCAGGCGCCTACATTCTCGATGTGAACATCTGCTCCAGCTATTACATCGGCAAGTTCTTCGGCATCATCGGCGGTTCGGGCACGACGACCACCACTGCGGGCGGCACGACCACAACGACCGCAACCACGACCACTACTACCACGGCCGGCACATGCTACAAGTCGAGCAACTACTCGCACGTCACGGGAGGCCGCGCCTATAACAGCATGGGCTATGCCAAGGCCAACGGTTCTAATCAGAACATGGGCTTGAACAATACCTACGTGATCACTAAGCTGCGCAAAACCGGCACCAATTACTACGTGATCGACAATACCTGCCCGTAATCGAGAACTATGTAATGTGCCGCCGGCCCGGCATCGTTCTTTACTCGGAACGTGCCGGGCCGTTCGATTTAACAATGCTTATCAATTCTGCAGCCCACGCAAAGAGCAGCGATTTGATGCGCTGCTTTTGCCCCAATTCCCTCTCTAGATTTCGTCTAAGCAAGCTATTTCGTTGCTTTGCGTCATTCATTCTGCCTGGCCGTTCGGCCAGTTTTCCGTACGTCAACACCGACTATGCTGATCACAGCGCCACGACACTTTATGGTGCAGAAATAAAATCAATCAATATCTCAAGAGGAACTGTCCAGTCATTAAAAAAAATAAAACAGCAAGAGCGAAAAGCCGCCATCAAAAAAAACAATGCAAATAAATGGAGACGAAAAAATGTTGAAATTCAAACGCGCTACTCTTAGCATCGCAGTCGCTGCGGCATTAGCGACACCATTTGCAGTGCAAGCTGTCACCGCCGGTCCAGGCGCATGGTCGGGCCAGCAAACTTGGGCAGCCGATTCGGTGAATGGCGGCAATCTCACCGGCTTCTTTTATTTCCCCGCTTCGCAACCCGTCAAAAACGGCATGCGTGCATTGGTCTTGGTGCTGCACGGTTGTACCCAAACTGCCGCCGGCGATGTGATCAACGATTCCACCGACAACGGCTTCAATTGGAAAACAGTCGCGGAAAATTACGGTGCCGTGATCCTGGCGCCGAATGCGACCGGTAACGTCTACAGCAATCACTGCTGGGACTATGCGAATACGGCACCGAATCGCTCATCGGGCCATGCCGGCATCTTGCTCGACTTGATTAATCGCTTCAAGAATAACTCTACTTACGCCATCGATCCGAACCAGGTGTATGTCACTGGTTTGTCGTCGGGTGGCGGCATGACTATGGTGCTGGGATGTATTGCGCCCGATGTTTTTGCCGGTATCGGCATTAACGCCGGCCCTACTCCAGGCACCACCACTTTGCAAATCGGCATGGTGCCGTCAGGGTATACGGCGACCAATGCGCGCGACAAGTGCAAAGCATGGGCTGGCACGAATTCCGGCGCGTTCAATACGCAGATTGCCGGCGCTGTGTGGGGCACCAGCGACATTACCGTCGACCCGAAATACGGACCGCTGGCCACCTCTGCATTCCGTCAAATCTATGGTGGAACCTATACCAAGCTCGCCACCGAGTCGATTGCCACCGGCGGCACCAACACGCCTTACAAGGACAGCAGCGGCCGCATTCGTACGCATGAGATCAGCGTTTCCGGTATGGCGCATGCCTGGCCGGCAGGCTCCGGCGGACAGAATGGACACTATGTGGATGCCACCCATATTCACTATCCATCGTGGGTGATGAACTTCTTCTTCGCCAACAATATTCGTGCAACGGGGGGCTCCACAACCACGACTACGGCCGGCGGCACAACTACGACGACGACCGCAACGACGACCACGACGACGGCCGGCGCATGCTACAAGTCGAGTAACTACGCGCACGTTACCGGTGGCCGTGCCTATAACAGCTTGGGTTATGCCAAGGCCAACGGTTCGAACCAGAACATGGGCTTGAACAATACCTTCACGACCACCAAGCTGCGCAAAACCGGCACCAATTACTATGTGATCGATAGCACTTGTCCGTAATCAGTTGTTTTATGTAGCACCTTGATTTGCAGTACCTTCATTTGGTCTCTTCTCATGTGCCCGGTTCGTAAGAGCCGGGCACTTTTTTATTGCGCAACGCACAGCTTGGATTGTCTTCTATGATGGCGCGGCGTAACGCAGCTTTCCTCTGTGAATTTGTGTTGCTAAGCAGCAGTTCACGACTGGCTGGATGGCCAGTTTACCTTCCATGGTTCGTTTACTACGATGAGCAAATTGGCAAGAGAAAGAGCGGATGAGCGCATAAGAAATCTTTCCTCGCCATACTTAAAAACAAGACGGTAAAAAAGCCGCACCCTCATAGACCAAAGGAGACAATTCGATGTTTAGCACTAGACGCACCATTTTGCGTGCAGCGATCGCGGCCGCATTCTTTACCCCCTTTGCAGTTCAAGCAGCACAAGCCGGTCCCGGCGCTTGGTCTTCCGAGCAAACCTGGGCCACCGACGTCAATCACGGCAGCGTTCCGCTGAAGGGATTCTATTACTGGCCCGCTACGCAGCCGGTCGCATCGAATGGCCTGCGGGCCTTGGTGCTGGTGCTGCATGGCTGTGCCCAGACTGCATCGGGCGATGTCATCAACAACGGTGACGGCGGCTTCAACTGGAAAACAATGGCTGACCAGTACGGTGCCGTCATCCTCGCGCCGAACGCCACCGGCAACGTCGCCAACGCGCACTGCTGGGATTACTACGGCGCCAGCCACACCCGCACGTCCGGCCACAACGGCGTACTGCTGGATTTGATCAACCGCTTCAAGAACAACTCTCAATACGCGATCGATCCCAATCAGGTCTATGTGACCGGCTTATCTTCCGGCGGCGGTCAGACCATGGTCTTGGGATGCTTGGCACCGGACATTTTCGCCGGTATCGGCAATAACGCGGGTCCGGCGCTAGGCACCAGCTCCAACCAGATCGGTAGCGTGCCCGCGGGCTTTACCTCGACCACCGCAGCCAACAACTGCCGCAATATCGCCGGCAGCAGCTCCAGTTATTTTTCGACGCAAATCGCCAGTGCGATCTGGGGTACTTCCGACTACCTGGTTGGTCAGGCTTATGGCCCGTTGAACATGGAAGCCATGCGTCTGGTCTACGGCGGCTCTTACAGTAGCGCTACCTTCACGGTGACAGGTGGCGGTAACGGTACGCGACATACCAATACCAGTAGTGGCAAGCTTCGTACCTCTCAAATTTCCGTAACGAGTCTTGGCCATGCCTGGCCGGCGGGTTCTGGTGGACAAAACACCAACTATGTCGATGCCACCAAGGTGAACTATCCAGTTTACATCATGGATTACTGGTTCAAGAACAACCTACGTGTAACCGGCGGTTCGACCACAACCACGACTACGGCGGGCGGCACAACTACGACAACGACCGCATCAACGACCACGACGACGGCCGGCGCATGCTACAAGTCGAGTAACTATGCGCACGTTACCGGTGGCCGTGCCTATAACAGTATGGGTTATGCCAAGGCCAACGGTTCGAATCAGAACATGGGCTTGAACAATACCTTCACGACCACCAAGCTGCGTAAGACCGGCGCCAATTACTACGTGATCGACAACACCTGTCCGTAATCGTATGACGCTGCAACGAGGCGAAGCGTGCGCTTCACCTCGTTCGCAAAATTTGTTGAGGACAGAGCACACTTCGTGTAGCGCTGTCCTTATTCGCGACAAACGGCGTTTCATGGCGGGATTTCGGCGTACTCGCGAAGGCGGGTGCGCCGCTTTTTTTTAATACGCTCGATGTGCGCTTAGCTCAACAAGCCGAGCAGCAAAGCTTTTGCCACCGCTTGCGTGCGGTTCCTGACTTCGAGCTTGGCGAAAATCTGCTCGACATGGTACTTGACGTTCTTCTCGGTGATTTCGAGAATCTGCGCAATTTCCCAGTTGGTCTTGCCTTCATTGAGCCAGCGCAAAATTTGTCTCTGCCGTTCGCTCAAGGGCTCATGGGTCGGGCCGGCAAGGCGGCCGAATTCCTGCACGGTAGTCAGCGCACGCAATAGCGCCAAATGCAAATGCGGTGTGAGCAATTTGAGAAGGAAAATTTCGCGTTCGCCGACTTCACCGGGAATGCGCGAAAAGATGAAATAGCTGGCCAACGTGCGTTGTACATCCAGCACGCCATGAGCGATGGTATTGCGGAGCTGGTATTTGTTGAAGATGCTGACCCAATCTTTCGGATAAGTGGCGTCATCGCGGCCGCTTTGGAAAACCACAGGCTGTTGCGTCATGCGCCATTTTTGCATGAGCGGACTATCCACGCGTCCATCAGGCGTTGCCAGCTCGTCGAAATAAGTGGGCGGATAGTTGTGATGCAAAACCTTGTGAGCATAGCTCCCCTTGGGGGTGACTCCGCCCACTCCGCACACCATGACATCCTGGTGTAAAACGGCTTGCACATCGTGATTGATTAGATTGAGTAGGGCTTCTGAATCGTGCACATCCGTGGCGCACACGATGACATTCATGAGCATGCCCGGATCGATACCCAGCTCAGTGGCGCGCTGTTGCGCATCCATCTCCTTTACCAATTTTGTCTCCAATGTTCATGACGGGAATATTGGGCGATATCAACATGCCGTTCGCAGAATTGCGCCATATCCGACGCGCTTCGCGATTGCCGCTGAATAATCGCTCTTTATTTCCTGTTTCGAAGCTCTTTTTTTTCGCGCTGCACCACAAGGGCAGCACGTCAGCTTCTTTTTGTTTTTTTGCTGCTAAGCAGCAAGGCTTACTGGCCAATTGGCCCGTTTATTTTTGTCTGTCTGCTTACTATGATTCAATCAACTTTCGACGGTAGGGAATTAAAACTAAACCGACTATTTATTCCTTACCCCGATCGTTGCACTTAAATCGAACAATAGCAACGAACTACATCACCTTTCAATAACAATCGCATCGTACCAAAGGAGATCGATTAGTTAGTAAAAAGTTTCTCAAGTTTCTCACCGTACTATTTTAAGAGCGAAAAGCTCAAAATTGAATTTCCAATAAGAGCGCAAAGCCACACCTACTCACGTAAATGGAGATACACCACATGTCAGTCGATTTTAAAAAACAAAATAAAGCTTCGTTCCGCAAAGCCGCCATCGTAGCAGCCATCGCACCCTTGTTCGCCTTGAGCGCTTCCTCCGCTTGGGCACTTACGCAAGTTACCGGTTTCGGATCCAACCCCGGCGCGCTGACCATGTATAAACATGTGCCTGCAAGCATGCCGGCAAATGCGCCGTTGGTCGTCGCAATGCATGGCTGTACGCAAAGCGCGTCTGCTTATGAAGCTACCGGCTGGACCGCATTAGCCAACACCTATAAGTTTTACGTCGTTTATCCCGAGCAGATAAGCGGCAATAACCAGAACAAGTGCTTCAACTGGTTCGAGCCGGGTGACATCGGCCGCGGCGCCGGCGAAGCTTTGTCGATCAAGCAAATGGTCGACAACATGAAAGCCAATTATTCGATCGACGCCAATCGCGTGTATGTGACCGGCCTGTCCGCAGGCGGTTACATGGTGAACGTGATGCTGGCGACTTATCCGGACGTATTTGCCGGCGGCGCTCCGTTCTCCGGCGGTCCGTACAAGTGCGCGACCTCCATGAATGCTGCATTCAGCTGCATGAGCCCGGGTGTAGACAAGACGCCGGCCGCCTGGGGCGATCTGGCGCGCGGCGGCTACAGCGGCTACACTGGCCGCAAGCCGAAAGTTTCGATCTGGCACGGCGATGCTGACTATACCGTCAAGCAAATGAACCAAGTCGAGGAAATGGAGCAGTGGACCAACTACCACGGCGTTAGCCAAACTGCGACTACTTCGAACACCGTCGCAGGCTTTCCGCATAAAGTCTATGGTAGCGGTCTCGTTGAGACCTACACCATCACCGGCATGGGCCATGGCACGCCGGTCGATCCGGGTACCGGTTCCACCCAGTGCGGTACCGCTGGCGCTTACATCCTAGACGTGAATATCTGCTCCAGCTACTACGTATCCCAGTTCTGGGGCATCCTCGGCGGCGGCGGCACCACCACCACCACGGTAGCCGGCACCACCAGCACCACGTCGAGCGGCACCACCACCACGACTGCAACCACGACCACCACGACCGCCGGCGCTTGCTACAAGACCAGCAACTACACTCACGTCACGTCCGGACGCGCTTATAACAGCAGCGGTTACGCCAAGGCCAATGGTTCGAACCAAAACATGGGTCTGAACAATACCTTCTATACCACCAAGCTGCGTAAGACCGGCACCAACTACTACGTCATCGACAACACCTGCCCGTAATAGGCTGGTGAACAAAATCCGCGCACTTCGGTGCGCGCGATGAAAAAAGCGGACCGAATCGGTCCGCTTTTTTTATATTTTTGTTTAACGGCCTCAATTATTAGGCTAGACCTCAGAGTCTATACTGAATACCTTGCGTATTTCTTCAAGAAGAAGTCGGTAATATTCGGCGTTACCGTGCATGCCATCCGCACCTCTCATCTCGTCGCCAGTCTTGCCCATTGAATGTAGCCATTCTCTGGCATTAAAGGTGTCGCAGCCCATGTCGCGAAATTTCTTCAGCAAGGCTGAATCGATATATTCATACAGAGGCGCGTGCGCCGGTTGGACCGGAGGATCGCTGACGCATATTACGCGAGAGCCGCTCGTCACGAATTTCTTTACCAGCATCAGGTGAACACTGCGACAGGCAAGCAAATATTCATCGATCAGTTGGAATGGCAGCGATGCGGGCCAATTGTTCCCGTACACCTGTTTCAGACGTATATCAAAGAAATCCTTTAAAAACTGCGTGGTTTGCATTCCCACGTTGGTAAAGATTAATGTATCGGGTACCGACTTGCTCGATTCGGAAATAAAGCTGTTTGCGCAAAGTTCCTGCCAACGTATGCGAGCCTTTCCCTCGCTCGGCTCGAAAAAGGTGCGGTCGCTTAGAGTGAATTGCCTGGTGTGCCATTGTGAGGCCCACATGACGCCTCCTCCCGAAAATGGAATCTTAAGCTCGGCCATCGCATCTGCCAGCAAGCCCATTTGCGAGTCTCCGATGAGCAGGATCCGAGGCGTGGTTGCGTGCCCATTTTTGCCATGCCGATTCCATGAGTCGAGAATGATTTCTTCGCACACGACATCCTCGTTTGCGTCTGCTTCTTGACGCCAGGTGTCCGAAGCGGGCGATACGGCGATACCGGCTTCATCATTTTGCTTTCGGCCGGAAGCGCCGCCCTCGATCGCCGCGAGAAATTTACGCATGACGAATGCGACGCCTTCGGCCTTCACTGTTCTGCAATTCGCATCAAAGAAACAGCCCTCGAAAGGATGGCCGGTAATGATTTCATATGAAGGGAAATAGTCGACGTCGCTGTGAGCCTCGGCAAGGAATCCTGCCGCGGCTCGCAATGTCGACTTGGAGCGCGTGGTCGCGACCAGAACATGCTCATGCGTCGCCGTTGCCGTCAATGGTACCGGGGATACCGTCAAAAGAAACCTCACGTTCGGATTCCGCTTGCGCACTTCATCGAAAGTGAAATGGAGGTCAGCCAGAATTTCTTCGTAGGTGAAGTTATGGAAGAAATGACTCTCTTCGGAAAACGCGCCGCGAGCCGTTCCGGGACAAAGGGGATAGGTGAAGCCTAGCCTATTCATCCAGGCTTCCGTCAACCCCAGCGTGAAGACAAATATATCGGCTGATTCGACGGCATGACGAATTGCTCGCAAAGTCGTGTCGCGCGCAGCCCACAGCTCTTTCTCGGAGGCGTAACCGTCCTCGGGAATGGTAGGGCGAAAAGGGTCAAAGTATCGTCCGTCTTCTTCGATTACTTCACGGCTTTGCTGTTCGATGTCACAGGCCCAGCTTATCCATTGCCGGAGCTGGCGGGCGGTGTAAACGTTGCCCACTCGGAAAGAGAAGACATCGTACCCGGCCCTTGCCCGAGATTTTTCATCCAGCTCGGGAGGGGCCGGCTCCGCATTCACCCAGTTGAAACCATTCGATTGAAGTGCTCTGCTGATGTGCTGGGCAAAACACGATCCCGTTGTGACTACCTTGTGGTCTTTGGTCAGCGAAAACTTCGGACGCCACAAATCATCGATGTCGAGCGCGTCTCGGTCGGCGACGGCGGTTTTCCAGAAATTTCTGGCGGGGAGCGATGTATACGGATGATTGCGAATCCGTGTTGCGGCTACTTTTTCCGGCGCAGATTCTCTGGCTTGTGCATTTGCCAATCCAGTCACTTCATCCAGGCGGGTGCGCGCATAAGAATAGTCCGGCTGCAATTCCAGAGCGCGATGAAAAGAGGATTGCGCTTCGACGAAGCGAGCCATGTCTGCATACACGTTCCCCAGATTGAAGTGCATCACGGCGGAATTAGGCGCAATTTCGAGTGCGCGCCGCAGACTCTTTTCGGCGTCTTCCTGACGCTGTAAAGAACGTAACATCACGCCCAGATTGCCGTGTGCCTCCGCATCGCCAGGCGACAATTCCGCAGTCTTTTGCATCGCGATCAGGGCATCCTGCAAGCGCCCCATTTGTCCGAGTGCCACTCCCAACACTTTCCAGCCAAGAATCCATGCAGGAAAGTCCTGCGTCATCATTCTTGCGGTCGATTCGGCCTCCGGCCATTTGCCGCGGCTGATGAGGGACATCAAGGAGTCAATCTGGCTGACATCCGGAGTTGAGCTCATGGGCTATCCTGTCAATTCGTTTGCTTGAACACAGCTGGACTTCCTAGAGTCGCTCAAATTTGGCAACCGTGCAACGTCAAAAACGAATGGAAAAACTAGCCATTTCCTTGATTTGCAAATGTCTGGACATTGCGGGGGGGGGCAGCGAAATTACAAACTCGGGCGCGTCCGCGAACCTTGCGGCTGAAATTGGCGGTCGGCGCGGCGCATTAGAGTCTTTTATGTCATGGAATGCAGCGCCTGCGGTTGCCTTCCGTGTCGAGGAAGTGAGGGATGTAGCCCATGTCGTCGGGTAGTGCGAATTTGCCCATTTTAATGCTTCCGCCTGCCGGTTCGATGTGCTCCAGCACGGCGTTGATGGAAGGCAGGGCTTCCAGGTACAAGACCGGGCGCGCTGGCGCCCGGAACGTAATCGCCGCCGTCGATGACTGCGGAAGGCGTTTTCTTCTGCGTACATATATGGCAAAATTGGCAATTATTATAAATACAAGTATTGCTGATAAGGAGACTCCCCCTCATGCATTCGTCATTTGATCCGTCACGGGAAGCCGGGCCGGGTTATGTGCCTTTTTTTGCCGGCGTCGGCTTGTGGTCGAAGCATGCGCCAACCGGCATGCTATGGTTGTTTGCGCTTTTATTTTCCGCGATTTTTACCGGTGTCGCCATTCAATTGCATGGTGTGTTTCAGACATCCGCTTATGACATCGGCATCTTCGATCAAGCTTTTTGGCAGTACAGCCATCTTCGGTCCACCTTCAATACGGTTCGCGGTTTAAATATTCTGGGCGACCATTTCAGCCCGATCGCTTTTGTATTCGCGCCTTTATATAACTTGTGGCCGAACATCGGCTGGGCCTTGGCTTTGCAAACGGTTTCAGTCACTGCCGGCGGCATTTTGTTGTATTTGATTGCGCGCCATCTTTTATTCGGACGGGCGTGGATCGCAGTCGCTGTTGTAGCCAGTTTCTACCTCCATCCGGCTGTTCACAACACCTTGCTCTGGCAGTACCACGAAATAGTTTTGGCGAGCGGCTTTTATCTTGCGCTGATCTGGAGCTACCTCAAGGATCGTATTCGCCTGTTCACCATCGTGCTCGTATTGCTGCTGGCCTGTCGCGAAGATATGCCATTTACTCTGGCAGCATTCGGCGTATTGGCCTGCATAGAAAAACGTTGGCGCTTTGCCGCTGTCGCGCTGATTTTATCGATCACTTGGTGGGTCGTGGTCACGCGCTTTGCTTTTCCTTACTTTAATGGTTTGGGCTATTACCGCCATACCCATGGTGTACTGTCCCGCCTTTTCCACAATTTTGCCAATCCGGAGTTTTACCTCAGCCGAATCAGCGACCCTCAATCCTTGCGTTATCTGTGGCAGATCATGTTGCCGGCTGGTTTGATCGGGCTGTTTTCGCCGCGTTATTTGTTGCCGGCCTTGCCTACGCTGGCAGCCAATGTCTTGATCGGCAATTACAACACCAATATCGCCTTCCATTATTCGGTCAGTATCATGCCCTTCTTGTATTGGGCGGCATTGATGACGATGCGGCGCGCGCAAATCGTGGCGGGCTTGCGCTGGCAAGCCGGATTGCTGGCCGGCCTGGCGGTACTGCAGGTCGGAAGCGCGCTATGGCTGGGGCATCAGTATTCGGTGCTCGAAGTGCGCAGCTTGCCTCAGAAATATGAGGAATGGCGCACGGCGGCGCCTAAGCGCGAGTTACTGAAAGAATTGGACAGCCGGTTCGGCAACGAAGGCGTAGCCGCGACCGATTTCCTTTTGCCGCATTTGGCGCATCGCGAAAGCATTTATCTCTTCCCGAATCCCTGGAAGAACCACTATTGGGGTATCGACGCGGAGCGTCCCCATCATCCCAATCGAGTCAGGCACATCGTACTTTCTGCGAATGACATACATGAGCATGAGAAGCTGTACGACTATTTATTGGAGAGCGGTACCTTTGAGAAAGTGGAAGAGGGACATGGCATTATCGTCTTGCGCCGGGTGAAAGCGGAGCCGGTCGATCGAGCCCAAGCGGTAGCGAAGTTTGAGAATTTCTCTCAAGTCCCCCCGCCGGCAATGACCCGTATCTCGATGTCATCCACCTTCAGTACGCTGGAAAGCGAGTTTCGCCGGCTCGATGTCGACCTGGCACGTTTGCAGAAGGGGGCGCTTACCGGCGCGATGTCGGTGCCGTCCGTGGCGCCGGGGGAATTGCTTTCTTTTGATCTGGGGGAAGACGGGAGCAGTGATTTTCAAACGCGCTATGTGCGTGCCGAAGTGCATGTGAAGGAGCCGGTCAAGGCGCATTTGGATTTAGGGTCCGACGACGGCGTGACCGTTTGGCTGAATCGCCACCAGATTCATGAAAACATCATCCTACGCGCAGCAAACGTAGAGGATGATCATTTGTCCTTCATCCTCAAGCCCGGTAAGAATGTTTTGGTATTTCGCGTCAATAACGCTACCGGCGCTTGGCGCCTGCAAGCGCGGATTAGGGCGACACGCTGTTCGGCAGAGTGCCAGAAGCAGGCTGGAGTTTAGTGCTGCCGGCAGCTTGATCCTGACCGATCGATTCGGCAATCAAAAATTCCGGCCGCGATTTGATCTCGTCAAAAATTTGCGCAAGATAGGCGCCTAACACGCCGATGCCGAGCAAATTGGCAGAGCCGAAGAACAGCATGATCACCGTAATCGAGGTCCAGCCGGATATCGCGCGGTGCGTGTACCAGGAATACAGCGCTTGCAGCAACAGCAAGGCCGCCGCTGCCATCCCTAACAGTCCCAAGCGGAAAATCATTCCCAGCGGTTTCGCGCTATACGCCGTAATCGCCGTGACGGCCAAGCGCGTCAGTTGCGCGGTGCTCCATTGGCTGCTGCCGGCGATGCGCGGTGCGACATCAAAACTGATCGGCACGGTTTTGAAGCCGGTCCAGACCGTCATGCCGCGGAAGAAACGTACTTTTTCCGGGAAGGACAATAGCGTGTCGACTACGCGGCGATCGAGCAGGCGGAAGTCCGAAGCGCCTTCCAGATTCAAGCCGGTCAGCATGTGCATCAAACCGTTGAACATGCGGGCGTTCAAGCGTGCCAACAAACTGTCGGTGTCGCGGTTCGCTTTTTGCGCGGCGACAATGTGTGCTTGCCCGCTGCGCCACATCTCCAGCATTTTGGGTAGCAGCGCCGGCGGATGCTGGCCATCCGAATCCATCACCACGACCGATTTGCCGCGCGCCTCGCGTAAGCCGGCAAGAACGCCGGCTTCTTTGCCGAAGTTGCGCGTAAACCGTACGGCGCGCAGCTGCGGATAATGCGGCAGCTCGGCGCGTACCCGTTCCCAGGTCGCGTCGCGGCTGCCGTCGTCGACGACGACGACTTCAAAGCTCTCGCTGCAAGCGCGCAGCACATCGAATAATTGGGCGAGAAATGCGGCGATACCTTCAGCTTCATTAAAAGCCGGGACGACGACGGAAATTTCCGGAACAATAGGGGCGGTGGGTGTCATTTTCCTTCGTGTCTCAAGTTCCATGGGCTATTGGGATAGTCTTCCCGCAAGCGCTGCCAAATCGGTGCTGCAGCGGCATGGTTGTTATCAAGCTCTTCCAGCGTGGCATAAGTATATAAGCTCTCCGGCACCCAATATCCATGAAAAAGCTCAATCAATTCGCGATAGCGTGCTTTTGCTTCGGCGCGTTGGCCCGCGAGTTCCGCCGCCTTCGCCATCCAGAATAACGCTTCTTCTTTCTTGGCCGGCGGTCGGCGCAGCTGGTAGGCGCGCAGGAATTCCTTGCTGGCTTGCGCATGTTGGGCGGCATTCATGAGCACCCAAGCTTCGGTGTAGACGCGTTCCGGCGAGCGCGACAAGAAAAACAGGCCGGCGACAATCAGCATCAACCACCCAATCACAACCGGCGCCCAACGGTGTAAGGCGGATGCCGGTGCGGCACGGTCTTCTGCTGCCGGTGTGGCGCGCTTAAGGTTTCGCCACAATAGAAAGAGCAAAATCGCCGCAGCAGACAGCGTGGCCGCGATGCCGAGCTTGCCGACCAGCGTGTGGCCGTAGACCAAGCGGATTTCTTTTTCTTGCGGCACCACCAGCATGTATCCGGGACCGGCGATGTGGAGCGATCCATTGGACGCCAAATGCCAGCGCGGATGATAGGCGACTTTGATCAAATGCGGCTGGCCGACGGCGCTGGTTTCAAACACCAGCTCATGGCGATCCAGCTTAACTTCACGCACCGGCGCTGCGGGCACCTTGCCGACAGGCGGCAGGGCAGTGCCCACCACCGGCAGATATGCGGCAAAGCGATTGCGATTGCGGAACCAGGCAAAGGCGTCTTGCATCCAGTCTTTGCCGGGAATCAGGCGCAAGGGTTGCGTGACGACTTGCGCCAAGCGACTATCGAACTGCTTTAAGCGGTACAGCGCAAACGGCGGAGACTCGGCCATTTTGACGAACAATCCACTGCCTTCCAGCGCCGCCTTCGCTTTGTCGCTGCGCAACAGCGCCGTATCCGCATGGAGGAAATTCATATGCTTGGCAGCCAGCTCCGGATCGAGGCTGCCGCTCGGGAAGCGTACCAAGGGTGAAGACGGTTGCGCCGAAATTTCGGATTGCAATTGATAGACGGCCGGGCCGAGCAAGGCGGATTCCATGTACAAGCCTTCCAGCACCGGCCGATGTCCCAAGAACATCGGCAAGGCTTCGAGCGTACGCGTCGAACCTAAATCGCTGTTGGCCGGGTCATGCTCGAAGGTCATTCGCGGCGTCCACAGATCGCCTTGCATAGCCGGAAACAGCTGTTTCAAGTTATGCCACTGGGGTTTGGGGTCAAGGCCGGAATGGTTCCACAAGCCCCAATCGGGCGCGCGCTGAATCTCCGGTCCGATCCAACCCAGCATCGCAAGGCAAGCCGAGGCGGCGACGAGAAAGCGCGGCACCGGCCGCTTACCGTTAGCGCTTACTCCAATGAAGGCGAGCGCCTGCCCTGCCAACCAGCCGCAGGCGATGGCGCCCAACAGCCAAACGAGAGGGAAGAAACGAATATCTGCCAAGCCCAATTGATCGCCGGCGATAAAGGCGACTGCCGCCAAGCCGGCGGCGCTGGCGAAATAACAAACGGCTCGCCGCTGTTGTTCATTCCAGCCGCGGCGCACGCTGGGCAATGCAAGCAAGAGCACGCCTGCCAATCCTGCCCAACCCAATGGCCATAAAGTAACGGGGAACAAGTCGCGCCAGCCCGAAACGCCGAACGACGCATCATTGGGGATGGTCAAGCTATGCATTTCCAGCATGGGCCACAGCCAGCCACCCAATAGCGCAAACGCCAAGGCATGACCGCACAGCAGCATGCGCAAGGACTGCTTGAAGTGTTGCAGCATGCGTTCCTTGCCCCCGCTCAGGCCGTCGAGCAGCAAAAAGCCGGTGGAAAAACCGACGATCAAAAGCGGAAAGCCGTGTGAAAAACCGCTCGCCGCTTCCATGACGGCTGCCAGCACCCAGCCGCGGCCGAGGTGAATGGCGCGTGCCCAGGCCATCATCGCGAGTACCGCGAACAAGATGCCGTAGCTGTAAGCAAATTCGCCCGACAAGGTCGAGAGCAAATTGCCGCCCCAGATCGAATTCTGTTCGTGTAACAGATAAGCCAGGGCGCCGAACGCGCCGAAGCACGCCGCTTGCCAGGAAAATCCGAGCCATCTGCGGCTCGCGGTAAACACGGCGCCCGGCAACAGCATGGACGCCAGGAATCCGCCCCATTTGAAGGCCGGTGCCAGCCCCATCACTTTGGATAGAAAGGCGATGACCATGAACGGCAGCGGGAAATAATAAGAAAGGAAGGGTAAGCCGCCGAATACTTCGGGCACCCAGGGCACGACCTTGCCGGAAAACAGCAGATCATCCGAATACAGCTGAGCGTACAGCAGATGCGAGGCAGCATCGCCGCCGGTCGGCCAATTCGCTGAGTTGAGAAAGCCGATGCCAAGTACGGATGCGACCAAGCTCGCCATGACGATGGCGAAGATCAGGTCGGCGATCCAGCTCCAGAGGCGCGGATGTTTTTGAAAAATCGCGAGTAATTGATTGTTCATTACGCCGCGCCTCCACGACGCTTATTGTTGAGCGACCATCCCAGCAATAAGATCGCCGCCGCAAGCAAACCGTAGGTCACGCCGAAAAACCAGCGGCTCGCATTCAGCCAAGCGGTACGTTGCTGTCGCCCTTGCACGCCGCCATCGTAAATCGTTTGAAAGGTCAATCCCTGCGCCGTTTCATGCATCAGGAAGGCGGTCGGTTGCCCGCCGCCTAAACTCATCCGTAATTTCTCCATGCCGGGCCGCCACTCGATGCGGCGTGCATTCGGTTGTTGGTGTTCAAACGAGACCGCGCCGGTTAGCGGTCCAATTCCTTCTTCTTGCGGCCACAGCAGCCAGCTCGCACGAATGGAATTGCCGGTAGGCGGCGTAATGGTCATCAAACCATGTTCATACCCGGCTTGCAGGGTATCGGTGGCCGGCATGGGTTGATTAAAAAAGGAAATTTGGCCGAAACCGGCACCGGCTTGATCGAAGAAGCGCACCATGATGGTCCGCAGAGATTCCAGGGGCGGCAATTGCTCGCGCGGTCGCTGATCGGGCCAGACAAATTCGAAAGTGGCACCGGCCGCCAGCTCTGCAGGCTGATTGGCGCCGGGCGGCAAAGGCAGCCGTTGCCATTGTCCGTTTTCCAGGAGACGAAATACCGCAGGATAAAACGCCGAAGCATTGCCTTGATTAATGAGCGTCAGCTTGGTGCCGGTGAGCGACAATCCGAAAGCAATATTGCCGGCGTGGGCACTTTGCGCGAGTAATGCAAGCAGCGCAAACAAGAGCGGCAGGCAGTAACGATGTAGGCGAATCATTCGTCTCCCATATTGATGATTTTCCGGGGCCCACATGATAGCAGCACATGCGGAGCCCGCCTAAGGCCAAGTTGCCAGGTTATTTGGGCTGCTGCACCCGAAACGTCCAGTAGCGGTTGGCGCCGAAACTCCAAATCAGGCAAAGCCCGGTGGT
Source organism: Burkholderiales bacterium (assembly GCA_016177875.1). GTDB lineage: Bacteria > Pseudomonadota > Gammaproteobacteria > Burkholderiales > Burkholderiaceae_D > Paucimonas. Next base: position 55,774 of record JACOUL010000021.1, read on the forward strand.
GAGGATTTGCGCCAACCATTTATTCAAGTGCAGCAAGTCCACCCCGATCCACATGAAAAACGTATTCAGCACCAAGCCGACCGTAGCAACCACTGCGAATTTGGACACGCTATCCGAATGGCGCTTATTGCTGCGGAAAGTAAAACGGTAATTCAAGGTGTAGTTGATCCAGGCGCCCAGTAATGCGCCGGCCGAAGAAGCGGGAACGGCAGCGATGCCGAATGCATGGGTTAACAGCCCGAACAGGCCGTAATGACCGATAGCAGACATGAGGCCGACGCCCGTAAAGCGCGTGAATTGTCGAAAAATTTCAGGCATGGCCGACATTATCGCCAATTAGGGCACTTTTTGCGGGTTTTGACGTCTTAGTATCATCTGCCGTACGTCAACATATATCAAAATCACAGTTGACCCCACGTCCAGGCAGTATATGAAAAGCCGCTTCGGCCTTATACTCCACATTGGTATTCTTTCATTGACCAACTTGAACCGAATCTTATGGATAAAGCATTTTCTCGCGCACGCACATCGCACCTGAGACAGTCTCTGTCTCGCGGTTTTACGCTGATTGAAATCATGGTGGTGGTGGTGATCATGGGCATATTGGCCGCATTGGTGGTGCCCAAGCTGATGGGTCGTACCGACGATGCCCGCATCATCGCGGCGCGGCAGGATATCGCCAACATCATGCAAGCCTTGAAACTGTATAAGCTCGACAATCTGCGTTATCCGACCACCGAGCAAGGCTTGCAGGCTTTGATCGCCAAACCGACTTCCGGTCCGGAGGCCAAGGGGTGGAAGACCGGCGGATATCTCGACAAGCTGCCGAAAGACCCATGGGGCAATGGCTATCAATACCTGAATCCGGGATTGCATGGGGAAATCGACGTATTTTCGTTCGGCGCTGATGGCCAGGCTGGAGGGGCTGCCGCGGATGCCGATATCGGTTCGTGGGAGCTGTAAGCATCAAAGGTGTTTTTGCAATGAATACGGTGCGCGCTCGCGTACCGATGGCTGCGCGCGGCTTCACGCTGCTTGAATTGTTAGTGGTGCTGGTAATCGTCGGTATCATGCTTGGGTTTGTTTCCTTCAATGCGATGCCGAGTGAACGCCAGCTGCTGCAAAATGAGGCGCAGCGTGTCGCTTTACTTTTGCAATTGGCGCGCGACGAAGCGATCGTGCGCAATCGTCCGATCGCGTTTGAAGTGCATTCCAACGGCTACCGATTCTGGATACTCAACGAAAATCGCTGGAAAGCCATTGAGCAGGACGACATGTTGCGCGAGCGTGAATTCAAAAAGGCGCCGGTCAATCTTTCAATCGATCCGCCGATGTCGGAAGGCGGTGGTTCCATCCGTGTCACGTTCGGACGTGAGCCGGTCGACAAGCCTTTCGTGCTGACCTTTTCAAGCGGCGACGCCAGCGTCGCCTTACATGCCGACGGTATCGGCCATTTCACGGTGGAGTGATATGCGGCCGAACAAAACAGGATTTACCTTGTTGGAAGTGCTGGTGGCGCTGGTCATCGTCGGCACCGCGCTGGGGGCGAGTTTGCGCGCCGTCGGCAGCTTGGCGCAGAACAGCAATGATTTGCGCGCTTCCATGATGGCGACTTGGTCGGCCGAGAATCGCTTGACGCAAATTCGTTTGGCGAGCGAGTGGCCGCCATTCGGCAAACGTTCTACGCCTTGTCCGCAAGCCGACATGCAGTTCCTTTGCGAAGAAGAAGTGCTGCCGACGCCGAATCAAAATTTCCGGCGGGTCGAAGTGAGCGTTTATGACGAGCAAAATCTGAAGCGTCGCATCATTAAACTGGCGCAGATCGTGCCGAATAATAGGTAGGAAGCGGATGCGAATGCAAAAACGCGCGCGAATCACATCAGGCTTTACCTTGATCGAGCTGTTGGTCGCTATCACCGTGATGGCGATTGTCGCTGTGCTCGGCTGGCGCGGCTTGGACGGGATCGTGCGTGCCCGCCTCACCTTGAACGAGCAGCTCGACCAATCGCGAGGTCTGCAGCTGGCATTCGCGCAAATGCAAAGCGATTGTGCCCATATCGCTTCCACCGCGATTCTTCCCGATCGCCCGCCGATCGTGGTTGAACCCGGCAAGGTCGTGATCGTACGCACGGTATTTACCGACAATCAGCCCATGCGTTTGCAAATCGTGGCTTACCAGTTGAAGAACGGCGTATTAACGCGCCGGGAATCGCCCGCCACGCGCGACTTGGATGCGCTGGATAATATGTGGACGTCGACTACTAGCGGCACTGGGGGCACGCCTGCGGTTGCATTGCAATCCGGGGTGGAGTCGCTCAATGTACGCATATGGATCAATGACGGCGCCGGCTGGCGGGTGCCGGGAGTCGACGTCGTGACTTATGCCACCGCCGCCACGCCGATTGTGCCGACCGGGCTGGAAATGTCGCTCAGGGTGGCTGGGCGCAGCGGCAATTTGACCAAAGTTTTCTTGCTGGGGCCGGTATGACGCGGCGCACGTATTTTCGTCAGCGTGGTGTTGCCGTGGTAACCGCATTGTTGTTGACGACTTTGGCGATCACGATTGTCGCCAGCCTTTTTTGGCAACAGCAAGTGCAAATCCGTTCGATTGAAAATCAGCGCCTGCAGTTGCAAAAGCAATGGATTTTGCGCGGAGCCTTGGATTGGGCAAGCTTGATTTTGCGGGCCGATGCGGCCAATTCCGGACCGGATCACTTGGGTGAACCATGGGCCGTACCGCTTGCGGAAACACGGCTCGATCAATATGTTGAAAACGGCAGAGCTGATGCGGATGCGAGCGATGCGACGATTTCCGGCGATATCGTTGATGCGCAAGCGCGTTTTAACTTGCGGAATTTACTCGATGCGAGCGATCCCAGTAAGATCGACCCTAGCGAGCTGGCGACTTTTCAAAATCTCTTGGTGGAGTTAAAGATTAATCCGAGCTTGGCGCAGGCGGTGGCTACGGCGATTAAAGATGCAACGCCAAAAACCGGTGCCGCTTTCGGCGCCGGCGCCAACCCGGCGCAGAGTACGCCGCCGGTTACTAGGCGAATCCTGAATATCGAATATCTCGACGACTTGCTCGCGGTACCGGGATTTACGCTGGAGATACTTGATAAGCTGCGCGATTTCGTGGTTGTATTGCCTTCACGAACGCCGATCAATATCAATACCGCCTCGATCCAGGTGCTGGCAGCGAAGTTCCCGACTCTTGGTACACTACCGCTGACGAAATCGGATGCGGCAGTGTTGATTGCGGCGCGCGATCAAGCTTATCTTTTGCATCAGAACGATATTTGGAATCGCTTGCAAAGGCCGGGAGGGCCGGATGTTGGAAACCTGCTTGACATCAAGACCGACTATTTCTTGGTCAATGGCAAAGTGCGTTTGAATCGGGCCGGGTTGGAAATGCAAGCCTTGATTTTGCGCAGAAACCAAACGACCAAATTGGTTTGGATTAGAGAAAATTAGAAAGAGAAGTCTTGAGCACACTCTATATACGTCTTCCTTCACGCGCGGTTGCCGATTCGCCGGCACCTGACGCTACCTTCGATTGCCAATTCGCTGTGGCCGCCGATGATAGTGGGGCGGTCGAACGAGAAGGCGCCGTGGCGCTTTCGCTGCTCGGTGACGCCATCACCAAAGCCCAACGCGTCGTCATTATTCTCGCTGCCGGCGATGTCACGCTCTTGCAAGTAAAAGTGCCGCCGATGTCGGCGGCGCGCTTGAAAGCGGCTTTGCCCAATCTCGTTGAAGAGCAATTGATCTCCGATCCGGCCGACTGTCTGTTGACCACGGCGCCCGCGACCGCAGAGGGCATGCGCACGATTGCTGTTGTTAATCGCGCCTGGTTGGAAAAAATCGTCCACAAACTGATTGCATTAGGCGCGCGCAATATTGTCGCCGTCCCGGCCCAGCTTTGTTTGCCTTATCAGCCCGATACGGTTTCCGCCGCCGTTGGTGAATACAGCATGAGCCTCGATATGGAGCTCGCACTGCGCAGCGGCGAATATGAAGGCATGGGTTTGTCGATGTTGCCCGAGCAACCCGACTCCGGCGCGCCCGAAGCAGTGCAATCCCTATGCACGCTGGCTCCTACCGCGGCAATTGCCTTGTATGTGCCGCAGGAGCGCGTGATCGTTTACCAGTCGGTATTGCACGAACACGAATTGGAAGAGCGGGTTTCGCTATTTGCCGACAATTGGCCGCGCTGGATTGCCGGCGCCAAGAATGTTCCGATCAATGTGGCGGCCGGATTGGGCGCCGCTGCCGGTCCTAGCCTGCACTGGCAGCCCTGGCGTTGGCCCCTGATACTGGCGGGCTTGCTGCTATTGGTGAATATCATCGGCTTGAATGTCGACTGGCTGCGCTTGAAGCGTGAAGCGACCGGCGCGCGCGCCATGATGATGCAGATTTATAAGTCCGTGTATCCGAACGAGACAGCCATCCTTGATCCGGTCGCGCAAATGAAGCAAAAGATCAAGGCGGCGCAGCACAGGGCCGGACAAGCCTCTCCGAGTGATTTCTTGGTGCTCGCTACCCAATTCGGCGAAGCATGGCAAAGCGTTTTGCAGGGCAGCAAAGGACCTGGTATCGTTTCGCTCGACTATGCCGAAGGCGGCTTGCAAGTCAAACTTAAGTCCGATGTCCCGCCGCCTACGGCGCAGATGCAAACCGCGCTGGCCGCACGCAATCTCTCTCTCGTGGCGAAAGCGCCTGACTTATGGCAAATCAGGAGCGCCAAATGAAATCGCCCACCATGTTTACGGATGTGCAGGAAAATTTATCTGCTTTTTGGAGCGCACGTAACGAGCGCGAAAAAAAGCAGATTGTGTTGGCAATCGCCGTGGCGGTCTTGGGTTTAACGTACATGTTGTTGATTGAACCCGCGTATAAGGGACGGGCGCAGCTGCAAAAAAGTTTGCCTACATTGCGGCAACAGCAAGTCGAATTAGAAGGCTTGGCTAAAGAAGCGACCGCGCTTGCCAGCGTCACGCCACCTCCGGCGCCTGAGATGACCAAGGAAAATCTTGAAGCAGGCATGACGCGTCTGGGTTTGAAGCCGCAAAGCGTTGTTGCAACGGGCGGCAATCTTGCCAAGGTTCAATTTAATTCCGTATCTTTCGCTGCAATGACTGCATGGCTGGATGAAATTCAAAAATCCTCGCGTATTGAGGTAATGGAGGCCAACGTTACTTCTTTACCGCAGCAAGATACGGTAAATGCCTCGCTTACCTTGCGACAGCAAAAGAATAATGAGTAAGAACAAAGGGGCCATCAACCGCGTCGTGCTATGGTTGCTTATTGCCATTGTGACGATAGGATTCACGCTGCTGGCAGTGTTTCCGGCGAGCTGGATGGCGAGTTTTGTGGAAAGGCAGACCGAAGGGCGCATTACCCTCGGCGATGCGGAAGGCACGCTGTGGCATGGTTCGGCATATTTGGGCGCGGCTGCCAGTAGTAAAGATCCGGTGTCGCCTTTGTTGCCTGGACGCTTTACCTGGAATTTGTCGCCAATGATCTTAGTGGGACAAATCGATGCGACGTTGGAAAACACGAGCGTTTTGTCGAATCCGTTAGCGTTGAGCGGCACATGGAATGCGTGGCGGATTAGTCCGGCATCCATTTTGTTGCCTGCGGAGCGCTTGGCAGGTTTGGGGGCGCCCCTGAATACGATCCAGCCGTCCGGGCAGATGCGGCTGGCATGGGCACCGTTGCAGTTTACGCGTCAAGGCAATAACGTGGGTGTGACGGGGACGATGACCCTGGAGATGAATAATATGGCGTCGCGTCTGTCGCCGATCAAACCGCTGGGAGCGTATATCCTGGTGTTTGAGTGGCAGGGGCAGCAGGCCAATATGCTGTTAAAGACGGTCAAGGGGCCGATGCTGTTATCCGGCACAGGCCAATTGGCGAATGGCCGCTTGCAGTTTTCAGGCAAGGCGGAAGCGGAAGCTGGTAGTGAAGAAAGACTGGGCAACCTGTTGAATCTGCTGGGGCAGCGCCGCAGGGAAGGCAATAAGAATGTTATCGCGTTAGAGTTCAAATAATGAAAACCAAACCAATGAAGGCATTATCCCGTTTGATGAACTTAAAGCGCCTGGGCGTCGCGCTGGTGTTATCGTGCACGCTGCTGCCGCCGCTCTTGGCCGCTGCGCCGCCTGCAGGCGGAGAAGCGGTTTTGAATTTTGTCGGCGCCGATATCGAATCGGTGATCAAGGCGGTCGGTCAGTACACCAATACGACCTTCATCATCGATCCTCGCGTCAAGGGGACGATCAACTTGATTTCCGAACGTCCGGTCAGTAAGGCGCAGGCGTTTGGCTTGCTGGGTTCGGCGCTTCGGTTGCAAGGTTATGCGATCGTGATCGGCGATGGCTTCGCCAAGGTTGTGCCCGAGGCCGATGCGAAGCTGCAGGCGGGGCCGATCCAGAAAGGCACCATACGCGGCGATCAAATCGCGACGCAAATTTTTCATTTGAATTATGAATCGGCGCCGAACTTGGTGACGATTTTGCGTCCGTTGATTTCGCCCAACAACACGATCAATGCAAATCCCGGCAACAACTCCCTGGTCATCACCGACTATGCCGACAACTTGAGGCGCTTGGGCAAAATCGTCGCCGCTCTGGATACGCCACCTTCCGGGGATATGGATGTGGTGCCGATTCATCATGCGATTGCGAGCGATATCGCGACCATGGTCAATCGCCTGCTGGAACCGGCGCCTGCTGCGGGGGCAGTTGATCGCGTCAATCTCCTGGTTGATTCGCGTACCAATTCCGTCATCATCCGTGCGCCATCTGCGGCCCGCGCCAACTTGGCGAAGTCGCTGATTGCGAAGCTGGATCAGCCGACCTCGAACCCCGGCAATATTCATGTAGTGCATTTGAAAAATGCCGATGCGATTAAGCTCGCACAAACTTTGCGTGCCGTGGTGGCGGCCGATGCTTCTGCTTCTTCGTCTTCATCGACGCCTTCATCTTCGCCGACACCGGCATTTTCTGCGCCAGCCGCCCAGCCGGGGCAGCCGCAACCCGGCGGCGGCATGCAAGCCCAGCCGCTTTCCAGCTCGTCCACGCCCGCTCAAAATAACCTGCCTTCCGGCGGCGGCGCCGGCTTTATCCAGGCTGATGCGGCGACCAATACTTTGATCATTACCGCAAGCGAAGCGGTCTACCGCAATTTGCGTGCGGTGATCGATAAACTTGATGCCCGTCGCGCGCAAGTTTACGTCGAGTCATTGATCGTCGAGGTCAATGGCGACAAGGTGGGCGATTTTGGCGTGCAATGGCTTGGGCTGTCGGGCGATAACACCAGCCGCTATCGTGTGGGTGCCGTCAGCGATTTTGCCTCAGGCGGCGCCAATCTCGTTAATCTGGCTACTTCGGTGGCTGCATCCGGTACGGCCAATGCAACTCCGCCAAGCATCCCCACGGGCTTGTCGCTTGGATTGTTCAAGCAAATCAATGGCAAGCTAGGCTTGGGCGCAGTGTTGCATGCGCTGGAAAGCGTTTCCGACACCAATATCCTATCGACGCCGAATCTGTTGACGCTCGATAATGAAGAAGCCCGCATCATCGTCGGCCAAAACGTGCCTTTCATTACTGGACAGTACACCACTGCAGCATCGGGCGGCTCTGCCGGCGTGAATCCGTTCCAGACGGTCGAGCGTAAGGATATCGGTTTGTCGTTGCGGGTCAAGCCGCAAGTTTCCGAAGGTGGCACTATCAAGCTGGCAATTTATCAAGAATCTTCGGATATCGATAATTCGGTCACCAGCGCTGCCGGGATCATTACCACGAAACGTTCGATCGAGACCAATGTCCTAGTCGACGACGGACAGATTATCGTATTAGGCGGTTTGATTTCCGACACGGTTCGGGATGGCACAGAGAAGGTTCCAGGTTTTGGCGACCTTCCCATCATCGGCAATTTATTTAAAGCGCAGGCGCGCACGCGTACCAAGCGCAACTTGATGGTGTTTCTGCGGCCGGTAATCCTTCGTACCGCCGAGCATAGCGCCAGCCTGGTGACCGACCGCTATGACTATATCCGTGGCGCTCAACTGGATGCGCAGCCGAGGCAAACCATATTGTTGCCGACTGTCGAAGCGCCGGTTCTGCCGCAATTGCAGAATGGCCAACCCGCCGGCGGCGCGCTGTTTCAGCAGGCATTACCCCAAAAGCAGCCGGCCGCTAACGGTGCACAACCGGGGGCTGTCCAAGCCCAACCGGTACCGCAGCCCTCGATGCAAACCGCGCCGGCGCCCAGCAAGTAATTTGGAAATGATGCGATGAGTACAGTCATGATGGATTCCCGCCTTTTGCCTTACGCCTATGCGCGCGATTTCGCGGTATTGGCGCATCGGCACGGCGAGGATGGTCACCCGGTAGAAGTGTGGATTTCCGAGTCGACGCAACCGGCCGCCATCGCCGAAGTCGGACGCCGTTTTGGGCGCGTGAAATTGAAAACCATGCCGCACGAAGAACTAGAGGCGGCAATCGCGCAAGCGTATGCGGGCTCCAGCGGCGATGCGGCGCAAGTGATCGACGAATACGAATCCGATCTCGATCTCGCCACCTTGATGCGCGACATGCCGGCAGTCGAAGACTTGCTGGAGTCGGCCGACGATGCGCCGGTGATCCGCATGATCAACGCGCTGTTGACGCAAGCTTTGCGCGAAGGCGCGTCCGATATTCATATCGAACCCTTCGAGCAAATTTCCGTCGTGCGCTTTCGCATCGACGGCACCTTGCGCGACGTGGTGCGCCCCAAGAAAGCGATTCACGCTTCGCTTATTTCGCGTATCAAGATCATGGCGCAGCTCGACATCGCCGAGAAGCGCTTGCCGCAAGACGGCCGCATCACTTTGCGCATCGGCGGCAAGCCCGTCGACGTGCGCGTATCGACTTTGCCGACCGGTCATGGTGAGCGTGCCGTATTGCGTTTGCTGGATAAAGAAGCCGGCCGTCTCGATTTGAAGCACCTAGGCATGAGTGCCGATGTGGAAGTGCAGTTCGACCGATTGATTTCTCAACCGCACGGTATCGTGCTGGTAACCGGCCCGACCGGTTCCGGTAAGACCACCACGCTGTACGCTGCCTTGTCGCGCTTGAACGCCACCACCACCAATGTATTGACCGTGGAAGATCCGATCGAATACGAATTGGCGGGTGTAGGGCAAACCCAGGTTAATCCGAAAATCGATATGACCTTTGCCAAGGCGTTGCGCGCGATTCTGCGTCAAGACCCGGATGTCATCATGATCGGTGAGATCCGCGATTTGGAAACGGCGCAGATCGCGGTGCAGGCGTCCTTGACCGGCCACTTGGTATTGGCCACGCTGCACACCAACGATTCTGCGGCGGCGGTTACGCGCTTACTCGATATGGGCATTGAGCCCTTCCTGTTGTCGTCCTCGTTGCTGGGCGTAGTGGCGCAGCGCTTGGTGCGAAAATTGTGCCCGGAATGCCGGCGTTTCGATGGACAGCTTTGGCAAGCAGTCGGCTGCGATCATTGCGGCTTGACCGGCTACCATGGCCGCGTCGGTGTTTATGAGCTGTTGCAAACCAATGATGAAATCGCCTCGCTCATCCACAACCAAGCCTCCGAGGCCGATATCCGCACCGTCGCGCAACAGAATGGCATGCGCACCATGCGCGAAGATGGCGAACGCTGGATCGCCGACGGCACCACCACGCGAGCCGAGTTGCTGCGCGTGACCAAAGAACAAGGCCTGGTGAAAGAGTAACGGAAATATCGTGCCTGCATTTCGCTATGAAGCCGTCGACGACGCCGGCATAACCAAGAAGGGCGTGCTCAATGCCGACAGCGCGCGCGGTGCGCGTGCCGACCTGCGCAATCAAGGCTTGGTGCCGATTTCCGTCGATGCGATCGCCGCGCAAGTCGATGCCTCCGGCAAGCCGAAAGCCAAATTGTTCGGCGACCATCTTTCCACGGTCGAACTGGCCCTTTTCACACGCCAGCTGGCGAGCCTTCTTGAGGCAGGTTTGCCCTTGGAGCAAGCGTTTACCGCATTGCTCGAACAAGCTGAACGCAATTATGTGCGCGATCTGGTGGCGTCGATTCGGTCCGAAGTGATTGCGGGTGCATCGTTATCCGATTCGCTTTCCAAGCACCCGCGCGATTTTGCCGATATCTATCGCGCGCTGGTGGCGTCCGGCGAACAAATCGGCCAGCTGTCGCGCGTACTGTCGCGCTTGGCGGACTATATCGAACGGCGCAATGCGCTGGTGCAGAAAGTAAAGCTCGCATTCACTTATCCGGCGATCGTCACGGTTGTCGCTTTTGCGATTGTGATTTTTTTGCTGACTTACGTCGTGCCGCAGATCGTCTCAGTGTTCGCCAACACCAAGCAAAAGCTGCCGTTCCTGACGGTGATGATGTTGGCGATTTCCGATTTTGTGCGTAGTTACGGCTTAATCGTGGCCACCATCGTGGTCGTTGCTTTTTTCTTTTGGCGCCGTTTGCTGAAGAATCCGCAGATTAAGTTGCGTTGGCATACCTGGCTTTTGAATGCGCCGATGTACGGCAAGTTCGAACGCAGTTTAAATACGGCGCGCTTTGCCAGCACGCTCGCCATCACCACCGGTTCCGGCGTGCCGATTTTACGCGCGCTGCAAACCAGCCGCGATACCTTGTCGAATGTCGCCATGCGCGAGCAGGTGGAAGACGCCACCAATAGCGTGCGCGAAGGCGTCGGCCTTGCGCGCGCGTTGTCCGCTCATCAGCATTTTCCGCCGATGCTCATCCATATGATTCGCGCCGGCGAAGTGACGGGTGAGTTGCCCGCGATGTTGGAACGTGCATCCAACGCACAAGAATCCGACTTGGAGCGGCGAGCCTTGACCATCGCCGGCTTGCTTGAACCCGCTTTGATTCTGGCCATGGGCGTGGTAGTGTTGCTGATCGTTTTGGCGGTGCTCATGCCCATCATCGAAATTAATCAGTTGGTGCGTTAATCGGCTCTTATCATGAATCGCATGCCTTTACTTGCTAGCTTTGCCCTGTTTGTGCTGCTGTGCGCATCAATCGCTTTTTGGGGCATGCAAATGTTCAGGCCGCAGGCACGCGCCGTCGCTCCCGCACCGCAGGCAGGCAAGCCGGAGGTGCGTCTCGATTCCGTGGCGGCGTTATTCGGCGGTAAGCCGGCAGCGGTCGCGGTCGCCAGCAATTTTCAGTTGAAGGGCGTGGTGATGTCCGGGACGCCGGGCGAAAGTGTCGCGATCCTGTCGGCCGATGGCAAACCCGCGCAAACGGCGCGCGTCAATAAAGAAGTTATGCCCGGCGTAGTGGTAAAGGAAGTGCATCCTACCTACGTGATGCTGTCCGATGGCGGTGTGAACAAGCGTGTCGAGTTGCCGGAAGGGGCGAAAGGCCAGGGCGGCCTAGGTGCGGCGCCCGCGCCGATGCCGTCGCAAGGTATTGTGCCGGGCGCCCCTGGTTCCATGGGCGGCGAGCCGCAGCCGCTTAATGCTCCGCCGCCTCCGATGCCAGGCAATCCTATGCCCGGCATTCCTGGTCCTGGTACGCCGGTGAATCCTGGCGCCAATCCTATGGCACCGGCTATGCCGAATACACCGCCGGTTATGGGAGGCGCGATGTTGGGCCAGCCCGCGCCGCCGAATAACGGCGTGATTCAAGTGCCGCCGCCGGCGCAGCGTTAAGAACCTGATCGGTATCTTTTTGGCAGGTGCGTTCGGCCGGGAAGGATGCAGTGCAAGGCGCGGTGCGCCGCGCAGGGTGGTCCCCTGCGCAAGCGCCGCAACGCCGCAATGCGCCCTTCCCGGTCGAACCCTCTGGGCACCGCGATAACCGGCCGCCTACGTTGTTGCGGCTCCTTGCCGTAGCACCGCTACGTCGCGTCGCCGCGCCTAGTATGCGGCCGGTTCTCGTGGCTGCGCTCCTGTCAAAAAGATGCCGATCAGGTTCTGAACCTAACTTTCCCCGGATTCAGGTAGTAACTTTTTCAGCGCGCGTTTTTGTTTTTGCCTTAACGCAGATTTGGTAGGTTTATGTGCCCCGGCGCTGCGTTGGCCGGCAGGCACGGCGAATGGATTGCGTGGCTTTAAGCTACGCGGCTCCGGCTTGACGCGCATCGTCAATTTCTGTCGTTTCGCCAGAGCCTTATTGGCCATTCCGTATCACAAGACGTAACGCGACAAATCTTCATTGATCGCCAACTCGCCCAGCCGGTCGTCGACGTAGCTCGCATTGATTTCGACGCGCTTATCCGGAACTTGCCCAGCCGAATAAGACACTTCCTCCAGCAGCTTTTCCATCACGGTATATAAGCGCCGTGCGCCGATGTTCTCGGTTTTTTCATTCACCGAGAAAGCGATTTCCGCCAAGCGTCGAATACCGTCTTCCGCAAATTCGATCTTCACGCCTTCGGTGGCAAGCAAGGCTTCGTACTGACGCGTCAGGCAAGCATCGGTGCCGGTGAGGATGCGTTCGAAATCGGCAATCGACAATGAATCCAATTCCACGCGGATCGGAAAGCGCCCCTGCAACTCCGGAATCAAATCCGAGGGCTTGGCCAGATGGAATGCGCCCGACGCAATGAACAAAATATGGTCGGTCTTGATCATGCCGTATTTGGTGTTGACGGTCGTGCCTTCCACCAAAGGCAGCAGATCGCGCTGCACACCGGCGCGCGAGACATCGGCGCCGCCCACTTCAGAGCGCGTTGCGATCTTGTCGATTTCATCGAGAAATACGATGCCGTTTTGCTCGACGTTGGCGATCGCCTTTTGCTTCAATTCATCTTCGTTAATCAGCTTGGCGGCTTCTTCCTCGATTAAAAAGCGCATGGCTTCCTTAATCTTTAATTTGCGCTTTTTCTTGCGCCCGCCGGCCAGCCCGGAAAACATGGATTTAATCTGCTCGGTCATTTCTTCCATGCCGGGCGGCGCCATGATTTCCATGTGCGGCGCAGTTTCGGCAACTTCAACCTCGATCTCGCGATCGTCCAGCGCGCCTTCGCGCAAGCGCTTGCGGAAAGTCTGGCGGGTCGCATTGCCGGCCTGTGTTTCGGTATCCGATGCCGGACTCGCATGAAAGCCGAAGTCACGCGCCGGCGGCACCAGAATATCGATGACGCGATCTTCTGCCGCATCTTCCGCACGCGTGCGCACCTTGCGCATTTCGGTTTCGCGCGTTTGCTTAATGCCGATATCGACCAAGTCGCGAATGATAGTGTCGACATCGCGGCCGACATAACCGACTTCGGTGAATTTGGTCGCTTCGATCTTGATGAAAGGAGCATCGGCCAGCTTGGCTAAGCGACGCGCGATCTCGGTCTTGCCCACGCCGGTGGGTCCGATCATCAGAATATTTTTCGGCGTAATTTCGTAGCGAAGCGGTTCTTCGATTTGCTGACGGCGCCAGCGGTTGCGCAGCGCGATTGCCACCGCGCGTTTCGCTTTGGCTTGGCCGACCACATGTTTGTCGAGTTCGGAGACGATCTCCGGCGGAGTCATGTTCATGATGGGAATATTCGGTGAGTTTATTCCAGCGTCTCGATGACGTGGGATAGGTTGGTGTAGATGCAAAGTTCGCCGGCAATGGTGAGCGATTTTTTGACGATTTCCAGCGGCGGAAGATCCGTGTTTTCTTGCAGCGCCTTGGCTGCGGATTGCGCATATGCGCCGCCGGAGCCGATCGCGCCGATGCCGTCTTCCGGTTCAAGCACGTCGCCGTTGCCGGTGATGATGAGGGTGGTTTCGCGGTCAGCCACCAATAGCATCGCTTCCAGGCGCCGCAGCATACGATCGGTACGCCAGTTCTTCGCCAGTTCGACCGAGGCGCGCATCAAGTGCCCTTGATGTTTCTCCAGTTTGGATTCGAATAATTCAATCAGGGTAAAAGCATCCGCCGTGCCGCCGGCAAAACCGGCCAACACTTTGCCGTGATATAGCTTGCGTACTTTGCGCGCACTGCCTTTCATGACGACGTTGCCCAGGGTGACCTGGCCGTCGCCGCCCAGCGCGACCGTGCTGCCGCGTCGTACGGAAAGAATGGTAGTGCCGTGAAATTGTTCCATGCCTGCCTCTGAAATGAATGGGGTGATGCAAGTCGCCCGTCCATATGCAATCAATTCACTCTAGCAGCGAAACGGAAGGGGTCAAGCGCATCGGTAAATGCAGAATGGGGGCGAGCCCTCCAATTGCAAGAGGATTTAGTTTTTGCGCGGCATGATGCTTGCGATGTCACGCAAGCCCATGACATGGAATAGTGCGGCGACCAAGTGATTGACGTTCTGCAATTGTACGGCGCGGCCTTTGGTGGCAAGCGGCGCCAAGGCGCTCAACAATTGTCCTGCGGCGCTAAAGTCAACCCGATTTAAGCGTGAACAATCAATGACGGCCGGATTATGTGCGCTCGCGAATTCAGTGACATTCGCAATGACATTGGTGCGTGAGTCGACTACGGCCGGCATCATGAAACGGTCGGTTTCCATGGTGGGTTCGACCGCCTGATCAATATCGGTCGTCACCTTGTTTTTCGGCGGAACGAAGGCGGGCGGCGAAACTTCATAGGTGACGCAAAAATCGATGCTGGCTTCTTCAAATTCTTTTTCTCGGTTAAGCAGCTGCAGGATTTCCATCCAAAGCCACCACGGAGAATCATTCGGATCGCGCCGGCCGACTTCGACGATGGTGCGGATTTTGTTAGCGAAATCCGGAGCGCCGACCAGCACCAATTCGGAACCGGCCTTTTGCAGTTTCCGTAGCGTTGCCAGTAAAAGTTCGCAGCCTTCCGGTAGAACTTCGGTCACGCGCGAAAACTCCAGGCGGATGACGTTGCTCTTTTCGGAAGACTTTTGGGCACGGTCAAGCAGCTTGACGATGTTCTCATCGAGCTTGCCGGAAAAAGCGATCGCGGGAGTCGCTCCCGAGCTCGACGGCTGAATAGTCGCGGCTTGCGGGTCCAGGCGGCCGGTATCCCAGCCCGGTGGCGAGGTTTCAAACTTGGCGGCATAGTCGATCGAGAGATTCTCGAACTGTTCCTGCTTGCCGGTGATTTGATAGAGGTCGAACAGCATCAGCCAGACAGTACGCACAGCATCTTTGTCCAGCGATGTGTCGTGGATGGCGCCCAGCAGCATTTGCTCGACCATTTCAGTTTGCTCGTTGGCGAACAGAATGGCAGCTTCTTCGATGACGGGAGGGGTCTCGGAACTGGCAACTTCCACCAATCCGATTCCTGAGTCGCCACCCAGTAAAAAATCCGTAGACATACCCATCGTGGGCAATACGGAGTTGGCGCTTTTTGCCGTCGGGGTAGCGGCGCCGGCGGCCGGTTTTGATGCGGCTACCGGTGCAGGCGACTTGGGTTGCGTGGGCGGGCCTGAACGAGCTGCCGGTTTGGGTCTTGCCTGCATCAATTCCGAGGTCATCTCGGATTCGATAGCATCGATTTTTTGAGCGGTGGCGCGTGCAGCATCACGCTGCACCTGTGCATTGCCGGTGCGCGTGGCGGAAGACTTGGAAGACGAGCCGATGCGGCTGGACGAGGATTCCCGCTTGCGGCGAGCGGCATCCTTCTCAGCCTCGACTTCATCCGGCTGTCCCTTCTTGCCAAAAAGCGAAAAAATCCCCACGTGTCTCCTGATTCCTTATGCCGGCGGGTTTGAGTATTCCTAAGATTTTCAAACCAGCACTTAGGACGTGCCTCGACATCCCATTATAACGCTGGGGATATATTACCCGAGAGCAGGATATTCATTACATCGTGGCATGGCGGATTTGTCAAACGATCCCGCTGCCGGAGAGCGAGATTTGGTTAAACATTAGGCAAAAGCCAACAGTTTGGCGAGCCGCGCCGAAGGCGGGAGGGGAACTAATCCCCGTACAGCTTTTGTTTCAGTTCGCGGCGCTGCTGGGCTTCCAAGGAGAGCGTTGCCGTCGGACGAGCTAAGAGGCGGGGGATGCCGATCGGCTCACCGGTTTCTTCGCACCAGCCATAATCGCCGGATTCAATGGACGCGAGAGATTGTTGGACTTTTTTGAGAAGCTTGCGCTCACGGTCGCGCGTACGCAGTTCGAGAGCATGCTCTTCTTCGATCGTCGCACGGTCGGCCGGGTCGGGAACGAGCACAGTTTCACGTAAGTGCTCCGTGGTCTCACCGGCGTTTTTGAGCAATTCTTTTTCCAGTGCCTGAAGGCGCGCTTTGAAAAACGCGAGTTGAGCCGGATTCATATAATCCTTCTCGCTCATTTTCAGGATTTGCTCTTCAGTTAACAGAGCACCATTTTCAAGCACGGGCGTCGATTTCATTGTCTTGGTTGCCACTTCACTTACTTTCGAGACTACGGTTCGATCCATTTTATTGACAAAATCCGCGGCAACATTGTTGTTGCTCACATGCACCTCAGATTTCGCCGGCTTACGTTCGACGGCGTCAATTCTAGTTACCTTGGCGCTCGTTGTACGCGAAGTCAAAACAGAAGATTGAGTAGCGGAGGGGGCGCTGGCCACAATTTTCTTGGCGCTTGCTTTGACGGGGGTTCCCTTCGCTGCCTTGACTGCCGTTTTTTTGACGGCCACGGATTTTACAGCAGATTTGGCCGCAGTAGTCTTGCCTGCATCCTTTTTTGTAGAGGGCTTGGCTGTTGGTTTGGGCGCAGTTGCCGGAGCGGCTTTCACCGGCTTGGCGGGTGCTTTAGCCGGTTTGGCAACTGTTTTGGTCGATTTCGCCGTACTTGCGGTACGCGTCTTGGCGGAAGTGCCGGCCTTCGTAGAGGCTTTTTTCGCGGTAGTGGTGGCCGGGCCTTTTTTTGCCGGTGTTTTTTTAACGGTTGCGTTCATAGTCCTATCCCTGAAGAACTGCCCGACGCTTTTTATAAGCCGCAGCGTAATGTGATTTACGCTTGATTTCTCTGGCGGCGATCTCCCTATATATCCGCATTAGTTTATACCAAACATTGCTCCAGACCACGAATAAAAATATCTTTTGGTAAATCTTTGCCAATAAAGACCATTTTGCTTTGAGGTGTCTCGTTTTCACCCCATTTCGCCCCCAAGTCGGTACCCATCATTTGGTGTACGCCCTGGAACACTACTTTGCGGGTAGCGTTTTGCATCCACAGCACCCCCTTGTAGCGCAGCATTTGCGGCCCGTAGATTTGAACGATGCTGCCCAAAAATTCATCCAGTTTCATCGTGTCGAACGGCCGTTCGCTTTTAAACACAAAGGCTTGGATATCGTCATGATGATGAAGGTGAGGATGTTCATGGCGGTGATGATGTTTGCAATGGGCATCGCATTCGCCGTGATGATGTTCTTCCTCTTCCGCTTTGAGAAAATCCGGATCGATTTCCAGCTTGTCGTTAAGATTGAAGCCGCGTAAATCCAGTACCTCGTCGAGCGGCACCTTGCCAAAATCGGATTTAAGAATAGCGGCGCGCGGATTCATGCGCCTGGTGCGAGCGATCAGCTCAGCCACTTCGGCGGCATCAGCCACATCGGTCTTCGATAGCAAAATCTTGTCGGCAAAACCGACCTGGCGCTGCGCCTCTTCTTGCTGATCGAGCTGGCGCATACCGTGTACCGCATCGACCACCGTGATGATGGCGTCCAGCATGTAATGCGCCGCAACCAGATCATCCATGAAAAATGTTTGTGCGACTGGCCCAGGGTTGGCCAAGCCGGTGGTTTCAATGACGACGTGATCGAATTGCAAGGCGCCGGCATTGCGTTTTTCCGCCAAGGCGGTGAGGGCGGCAATCAAGTCGCCGCGCACAGTGCAGCAGACGCACCCATTATTCATTTCAATGATTTGCTCATTGCTGTCTTGGACCAAGATGTCATTGTCGATGCCCTCCTGTCCGAATTCATTTTCAATGACGGCGATTTTATGACCGTGCGGTTCTTGCAAAATGCGGTTGAGTAGCGTGGTTTTTCCGGCGCCTAAGAAGCCGGTCAGAATGGTTGCGGGGATTAAAGCCATGATGAACCTCGTGAGCTAAGAAGCGTTTATTTCTTTTTCGCGCGGGGATGTGCGGCATCATAGACGCTCGCCAGCCGCTGGAAGTCCAATGCAGTATAGATTTGTGTCGCAGCGATCGAAGCATGCCCGAGCATTTCCTGCACCGCGCGCAAATCTCCGGAGGATTGCAATACGTGCGTCGCAAATGAATGACGCAGCATATGCGGATGCACGTCGGCCGGTATACCTAGCGCGCGCGCATGCTCTTTGATGCGCATTTGCACCACGCGCGGCGACATGCGGGTGCCGCGCTCCGTTAAAAACAAAGGATGCGGGTCGGCCTTTGCCAAGGCGCCGCGTACCGCTAGCCAAGAGGTGATGGCTAGCACAGCCGGTTGCCCGACCGGCACACTGCGCCGCTTGCCGCCTTTGCCTGTGACCGTAACTTCGGCAGCGTCGAAATCAATCCAGCCGGAAGAAACATATTTGCCTTCTTCGGCATAGCGAACATCGAGCTGGACCAGCTCGGATATACGTAGGCCGCTCGAATACAGCAGCTCGAACATGGCGCGGTTGCAGAGCTCGGTTGGACTCTCTGCATCTTTATGCGGGTGTGCGTGCGATACCAATTGCACCGCATCGTCGGCCGACAGGGCTTTGGGCAGCGACTTGGCGCGTTTAGGGGCCTTGACCCCGTCGGCGGGATTGGCGGCAAGCGGGACTTGTCCCGCCAGCCAATCATAAAAGCCGCGCCATGCGGAAAGTTTGCGGGCAATGCTGGCGCCGCTCAAACCTCGCGCATGCAATTGGGCGGCGAATTTGCGAAGTTGGAAATGGGATACCGACGCGAGCGGCAAATCAGCCCGAACGGCGTCAGTCAGGCGCGCCAGCTCGGCAAGATCGCGGCCATAGTTGGCAAGCGTATGAGGCGATAGTTTGCGCTGCGTGCGCAAGCTATCGAGATAGCCGTCGATCTGGGTTTGGTTGGCGCTGTTTGTCACTGCCGCGCCTATCGAGTTTAGTCGAGCAAGCAAGTCATGGCGGCACTTGCCGTGTCACCGATTTTGACGAGGAAGTCGGTCGCCATGTCCGAGGTGAACCGGCTTGGGTCGGGCGAACCCAGCACCAAAAGACCGAAGGCTGCGGCGGAACCGTCGCGGCGCAATGGCAGCATGGCGACCGATTCGATGGCTTGCGCTTCATCGATCCAGGACGCCACTTCAAAGTCATTGTTCTTGCCGCAGAAAGGCGCATGCAAACCGTTGGCGAACAGCCGTGCATCTTCCGATACTTCGGCGGCAAACCAGGTATGGGCAAAATCTTCCGACACGCCCCACAGACGCAAGGTGGCGTAGGGCACGCCGAAAATGGTTTGCAAGCCGTCGATCAAGACATGGGGCAAGTCGACGTCATTGCGCGCCAACAAGAGCGAGCGTGCCCATTGCTGAAATTTACGTGTAATTGCGTCGTTGTCTTCAGCGATACGCAGCAATTCGGCCAGGCGCAATTCAAGGGCATGGTATTTGTGACGCAGTACTTCCATTTGCCGCTCTTGCAAGGAGACGGCGCGTCCGCCCAGGCTGCTGGACAGTTTTACCTTCGACAGCAGGTCCGCGTGTTCCTCAAAGAATTCGGGATTGTCGATCAGGTATTGGGCGACGGCGTTGGAGTCCGGGGAAGCAGTCATGGTCGTGCAATCGAAAGCGGAAGCTGACATTGTACAGCGATGTGCGCAGTTAAATCTCGATTTCGCCCTCAAAAACCGTGGCCGCCGGGCCGGTCAGCTTCACCGGTAAGCCGGGGCCTTGCCAGGCAATCGACAATTCGCCGCCGCGCGTGGAAACTGCTACCGGCGAATCCAGCAAGCCACGGCGAATTCCCGCTACAACAGCGGCGCAAGCGCCGGTGCCGCACGCCAATGTTTCGCCGGCGCCGCGCTCAAAAACGCGCAGCTTGATATGGCGGCGATTGACGATTTGCATGAAGCCGGCGTTGACGCGTTTGGGAAAGCGCGGGTGATGTTCGATCACGGGGCCATCGGCCTCGATGGGCGCTTGATCGGCGTCGGCCACCACTTGCACAGCGTGCGGATTACCCATCGAAACAGCGGAAATCCAAACAGTCTTGCCATTGATTTCCAGCGGCCATAGCGTGTCACCGCCTTCCGCTTTGCCGGTCAAGCGGTCGGCATTGAAGGGGATCTGCTGCGGCTCCAAGATCGGTGCCCCCATATCCACGGTAATGCGGCCGTCCGCTTCCATGGCCGGTTCGATGACGCCGGACATGGTTTCCACGCGGATGGCGCGCTTGTCCGTCAAGCCTTTTTCGATCACAAATTTCACAAAGGCGCGTGCGCCGTTGCCGCATTGTTCGACTTCGCTGCCGTCGGCGTTGAAGATGCGATAGCGAAAATCGACATCGGCCGATGATGGCTTTTCAATCACCAGCATTTGATCCGCACCTACGCCGAAACGGCGGTCGGCGAGGTAACGCCATTGCTCCGGTGTGAAGTTTATGCGCTGGTGAATTGCGTCGAGCACGACAAAGTCGTTGCCGGCGCCATGCATTTTGGTGAATTTGATCTTCATGCCGGCATTATTACTCATAAAAACCGGGCTCGCCCGGCGGCCGTGTTTTGAAGCGCTTATGTGTCCAGAAATATTCGGCTGGTGCTTCGCGCACTCGCTCTTCGATGAAGACATTCATGCGGCGCGTCGCGGCTTTAATGTCGTCGCCCGGGTAGTCTTCCCAGGGCGGATAAAAGCGCACCTTCCAGCCGCGATAATTCGGCAAGAAGGTCGCCACGACGGGCACGACTTTGGCGCCGGTCGCCGCCGCGATACGTGCAGGGGCGGTAAGGGTGGCCGCGGATTGGCCGAAGAAGGAAACGAACTCTGCATCCTTGGTGCCAAAGTCCATATCGGGCAGCATGAAGAAAGGCAAGCCTTCGCGCATGGCGCGCACAATCGCCTTGATGCCATCGACTCGTGTAAACAATTTCACTGGGCGAAAGCGCGAACGCCCTTTGCGCAAGACTTCATCGAATACGCGGTTTTGCTGCGGCGTGTAAATCGAGCAGAGCGATGATTCCAGCATCACCGCCACGCCGGCCACATCCAGGCAGACGAAATGCGGGCATAACACGATAGTCGGGCCAGCGGCAATGACATCCAGCGGAACGCCGGGTTCCACCTCAATCAATTTTTTCAATCTCGCCTCGGAAGCCCACCAAAGGATGCTGCGCTCCAAAATGCTGCGCGCATAGGCTTGGAAGTGACGCTTGGCGATATTCTGCCGTTCGGCTTCTGACAGCTCGGGCATGCACAGCCGTAAATTGGTCAGCGTGATGCGCCGGCGTTTTTTGACAAGCGCAAATAATAGGCTACCGATGCTTTCGCCAAGCCGCCCCAACAAAGGTAGCGGCATCCAGTGCAATAACCACATCAAACCGAGCAACAATCTCATGGCGTTGCTCCCGCTGAGTCCGGCGGCAGCACGCCGGCCGGCGTTTTGTAGCGGTTATAGCTCCAAAAGTATTGCGCAGGGCATTCGGCGATCAGCTGTTCCATGGCGCGGTTGATGGCGGTCGCTTGCTGTTGCGGGTTATCCGTGAGAGCCTCGGTAAATGCGGTAAAGCGTACCCGATAGCCGCGTCCGCGCGGCAGCCGTTCTGCATGTACCAGAATGATCGAAGCATTCGACATTTGTTGCAGTTTGCCAGGCAAGGTCATGGTGTAGGCGGGCCTGCCGAAAAAATCCGTCCAGATGCCTTCACCCTGTTGCGGAACCTGGTCGGGCAGCAAGCCGATCGGCCGGCCGTTTTTCAGTGTTTTGAGTAAGGTGCGCACGCCACCCAAATTCGCGGGAGCCAATAAGAGATTAGTGCGTGCCCGCGCTCCTTCAATCAGCGGCTTCAAGGCGGCCTTGCGCGGTGGTCGGTAGAGTGCGGTGAGCGGCGTTCGCATGGCGATGACTTGCCCTGTGATTTCAAAGCATCCCAAGTGGGGGGTGAGAAAGATAATGCCTCTGCCGGCATCCAGCGCGCTTTGCGCCGCTTCCCAATTTTCAACGGTCGCCGATGCGAGCACGCGTTCGGCAGGCGCGCACCAAATAAAAGGCAATTCCATGATGCTCTTGCCGGATTCGGCCACCGCGGCGCGCAAATGCTGTACGTGTCCAGCGTGCGTAATGTTTTCCTTCAGGCGGCGGCGGTATGCGGGCGATGCTAAATACACCAGCCAGCCCAATGCTGCACCAATGGCATGCAGCATCGGCAAAGGAAGTTTGGCAAGGAAACGGAAGAGGTTGACCAGCATCAGCGGCGACGGGATTTTTTGCCGAATTCATTCAAGAGGCGTAAAATAGCACATGCATTCTTAATGCATCTTATCCGCCGAGTTAATCAGACAACTTGCGAGGCGGTCTACAAATTTCGCTAAAGCGTCGCAGGCTCATTCGGTTGGCCGCGACATGGTCAATTTTTTTACAGGAGCCTGCGATGGCAAACGATTATCTCTTCACATCGGAATCCGTTTCCGAGGGTCACCCGGACAAGGTGGCCGATCAAATTTCCGACGCTATTCTCGATGCGATCCTTGAACAGGATCCGCGTGCGCGCGTCGCCGCTGAAACCTTGTGCAACACCGGTTTGGTGGTGCTGGCAGGCGAGATCACGGCGAACGCCAACGTCGACTACATTCATGTCGCGCGCGACACCTTGAAGCGTATCGGTTATGACAATACCGAATACGGCATCGATTACAAAGGTTGCGCCGTGATGGTGTGCTATGACAAGCAGTCGCCGGATATCGCGCAAGGCGTCGATGAAGGTAAAGGCATCGACCTCGATCAAGGCGCCGGCGACCAGGGCTTGATGTTCGGTTACGCCTGCGACGAGACGCCGGAATTGATGCCGGCTGCGATTTACTACGCTCACCGCCTGGTCGAGCGCCAGTCACAATTGCGCAAGGATGGACGCTTGCCCTGGCTGCGCCCGGACGCCAAGTCGCAAGTCACCTTGCGTTATGTGAACGGCAAGCCGGTCGCGATCGACACCATCGTGTTGTCGACCCAGCATGCGCCCGAGATGCAGCACAAGGCGATTGAAGAAGCCGTGATCGAAATGATCATCAAGCCGATCGTGCCGGCAGCGTGGCTGAAAGAAACGAATTTCCTGATCAATCCGACCGGACGCTTCGTCATCGGCGGCCCGCAAGGCGATTGCGGCCTGACCGGCCGCAAGATCATCGTCGACACGTATGGCGGCGCAGCGCCTCACGGCGGCGGCGCATTTTCCGGCAAGGATCCGAGTAAGGTTGACCGCTCGGCCGCTTATGCCGGCCGTTATGTGGCCAAGAATATCGTCGCCGCAGGCTTGGCCAGCAAATGCCAAATTCAAGTGTCGTATGCGATCGGCATCGCCAAGCCGACTTCGGTCATGGTCACCACCTTCGGCACCGGCAAGATCAGCGATGAAAAACTGGCCGAATTGGTAAGAGAGCACTTCGATCTGCGTCCGAAAGGCATCGTGCAGATGCTGGATCTGTTGCGGCCGATTTATTTTAAGACCGCCGCCTATGGACATTTCGGTCGCGAAGAACCAGAATTCAGCTGGGAGCGCACCGACAAGGCGCAAGCTTTGCGCGCTTCCGCTGGATTGTAATCCGCTCGACTAAAAGAAGTTATCGATCATGCGTTGTTCCGCCGTGCC
Source organism: Burkholderiales bacterium (assembly GCA_016177875.1). Taxonomy (GTDB): domain Bacteria; phylum Pseudomonadota; class Gammaproteobacteria; order Burkholderiales; family Burkholderiaceae_D; genus Paucimonas. The sequence continues at coordinate 79,444 of JACOUL010000021.1, forward strand.
CGCCACCTTGTCCAAGTTGATTCGGCGATTGGTTTCGGCGGGACTGGCGGCCGGGCTTGCGATCGCCGGGCCGGCTTTGGCGACCGCGCCTGCTGCAACTAAGCCTGGAGCAAGCAAGCCCGCCTCTCAGGTCGACTGGTGCGCCCGCCTCTCGCCGCGCTTACCCGGCGTGTCGACCGAGGCTTGTCGTCAGGCTGGCCTTGCACCCGCAGGCGCTGCATCCCAATTGGGATTTCCAATTCTGAAGCGTCAAATCTTCCCCGCCAAAGTAAGCGCCGATCGACATGGTCCGGTGCGGGTGTTGTTATTGGGCGGCATACACGGCGACGAATTAACGGCAGCGGCGATCGTATTTCGCTGGATGCAGTGGACACAGACTTCGCCTGCCCAGCAATTTCAATGGAATATCGTTCCGGTGGTGAATCCCGATGGTTTGCTTGCACCTAAGCCGACGCGGGTCAATGCGAACGGCGTCGATTTGAACCGTAATTTTCCTACGCCGGGCTGGACGCGAGATGCGCCGCGCTACTGGGTGAAGACGACCGGTAGCGATCCGCGCCGTTTTCCGGGCAAGTCGCCGCTATCCGAACCCGAGAGCCGTTGGATTAATGACGAGATTGCGCGCTTTAATCCGCATGTAATTATTTCCGTGCACGCGCCGTTTGGCGTGTTGGATTTCGACGGCCCAGCCCGGCCGCCGCGCAAATTCGGACGCTTGGTATTTACGCCGGTGGGGGTCTATCCGGGGTCTCTCGGCAATTACAGCGGCTTGCACAAAAAAGTGCCGATCATCACGATCGAGTTGCCCAATGCGCTGCAAATGCCGCCTGAGGCTGAAGTCAAGCGCATTTGGCTGGATATGTTGAGCTGGATACAGCGTAATGTCCGGGCACAAAAGGAAGCCGGTGTCTTGGTGCAGCGAACCGCGGCGAAGCCTGGCCCGGTCAAAAACTAGCGTACAAAACTAGGCTATAATTTCCACCTCATCCAAGGAGCGTTGCAGCACGGCCCGGGCGAATTGCCACCGTGTCAGGCTTGGACAGCAACACCCGCAACGGCGCTCACGTTACTTTTTTTCTAAAACACTAGAAAGGAGGGCGTGATGAACGCCGTACTACATTCCAAAGATTCACCTCAAGATTTTATCGTCGCAGACCTTGGACTGGCTGATTGGGGCCGCAAGGAAATTCGCATCGCCGAAACCGAAATGCCGGGTTTGATGGCCATCCGTGAAGAATTCGCGGCGTCGCAGCCCTTGAAAGGCGCACGCATCACCGGCTCGCTGCACATGACGATCCAAACCGCCGTGCTGATCCAAACGCTGGAAGCGCTAGGCGCGAAAGTGCGTTGGGCATCGTGCAATATTTATTCGACTCAAGACCATGCGGCCGCAGCCATCGCCGCCAGCGGCACGCCGGTGTTCGCCTACAAGGGCGAATCGCTCGACGAATATTGGGATTACACCCATCGCATTTTCGAGTGGAAGGATGGGGCTTATTCCAACATGATTTTGGATGACGGCGGCGATGCAACCCTGTTGCTGCACTTGGGTACGCGCGCTGAAAAAGATGCGAGCGTGCTGAACACTCCGGATTCGGAAGAAGCGGTATGCCTGTTCAATTCGATCAAGAAAAAGCTGGCGACCGATCCGACATGGTATTCCACCCGCCTGAAAGAAATTAAAGGCGTTACCGAAGAAACTACCACCGGCGTGCATCGCCTGTATCAAATGCACAAGGAAGGCAAACTGGCTTTCCCGGCGATCAATGTGAATGATTCTGTTACCAAATCCAAGTTCGACAATCTCTACGGCTGCCGCGAATCGCTGGTCGACGGCATCAAGCGCGCGACCGACGTCATGGTCGCCGGCAAGATTGCCGTGGTGGCCGGTTATGGCGATGTGGGCAAGGGTTCCGCTCAAGCCTTGCGCGCCTTGTCGGCGCAAGTGTGGGTGACTGAGATCGATCCGATTTGCGCGCTGCAGGCGGCAATGGAAGGCTATCGCGTCGTGACCATGGATTATGCTTGCGAGCATGGCGATATCTTCGTCACCGCCACCGGCAACTACCATGTGATCACGCATGATCACTTGAAGCGCATGAAGGATCAAGCCATCGTCTGCAACATCGGTCACTTCGACAACGAGATCGAAGTCGCCGCGCTGCGTCAGTACGCATGGGAAAACATCAAGCCGCAGGTCGATCACGTGATTTTCCCGGACGGTAAGCGCATCATCCTGTTGGCCGAAGGCCGTTTGGTGAACCTGGGGTGCGGCACCGGCCATCCTTCCTACGTGATGAGCTCTTCTTTTGCCAACCAAACCATTGCGCAGATCGAGTTGTTTACCAACACGTCCAAGTATCCGGTGGGTGTTTATACGCTGCCCAAACACTTGGATGAAAAGGTGGCGCGCTTGCAGCTGAAGAAGCTCAACGCTCAGTTGACGGAATTGAGCGAGGAGCAAGCGGCGTACATCGGCGTATCGAAGGAAGGCCCGTACAAGGCTGACCACTATCGTTATTGATGAAGGTCCGTGCCGTCGGACAGCGGCACGGAAACTAAGCTTGCGAGGAACATCATGCTGGCGCGCTTGCTATTGACTTGGCTGATCAATGCTGCGGCATTGTTTGCCTTGCCTTATTTGATGAGTTCGATCCGCGTCGCCGATTTTAAGACGGCTTTGTTCGCCGCCTTGGCGCTCGGCTTGGTCAATGCCTTGATTCGGCCGATATTGATGGTGTTGACGCTGCCGGTGACGGTCATCACACTGGGTTTGTTCATTTTCGTCGTCAATGGCTTGATGTTTTGGCTGGCGACGAATTTCGTTCAGGGCTTTCAAGTTGCAGGCTTTTGGTCGGCGGTAGGCGGCGCGCTTTTATTCAGCATTATTTCCTGGCTCTTGTCTTCACTTTTACTAGAAAAATAAATGACAACTTCACCTGCCGCAAAAAATTTCAGTATCGAATTCTTCCCGCCCCGCACCCCGGAAGGCGTGGAAAAGCTGCGCGTCACACGCGCCAAGCTCGCCCAATTGCATCCCGCTTATTTTTCCGTGACCTTTGGCGCCGGCGGCTCGACCCAGTCCGGTACGCGCGATACGGTCCTGGAAATCCGCCAAGAGGGGCATGATGCAGCACCGCATTTGTCTTGCATCGGCCGCACGCGCGACGAATTGCGCACTATCCTGGATGAATACCGGGCGCGCGGCATCAAGCGTTTAGTAGCACTGCGCGGCGATCTGCCCAGCGGCTATGGGGCGGGGTTCTCTTCGGGCGAGTTCCGCTATGCGAATGAATTGATTGAATTTATCCGCGCCGAAACCGGCAATTGGTTTCATATCGAGGTTGCGGCTTATCCGGAAATGCATCCGCAGGCGAAATCGCCGCAGGAAGACTTGCAAAATTTCCTGCGAAAGGTTCAGTCCGGTGCGGATTCGGCCATTACCCAATATTTTTACAACGCCGACGCTTATTTCCGGTTCGTGGAGGATGTCAGAGCGGCGGGATGCGGCGTGCCGATCGTTCCCGGCATTATGCCGATCACGAATTATATGCAGCTGACCCGCTTTTCCGATATGTGCGGCGCCGAAATACCGCGCTGGATTCGCTTAAAGTTAGCCAGCTATGGCGACGATACTGAGGCCATCAAGGCGTTCGGCCTTGAGGTGGTCGCGGGAATGTGTGAACGGCTTTTGGCTGGAGGCGCTCCGGGATTGCATTTTTATACATTGAATCAGGCTGCGGCGACGACCGCAATTTGGCAGCGTTTGACTGCTTAAATCCCTTGGAAAACGTAGGATTTGCAACACCAAAGGTTAACTTGTGTTGCTGGCCGGCCATCCTATGTTATTGTTGCCAAACTTGGGGACACGCATTAAATAGAATAACGGATGAATTTCGCAGATCTCAGGATTGCAGCCCGCCTGACCATTAGTTTCGGCGTACTTCTGCTTTTGGTTATTGGCTTGACGGTTTTTGCGGCCGTCAATTTGTCCGGCGCTAACAGTTCTTCCGCCAAGTTTGTTCTCATCTTCGGCGCATTTATCGTGGCGGTCGGCGCGGGTTTTTCCTGGTGGCTTAAACGCAGCATCGCCCAACCCTTGCACGATGCTACCATCGTGGCCAAGCGTATGGCCGAAGGTGACTTAAGCGAGCCGTATGAAGCCGAGGCCGATGGTGAACTTGGCGAATTGCAGCTCGCTTTGCAGGAAATGAGCGAGCGCATGTTCAAGATCGTCGCTCATGTGCGCTCGGGCACCACGGCTGTAGCATCTACGTCCGGCCTGATCAATTCAGACAATACCGCACTCTCTTCCCGCACGGAATCGCAAGCGAGTTCCTTGGAAGAAACTGCGTCGTCGATGGAAGAGCTGACCTCGACCGTGCGCCAAAATGCCGACAATGCGCGGCAGGCCAATAAACTGGTAGCGACAGCGGCGAGTTCCGCGATGAAGGGCGGCAAAGTGGTCGACGACGTGGTCGCCACCATGGGGTCGATCAAGGATAGCTCACGCAAGATCGTCGATATCATTTCCGTCATCGACGGCATCGCCTTTCAAACCAATATCCTGGCATTGAATGCCGCCGTTGAAGCGGCGCGCGCCGGCGAACAAGGCCGCGGCTTTGCGGTAGTGGCATCGGAAGTTCGCTCGCTCGCGCAACGCAGCGCGTCAGCCGCCAAGGAAATCAAGGAATTGATTGTCGACTCGGTGGAAAAAGTCGAAACCGGCGGCCAGTTGGTCGATGAGGCCGGCAAGGCGATGAAGGAAATCGTCTCCAGCGTGAAGCGCGTGGAAGACATCATGAGCGAGATTGCCGCGGCGAGCTCGGAGCAAAGCAGCGGTATCGAGGAAGTCAATCGCGCGGTGATGCAGATCGACGGCATGACGCAGCAAAACGCTTCGCTGGTGGAAGAAGCTTCGCGCACTGCGGCCAGCCTTTTGGAGCAAGCGGTGGCGCTGTCGCAAGCGGTGTCGATCTTCGACCTTGGCGCGCGCGAATTCGGTAATGCAGAAGAGGCTGCCGCAATGGTGCAGTCAGCTGTCGAGTTCATGCATGAACACGGCCGCGATGCCTTGGTCGAAGAAGTTAATAAGATGAATAAAGGCCAGTTCATCGACCGTGACTTGTACATCAGTATCTACGCCACTAACGGCAAGATCGCTGCTCACGGCGCCAACCGCCGTCTGTGGGGCATTGATTGGAGCGGCATCAAGGATACCGACGGCAAGTTCTTCGTCGGCGAATGCGTCAACATCGCGAAGACGCAAGGCGACGGCTGGATCGACTACAAATGGGTCCATCCGGTCACGAAGGACACCATGGTCAAATCGGCTTACTTTGAGCTGTGCGAAGACTTGGTTATTGCTTGCGGCTTTTATAAGACATAAAAGCGGCGCTCTAAGTGAAGCAAAATTAAAAGGCAGCATCGCTGCCTTTTTTATTAGCGCGTTGCGTTGGGTGCGAGCCTAAATTCAGACGGCGATACGCCATACTTTTCCTTGAACAGGCGGCTAAAGTGCGAGGGATGATTGAATCCCGATTTGTAAGCAATTTGCTGCACCGATAAGCCCTGATAAGCAGAATCGGTCAACAGTGCTTTGCAAGTTTCCAGCCTATGCATGAAGAGTAAATGCTCGACGCGCAAATCCGCAGCGTGGAAAATCTTATTTAAATAACCGACCGATATGCCGCAAGCAGCTGCAATCATTTTTGGCGTGAGGTCCGGATTGCGGTGGTTGTATTTGATATAGGCCAGCGCCCGCTCGCGATGCGCCGTTCTCACGGTGGAATCATCGCTCGGCAAGCGGCCATCCTTGTTGTCCACCATCAGCAGAATGATCAAGTCCAGGAGTTGTTCGCGCAGTGCGATCATCTCGGCATCCGTCCAAGCTGTGATCCCTTCGGAAAGATATTTGGCAAAATTGATCAGCAGCTGTCCCCGCGAAGATTTGTCCGCGCCTTCTAAGCGATAAAACGAACCGATGTGCGGCGCTCGCTGCTGCAGCATGGTTTTCGGGATTGAAATGCTGAATGCGTGATAGCAGGAATTCGTTGACGCGCGATAGGGGGATGTTTGATTCAATAGGACGAGCGAACCGGCTTCAACGATGACGTTGTGGCCCTTTTGTTCAAACACTAAGGGTCCGGCCACCGGGCGTCCAAAAGTAAAGTATTCCTGATCGAAGGCGGCCAAGTTTTTCGAGGTGCGTTCCAAGGTCTGTCCGCGATAGCAGATTTCATTGAACTGCAATTGGCCGCGCCTGTATGCATGGACGAAACCGCTGAAGTCATCGCTGGAGTTCAGCCCGACTTCGATCGGGCCGAATGCCATGCACAAAGCATCGCGCCAAGCGTCAATCTTGCGCAAGCCTTCGTCTGCAGAAATTGAGAAACTGACATCGCCCATAGCGTCTACCCTGTCTCCGAGGGGGGATTGTCGTATTTATATTTTTTTGCGATGGGTTACCCACCTTTAATTTAGCATACTCGCAATGTCCAAAATTTTCCACATGGAAATCAAGCCCTTGAACTTCGCCGGCACGCATTGTAATTCGCCGTTGATTTGATGTCCTGTCACTACACGATCCAAAAAATTAACTGACGCGCTCCTTCGGAGAGATTTTCTTGAGCTGCGGGCACACCCGGCAGATAGTCAATCCAGAAAAAAATATTCATGAAAGGAGACGTCCCACACTTTTCACACCCTATTCGGTATCGACGCCGATAACGCCTTCTCGGCGCAAGCAGTAGTACTTAATTCAATAAAAAACAGTCGTTAAATATGGAGAAGACAAAATGCAAGTTCGTAAACTAAGCCTCACGGCCATGGCAGCTACCCTTTCCATGGCATTCGCCTCATCCTCAGCCTTCGCGCTGAGTCAGGTAACCAGCTTTGGTTCCAATCCCGGCAACCTGCAGATGTTCAAGCATGTACCGGCAAGCATGCCGGCCAATGCGCCGCTGGTCGTTGCGCTGCATGGCTGCACGCAAGCCGCGATTGACTACGAAAAGGCCGGTTGGAGCCAATTGGCTAATACACACAAGTTCTACGTGCTTTATCCGCAGCAGCAAAGCGGCAACAACTCGAACAAATGCTTCAACTGGTTCGAGCCTGGCGATCTCGCTCGCGGCGGCGGCGAAGCCTTGTCGATCAAGCAAATGGTCGACAACATGAAGGCGAACCACTCGATCGATGCCAACCGTGTGTTCGTGACGGGACTTTCGGCTGGCGGCGCTTTTACCAACGTGATGTTGGCAACCTATCCGGATGTGTTTGCAGGCGGCGCGCCAATGGCCGGCATTCCGTACAAATGCGCCACTACCATGAGCGCAGGATTTACCTGCATGAGCGGCTCCGACAAGACGCCGTCCGCCTGGGGCGATCTCGCGCGCAGCGGTTACAGCGGCTATACCGGCCGCAAGCCGCGCGTCTCGATTTGGCAAGGTTCATCGGATACCACGGTTCAGCCCATGAATGGAACGGAAACCGTGGAACAGTGGACCAACTACCACGGCATCGATCAGACGGCGGACGTCAGCGACAGCGTGCTGGGTTATCCGCGCAAGGTTTACAAAGACGCCAGCGGCAATGCTTTGGTCGAATACTATTCCATCACCGGCATGGCGCACGGCACGCCAGTCGATCCGGGTACGGGAACGCAGCAGTGCGGTACGGCGGCATCGTACATCCTAGACAAGGACATTTGCTCGAGCTATTGGATTGGCCAATTCTGGGGAATCATCGGCGGCGGTTCTACCACCACGACCACCACGGCCGGCGGTACAACAACGACGACCACGGCAACTACCACGACCACAACGTCCGGCGCTTGCTACACCTCCAGTAACTACGCACATGTGATCGCCGGTCGCGCCTATCAGAGCCTAGGCTATGTCAAGGCGAATGGTTCGAACCAAAACATGGGCCTGTATAACACCTACGCGATTACCAAGTTGCGTAAGACGGGCACGAACTACTACGTCATCGACAGCACCTGCCCCTAATGTAGAACGGTAGTTTTTGAGCCCGGCCCTTTCGGCGGTAGCGCGCCGAAAGGGCTAGGCGAGATCGGCGCATCAGACGCCAAAATAAAAGTTAACGGAGACGACAAATGAACAGGTTCATGAGCATGGTGCCTTCGGGCGTCATGAAGCGCTTGCTGGCGGCAGTCTTCCTGCTTGCCGGCTTAATTTCCTCGCCGGCTTTCGCCGGTTTTACTTACCATGTTGTTCAAGCGGCTTCGAGCGCATCCGGCTCGAAGGAACGTTACTTCAGTTACTACGTGCCGTCCAATTACGTGGCCGGCACGAATTCGCCACTGTATGTGGTGTTGCATGGGTGCCGTATCAATGATCGTGCAATGACGGACTTGGCCGGCTTTGAAACCTATGCCGAGCGCGACCGGGCGATCGTCTTGTATCCATTCCAAAACAATGATGCGAGTTCTAACGATAACGACGGCCGTAATCCGAATTGCTGGGGATTTTGGATGGACGGCAATATCCATCGCGGTGCGGGGGAAGTCGGCGATATCAAACGCATGGTCGACTACATGAAGAGTAACTTCAGCGTTGACAACAACCGCGTGCATATTACCGGTATTTCATCGGGCGGCGCCATGGCGACCATCGCCCAAGTCGCTTACCCGGATGTGTTTGCCTCGTCGGTGATGGTCGAGGGTGTCGGTTATGCTGAGACGGCGGGCGTGTACACCGGCACGACCGATTGCGCGATGGTATTGAACTACAACATGGGCACGGTCAATCCGACCTCCAATACGATCACCAGCATGCGTAATGAAATGAACAAGAGCGTGTTGCGTCAGCCGCCGATCATGGTCATTCATAACAAGAAGGATTGCACGGTGCCGATCAAGGTCGGTCAAGCCATCATCGATGCATTCCGCGGTTTGTTGGGCGCTGAAGGAAAATCCATCAGTGCGACGCCGTGGTCTTCGGTAAACGGCTCAATGAACGGCTTCAACTACACATGGAGCAAATACGGCAAGGATGCCGGCGGCAACAGCCTGATCGAAGGATTTATCCTGGATGTCTCCGAACAGCAAGTGTTAAATGCCGGCGTTCAGGTGATTACCACCGATCCGTATGATCCTTCCGGTTCATCGGATTCGGCGGTGAAGGAAGATACCAAGCGCGGGCACTGGTGGTCGGGTGCCAAGGCACGCGGTCCTTGGACGCTGAATAAGGGGCCGAATACCAGCCAACTGGCAGCCGATTTCTTCAAGACGCATCCGATGAATGGCGGGTCCGGCACCACCACGACAACGGCGGCCGGTACCACTACGACAACTTCCGCCGCGACGACGACGACTACGACGGCGACGACAACGACGACCACCGCAGGCGCTTGTTATACCTCCAGTAATTATGCGCATGTATCCGGCGGCCGTGCTTACAACAGTTTGGGTTATGCCAAGGCGAACGGTTCGAACCAAAACATGGGGCTGTATAACACCTACACGATTACCAAGTTGCGTAAGACAGGCACGAACTATTACGTCATCGACAGCACCTGCCCTTGATGCGGAAGGTATGAAAAGCGAATGCCGGCAGCTTCAGGTGGGAAGCTGCCGCAGACAGAAGTGTCTCCATTTTATCCGACGGATAAATGGTTTTTGAGCCCGCTCCTAGAGCGGGCTTTTTCTCTTTCTCGACAGTCGGGAAAGGCTTATGATATTAAAGGGGGCTTCATATAAATAAAAATAAAATGACATCGGCCGGGACATTGTGGGACGACGAAAGCATACAGCGCGTCGGCATGCAGTCATTGCTCGATTTGTTCAACGAGTCGTGCGCGGGCATGATGGCCGTCGATGTGAATGCCCGTATTGCCTGGATCAACGGCAAGTATCTATCGCTACTCGGGCTGAAAAGCGCGGACGATATTCTGGGCAAGCCGGTGGAGGAAGTTCTTCCCAACAGCCGCATGCGTGAAGTTGTCGTTACCGGCAAACCCATCTTCCTCGATATCATGACGATCCGCAGCCAGCAAATGGTGGTCATGCGTATTCCCTTGAAGGATGAAAACGGGCAGGTGAGCGGTGCGCTCGGCTTTACCCTTTACGATCGGCTCGATCGCCTGAAGCCGCTGATTTCCAAATTTACCGAACTCGAATCGGAATTGGCGCATACGCAGAAGGAGTTGGCGAGTTTACGTCGTTCCAAATATTCCCTTGCGAGTTTCATCGGGGTTAGTTCGGCTTCGCTTGAACTCAAACGGAAAGCGCGTCGTGCGGCGCAACTGGATACGACCGTTTTGCTATTGGGTGAAACCGGCACGGGTAAGGAGTTGCTGGCCCACGGCATTCATGCCGAATCGGCACGGCATAAGCATCCCTTTGTGGCAATCAACGTGGCGGCCATTCCCGAAACGTTATTGGAATCGGAGTTCTTCGGCGTGGCTCCGGGTGCGTATACCGGTGCCGATGCCAAGGGACGTGACGGTAAATTTAAGGTGGCCGATCGCGGCACGCTGTTTCTTGATGAGGTCGGCGACATGCCGCTACCGATGCAAGCTAAGCTGTTGCGCGTATTGCAGGAACAGGAAATCGAGCCGCTCGGCGGCAATAAGGTGATCAAGGTAAACGTACGCATCATCGCGGCGACCAGCCAGAAATTAAAGCAGCTAGTGGCCGATGGCCGATTCCGCTCAGACTTGTACTACCGCTTGAACGTGTTGCCGATCAACTTGCTGCCTTTGCGTCAGCGGCCGGATGATGTAGATGCGCTCTGTGAGCATTTGCTTGCACAAATATCCAATCGCACCGGTATGCAGCCTCGCGAATTGTCGCCTGCGGCCAGAAAGCTGTTGGCCGAATATGCTTGGCCGGGCAATGTACGTGAGTTGCGCAATGTCTTGGAGCAGGCCGGGATGCAGACGGACAATGTGCAGCTGGATGCGGAAGATTTCGATGGAATTTTGCCGAATGCCGCATCGGTGACGGTCCAATCGGCGTCGCCCTTACCTCACTACCGCTTTCAACTGAGAAGCGATGGTCCAGGCACGGCGCTTCCTAGCATGGCGCATGCCTTAGCGAATCCAGGCGCGGCGTCGGAAAAGATGTCGGCCCCGCTTGGGCCTACCCCCTCGGACGCACGAATCGGTAGCGGCCCGGCGCCTTTTCATCCAGCTGCGCAAGCACTGGACCGTTCTTTGTCGGACGCCATCGCTGAGCTGGAGAGAAACTATATTCAATCCGCCCTCACAAAAACCGGTGGAAACAAAGCGTCTGCTGCTCGGCTGCTTGGCATTTCCCGGGCGACTCTGTATCAAAAAATGGTGAGCTACGGACTTGATTCGCAGTAGCTTTGCGCTCCTTCCCCCCGCGAGGGGGTTTTCATTTATCCCTTTTAATTGCCGGCGGCCTTATGGCACACTTTGAAAGCCCTCATTGATAAGCCCATTCACGTGTTCGATTCCATTCAACAGGCGCTGGCGTCCGCCGTCCAATTGCATCAAGCCGGCGATTTTGCTTCAGCAGAATCCATTTGCCGCGATATCTTGCAGCATCATCCACTTCAACCGGATGCACTGCATTTGTTAGGGACCATGGCCTTGCGCCATGGTCAATTTGAACATGCCGCTTTACTTATCTCGCAAGCGATCGGCATCAACAAAAAGAACCCTTCCTATCATTTGAATTTGGGGCATGTATTCAGGTCGCAAGGCAAGTGGGACGAGGCGGCCAAGCATTACGGAATGGCATTGCGATGGAAACCTGATTTTGCCGATGCCCATCTTTGTTTGGGGACTGTGTATTTCGAGCAAGCTGAATTTGAAAAGAGCATCAAGCAATTGAAAAGCGCTGTCGCTTTGAATGAAAGCGCGATTGCACACTACAACTTGGGAAATGCTTATCTCAAGGCAAAGAATCCAACATCGGCCATTCATCATTTCACGAAGGCGATTGCGTTAAATGGCGGGTTGCCTCAAGCCTATCTTAATCTCGGCGAAGCCTTATACCTAATCGACGACCTTGAAGGCGCGCGCCGACAATTTAATAAGGTGTTGGAACTGACCCCCAATGCTGCGGGAGCGCATGTCGGCCTTGGCAATCTTTGCTTTCTTGAAAATGACATCGGCCAAGCGATGCATCATTTTCAGCGGGCGATTGCATTGCAACCCGATTTGGCGATGGCACATCTCAATCTGGCGCATTGCCTGCTCAAAATCGGGAATTTTCAAGACGGCTGGAAAGAATATGAATGGCGATTGCAGATGATGCGGCCCGCCGTCTCCCATATCCCGCGATGGGATGGTGAGCCATTGGACGGCAAACGCTTGCTTGTCGTCGCAGAACAGGGGATCGGGGATAAGATTCAATTCGTACGCTATTTGTCTCTTCTTCAAGAACAAGCGGGCGGTCAGATTGTATTTGCCTGCGACCGTGCCCTGTCGAAGCTGTTCGCTTCCATTGCCCGGTATTCAACGATCATCGATATCGAAAAAGTAAAAGACCTGCAAGCGGTCGATCTGCATATCAACCTATTGAGTTTGCCGTATCTTTTCAAGACGAATGCGAAAACGATTCCGAATTGCGCCGCTTATCTGCATGCCGATGCCGAACTGGCGCGGCAATGGCAGCAACGATTGAGTAAGGACGAAAATTTCAAGGTCGGTTTAGCCTGGGCCGGTAATCCTGCCAATAGCCACGATCGTTATCGTTCATTAAGCCTGGATTGTTTTTCGCCATTGGCGGAAATTCCAGGAGTCAGCTTTTACAGCTTGCAAAAATGGATGGGGAAAAAAGCGCCGACCGTTCCGACCGCTTTGCCTTTGCTTGACTTTACAAACGAACTGAAAGATTTTGCCGATACAGCTGCTTTCATGGACAACATGGATCTGGTCATTTCGGTCGATACGTCCATTGTGCATTTAGCCGGCGCCTTGGGCAAACCTGTTTGGACCTTGTTGCATCTTTCTGCAGACTGGCGCTATTTAATGGAGGGGGGAAGCTGTACTTGGTACCCATCCATGCGATTGTTTCGCCAGGCGAAGCTGGGCGATTGGCGTGGCGTCATTGATCGCTTGGTTCCGGCTTTACATGAGCGCTTGCGCCAGCATGCAGTGTCTTCCCGGATAAGGTAAGGGACACACCAAGTTTGCCTAGAATCCATGTGTTTGATAATTAAACACACGGCGTCGATCGGACGTTTTTTGTGACTGAAAATTAGACATTTCCGTATATTTTTCTAACAATTTCCTGTCTTGGAGAAATCTTAAAGAAGCGGGTTTTCGTTCCATTTGTATTTTTGGCATACGGATCAAGGCCTTACGCATATTGGTATGGTAGTTGCATTAACAGCAACCATTCATTTTCTCCCACCAATATTTTCCAAGGCTTTTTCTCCTATGGCTCGTCAACGTAAAGTCATTATTACCTGTGCCGTTACCGGTGCAATCCATACCCCCAGCATGTCGCCGTATCTGCCGGTGACGCCGAAGGAAATTGAAGATGCCGCCGTTGAAGCGGTGCAAGCCGGTGCAGCGATAGTTCATCTTCATGCGCGCAATCCGGGCAACGGACGACCGACGCAAGATCCCAATTTTTTCCGCGAGTTTGTCGGCAATATCAAGGCTCGCTGCGATGGCGTGATCAATATCACCACGGGCGGCTCGCCGGTGATGACGGTGGAAGAGCGGCTGCGCCCCGCCATCGAATTGAAGCCGGAAGTCGCGTCGCTCAATATGGGCTCGATGAATTTCGGTTTGTATCCCTTGCTCGGCCGATTTGCCGAATTCGAGCATGAGTGGGAGCCGCAATACCTGGAAAGTACGCGTGATACCGTGTTCAAGAATACCTTCCGCGATATCGAATATATCTTGAAGCACTGCTCGGAAAACGGCACGCGCTTCGAGTTCGAGTGTTATGACACGGCCCATTTGTATAACTTGGCGCACTTCCTCGATCGCGGCCTGGTCAAGGCGCCCTTGTTCGTGCAAACCGTATTCGGTATTTTGGGCGGCATCGGCACGCATCCGGATGATGTGGCGCATATGAAGCGTACCGCCGATCGCTTGTTCGGCAAAGATTACGTGTGGTCGGTGCTGGGTGCCGGACGCGCGCAAATGCCGGTTGCAGCGATATCGGCAGCCAATGGCGGCAACGTGCGCGTCGGGCTGGAAGATTCCTTGTGGGACGGCCCAGGGCAACTCGCCCAAAAAAATGCCGACCAGGTGCTGCGCGTGCGGAAAATTCTGGAAGGGCTTTCTCTTGCCATCGCCACGCCGGGCGAAGCGCGCGACATGCTCGATTTGAAAGGCGGGCACAACGTCGGTTTCTAGTTGAAGGGGGATAGGCGCATATTAGGATTTCTACGCCTATCCACACTCCTCAATCCAAGGTAAGCTTCCCTGCGGATAAGCAATATGCGCGCAAGTGTCTTGCGCGCTTTCTATTTTTAAAACTCGTTTTTGATTAACAGATCGTCATGACTGCCAACCTCGCTACCCATCGTCGCATCCATAAACTGCTGGTCGCCAATCGCTCTGAAATTTGCATTCGCGTCATGCGTGCAGCCGCTGAACTCGGCATCCGAACGGTTGCGATTTTCGCAGCAGAGGATCGCTTTGCGCTGCATCGCTTCAAGGCTGATGAAAGTTACTTGGTGGGCGAAGGCAAAAAGCCGATCGCAGCTTATCTCGATATCGACGACATCATTCGCGTTGCCAAGGAAGCCAAGGTCGATGCGATCCATCCCGGCTATGGCTTCTTGTCAGAGAATCCGGAATTCGCGGAAAAATGCGCCGCCAACGGCATCATCTTCATCGGCCCCAAGCCGGACGTCATGCGCACCTTGGGCAATAAGGTTGCTGCGCGCGCCGCAGCGGTGGCTGCCGGTGTTCCTGTCATGCCGGCGACTTCAGCCTTGCCGCATGACATCGAACAAGCCAAGCAGCTGGCGGCAAAAATCGGCTACCCCTTGATGCTGAAAGCGAGCTGGGGCGGTGGCGGGCGCGGCATGCGCGTGATCGAATCCGAAGCGGAATTGCCGAGCCAGTTGGAGGTTGCGCGGCGTGAAGCCGCCGCCGCGTTCGGCAACGATGAAATGTATCTCGAAAAACTGGTGCGCCGCGCACGTCATGTCGAGGTTCAACTTTTGGGCGATACGCATGGAAATTTGGTGCACTTATTCGAGCGCGATTGCTCGGTGCAGCGGCGCAATCAAAAAGTGGTCGAGCGTGCACCTGCGCCGTATTTGAGCGACGCGCGACGTACCCAGCTGTGCGATGCTGCGCTGCGCTTGGGGCGGGCAGTCGGCTACACCCACGCGGGTACGGTGGAATTCTTGATGGATGCCGACACGGATGAGTTTTATTTCATCGAGGTCAATCCGCGCATTCAAGTCGAACACACCGTCACCGAACAAGTCACCGGCATCGATATCGTCAAGGCGCAGATCCGCGTCAGCGAAGGCGCGCGTATTGGCGACACCGGCGAACATGGCGCCGGTGTTCCGGTACAAGGCGACATTCGCTTGAATGGTCATGCTTTGCAATGCCGCGTCACGACGGAGGATCCGGAAAACAATTTCACGCCCGACTACGGTCGCCTGACCGCTTATCGCAGTGCATCCGGCTTTGGTATCCGCTTGGACGGCGGCACTGCCTATTCCGGCGCCATCATCACGCCGTATTACGATTCGCTGTTGGTGAAGGTCACTGCCTGGGCACCGACGTCGAATGAAGCGATCGCCCGCATGGATCGCGCCTTGCGCGAATTCCGCATCCGCGGCGTATCGACCAATCTTCAATTCCTGGAAAACGTCATCAACCATGATTTGTTCAAGTCCGGCGAATGCATCACGCGCTTCATCGACAATACGCCGGAATTGTTCCACTTCACCAAGCGCCGTGATCGTGCAACGCGCCTGCTGCAGTTCATCGGCGACGTGGTGGTCAACGGCAATCCGGAAATGAAAGGTCGCAAGGCGCCGGTTCATTTGCCCGTGCCGCTAATGCCCGCAGCCGGTCGCAGCGGGCCGATTCCTACCGGCACGCGCGACCGCTTGCGTGAATTGGGGCCGGAAAAATTTGCGCAATGGATGCGCAATGAGAAGCGTGTCCTGCTGACCGACACCACCATGCGCGATGCACACCAATCGCTATTTGCTACCCGCATGCGCACTGCCGACATGTTGGCGATCGCGCCGCATTACGCGCGCATGCTGCCGGAACTCTTTTCGATGGAATGCTGGGGCGGCGCCACGTTCGACGTCGCCATGCGTTTTTTGAAAGAAGATCCATGGGAGCGGCTGGCTCAGCTGCGCGAGCATGTCCCGAACATCCTTTTTCAAATGCTCTTGCGTGCATCCAACGCGGTCGGTTACACCAACTATCCTGACAACGTCGTAAAACATTTCGTCGCGCAAGCCGCGCAAGGCGGCGTCGACGTGTTCCGCGTCTTCGATTCGCTCAACTGGGTGCATAACATGCGTGTGGCGATTGACGCCGTGCGTGAATCGGGCGGTTTGTGCGAAGCGGCGATTTGTTACACCGGCGATTTGTTCGATGCCAAGCGGCCCAAATACAATCTGCAGTATTACGTGACGATGGCTAAGGAACTGGAGCGCGCCGGCGCCAACGTTATCGGCATCAAAGACATGGCCGGCGTATGCAAGCCGCGCGCGGCATACGAATTGGTGAAGACCTTAAAAGAAGAAGTGGGTTTGCCGATTCATTTTCATACGCACGACACCAGCGGTATTTCGGCGGCGAGCGTTTTGGCGGCGATCGAAGCCGGCTGCGACGCAGTCGACGGCGCGATGGACGCGATGAGTGGCCTGACGTCGCAACCGAATCTGGGATCCATTGCGGCGGCGTTGGCCGGCAGCGAGCGCGACCCCGGTGTCAGCCAATCCTCCCTATTTGTCGTTTCGCAGTATTGGGAAGGCGTGCGCGCCGCATACGCGCCGTTCGAGGCAGATATCCGTTCCGGCACTTCCGACGTCTATCGCCACGAAATGCCGGGTGGTCAATACACCAACCTGCGCGAGCAGGCGCGCGCGATGGGGCTGGAACATCGCTGGACGGAAGTCGCGCAGGCATATGCGGACGTCAATCAATTATTCGGCGATATCGTCAAGGTTACGCCCACGTCCAAAGTGGTGGGCGACATGGCCTTATTCATGGTCGCTAACGATTTGACGCCGGAGGATGTCAGGAACACCGACAAGGAAGTCGCCTTCCCGGAATCGGTGGTGTCCTTGTTCAAGGGCGAACTCGGTTTTCCGGCCGATGGCTTCCCCAAAGAGCTGGAGCGCAAGGTATTGAAGGAAGCAACACCCTTGACCGATCGCCCCGGCGCGAGCCTGTCCCCGGTCGACTTCGCCGCCGTACGCATGCAAGTTGAAAAGACGATAGCACGTGCGATCAGCGAGCAGGAATTGGCCTCTTACTTGATGTATCCGAAAGTTTTCGTTGAATACGCAGATCATCGCCGCCAATACGGCGACGTGAGCGTCCTGCCGACACCGGTGTTTTTCTACGGCTTGCAGGATGGTCAAGAAGTATCGGTGGACATCGATCGCGGCAAAACGCTGGTGATTCGTCTATTGGGCGGCGCCGAGTTGGCGGAAGAGGGGCAGTCCAAGCTCTTCTTTGAATTGAATGGCCAGCCGCGCGTGATTCGCATCGATCGCGAAGGCGCCGTCAAGACAGTCGCGCATCCCAAGGCCGAAGAAGGCAACGCCGGTCATGTCGGCGCGCCGATGCCCGGCATGGTCGTCACGGTTGCGGTCAAAGCAGGCCAGACTGTGGCGAAAGGCGATCCGCTGGTGTCGGTGGAGGCGATGAAAATGGAAACCATGATACGCGCCGAACGCGACGCCGTGATCAAGCACGTTCACGTCAAGCCGGGCACGTCGGTGAGCGCTAAGGATTTGTTGATTGAATTGGCGAGCTAGTGGTCTGCTAGACGAGCGCGTTTTCCGTGACGATGGCGTCCAACGCCACGTCATGGAGAGCAGTGTCGAATTCCGCGCATAGGCAGGAATAGGCGACGCCGACCGCTTGCGGTTTCGGTGCCGATGCCAGCGTACGGTCGTAAAAGCCGGCGCCATAGCCGAGCCGAAAGCGCTCTGTTGTAAATCCCACGCATGGCACCAACACAACGTCCGGTTGGACTTCCGTGGCTGTTGAGGCCGGCACCATGACGCCCATTGCATCTCGCATCAAGGGTTCGCCCGGTGTCCACGCCAAGAACTTCAGCGGCGTATTCTTGTCGATGACAACGGGCAGCGTCAATTGCGTGCCGCGCGCTGCCCATTCGGCATAAAATTCGCGCAAGTCCGGCTCCGCGCGGATTGGCCAATACACTCCCACAGTTTTTGCGTTATGCGCAGCCAGCCACGCTGTTAGCCGATTGCCAATGGCAATATCCCATTGCGCATGTAGCGTCGGCGCTATGCCTTGACGCAGCGCGATCAAGCTTTGTCGTAGTTCGGGCTTGGTAAGTGGTTTGCGCATCATGAATTTGTCGGATGGCGTGCTATGCTGATTATGATGTCTTGAAGAATACAGGAAGATTTGTGAAGTTCTCGAAGAATTGGATCGCCGGCCTCTTTATCGTCGCCGGCACATTGGTGATGGCCCTGCCGGCCGCCGAAGCTAAATTTGCTAAAGCGGCTAAGCGTGCGTCGAGTTTCGTCAATGAAGACGACGTCTTCATGTCGTTGCGCGACGCCGCTCGTCATGACGATGCCGCCAGGGCTGCCGATTTGGCCGCGCGCTTGCCGAATTATGCCGTTCCGTCATACGTCGATTACTACCGCTTGAAGCCGCGTATCCGCGACGCTTCGGCTAGCGACATCCGCGACTTTCTGACTAAGTATGAAGGTTCGGCGATTGCCGATCGCTTGCGCAACGACTGGCTGCTGGTGCTCGGCCGCACGCGCAGCTGGGCGGTATTCGACGAACACTATCCGAAGTTCGTGCTCGACGACGACACCCAAGTGAAATGTTATGCCTTGATGTCGAAACTTTCCAAGGGCATGAACGTCTCAGATGAAGCACGCACGCTGCTGATTTCGCCCAAAGAGTATGGCGATGGTTGCCAAGCCTTGATGGCTGCGCTGGTCGAAGCGCGCCAATTCAGCGCTGACGATATCTGGGCACAAATTCGCCTGGCGGCGGAAAACAATTTAAGCGGCGTGGCGCGCCGCATCGCTCAGAATACCGACGTCAACGAAGGCCAGATAGTGCACGCGATCGATCATCCGATCATTTTCCTTACCAAGGGCTTGGGTGTTGGCCGTGCGGCGCACGAAGCGTATATCGTCGCACTCGGCCGCGCCGCCAAGTTGAGTTACGAGCAGGCAGCGCATGCATTGGAACGTGCGGGACAAAAGCTCTCGCCGCAAGAGCAGGCGCAAGCTTGGGCACAGATTGCGCTTCAAGCCTCTTATAAGCTCGCGCCGGATAGCATGAGCTATTGGGCGAAAGCCAAGGACGCGCCGCTATCCTACGACGGATACCAATGGCGGGTGCGTGCGGCCTTGCGTGCCGGGGACTGGAAGGCGGTTAAAGCGGGTATCGAAGCGATGCCGCAAGCATTGAAAAACGATCCTGCCTGGGTCTATTGGCTGGGCCGTTCCTTGCAAGCAGACGGCAAAACGGAAGAGGCCAACAAATTATTCCGTTCAATCGCCGATCAAATTCATTTCTATGGTCAGCTTGCCATCGAGGAATTAGGGCAGAAGATCATCATTCCGCAAAGTGCGCAGGCCGTTACGGCAGACGAGTTGGCGAGCGTGTCGGCCAACCAAGGTTTGCGCCGCGCATTGAAATTTTTTGGAATGAACTTGCGTTTTGAAGGTATACGCGAGTGGAATTGGGAATTGCGCCGGATGAACGAACGCGAGCATTTGGCGGCAGCCGAATTCGCGCGCCAGAACAATGTGCTGGACCGGATGGTGAACACTTCCGACCGCACCAAGAATGAATTCGATTTCACGCAGCGCTATCCATCGCCCTTTCGCGATGTGATGTATAACACGACCAAGGCGCTCGGCCTGGATATGGCATGGGTGTATGGTTTGATTCGGCAAGAATCGCGCTTCATCATGAATGCCAAATCGCATGTCGGCGCGTCGGGCTTGATGCAGTTAATGCCGGCAACCGCGCGTTTCGTGGCGAAAAAAATCGGGTTGCATGATTACGATCATGCTCAAGTCAATGAAATCAACACCAATATTCAGCTTGGTACAAACTATTTAAATATGGTGTTGAAGGACTTGGATGGTTCGGCGGTGCTTGCCACCGCCGCCTACAATGCCGGCCCCGGCCGGCCGCGTGCTTGGCGTTCAAGCTTGCCGCGCACGGTCGAAGGCGCCGTTTTCGCTGAATCGATACCCTTCAGCGAAACACGCGGTTATGTGAAGAATGTATTGTCCAACGCCACTTACTATGCAGCCTTGTTTGAGGGCAAGCCGCAGTCGCTGAAAGCGCGCTTGGGATTGATTGCACCGAAAGGATACGTACAGTCTGAATTGCCATGAACGACATCGAGCGGGACCTGGATATCGAGCATAAGCATCATTCGCTGTTGGTCATTGGGGGCTCCGGTTTTATCGGTAGCCATCTGGTGGCTGCGTTGGCTGCGCGTGAATACCGGGTTCTCGTTCCCACCCGCCGTTACGAACGCGCCAAGCATTTGCTGGTGCTGCCGACAGTCTACATTACCGAAGCCGATGTCCATGATCCGGTCGAGCTGCAGCGCTTGATGAAGGACGTGGATGCCGTCATCAATTTGGTGGGCATACTGCATGACAAACCAGGCTTGCCTTACGGACCTGGATTTGCAAAAGCACATGTTGAATTGCCGAAGAAAATAGTCGCTGCCTGCGCAGCGGCCGGCGTATCGCGTTACTTGCACATGAGCGCTTTGGGTGCCGACAAAAACGGCCCATCGATGTATCAACGGTCAAAAGCGGATGGTGAATCGGCGGCGAAGTCGAATCCTGCGCTGGGCGTCACGATATTTCGTCCTTCGGTTGTCTTTGGAGAAGGCGATCGCTTTCTCAATCTGTTCGCAACCTTGCAAAAAATTTTCCCGCTTATCTTCTTAGGCAATGCCGATGCAAAATTCCAGCCGGTATATGCGGGGGACGTGGCTCAGGCGTTCGTGCATGCGCTGGAGCATGCACGCAGCATTGGCAAGGCCTATGAGTTGGCGGGGCCGAAGGTCTACACCTTGCGTGAATTGGTGGAGTTGGCGGGACAATATTCCGGGCATGTGCGGCGGATTATTGCCTTGCCTTCTGGCTTGGCGCGATTGCAAGCCTGGTTTCTTGAGCACATGCCTGGCGAGCCGCTAATGAGCCGAGACAACTTGGATTCGATGAAGGCAGACAATATACTGCGTCATCCGTTCGATCCGGAGCTGGGCTTGTCGCCTACGCCTTTAGAGGCGGTTGCGCCGATTTATCTCTCTCCGCATGCTCGCGTCGACCAGTTCCGGATGCGCGCTGGACATTGATTGTTTGGCAAATTTGCGAAATGGCACTATGCTCGATAAGCGCGTACCATTGGGCATTCCCGTATTCGTGCCGGATTTTCCATGCAAACCACTGAACTCGATCCGACCCTGGCTCAAACCTTAAACGATGCCGAGAAACAAAATTGGAAGCTTGTTATCGGCAACAAGAATTATTCATCTTGGTCGATGCGCCCATGGGTAGCGATGAAAGCCTTCGGCATTCCTTTTAATGAAATTCAAGTTAAGTTAGGACATTCCGAAACCGGGATCGAGATCGCGCAATATTCCGCAGCCGGGCGTGTCCCCGTCTTGCTCGCCAACGATGTCACGGTATGGGACTCGCTCGCTATTTGTGAATATTTGGCCGAACAATTTCCGGAGAAGCGCATGTGGCCGGGCGATGTCGCGGCGCGGGCCACTGCGCGCAGCATGTGCGCGGAAATGCATTCCGGTTTTGGCAATCTGCGTACAGCGATGTGGATGAATATACGCGCTAACTTTTCGGGCAAAGGCAGAACGCCCGGCGCGCAAGCCGATATCGGTCGCATCAGCGAAATGTGGGAAACCTGTTTAGCTGAATTCGGTCAGCATCGATACCTGTTTGGAGATTTTTCGATAGCTGACGCCTACTTTGCGCCGGTCGTGATGCGTTTCCGCACTTATGCAGTGGCATTGACGCCGGCCTTGCAAGCTTATTGCGACCGCATCATCGCGCACCCTGCAGTGGATCAATGGATAAAAGAAGCTTTGGCGGAAAACGACCGGGTGGAACATTACGACCGCTATCCTGATTAAGTAATCCATGAAGACCTATATCGTCGGCGGCGCAGTGCGCGATCGATTGCTTGGATTACCCGTCCAGGATCGCGATTACGTTGTCGTGGGCACCTCGCCGGACGATATGCTGGCGCGCGGCTTCACACCGGTCGGCAAGGATTTCCCGGTCTTCCTGCATCCGCAGACACACGAGGAATATGCCCTGGCGCGTACCGAGCGCAAGACCGCGCCCGGCTATAAGGGTTTCGTGTTTCATGCAGATTCGGACGTCACGCTCGAGCAAGATTTGTTGCGGCGTGACCTCACGGTCAATGCGATGGCGCAAGGCGAAGATGGGACCATCGTTGATCCCTTCCACGGACAGCGCGATCTCGACAATAAAGTCTTGCGCCATGTGTCGCCGGCTTTTGCCGAAGACCCGGTGCGTATCTTGCGCGTGGCACGCTTTGCCGCCCGTTTCACCGAATTTACGGTGGCTCCCGAGACAAATGCTTTGATGCAGAAAATGGTGCAAGCGGGCGAAGTCGATGCGCTCGTGCCGGAACGCGTTTGGCAAGAATTGGCGCGCGGATTAATGGAAGCAAAACCGTCGCGCATGTTTGAAGTCTTGCGTGCCTGCGGTGCTCTGGCGCGCATTCTGCCCGAGCTCGACGTTTTATGGGGCATACCGCAACCGGCGCAATATCACCCCGAAATCGATACCGGCGTGCACGTGATGATGGTGATTGATGCCGCCGCGCGCGAGAAATTTATTTTGCCGATCCGTTTTGCAGCGTTGACGCATGACCTGGGCAAAGGCGAAACGCCGCGCGAAGAGTGGCCGTCGCACCATGGGCATGAAGCGAGAAGCGTGAAGCTGGTCGAGCGAGTTTGCCTGCGCTTAAAAATTCCCAACGATTGCCGCGATTTGGCGCTCATGACTGCGCGTGAACATGGCAATGTCACGCGTGCGTTGGAGTTGAGAAGCAACACGGCGGTTAAGCTCTTCGAGCGTTGCGATGCGTTTCGTAAGCCGCAGCGATTCACTGACATGCTGTGCGCGTCGATGTGCGACCACCGCGGTCGAGCAGGGCTCGAAGCTAAGCCGTTTCCGCAGGCGGCACATCTCGAACGCTTGCTGGCGGCGGCTAGGCAAGTCGATGCGGGCACTATCGCTCGCCGGCAAAGCGAGCCGCAACGCATTGCCGAGGCAGTGCATGCGGCGCGCGTGGAGGCAGTAGAGGCTGTGTTGCAGTGGGCTAAAAACGAGGCATTGCGCAGTGAAGAAAAGGAATAACATTTTGCTATGCACAATGCTCCTGAGCATTAGTCTTTATCCGCAAATTCATGCCTAGCAGAATTTGTTAAATTAAATCAATAACAATTGGTTATAAATTTTTCATTTTTAATAACTACACTTTCTAATTTCGCTGGTTTTTAAATAAAATAGTTTCTTTGCTGCCATATTGGTGGCGAAAATGTCGCACTTATCCCTATTTTTCTTGGGACTATTCCACTGAAACATCAAGTTGGCCTACAATGTATTTGTGCGTCGCACCATGATGCGCCACTTGTAGGAGTCAGCGATGAATTCGACCGATGCGTTTACCAGTGCTTTCACCGACATGCTTACGGCACCTGCTGAGGCATACCCGCCGGTGCGCATCAAAGAGTTAGCCGAGCGTGATCGGCGCCGGATGCTCATGCATTTTCTGGCGCTCAATGATCAAGAGCGCTTGCTCCGATTCGGCAGCGCCATGCCGGATGAGTTAATCACCAAATACGTCCAAAAAATACAATTTTCGCGTGACGCCGTTTTCGGTGTCTACGACGCCGATTTGCAGCTGCTTGCGGTTGCCCATCTCGCCTATTTGCCGCGCGGTGCAAGTCCCGGCAGTCCAGGCAATACAACGAAGCAGCGTGTCGCCGAATTCGGAGTCTCGGTGTTGGCGAGCGCGCGCGGACGCGGCATCGGCACCAAATTATTCGAGCGTGCCGCCATGCACTGTCGCAATAATGATGTTGATACCCTGTATGTACATTGTTTAACCTCGAACCAAGTCATGATGCATATCGCGCGCAAAGCCGGCATGGAAATTCATCGTGACCACGGTGAAGCAGATGCTTATTTGAAGCTTCCTCCCGCTGATGCCCGCAGCGTTCTGCAAGAAGCGATGGATGAACAAGTCGCGTCGCTCGACTACACCCTTAAAACCAATAGCCGGATTCTCGGCAAATGGATTGGACAGCTTCCCGGACTTAAAGCTGAGTAGATCGGCAACAATCACTCTAAAATTCATTCGCAAATCGCGGCGGTTCTGCTAGGCTTAATATTGATATCAATCAAGGCCTAGAGCCAGTTTATAAACTGGCCCCAAGCAGCTCTGGAGACCGCCATGGACTTCCAACCCTGGGATAACCCAATGGGTACGGCTGGATTCGAATTCATCGAATACGCCGCTCCCGATCCCCAGGCGCTGGGCGCGCTGTTCGAGCAGATCGGCTTTGCCGCCATTGCCCGGCATCGCCACAAGAATGTCACCCTGTATCGTCAGGGCGAAATCAATTTCATCATCAATGCCGAGCCGGATTCATTTGCGCAGCGTTTCGCGCGTCGCCATGGGCCGTCAATTTGCGCCATTGCTTTGCGTGTCGAGGATGCAGCTTTTGCTTACCAGCGCGCGTTGAGTCTCGGCGCTTGGGGTTTTGATCACAAAACCGGGCCGATGGAATTGAATATCCCTGCCATCAAGGGCATCGGCGATTCGCTGATTTATTTTGTCGATCGCTGGCGCGGCAAGGACGCGGCGCGAGGCATTCCGGCGGGCGCCATCGGCGACATCAGCATTTATGATGCCGATTTTGCCGCCATTCCCGGCGCGCCGGCTGAACCAGCCGGTAATGGACTCACGTATATCGACCATCTGACGCACAACGTGCATCGCGGCCGCATGCAAGAGTGGGCCGAGTTTTATGAAACGCTTTTTAACTTCCGCGAGATTCGCTACTTCGATATCGAAGGCAAGCTAACCGGCTTGAAATCGAAGGCAATGACTTCTCCGTGCGGCAAGATACGCATTCCCATCAATGAGTCGTCGGACGACAAGTCGCAAATCGCGGAATATCTCACGCAATATCACGGCGAAGGTATACAGCATGTCGCGTTAGGCACTGCCGATATTTATTCGACGGTAGGAGGCATGCTCGCGCGCGGCGTTCAATTCCAAGACACGATCGACGCGTATTACGACTTGGTTGATCAGCGTTTGCCGCAGCACGGCGAGAAGCTGGAAGATTTGCGGCGCTTACGCATATTGATCGACGGCAGCAGCAGCGCGCAAAAGCGAGAACTTCTGTTGCAAATATTCACGCAAAATGTCATCGGTCCGATTTTCTTCGAAGTGATCCAGCGCAAAGGCGACCAGGGTTTTGGCGAAGGCAATTTTCGCGCGTTATTCGAATCGATCGAGCTCGATCAAATTCGTCGCGGCGTTTTGAAAGACGAGCAGGTGAAGTCATGAACGCGGCGGTTGACCGCGCGGATTTCTTTAAGACGCTGGCGGAAAAATCGACGCACGGCATACGCGGCGACTATAGTCTGGCCGATGACCATTACGTGATTAACCAAGATTGGGGCGCGTACACGCCTGAGCAACATGCCTTATGGCGGCGCTTATATGCGCGCCAGGCGCGCTTGTTGCCGGGCCGTGCATGCGACTTGTTTATCGATAGCCTTGCGAGACTCAATGCTGCGGACGGTATTCCTCAATTCGAGGTCGCGTCGGACGCACTGGCGAAAGCAACCGGCTGGCGGCTGGTTGCCGTGCCAGGCCTGATACCGGATCAAGTGTTTTTTGAACATTTAGCCAACCGGCGTTTTCCCGTAACCGTATGGCTGCGTCAACCGGCGGAATTCGATTACATCGTTGAACCGGATGTATTTCATGACTTTTTCGGCCACGTGCCGCTCTTGTTCGATCCGGTGTTTGCCGATCATTTGCAGGAATACGGCAAAGGAGGCTTGAAGGCATTGACGCTCGACGGCCTGGCATTTCTCGCGCGTTTGTATTGGTACACCGTCGAATTCGGTTTGATTCAAAGTGAACAAGGTTTGCGTGTGTATGGCGCCGGTATTTTGTCGTCTGGCGGAGAAATCGATTATTGCCTGACGCATCCTGCACCGCACCGCACCGCCTTCGATCTTGAGCGTGTCATGCGCACGCTTTACAAGATCGATACTTATCAAGAAACCTATTTCGTCATTCGCAACTTCCACCAATTGTTTACGGATACCCAGCCGGATTTCACGCCGATTTACGCGCGTTTAAAGACCTTGCCTTCTTTGCCCGCCGGCATGCTCCTGCCGGACGAGGTAACTTTCCCGCCGAACTGAATGCTGCATCGTGCATTGAGCCACGACCGGCAGTGTGGTAGCGTTAAAGAACTCGGTGTTCCGCTCACAAGGCGGTGCACTTAAGCGAATCCAAAAACATGATTTTTGGTTGGGAGACAAGCGATGAATGCCCCTTTACTTCCAGGACAGACGCTCGTGCAACATATGCCCAGCATTTCCCTCGAAGATAAATTTACCCTGGAACATGGGCGTGCTTTTCTGACGGGCACCCAGGCCTTAATTCGGCTTGCCATGCTGCAGCGTGAACGCGATGTGCGTGCCGGATTAAATACGGCCGGCTTCATCAGCGGTTATCGCGGCTCTCCATTGGGCAATGTCGACATCACCGCATGGCGCGCGCAAAAGCATCTCGATGCACACCATGTCAAATTTCATCCCGGTATGAATGAAGACTTGGCCGCGACCAGTATTTGGGGAACACAGCAAGTCAATCTTTTTCCAGGCGCTCAATACGACGGCGTGTTCGGCATGTGGTATGGCAAGGGGCCGGGCGTCGATCGCTGCGGCGATGTGTTTAAGCATGCAAACATGGCGGGGACCGGCAAGCATGGCGGCGTGCTGGTGTTGGCGGGGGACGATCATGCGGCCAAATCGTCGACTACGGCACATCAAAGCGAACACATTTTGAAGGCTTGCGGCATTCCGGTGTTGTATCCATCCTGCATCCAGGAATATCTCGACTACGGCTTGCACGGCTGGGCGATGAGCCGCTATACCGGTTTGTGGGTCGCCTTGAAATGCGTCACCGATTTGGTGGAGTCGGGCGCCTCGGTGGAGATCGATCCAAATCGCGTGCGGATTGCCTTGCCTGATGATTTTGATTTGCCGGCCGGTGGCTTGAATATTCGCTATCCGGATACGGTGCTTGAGCAAGAAACGCGGATGAATAGTTATAAGTGGTACGCCGCACTCGCCTATGCGCGCACCAATAAACTCAACCAAATTATCTGGGACAGTCCGCGTGCACGGATCGGCATCATCACTGCCGGCAAGTCTTACCTCGACACGCGGCAAGCATTGGCGGATCTCGGTATCGATGAAAAAGTCGCGGCCGACATCGGCATACGCTTGTATAAAGTCGGCATGACTTGGCCGCTGGAAGCGGAAGGCGTACGTCAATTCGCACAAGGGCTGGAGGAAATTATCGTCGTCGAAGAGAAGCGCCAGATTCTCGAATACCAACTGAAGGAAGAGTTATACAACTGGCGCGATGATGTGCGTCCGCGCGTGGTGGGTAAATTCGACGATACGGGTGAGTGGAGCAACACGCATCACGAAGGACATGGGCACTGGTTGTTGCCGGCGACGTATGAATTAAGTCCGGCGCAAATAGCGCGCGCGATTGCCACGCGCATTTCGAATTATTTTGCCGGTCACCCGGTCGAGCAGCGCGTCAAGGAACGCATTGCATATTTGGAAGCAAAAGAATCGATACTGAAGACCATCAGCCCTAAGCCCGATCCGAATAAAGACCGCGTACCGCATTTCTGCTCGGGTTGTCCGCACAATACGTCGACCAAGGTTCCCGAAGGCAGCCGTGCGCTGGCAGGCATCGGCTGTCACTACATGGTGTTGTGGATGGATAGAGAAACATCCACTTTTACGCACATGGGAGGCGAAGGCGTCACATGGGTAGGCCAGGCGCCGTTTACCAATGAGCAGCATGTATTTGCCAACCTCGGCGACGGCACTTATTTCCATTCCGGTTTGCTTGCGATTCGCGCGGCAGTGGCTGCTAAGGTCAACATCACTTACAAAATTTTGTACAACGATGCTGTTGCCATGACGGGCGGGCAGCATGTCGATGGTCCCTTGGATCCGGCGATGATTTCGCGGCAGCTCGCGGCTGAAGGCGTCGCTCCTATCATTGTCGTGACGGACGAGCCGGACAAATATCCGCTCGACACCAATTGGGCGCCGGGCGTCACCATTCGTCATCGCGGTGAATTGGATGACGTGCAGCGAACATTGCGCGAGGTGAAGGGCGTCTCGGCCATGATCTATGATCAAACCTGCGCTGCGGAGAAGCGCCGCCGCCGCAAGCACGGCACCTATCCCGATCCGGCCAAGCGCGCGGTGATCAATGAGGCGGTATGCGAAGGCTGCGGCGATTGCAGCGTGCAATCAAATTGCCTTTCGGTCGAGCCGCTTGAAACGGAATTCGGCCGCAAGCGGCAAATCAATCAATCTTCATGCAACAAGGATTTTTCTTGTGTGACGGGTTTCTGTCCCAGCTTTATTACCGTAGAAGGAGGACGCTTGAAAAAGCCCAAGCCCTCCAGCGTTGCGGTATCTGGCGCGAGCGAGGAGCATGCAACTTTGTTCGCCGACTTACCCGCGCCGGCGCTTCCGTCGATTGGGCATACCTACAATATTTTGGTGGCAGGCATCGGCGGTACCGGCGTCATTACTATTGGCCAATTGCTCGCGATGGCCGCACACATCGAACACAAAGGCGTATCGGTGCTCGACATGAGCGGGCTTGCGCAAAAGGGCGGTACGGTGATGTCGCATGTGCGTATTGCCGACCGCCCCGATGAAATTTTTTCGACGCGCGTGGGTACCGGCATGGCTGATTTGGTGATCGGCTGCGACGTGATTGTTGCGGCCGGCCGGGATGCTTTGACGCGCATGGGCGAGGGACGTACCCATGCAGTAATCAATACAACCGGGACGCCAACCGCCGCCTTTATACGCAATCCTGATTGGCATTATCCCGGCGCGGCAGCAGAAAACGAAATCCGCAATGCATGCGGAGACGATCGCACGCATTTCATCAATGCCGGCAAGTTGGCCACGGTACTAATGGGCGATACGATCGCGACCAATATGTTTATCTTGGGTTATGCCTGGCAAAAAGGATGGGTGCCGCTGACGGAAAACGCACTGATGCACGCCATTGAATTAAATGCCGCGTCGGTCGAATTTAATAAGCAAAGCTTCACATGGGGGCGGCGCGCGGCGCATGAATTGGCGGCGGTGGAAAAACTTGCTAAACAAAACGAAGCAGCAACCCATGTGATCGAGTTCAAGCGCAGCCAGAAACTGGACGAGGTGATCGCCACACGTGAAGCGTATTTAACGGATTACCAGAACGCCGCTTATGCAAAACAATATCGCGACTTTGTCGAGCAGGTAAGGTGTGCCGAATCGAAGCTGGGGCATGCCGGCAAGCCACATCGCTTGACGGAAGCCGTCGCACGCTATTTGTTCAAACTCATGGCATACAAGGACGAATACGAGGTGGCGCGCTTGCATACGGCATCGGCATTCTTGGAAAAAATTGCCGGCATGTTCGAGGGTGATTACAAGATCAAATATCATTTGGCGCCGCCGCTGCTTGCGAAGCAAGATAGCCGAGGCCATTTGGTAAAGCAAGAGTTCGGGCCTTGGATGTTGCAAGCGTTTCGCATGCTCGCGAAGCTCAAATTTTTGCGTGGCACAGGATTGGATATCTTCGGCTACACGCGAGAGCGCAAGACGGAGCGGGGTTTAATCGACCATTATCGCAAGACCATTTCTTCGCTCTTGCCCAAACTGACGGAAGAAAATTTGGCAAAGCTGGTCGCACTGGCCAGTATTCCTGAGGAGATTCGCGGATACGGCCACGTAAAAGAACGTAGCTTGAACGCGGTCCGGCAAAAAGAAGCCAGGCTTCTGGCGGACGTTGATCTTCCTGCTGCGCCGGTTACCACGCCACAAGGCGGACAACAAGCTGCATAGCACTGTTATTCCTGCGCGAGGCCTTATTGACCGGATTCTCAGTCTGGAGCAACATGTGCTCGTGTGGCCGATGAGTCGCATTTCAAAAAAATCAATTTTCAAATGGGGGAAGACATGCACAGTTCGAAGCTGGCGATGACGGCTTGTGTCGCCGCAGTGTTCTCATTGACGGTCCTGCCGTCACATGCCGTACGCAATGGACCGCAGGGGCATGCAGAGAAAAGCGTTGGACCTAATCAGGGCGGCAAAGTATCTGCAGACCGAACGATCAAGGGGCCGAATGCCTCCTCTTCCTTTTCAGCTGCCGGACCACGCGGGAAAAGCATGACGGGTAGCGCCACTTCCACGGTGGCCGGCGGCAAGGCAAGCGGACAGGCAACGGTTTCTACCTCCGGCGGTCGCAGTGCAACCGCTCAAGGCACGGGCTCAATTAAAGGAAATACGGCAACAGGTAGCGGCAGCGTGCAAACTGGAAAAGGCTATGGGGCAACCGGAACCGGGTCCGTTACGAAAACGGACAGCGGTGTGAATGCATCCGGTACGGCTACGACCAATAGCGGCAAAACGGTGTCAGGTTCCGTGAACGGTAACAAGGATGGCGGTACGGTGACTGTTGAGGGCACGAAGGGTGAAAAGTCTGTGACCTATGGTAATCAACGTTAATGGGGTTGCAGTAGTGTCCCAACGTTTTTCAGAGTAGCGAGAGCTGATTGGGCTCGAAAAGCGGTTCTGAATTTTCGGTGGGTTTCATAAGTAATTGATTTATCGGTGTGGTTTCAAACAAGGTCAAACTCAGGATTTGTAGGATTTCA
>JACOUL010000022.1 GCA_016177875.1 Burkholderiales bacterium
ACCGATTTTGTTGTAACCCGATGTGTCTACCACCGTGCTGTAGTTCTGCTCCGGCATGTCGCCGAGCGTGATGCCAAGATCGCCGTTCTTGAATCCTTGAATGACGATGCGGTCTTTGCTGCCGGTGCGCGTGATCACCAAGGTGCTAAGCTGGCCCGGTTCTTCCGCGAATTTGAGTGTCCAGGTGCCGTCGCCGTATGTTTTGTTGAAGGCGTCCTTGACGGTCCAGGTGCGGGTCATGCTCGTGCCGTCGAAGAAAACCTTGCCTAGCCCGTCGCCGCCTTTGCCGTCGCCGGTGTGGTCGATGATGGTGTCGGTGCCGTCGCCGCTGCTGAAATTGTAAGTATCACTGCCAGAACCGCCGTAGAGGATGTCGGCGCCATTACCTCCATTCAAGGTGTCGTCGCCATCGCCGCCAATTAATCTGTCATCATCGTCGCCGCCCGCGAGGGTGTCATTTCCCAAGCCGCCCAACAAAGTGTCGTTGCCTGTATCGCCCGCCATGTTGTCGTTGCCGGTGCCGCCCAAGAGATAATCTTTGCCGTCGCCGCCGATCAGGTTGTCGTTGCCGGCATTGCCTTCGAGGTAGTCGTCGCCACCTTTGCCGTCGATGATATCGTCGCCGCCGTTGCCGTAGAGGTTGTCTCTCGTTTCGCCGCCATCGATATTGTCGTTGGCGTCATCCTTGCCGAAACGGATGATGTGCTGCGGTGGCTGCAGCAGAACGTTGTCGGGATTGATGGTGATGGTGGTGTTGCTGGCGTCGTCGATGAATTTCCAGCTGTCGGTGGTTTCTTTGGTGAGAAATGCTTGACCGCTAGGAGTGTCGGTTCTATTGCGCTTGATCATCCAGCCGAGCATCTTGGTGCGGTCCTTGAGCCATTGGTCGCTGAAATTGCCGTCGCCTTGCGATCTCTGCTCTTCCGTAAGATTTTTTTCGGCCAGCCAATTGATATATACCGTGTTCCATGCATTCGCTAGCGCCGTCTCAACGCTGCTATCTCCACGAATAATGAAGGGAACGAGGTTGTACAAGCTAAGGAAGGTGAAGAAGTCGGTCTTGGCTTCACTGACGCTACCCGCTCCGATGACAATCGTTATCTTCCCTTGAAGAGAAGCGAACAAGCCCGTTGGATTTCCTTGGGCATCGAGCGCCATCAAGTCGCTGATATTCTTATGAAGAGAAATGCGTGATTCCGGTTGAGGACCCGAGTTATCAGCATTGCTGTCGCCGATCACGGTCTGCGAGACGGACGGCCCTTTGAGGAGTTTCCTGACCCAATCCAGGACACCTTCGTAGGAGGCGGCCATGTCGTTGCTGCCCAGCGGAATCAAGTCGGACAATTTGCTCAGGGTCATGCTGGTGTCGAGCTTGGCCAGCATGTCGCCCAAGGCCAGTAGGTCGGTCAGCTTGTACATGTAGTGGTTGTTAATGCCACCGGGCGTGAGATCTTCTTGATAGAGGCCGAGGCGTTGGCCATACTGATTAAATCCAATTGGATTCCAATTGTTGGTCGTGACGTTGATGCCGTTCTGGGCAAAGTAGTTCGTTTGCTTTCCCGACACCTCACCAAAACCTGGAAAACCCAAGTTGCTTCCGATGATTGCCGCTATCTTGTTGAACTCGTTTTCGATATTCAGCGACATGAGCTTGCTAAAGCCAGCACTATTGAAGGTATTGACGCCTGAGACGCCCCATTGATTGCCGAAGAGACGCGTAAATGCGGTGGCGAGGTAGCCGCCCAGGCTATGGCCGTTGACGGAGTGAATGGAATTGACCTTGCCCACCAACGTCCCATCCGCAGTTGCGGTATAAGAGTCGCCGGCGACAAAATTCTGGTACTTCACGCCACCGAGCACGAGCGTGGAAATGGCGACCTGCGCAACGGTTGTTCCTTGCGCGGCGGTTGCCCGCAGCCACCAATTCACCATGTCCGCCAATTGGCTATACGGCACGCCTGAGGTGGCTAGATTCAGGTCGGCAACAAAGTCGGCCCCTTCTTGGGTGCCGCGCGTGGAAACGTAGACTTTGTTGGTATGGATGTCTTGCCATACCGTCGCTTGAAAACTTGAAGCAAGTCCGCCTTCGAAACTCTTTTGCTCTAACACCTTGAAGTTTTTGCCAATGTATTCGGCAAGCGCAGGGGTCATGCGGGGCGTTAACCGTTGCGCTAAAGCAGTACCTGTCATTTCTGGCTTAAGGCCATCCATATAAGCGGCATCCGCCAATAGCGCATTGATGTATGCGTCATGAATTGTCGTCATTTCTTTTCTCCGTTATTGGCAATTGGCGGCTCTATGTAATTGATTCCGAATTCTTTAAATGCTGGAGCAGACGCAGGACTGTTTTGGGGCTCACAGAAACCCTTAAATGTAAGGGGCATGCCTCCTTCAGAAATTCCTAACATGCGAATTAACATTCCGCCTGAAGCGTGGAAGGATTTGTAGCTTAATATTGGCTCTTTAGTAGTTGCATCTACGAACTGCCAAAGCTGCTCTTTGACTGGAATCCATGTACCTCTAACAACAAGCTGCGGCAATGAATTTAAATACACTGTCCTCCCTCTTGCCTTCTCTCGATCCACCTGAATCGTGGCATTCTCTTTGCATAAGTTCGCAAACTGTCTGCCGCCCACGATCTCATCCATTAACGGCAAAGGCAGCAAAGCGAGAAACAGCAAGATACTTAACGGTACTTTCCACCATTTCTCAGGCAATTTTTTAGCAATAGCTTTGGTCAAGAAAATGACGATGCCTAGCCAAATGCCCGCCACAAATAAAAGAAGAATCCCAGTCATTGAAGTGCTCCATCCAAATTTTTAACGAGTCTGTTTGAAATCATTTTCATGGCAGTTGAATCGGCCTTTATGGGTACCGAAAACGTTGTCATATTTTCATCCCATCGTGCGCGACTATAGCGACATTCCTATCTCTTCACAATGGCACTGGAGTGCCATTGACATCCATTGAAAAATTAGGGAAACAGGCTACGCAGATTGAGCCATGCGACCCTCATCAGGCGCACATCTTCCAGCGCGAATCGTTCATCGCTCTTCTCACAACTCTAGTGCCGTCGCCCTGGATGAAGTCGTTGCCGGTGCCGCCGTAGAGGGTGTCGTTCTTGCCGCCGCCCCACAGCGAGTCATTGCCGTCGCCGCCGTCCAGGGTGTCGTTGCCGTGGTCCTGACCGGCTGTCCAAACCTCCCAGGTGCGCGAATATTGCAGGACGCCGTTTTCGTCGAGCAGGTATTGGTCGTCCTGGTATACCTCTGTGTAGTCGCCCTTG
>JACOUL010000023.1 GCA_016177875.1 Burkholderiales bacterium
GAATTGGAAGACAAGCTGCCGCAGGAAGGAGAAGAGACAAGCAAGGGCAAGGCAGGCAATTTATGGGAAGTATGCATCAGCCTGCAAGCGCTCTTGTCCGACAGCGATGCCCAAGCCGTCGATTTGTTTGAACAGCATGCCAGCATGTTTGAGACGGCATTTGTCGAAAAATACGAAATCATTCGCAGCGCCATCGATAATTTTGATTTCGGCACGGCGCTGACTGCGCTGCAGAATGCGATGCAAGCGCACGCGGCCGCTGCAGAATGAGATGAGAGCCTGTTATGAACTTGCCTAATAGTTGTACCGAGAAATCGAAATCTGCCGCCCGTCGGGCAAGGTCAGCGTTCCTGTTGTCGTGCTGCTAAAGCTGATCGAAATATTCCCCACGTTGGAGTTGACTACCGACGCGCTTCGATATGCGCCGCCCAGCGTTTGGCCGTTGCCGTATTGCTGCCATGTGCCTAGATAGCTGGTGGAACTGCTCATAGCGGTCGGGCCGGAAGCGTACCAGATCGGATTGCCAGAGCCATCGTACATATAACCCGCAAGGAACATTGTGCCGTTCTGGATTTCGATGGAAAATCCGCGCCCGCCTTCGGCCGAATTCCACCACCAGCCGGCTTGCGGCGTGCCGTTCGGTACGACTGCACTCGCGCCATTCGCCACGATGTTATAGCGCTCAATAGCCGTGGTCGATCCGTTCGGCCATGTGATGATGCCGTGGGTCGTGTCGCTGAACGTAATGCCGATATTGCCGTTGTTGAGCGTGCCGGTCGGCGCAGTATATCCGCCGGTCAAGGTCTGTCCGCCCATATAGGTGAGTAGCGGCGCGGTGAACGTCGTTCCGCTCACCGCAGCGGGACCGGCCGCGTACCAGGTGGCGCGGCCGCTCGTATCGTACATGTAGGCGGCCATGAAAATATTGCTGCCTTGTTTTTCAATCGTATAGCCGCGCCCGCCCTCGGTGGGATTCCACCACCAGCCGCTCGCCGGTGCGAAATTCACCACGTCGCTACCGGTCGCGGTGTCCACGCGGAATACGCCTTCTCCTTTGGTGCCGGCATAGAGATTGCGCCCATCCTGCGCCAGCGTCAGCGTATTCACTGCGCGCATCGATAGTCCGGTGTTCACCTGTTGCCAGGATAGTCCGGCGGTGGTACTGCGGAAGACGCCGGAGTTCCAGTCCGCTGCGTAGACGTTATTCGCATTCCGCGGGTCGACCACGATCGAGGTGATGATCTTATTGGCCAGCGTGTCGCTCGTGGTGGCCGCCGTCAGCACTTGCGTCCAGCTCGAACCGCCGTTGACCGATTTGAAAATGCCTTGATCGCCGGTGCCGACGTATACCGTATTGCTGTCGGTCGGCGACAAGGCGATGGCGAATACATAAGCCGTCGGCAGATTCGAGGTGACATTGGTCCATTGCTCGCCGCTATTGAGACTTCGATAGATGCCGCCGCCGCGCGTGCCCGCATAGACGACGGAAGAATTGGTGGCGGACACCGCAAGCGCGGCAATGTTCATATTGGTCGACGTTAAGCCGGTGTTCTTTGCCGTCCAGGTGAGGCCGCCATCATCGGAACGGTAAACGCCGAAGCTCGTGTTCGGCACCGTATCCATCGGCCCGGTGAAAAATCCGCCGGATGAAAATCCCGCATAGGCGACTTGCGCATTGCTGGGGGCGTACACCAGTGCCTGAATGCCCTGGCGGCCAAACTGCGAAGTGTTCGCGAGCGAATGCCGATAGACCAGAGTCCAGGTGCTGCCGCCGTCCGTACTGCGGAAAATGCCGCCTTGATGTTCATCGCCGATCAGCATCACCGCCGGATTGGCAGGACTGATCGCCGCGCTATACCACTCGCCGCCTTCGCCTAGAAAAGCGGTGCCGTTGAGCACGCCGGTCCAATTGCTGCCAGCATCGGTGCTGACGAACGGGCCGCTGCGTCCGATCGCCAGCAGCCGTCCGGGATTTTGCGCACTGACAGCGATTTTGTGAATTTGCGCACCGGTATAGCCTTTGCTTAAAACTTGCCAAGTTTGTCCGCCATTCGTCGACTTGAGCACACCGCCGCCGTAGCAGTTGACCAGGAGCGTATTGGGGTCGTCGCGGTCGACGGTGATTTCAATCGGCACTCCCGCACGCACGCCTTCCGGCCCCCACTGCAAGCCGTTGGCCCCGGCGTAGCGCGTCCAAGTCAGGCCGCCGTCGCTGCTGCGATAGATCGCATAAGCGTTGCCCGCATAGACGATATTGGAATTGGATGGCGCGTAGGTGACGGCATTGAATACATTGTCCTGCGAGCCGGCGCTGGAAGGATTTTGGGGCGCCAGGACACGGGTCCAGGTGGTGCCGCCATCGATCGAGCGATAGACGCCGCCGAAAGTGCCGGCGTTATTTTCGGTATTGTGGCCGGTGGCAATGAGGGAAGTCGACGTTAGTGTCGGATGTGTCACGAGCCCGCCCACGAACAGGCTGGTAAGTCCCGAATTAACGGCAGTCCAGCTTGCGCCGCCGTCTTGCGTGCGCAGCATGCCGAGCCCTGTGATGTTGACGGCCTCGCGGTCGAATATGCCTGTGGCCATCAGCATCTTTTGCGGCGTCGACGGGTCGATCGTCAGCCAGCGCGACAGCGAGTCGCCCAGCCATACGCGCGTCCAGTTGGCGCCGCCGTCCGTTGTTTTGTATAACACGCCCTGTACGCGTTCAAATTCGGTTCCCTGAATGCCGGTGGACAGTTCCCCGGTCGCATACACGGTATTCGAGTCGCCCGGCTTGATTTGGAAATTGCGGATGGTGAGCCCGGTGTTTTCCGCGATACCGCTATCTTTCTTGACCCAGGAGGTGCCGCCGTCGGTCGATTTGAAAATTCCCCGAACGCCTTGCGTGCCGACCCAGATGATGTTCGGATTCGAGGAGTCGATCGCCAGGCTGAAAACGGGAATGGCGTCGTTCGAAGGCCCGGTGCGAGTAGTTATGCCATTGTTGGACGATTGCCAAGTCGCGCCGCCGTCAAGGGAGCGATTGACGCCGCTCCAGGCGTCGGTGACGAAGATGATGTTTTTGTTCGTCGGGTGGACGCGCACGTTATAGCCGAGTCCGCCCAGCGGTCCGCCGGTCTTGGTCCAGGTCAAGCTTTGCGCCGTTGCGCCGCATGCAATGCACGCGGCAAGGAATGAGAACAAGAAGCGCTTCATTGAATGTCTCTCCCCTTTTTTTACCGGCTCACGTTCTTTAAGTTAAAAGTAGACATCAGCCGGTGAGCCTCGTCAAGATGAGAAAATCAATTCTGTCGGGTTTATCCAGGCGTAGAATCAAACCATGAGATTGCAGCTCCATTCGTTGATCCTGCTTTGCTTCTGCGCGGCGACGTCTGCTTACGGCGCTACGCCGAGCGACGGTCAAGCGGTCAATCGCCAGCGCGCCGAGCTGGGCCGCCATCTCTTTTTCGATAAGCGCTTGTCCGGCGACTGGGGCATGTCTTGCGCTTCTTGCCACAATCCCATGCACGGATGGAGCGACGGTCGTGCGCTGGCGCGCGGATACAGCGGGGCCAATTACGGCGCCGCGGCGCCAAACGGTTTACGCTACTTTCGAAATACGCCGGCTTTGTTTGATGTCGCCGGCGCCGACAGCTTCAATACGGATGGCCATGCTTCAAGCCTGAGCCAATCGGTGGGTGCAATGCTTACGAGCGCTCATTTCATGCATGCAGATTCCGCACTGGTCGTCGAGCGGGTGTGGCAATCTCCGCAATATCGCGTGCTGTGGAAACGGGCTTACGGCGCGCATGCGCAGCCGTCCGACCAAGGAGTGATCGCTGCCTTGAGCGAATTCATTCGCACGCTCTCGCCGGGCATGACACCATATGATCGCTATCTGCGCGGCGAGCAGGCGGCCTTATCCATTGAAGCGCAACAGGGGCTTGCTTTGTTCCAGGGAAAAGCCGGCTGCATTGCCTGCCACAGCGGACCGAGATTAAGCGATGGCAAATTCCATCGGCTGGGTGTGCCGGACCATCCCGACATTGCCGCCGACCCGCTGCGCATGATGACGATGTTGAATCATTACGCGGCACTCCGCATGCCGGATTACATGCAAGCGAACACGGACGTAGGTCGATATGTCGTGACGCGTGACGAAAAGGATCGTGGTCGATTCAAGACGCCGGGCCTGCGCGGATTACGTTACACCGGCCCCTATATGCATAATGGCATGCTTGGAACCCTCGACGCGGTCGTCGATTTCTACGATCGAGGCGGAGGAGATGGCGCGGAACTGAAACCCTTGTCGCTGACAGTCGAGGAAAAAAAAGCCTTGGTCGCCTTGCTTGAATCCATGAGCGGCGAGCCGGTGCGTATGGAGCTGCCGCAAGTGCTTGCCTTGGCCTTGCATCCTGCAGTCGAACGCAAGATCCGCGGGAAAGTGCGCCCGGCTCTTGCCGCTTCCTTTCCACCGCTTGCGCCTTTGCCGCCGGTGCCGGTGCCGCCGAACAATCCGATGAGCGCAGAAAAGATTGCGCTCGGCAAAAAATTATTCTGGGACGGGAGGCTGTCGGGCAATGGCCAGTTGGCATGCGTGTCTTGCCATTTGCCGGCACTCGGCTGGGGCGACGGCCAATCGACCTCGCGCGCCTATCCCGGCACCAAGAATTGGCGCAACGCGCGCACGGTGTTGAATGCGGCCTATTACAAAAAACTTTTTTGGGACGGTGCCGCCGATAGCCTGGAATCGCAAGCGCCGAAGGCCGCGCATAGCCCGATCGAAGGGCACGGCGATTTTGCGACGATGGAAATGCGCTTGCGCTTCATCCCCGAATATGTCGCAGAATTCAGCAAAGTGTTCGGTACGGAGTGGCCGCAGATAAGCCAGGCATGGCAAGCGATCGCCAGCTACGAAAGAACCCTGGTCTCCGATGCTGCCAAGGTGCCGTTCGATCGATACATGAACGGCGACAAGCAGGCTTTGAGTCAGTCAGCCTTGCGCGGATTGGTGCTGTTTCAAGGAAAGGCCAATTGCATCACCTGTCACAACGGTCCATTGGCGACCGATCAAAAATATCATGCGCTCGGCGTGCCACCATCATCTGCGGTAAGAAACGATCCGCTGCTCCAAATCACGTATCGCTGGAAGCAGAAGCAGCCGAGTTCGAATGCGGTGCAATTGGATGATGCCGGCTTGTACAACCTGACGCGTGATGCGAAGGATATAGGTAAATTCAGGACGCCATCGCTGCGCGAGCTCAAATACACCGGCCCTTATATGCACAATGGCGTATTCGAGCAATTGATCGACGTGGTGAAATTTTTTAATCGAGGCGGCGGACCGGGGGCGTCGGCGCTCAAGCCTTTGGGCCTGAGCGAGTCTGAAGAAAAAGATCTGGTGGCGTTTCTTGAGGCGCTCAGCATGGATCAGCCGCTCTTGGATACCGCCCCCAATTTACCGGAGTGGCGAGCTGACGGGAAAAGCTCGAATCCCGTTCAGCCAGCCAAATGAGCAGTCCAGCGCATCGATAGCGTGTAGAGTCTTTACTACGCCTACTTCACATTTATAAACGGCACCGCGCCGCCGGAAACATTCGGTAAGTGCCCGTCCCATTTCTCGATAGCCAGGCGCTGGTTCTCCATTTCGCGAAGCTTGATCAATTCGGGCGTGACTTGCTGGCGTTGTGCCGCCAGCGCTTCTGCTTCAGCCTTGGCTTGCGTGACTTTTTGGCGCGCTTCGACTTCGATGCGCTGCAGATCGCGTTCGGCTTTGAGCTTTAACTGTTCGGCGGTGGTTTTCGCTTCGATGGCGTCGTTGAAGGATTTCGAAAAATTGAAATTCACAATCGAAAATTCATCCACCACAATACCGTGGCGCTCCAGACGCTCGCGCAGCTTGCTCACGATCTGGTCGCGCACGTCGGTACGTTTGGCGATCAGCTCTTCTGCGGTGAAGCGCGCGGTCACGGCTTTCACGGATTCCTGCACGGACGGAATGATGATGCGCTCGCCCGGTTGGTTACCGAGGTCGCGGAATACCGAAACGGCCGCTTCCGGCTTGATGTGGTAATTCAGCGCGATCTTGGTATGCACGGTTTGCAGGTCGCGCGATGCGGCGTCACCGTCGCCTTCACCTTTTTGAATCGACACGTTTACCAAGTTCAGTGTTTGAGCAATCGGTATGCGAAAGTGAATTCCCTCGCTCATGACTTCATTGGATGGATTGCCGAATGTCGTCATGACGCCGCGGTGGCCGGC
This sequence comes from Burkholderiales bacterium, assembly GCA_016177875.1. Lineage (GTDB taxonomy): Bacteria > Pseudomonadota > Gammaproteobacteria > Burkholderiales > Burkholderiaceae_D > Paucimonas. Next base: position 6,244 of record JACOUL010000023.1, read on the forward strand.
AGGGACAGTGGCGAACGGCGCTAATAACGCTAGCAAGAACAAAATAACGACGAAGCCGATGAGTTTAGCCAGAACATTTTTCAGCATATTTTCCCCCTAAAGAATTTTTATTGTGCGCAGCCGCGCAATATGCGAGCGAGGAAATTTTATCAGTTGGGCTTGGTACGGGATGCATCTACCTTAAAATCATAAGGCTCGCCGCGCTGGAGATAGACGACTCTGTTCTGCATTTCGGCTATTTTGACGCGTTTGTTAAAGTCCTCCAACGACGATTTGAAATGATCGTAATCGTCGAAATGAATCGGAATTGCTTTGCGCGGCGCAAGTAGCTGCAGCAAATCGGCCCCTTGTTTTGCATCCATGGTGACATGCATCATGCCGAGCAATTTTTCGCCGCCGAGGTTCAGCATCGCTAAGTCGATATCCGGATAGCGCCGTACGATCTCTCCTAAATCATCGAAGAGAACGGTGTCGCCGCTTAAATAGATGCGGTAGTAAACGCGTCCGTCCGGCGTGCCGAATTCCAGCATGCTTCCCATCGCTTCCGGCAAAATGCTCGCTGCGATACCGTTGCCATGTCGAGCCGGTAGCGCGGTGATACGCAACACGGCGTCGCCCTTTTTTACGGCGATCATTTTCCATGGAATAAGCGGATGCAGCGCCTGAAATCCGAAGTTGCCGAGTGCCGATGCAGCTTGGGATGTCGTCATGATCGGTATGGTGCGATCCAATTTTTCTTGTACGACTTGATCGAAGTGGTCGCCTTGCAGTTGCGTGACGATAATAAGATCGAGCGGGGGCAGGCTCTCAAATGCAAAGGCGGGGTCGGTCAGGCGTTTTGCGCTGCGCCCAAATCCCAGATAGGCACGCTCTTCCTTGCGTAAAAAATTTGGATCGGTAAGGATGGTAAAACCGGCGTAGCGAATCAACAGGGTTGCATTGCCGATGAAGGTGACGGAGCCGCTTTCTAAGTTCGGCGTGCCTGGCGTTGCATGCAAGTCCAATACCGTGGCGCCTGAGGCTTGCTGCGGCGAATTGCTTCCATTGCCTTGTGCAACGGCGTACGCGAGCGTAATCCACAGAAGCAATAGCCAAATCGTGAGCCGATTGAGGGCGTGCAATTTTGCCGCCACGATGTTCTCCCGCGATGCACTAAGCTTTCAACTTAGGCGGGAAAAAAACATGAGGCAAGTTCAAACCGGCTCAGCGGCCCATAGTTTGCCCTGTATCAAAATTAGGATAGAGGCGACGCCGGTGGTTGGGACGGCTGCTCTTCTACGAAGTCTGCTTCGGTCGCCCAGGCAACCATAACCGCGTGGCCGACGGCGAGCAGGGTGGGGCCGATAAACATGCCGAGAAACCCGAACGCAAATACGCCTCCCATCATGCCCAGCAACGCACTCAAGAACGGCAGCTGCTTGCCTTTACTGATCATCAAAGGTTTGAGCAAATTTTCTGCGGCGCCGATAACAATAATTCCCCAAGAGAGCAAAAAGATTGCCCAGCCGATTTCCCCTTGGCTATAAAGCCATAGGGTCGCCGGAATCCAAATAATAGGTGCCCCCAAGATGGGCAATACGGCTAAGAAAAACGTCATGAAACCCCAAATGCCCGCACCCGGCACGCCTGCAATCCAGTAGCCGAATCCTGCCAGCACACCCTGAATCAAGGCATTGCCCAAGGTGCCGTATACAACGCCGTGAATCGTGTCCCCGGTTAAGCGAAGAAGATAAGGGCCTCGGTCGCCCGCGATGCGCCGTATGGTGGCTTGTAGCCATGCCAGCACAGTTTCTCCACTTACGTAAAAGAAATATGCCAAGAAGATGCTGAGCGCCATTTGCAGCACGCCCATGGCGGTTGAGGCGGACAGGGTGAGCAGCCATTGGCCCAGAGGCGCGGCAAGCTTATCCCGAATAAAATCGGCAATCTGCGGGTCGCCTTGCAGAAAGCGTGCCCAAAATTCCTCAATCTTAACGCCCACGAATGGCAACTTGGCAATCCATTGCGGAACCGGCGGTAATCCTTTTTCGATAAGACGGGTGGCGAAACTTTGCACTTCTTGGGCTTGATCGATCAGCGCCGCCACGGCATAGGCGAATGGTCCCATGACAATGAGCAACACAGCGATCACCATTAATGCCGCCGATAAAGCGCGTCGGCCGCGCAGCAATTTGACTTGATGCCGATAAATTTCCCACGTGGAATAGGCGATGATAGCGGCCCAAACCAGTGGCCCTAAAAAGGGGCGCAGGATGTAAATGCATCCGCCGATCAACAAAACAATGGCGGCAATTCCGGCTAATTGCTCAAGTAAGCGATCGCTATTTGTCATTGTTCAGCGGCAACATAGAGGCGAATTCCGTTGCTAGGGGTTATTAATACGCCAAACAATATACGTTTTTGATCAATTTTAAGAATATTTTTATGAACTTTTTAACGGACAACAAGGTCATGTTCATATAGCAATAATAGAGTACAAAGGGCACTGACCTTAACATCACTCTATATCGTCGAGGCAATCATGGCAGAACGACGCCGCCTTATCGCGTAAGCTCGAAGTTGCGCCACCTGTGATCAGCAAAATTCGTCACCGCCGCCTGCCGATCGGGGCGTCCTTGCTGATTCGCATGCATGAGGTGACCGGTATGAGCATCCGCGAGCTGCGCGACTTGATGGGCGATCGTCGCACCAAGTACCGCTTGAGCGACGCTCAGGGCAAACCGAAGGCAGGTCCCGGTGCCGAAGGCGCCCAGGCCCAGCAAAGCAGCCCTATGCATTGAATTGTCGGCGCTAAAAGGGCGTAGCGGTGCTGGCTTACAAGCCAGTATGCGTCCTGTAAGGGCCGGCAATTTGGTTTGCATCAAGGTTTGCGCACGCCCGGATTGCCGGTGCCTTCGGCACCGGCCGGCTCTTCGCCGCCAGCAGATCGAGGTCTGTCGATCGGGGTAACGGTAACCGGTGCGACGCCGTCCTTCTTCATATCCAGCTGCTCCGCGGCTTTTGGAGAAAGATCGACGATGCGCCCTTTGACATAAGGTCCGCGATCCCGAATTTCGACTTCGGTGGCTTTACCGTTTTCGAGATTGGTTACCTTGGCTTTTGTGCCCAAGGGCAAAGTCCTGCTCGCCGCAATATTTTCTTTCGGGTTCATCGGCGTACCGTCCGCCATTTTCTTGCCCGCGAATTGACGGCCGTAGTAGGAAGCTTTTCCGTGCTGGGTTTTATGGGGTTGATGCGCGCCGGCTTTCTTATCGGGCTTTTCCTTACTGCTCGAATGAGCGGCAATAGGGACGGTGAAGAGAAAAAAACAGGAGATAAGGGTAAATCGAAGTTTAGCCATGACCTTCTTCTTAATTGAGGCGTCCAAATTGTACGGATTCGGAAAAATAAGGCGTAACGATCAATGCAGAAGGATTGGTGATGACGGTGGCGCAGAGTAAGCCGACAGGCGGTGCGAATTCGCGAAACTCGACTTCAATGCGATCGGGGTCGCGAAACAGCGTTACCCTCTCAACGGCCACGCTGTAACAAGAGCTGGGCCGATTGCCTAAGAAGACGGCAATGACCATGTTTTGATGAAAATTGATTTGCGGCAGAGACGGTAAGGGCGTCACATTTCCCGTGTGTTCACGCCAAAGCGATTCCCAATCAAAAATATTGCGTATGACGACAAAACGCGGCTGAGTAATCGCAGAGCTCGAGTTGCCGGCAATGGTTTGAAATTCGATGGGGACAACGTCTGAACCGAAATCGCCAAAGACGGTGGAGATCACAACGCCGCCGCAAGCGGATAGCGCTAGGCACAGGACCAACGCTATCCGTCGTAACCAACAGTTTTTCAAATTCACGCTTTTTGCGAGCGAGAGCCTATACGCCGGGTTGCGGACGCTCTTGCTCCACGGCGCCGCGCCAAGCTCCGGTTTCTTGCCCACGCGTCTCGATAAATTCTTTAAAGCGTTCCAAGTCGGCTTGGATACGACGCGATACCACACCGACCGCATCACCGACATTCTCCGCGATACCTTCCGGATCGTATTCGATTTGCAGCATGATGCGCGTGGTGTCATCGCTTATGCGGTGAAATGTCACAACGCCGCCGTTCGGTGCGCCTGCAATACTGCGCCATGCAATGCGCATATCGGGGACTTGTTCGGTAATCTCCGCGTCCCACTCCTTGGTCTTGCCGGCGATCTCGGCAACCCAACGCAGATGCGTCTCATCCAGTTGCCGTACTTCCTTGATGCCTTCCATGAATTTCGGGAAGTCTTCGAATTGCGTCCATTGGTTGTACGCGGTGCTGACGGGGACGTTAACGTCTATGGATTTTTCAACGGTAGCCATGAGTGTCTCTCCATTTAGAACGCATTAATGAGGTAACGATTAGACAACGCAGCGATGAAAGATTCCGGTGCCTGTTTGGGGGTGGATTTTTTTTCGCATCGCACAAATAGCACTCGCGTTCGCAGCAAATAGGAAGGCCGGCCCCGACTCTTCTCACTTTTTTTTACAGAGTTGCTGCGGCGCCATTTAATTGAATGGCAGACACTGCTATGGTTATGGAGTTACGTTGCCTGTTCGCGGTAACGTTACGAATACCAACGTCCACCGGGCGTCAGACCTGGGGCCAATAAAAATAAAAATTGAAGGATCAAAGGAGGGTGGCACCGAAACAAAGATGGCGGGCAAAGAGCCGCTGCAAGTTCGGGGCTGCTTTGTTAACCTAACAAAGCTTACGGAGCAAGGACGCACACCATGAGTGAACGTACTGTCATTCAATCCATTTCAAGCAAGCGCGTGTTGACGACGTCGCCACAGGCAAATGCTTATGAAGCTGCCTGTGTCATGACGGACGCCAGATGCGGCAGTATTGTCGTCACGGATCCTTCGGGTTCCATGGTCGGCATACTGACCGAGCGCGACCTGATGACCAAGGTAGTAGCACGAGGACTCGATCCATCCAAGGCATCCGTGTCTGAAATCATGACCAAGAACCCACGCTACGTTTCACCCGAAACCAGCGTATCGAACGCGGTGTTGATCATGAAGGAGGGCGGTTTTCGCCATCTGCCGATTGTGTCTGCGCATTCGCGCAAGGTGATCGGCATGTTTTCGATTCGCGATGCGTCGCCGCGGGAATTGAGCGAAGCTGATCGGCGCGCCGAATACCTTGAATTGATGAGCGATTCGGTCGCGTATTAATTTTCTTAAGATGCATGATGAATAAAGCCGGCTTCGCGCCGGCTTTATTCATTGATGTATTGCTCGATGAGGGCAAGGTCTTCTTCGTCAATTTTCGCAAAACGCGCACCGACGCGAAAATTGGCGAGTTCGGTGTTGGTCGAGCTATGTACCACGCTTGCGGTGAAACGCACTTTGCGTTCCTGTTCCGGCAAATTGAAACGAAACATATACAAGGTACCCGGCGCAAGCATTTCATTAGTTGCAAACGCGAGCCCCATGCGCGAAATATTCAGCAGCTTGACCGGCCGCATGAAATTGCCGAATTCGTCGGCCATGACGGCATCGACCTCAAGGAATTTGCGCGGATGCTGGCGTTGTTCGATCATGGTCTCAGGCCTGCAGAATTGACTAGCTGCATTGTAAGCATAAATTAAAGCGCTTGGCAGAGTTTGTAAATTTGCCCGCGTACCCATTGGCATACCGTGTCCTGATGATTTCGCTCTGGCCAGTATTGGCGGATCATGGGTGGAGGAACTTCAATGGGCGGCGGCAAAACTTGCAAGTCCAGGTGTGTCGGCGCAAGCCGTAACAGGCGCCTGGGCGAGGTGGCAATATTGTCCGTGGCGGCAACGATATAAAACACCGACAGAAAGTTGGGGACAATCACATGGAAGCGGCGTTCAAAGCCGTATTTGAGGCAGGTTTCATCGACGTTCGTCAATTGCATGCTGCGAATCGCCACCCGAACGTGACGCCCATTCTTGAATTCCTCCAGGCTCAAGTGCCCCTGAATAGCCGGATGTCCGCGGCGCACGATACACACGAAATCCTCCGCGAAGAGATCCTGGTGACGGAAATGCTCGACGAGCGGCGGCACCGCGCCCACCACTAGATCGACGTCGCCGGACTGCAATGCCGCATGCAAATCGACGCTGTCGATGGGGATGACGCGCAAGTGGAGTTTCGGTGCTTGTTCATCGATGATCCGCACCAAGGGGGCAAGAATCAAACTTTCGCTGTAGTCGCTCATGGCGATGCGCAGACGCCTTTCCGTGTGCCGGATATCGCGTGCGGTTTGCATCTGCAGGGCCGCATGCAGCGCGTCGAGCGCTTGCCGTATGGGGCCGGCAATGGCGTCGCTATACACCGTCGGCGTTACGCCATGCGCCTGCCGTATGAACAACGGGTCGCCGGCGACATGGCGCAAGCGATTAATCGCTTGGCTGATCGCCGGTTGGCTTAAACCAAGCCGGGTGGCGGCGCGCGATAGGCTTTGTTCTCGATAGACGGCATCGAAGATGCGCAGGAGATTCAGATCCAGAGTGTCGATATTCATACTTGATATTCGTATTCTTATATCTGATAGAAGAATTTATCTATCGCCAAATATCTTAGCCTACTTTATGCTGGATGCATCTCCTTTTAGGAAATTCCTATGCCGACTTTGCCGCGCCTGCGATTAGCTCACTTGCTCGCCATGACCGGCATTTATTTTTGTTCGGTCGGCTTCATGTTGCAGTTCCCGCGCTACATCCTGCGCATGGGCTGCAGCGCCACCTTGGTCGGCTGGCTGTTGGCGATCGGCTTGATACCGGCCTTGCTGCTGGCGCGCCCTATCGGAGAATGGAACCGGCGTTTGGGCGGCCGTTGGCCTATGGTGATCGGCGGGCTGATCGCGTTGGCAGGAAATTTACCCATGCTGTGGCTGGATCAGTTCGGCGTCGCCATGGTGGTGTCGCGCATCGTATATGCGATCGGCCATTCCATGTTCTTCGGCAGTTTGTTTGCACAGGCAGCGTTTATGGTCGAACACCCGGCGCAGCGCGTGAAGGTGATCGGCTGGATGGCTGTGATGACGCAAGTCGGGAATGCCGTCGGCGGTACGCTCGGAGAAATGGCCTATCAGCATAGTAACGCCGCCTATTGGTGGGGCAGCGCCGCATTCGGCTTGGCGGCGACCGTATTGGGCGCTTGCTGGAGCTTGCGGCCGCAAGCGGACATCGACGCGGAGACCAAGGCCGCCGACGCAAGGCTAAGCTGGTCCCCCGAAATATGGGCAACGGTAGCGGTTGCCATGGCTTTTGCCGGCGCGACGCAATTCGTTCCGGCGTTCATTGACGATCTCGTCAAAAACGGCACCATTGAAAAACCGTTTGCCGCCAGCTGGTTCCTGACCACCGCACTTTTGGTGGTGGCCTCGGTACGGCTTATCGGCGGGTATTTCGCGCAGAGGCTTTTGCATCCGCGCGTGCTGCTTGCCTGCCATTTCATCTTGCTGGCAACTTTCGTCGCCTTACCATGGATGCATACGCTGCCGGTTGCCATATTGCTCGGACTTGCTTTTGGTTTGAGCTACGGTTGGCTTTATCCGGCCTTGAGCGCGCTGGCATTCACCAACGTGCCCTCAGAAGCGCGCGGCGTAGTGTCCGGCTGGTTGATGGTGGCATTCGAAATCGGCTTTCGCTTAACGCCGATCGGCATGGGCGCGCTGATCGCCTATAGCGGCTACCGCGCGATGTTTATCGGGCTGGCCCTGGCTTACGTAGTGATCGTAGCTTTCGGCTGGAGTGTGAATAGAAGATCGCTTCAGGCGGCGACCGTAGGGACATGAAAGGGTGGCAATGAACATAGTTGACCGCGAATTGCAGATAGCGTTGGAGCAAGTCGAAGCAGACTCCTGGGAACAGTTGTGCCGCGGCATTCCCGCTGAACTGACTGAGACCTTTAAGCTGACCGTCGCGCGTGAGGACGATGTGGTGATGACTCATTGCCTGGTGGCGGATCGGCCGCTGAATAATCGCGCGATCGGACTTGGCATGCAGCGGCCTTGCACCCGCGAACAGATTCACGCATTGGCGCGGCGCTTCATCGCAACCGAGATGAAAAATTTTGCATTGGCAATTAGCCCGTACGCCAATCCCGCCGAGTTGGCGCAGTGGCTGGCGGAAGTTGGCTTGGTGATTCGCGGCCATGTCGTCAAGCTGGTGCGCGACAATGCGCAGCTCGCCGAAAACGATACTGTTCTTCAGGTAAAGGAAGTCGAGCCGGCAGACAAAATGCTGTTCGGCGAGCTATCCGCACGCGCTTGGGAGCGGCCGCCCATCATCGCACATTGGATGTGCGCAGCGGTCGGTTTGCCGGGCTGGCGGCATTATCTTGCATACGACAATGGACAGCCGGTAGCAGCGGCGGCAATGTATATCGATGGGCACTATGCCTGGCTGGGAATCGGTTCTACATTGCCGCAATCGCGCGGCAAAGGCGCGCAGCAATCCCTGATCGCACGGCGCATCCAAGATGGATTAGCGCTCGGCGTGCGGCATTTCATCGCGGAGACGGAAAGTTTCAATACGTCTTGCCACAACTTGATGCGCTTCGGATTCGCGTGTGCCTACGAGCGGCCGAACTACGGCATCCCGCTCACTGAAATTAAGACCTTTTGACTTCAAGCCTCAACAAATACTTCGTTGGGTTGCGTTCACGATCGGCGGTGACGTCGATTTTTTTCGCTTCCTCGGGATAGCTCACCCGCGCCGTAGCCGTGAATATGCGACCCGATTTATTGATCGCGTGATGCGGCACGGTCAGCATGCCGCGCTGCTCATAAGGTTTGCCTGGAAGGAGTTTTACGTCGGCGTCACCTGTAGGCTTGACGGCATCGAGGTCTCGTCGAGAGCGTTCCATCTTGCCGACATGCGTATTTTTTGACTCCACCACTTCTTCCATGCCGATGCGCAGCTCACGCAGTACCGTGGGTTTCTTCGCATTGCATCGCAAATGATATTCGTAACGGGCTTGCGTCTTCAGCAGGATATCCATCGGCTTGGCATCTTTCAGAACATCGAGCTTGCAGTCGAAGTATTCATTTTGCTGGACGTTCTTGGAAAATTTGTTTGGTTCGGTCAACCATTTAATGCCGGGCATTTCCGCGTGTGCACTCATGCTCATGCCGCCGATTTCTGCGAGTGCGAAGAACAAAAAACATAGCTTGCTTGAAATGCGCTTCATGGGGCTCCCTATTTTCATTATGTCGACGTTTTGCGCACAGGCCGATCGACTACTGACTGCCATCATATCCGAATATTTTTCATTTCACGACAATGTCGGGCGGTCGACGCAATTTGGAAGCAGGAAAGAGCAGCGGCCTTGAACGCCTGTAATGCGTTTTGTATCTAATCGTTTATTGAACGGCAGCCACAATTCTTTCCCATCATAAATATCGATGGAAATGACTTCGATGAAGTAAGTTGCTTTTCAAATCCAAAATAAATCATAAGGAAAATGAACAGTGGAGCAAGCTAAACGGAAAAAGAAAATCGCAAACTTGTTCACCGCGCGCAATAGTTTTCCCCTTGTGCTGCTGTTGCTGTCTTTGTTCGTGACGTATAAGGCATGGCAGGGCGCCCAGCGCGTTGCTGATCGGACCATCGCTACTGCCTTTGACTTTCGCGTGCGTGAATTAAGCGGCTTGATTGCGCAACGCATGCAAGTTTACGAGCAAGTGTTGCGCGGCGGAGTGGGCTTATTTGCTGCGTCCACACAAATTACCCGCCAGGATTTTCATGTCTACATTCGAGCGCTTGCTTTACATCGCGATTATCCCGGCATACAAGGCGTGGGATTCTCCGTCCTTGTGCCGTCGGCGAAAAGAGTAGCGCATATACGCTCGGTTAAACGCGAGGGTTTTCCCGAATACACGCTCTGGCCGGACGGTGCCCGAGACTTTTATACTTCCATCGTTTATCTGGAGCCGTTTTCGGGCCGGAATCTGCGCGCATTCGGATATGACATGTATTCCGATCCCGTACGTCGTGCCGCTATGGATTTTGCGCGGGATACGGGAAAGGCTGCGATGTCGGGTAAGACGGAACTGGTTCAAGAAACCTCAAAGGATGTGCAAGCCGGTTTTCTCCTGTACTTGCCGGTGTATCGCGGTGGAAAAACACCGGAAACCATAGAAGAACGTCGCGCCAATTTGGTGGGGTGGGTATATGCGCCTTTTCGCGGGAAGGACCTCATGCATCGAATTCAAAACGGCTACGCGGAAGACATCGATCTTGAAATTTACGATGGCGGCGAAATTCGGCGCGATGCGCTCATGTATGACTCAAGCTCCTACGCCGATGAGAACGACAAACGGAATTGGCTGAAAAAAATCGAACCTATCGAAATTGCGCAGCACCAATGGACAGCGGTGATGACGGCACTGCCGACCTTTGAAAATCGCTTGGAACAAGGCAGGCCGGCGCTGATCTTGCGCAGTGGAATCAGTATCAGCTTGTTGCTCGCGCTGTTAGCCTGGGTCTTTCTTGACGATAGGGCACGTGCCATTCAAGCGGCGCATCAAGCGACCCAACTTGCACTCTACGATCCGCTCACGGGGCTACCCAATCGCAAATTAATCGCAGATCGTTTGCACCAAGCCGTCGTTATGGCAAAACGTGAGCAAGAGCGGCTGGCCGTGTTGTTCATCGACCTGGATAAATTCAAACCGGTCAATGACGAACTTGGACATGCCGTGGGTGATTTGCTTTTAAAAGAAGTGGCTAATCGCTTACAAGCTTGCGTGCGCGAGGCGGATACGGTTGCTCGTCTCGGCGGCGATGAATTCGTCGCGCTGCTTGTCCATGCGCATGATCGGCATTCCGCCGAAGTGGCTGCGGAAAAAATGCTACATGCCTTGATGCGGCCTTTCGAGGTCGTCGGACATCGCTTACAAATCGGCGGCAGTATCGGCGTCGCACTTTACCCGGAAGATGGGCAAGAGCCAAATTCCTTGGTTAAGTCCGCTGACGCGGCGATGTACGCAGCTAAAAATGCGGGACGCAGCACGGTGCGGTTTGCATCGGATTTATCCTAAGAGCTTCAAACATAATGTTTGGAGCTCTAAAATAAATCGAGTTGACCTTTGGTTGGAGAGATACTCGTTTTGTCCAACGGGGCCATCATCGGTTTTTTGAAGCGCGATGTATCGAGCGCGGCATAACTCTCTTTGCGCCCAGTTAACCCAAAGCGCCGTGCCGCCTTCTCGAAGCGCTGACGTATCAATTCCGCCCACACACCTTCTCCGCGCATGCGTGAACCAAAGCTTGCCTCGTAATTTTTCCCGTCATGCATATCGCGTAAGCGATTCAATACCCGCTCGGCGCGATCCGGAAAATGCGCCTGCAGCCACTGTTGGAACAGCGGATTCACTTCCCATGGCAAGCGCAGCACCACGTAGCTCGCGGTAGCGGCTCCGGCATCCGCTACCGCTTCCAGCACGCGCTCCAGATCGGGTTCAGTGACGAATGGAATCACCGGCGCGACGCTGACGGCAACGGGAATACCGGCATCGGCGAGCGTTCGTATGGTGCGTAGGCGCCGTAAGGGGGCGGCGGCACGCGGCTCCAGCGTTCGCGCAATTTTCGGGCCGAGCGTGGTGATGGTCACGGCAGCGATGGCCAGCCGATTTTGCGCCATGTCGGCAAGCAAATCTATATCGTGCTCTATCAGTGCCGACTTCGTGATTAACGCAAGCGGATGCTCGCATTCATGCAGCACGTGCAGCACGCGGCGCGTTAAGCCGAGTTCACGTTCGCAGGGTTGATAGGCATCGGTATTGACGCCGAGTGCGATCGGCTCCGGCCGGTATGACGGTTTGGCGAGTTCACGCCGCAGTAGTTCTGGAGCATTGACCTTCGCGAAAATTTTGCTCTCGAAATCCAAGCCGGGCGAAAGGCCAAGGTAGCTATGAGTGGGACGCGCGAAGCAATAAATGCAGCCATGCTCGCAGCCCCGATAGGGATTGAGCGAGACATTAAAGGGGATATCGGGCGATTGATTGCGGGTGAGGATGGACTTGGCTTGCTCTTCGATGACTTCCGTTTTGCGTGCCGGCACAGGCATGCCTTGTTCATCTTCATGGCGCCAGCCATCGTCGAATGCTTCCCGCAAATGGCGCTCGTGGCGCCCTTGCAAGTTAGTGACTGCACCCCGGCCTTTGAGCGGTTTCATAGCTTCTTCATCAATACTGTATAAATAAACAGTGTGCGCCGGGAGACCGGTGAAGGTGAAGGGGTGAAAGTCCCCGACGATGCAAGACCTAGCGAGTCACATTGTCCCCGAGTCATGCGTGGCAAGCCGCGAGGCTTGACGCGAAGCGTTGACAGGGGTGCTGATAGGCCAGCCATTGAGCCATGAAATGTTATTAGAGATCCGAGTGCTGACGCAGTACTGTATGTGGAAGGCGAAACCGCACGGCGCGCTATCGCAAGCGCCGGCGCGGACTCGGCGCGGTCTGAGACCCTGGCATGTCAGTACGACCTTCACGCGGGAACCGGGAGATCTCCTGTTTGACCGCTGGCAGCAGCACCGCCATGCGGCCCGCATCGGGAAGGCGAGGAGCCCAAGCCGATGATGCACGAACAGGAGAAGTCGGACTTTCCCATAGTAGCGACGAAGCTGGCGAACAAATCCGGGCAACCGGAAGCGGAGCCGGTGGAGCCAAGGGGAGGGGCCAAGAGAAACACGCACCAGCAGCGCATGTGCCGGACACAGAGTCGGGAAAGCATGTCCCAGCGGCTGGAGCGTGTGCGGCAAGCCGCAAGGCAAAGAAAGCAGGAACGGTTCACCGCGCTGTTCCACTTAATCGATATCGAATTGCTGGAAACGGCGTTCTACTGGCTAAAGAAGAAAGCCGCCCCCGGCATCGATGGCGTGACGTGGCAACAATACGAACAAGACTTGGAGACCAATCTCGTGCAACTGCATGAAAGGCTGCACCGGCAAGCCTATCGGGCGCTCCCCTCCCGCAGACGGTACATACCGAAAGCGGATGGCAAGCTGCGTCCCCTAGGCATCGCCGCGCTGGAAGACAAGATCATTCAGCGCGCACTGGTGGAAATCCTGAACGCCGTGTATGAGAACGATTTCCTCGGCTTCTCGTATGGATTCCGTCCGAAACGCTCCCAGCATGATGCGCTGGACGCGTTGGCGACGGCAATTGCGCGCACCAATGTGAACTGGATACTGGACGCCGACATCAGCCGGTTCTTCGACACGGTCAGCCACGACTGGCTGATCCAATTCGTCGAACATCGGATCGGCGATCCTCGCGTGATACGGCTGATCCGCAAATGGTTGGCGGCAGGCACGATGGAAGACGGAGAGATCGAACCGACAGAGCAAGGCACGCCCCAAGGGGCCGTGATCTCGCCGCTGCTGGCAAACATCTACCTCCACTATGTCTTCGACCTATGGGCAAACCAATGGCGCAAACGCCATGCCCGTGGCAACGTCGTGATCATCCGCTATGCCGACGACATCGTCATTGGCTTTGACAAGCAAGACGACGCCAAGCGGTTCAAGCGTGCCATGCAAATGCGGCTGGAGAAGTTTGCGCTGACGGTACACCCGGAAAAGACCCGCTTGATCGAGTTTGGCCGCTTTGCGGCAGAAAACCGGGCCAAGCGGGGACTCGGGAAACCGGAAACGTTCAACTTCCTTGGATTCACGCATATCAGTGGCCGCGCCCGAGACGGCAAGTTCATGCTCAGGCGCAAGACCCGGCGCGACCGGATGCGGGCCACATTAAAGGCGATCAAGGAAGAATTGCGGCGCAGATGGCACCAGTCGATTCCCGAGCAAGGGAAGTGGCTGCGGCAGGTAGTGCAAGGGTACTTCAACTACCATGCTGTGCCGACTAACAGTCCAGCGCTGGGCGCGTTCCGGGCGCATGTGGTCGATCTCTGGCGGCGGGCGCTACGGCGGCGCAGCCAGGAAGATGACACGACATGGGCGAAGGTGACGCGCCTGGCGGACAAATGGCTTCCCAAGGCAAAGGTCTTGCATCCTTGGCCGGTGGTGCGATTTGCCGCCAAATACTCAAGGCAAGAGCCCGGTGCGCGAATGGCGCACGCCGGGATCTGTGCGGGGGGTATGCAGTAATGCGTATCTCTACCGCGACAAAAGAACAGTTCAGGAGGTCATCATGTCTGCGTCCGCCGGTGGAGTCGCAGCCGCTCTCGCTTCGTCCTTGGATTCGCATTCATCGCTGAATCGTTTTATCTGGCGCGCCGATCAGATGAGCAAGCATCATGCCGCTGTCGCACGTAGCGGCTATCCAAGGCTCGATCAAGAATTGCCCGATGGCGGTTGGCCGCGTTCGGCGTTGATCGAACTGCTATTGCAGCAAGGGGGCATTGGCGAAATACGATTATTGCGTCCAGCCTTAAAAGAAATTACCAAAGAGCGTCGTGTGGCGCTCGTTCAGCCGCCGCATTTGCCGCAAGCCGCGGCATGGCTTTCTTGGGGCATGCAGGCCGAGCGCTTGTTATGGATAAAGACGGCGCGCACGGCCGATGCTTTATGGGCGGCGGAACAAATTCTGCGTAACGGCAGTTGCGGGGCGCTCTTGTTGTGGCAAAACCAGGTGCGTTCCGAATCTTTGCGGCGCTTACATTTGGCGGCGCAAAACGCCGATACCGCGTTTTGGATGGTGCGGCCGCTGGCTGCCATGCATGAAGCTTCGCCGGCGCCCTTGCGGCTGGCACTCAAACCCGCTTTGCGCGGATTGCACATCGAGATAGTGAAGCGACGAGGAGCGCATTGCGATGACATCCTCACCGTGTCGTTCGACGATGCCGTCGCGGCACCTTCCAATATATCGAAAATCAATCATGCGTCTGTGGATCGCCGTACATCTACCGTTTCTGTCATTGGAGGCATTGCGTCCGCGCTGGTCTAAGCCGGGCAGATATGCGGTGCTGGAGCGGGATCGCGTACTGGCGATGACGCAAGAAGCAGCGGCAAGCGGCGTGCAAATCGGTATGCGCCGCAATGGCGTCATCGCGATTGCGCCGGGTACGCAATTGCATGAGCGCGATGAAGCAAAAGAGGCGGCTGCGTTGAACGATGTGGCGCTCGCTCTTTTGCAATACACACCCGAAGTTGCGTTGGCCGACGAGGCCGGCGTATTGCTGGAAGTGAGAGCGAGCTTGCGTTTCTTTCAGGGGCCGCGTGCGTTGTGCCGGCGCGTGTGCGCAACGGTAAATGCATTGGGATTCGCCGTGCGGATCGGCATGGCACCGACCGCGCAAGGTGCGCACTTGCTTGCCTGCAGAGCAGTGTGCGTAAAATCAGAAAAGCGTCGCCGCACCATGCGTATGGAAGGCATGGTGCGCCTGCTCGACGCTTTGCCTTTTACCTTGCTGCGCGAAACCCATCCCTATGCCGATTGGCTGGAAGGCATAGGCTGCACTACGCTGGCTGACGTGCGCAAATTGCCGCGCGCGGGATTGCAGAGGCGCGGCGGCAAAGCCGTGCTGGAAGCGCTCGATCGCGCCTATGCTCTTGCGCCGGAATTATTCGAGTGGCTACAGCCGCCGCCGACATTTTCCGCATACCTGGAGCTGCCTGAGCGCATCGAGTATGCGGAAGCGGTTTTGTTTGCCGCGCGCCGCTTGATCGTGCAGATGATCGGCTGGCTTGTGGCGCGGCAGTTCGCGGTATCGCGCTTCATTCTTTTACTCGAACACGAACGCGGCCGCACCGCCATTGATCCCACGCTCATCGAAATCGCTTTGGCTGAAGCGGCCTGGCATGAAGAACATTTGACGCGGCTTTTGAAAGAAAGACTCGCACGCCTCACCTTGCCGGCAGCAATCATCGCTTTGCGCCTGAAAGCCGAGCAAGTTTGCTCCATGATGCCGCCGACGGATTCTTTGTTTCCTGAGCCCGGCCGAACAAGAGAAGATTTTCATCGCTTGCTGGAATTGCTGACGGCACGCTTAGGCAATGCATGCGTGCTGGCGCCGATGCCGGTGGCGGATTACCGACCGGAAGTGTGCAATGCCTGGATGCCGGCTGCAGATTGCCGGTCGGTCGCTTTTAATCCGCTGCCGGCCGAGCGTCCGTTCTGGCTGCTGGAAAAGCCGATCGCTTTACTCGTGCGTGATCATCGACCGTTTTACGGCTCGCCTTTGACATTAGTGCGCGGCCCGGAGCGCATTGAATGCGGCTGGTGGGATAGCGGGTTTGCGGCGCGTGATTATTTCGTCGCGCAAGACAAGGATGGCGCTTGCTATTGGATTTACCGCGAGCGTTTGAAAGAGGAAGTACATTGGTTTTTGCATGGCATGTTTGCATGAGGCGATATGCTTGAATCGTTTTCTTCATCGGCATTGCCGGATTACGCCGAACTGCAATGCGCTTCCAACTTCAGTTTTCTACGCGGCGCATCGCATCCGGAAGAGTTGGTGGAGCGCGCAGCCAAGCTGGGGTATGCGGCGCTTGCCATGACGGATGAATGCTCAGTGGCCGGAGTAGTGCGCGCGCATGTCGAAGCAAAAAATCTGGGCCTGCATTTAATTGTCGGCAGTTGGTTTCAATTGACGAACGAAGACGGCAGTCCGGCATGTTCGCTGATCTTACTGGCGCAGAACCGCGAAGGCTACGGCAATTTATGCGAGTTGATTACCTTGGCACGCACGCGCGCGGAAGTGGAGAAAGGGGACTATCGCTTAGCGCCGTGCGACTTGGATATGCCGAAGGAGGGATACGTCCACTTGCAAGGCATGCCGGACTGCCTGGCGATTTTGACGCCCGCGTACGGCGTGAGTGAAGAAGAACTGCGGACGCAAGCGGCATGGCTGCGGGCGACATTTCCCGCGCGTGCTTTTGTCGCGCTCACCTTATTGCACCGCGCGCTGGACGAGCGACATAAAAACGTCGTTGCATCGGTATGCGAAGAATACGGATTGCCCATGGCGGCAACCGGCGATGTCTGCATGCATGTCCGCTCCCGCAAACTTTTGCAAGACGTATTGACGGCGATTCGCTTCGGAAAACCGGTGAACACCTGCGGTTATGCGTTGGCTTCCAACGCCGAGCAGCATTTGCGTTCGCGGCTGCGGCTGGCCAATCTTTATCCTGCCGAAGCATTAGCGCAAACCGTGCAGATTGCACGGCAATGTACTTTTTCTCTGGATGAATTGCGTTACGAATATCCGGAAGAGCTGGTGCCGGCAGGTCAGACGCCGGCTGCTTATTTACGCCAAGAGACTTACATCGGCGCGCATCGGCGTTATTCATCCGGTATTCCTGCGCAAGTGCAGGAACAAATCGAGCATGAGCTGGGACTTCTCGTCGAGATGCGCTATGAAGCTTATTTTCTAACGGTGTATGACATCGTTCGATTCGCGCGCCGTGAAAAAATTCTGTGCCAGGGACGCGGCTCGGCGGCGAATTCCGCCGTGTGTTATTGCTTAGGGATCACCGAGGTCGATCCGGCACGCGGCAATGCTTTATTCGAGCGCTTCATCTCGAAAGAGCGCAACGAACCGCCCGATATCGATGTCGATTTCGAACATCAGCGGCGCGAAGAAGTCATTCAGTACATTTATCAAAAGTATGGGAGGCTGCGCGCGGCATTGACGGCGGTGGTGATCAGTTACCGTCCAAGAAGCGTGCTGCGCGATGTCGGCAAAGCGCTGGGCGTGGACCCTGGCATTATCGACCAGGTGGCAAAATTTCATCGCTGGTGGGATGGCAAAACCCAGCTGACTGAACATTTTCGTCAATGCGGGTTGGATCCGGAATCGATCATTGCGCAGCAGTGGCGAGTCATTGCTTATGAGTTAATGGGTTTTCCTCGCCACTTGTCGCAGCACCCCGGCGGGTTCGTGATATCTCGCGGCAAATTGTCCCGGCTGGTGCCGATCGAAAATGCTGCCATGGAAAAGCGCAGCGTAGTGCAATGGGATAAGGACGATCTCGATGCGCTGGGATTGCTGAAAGTCGATGTGCTTGCGCTCGGCATGCTCTCGGTGATTCGACGTGCGCTGGAGTTTGTCGGCGCAAGAAGAGGCGAGCCTTTCGAGATGCAGGATATTCCTGCGGAAGATGCAGCCACTTACGACATGATCTGTGAAGCCGACACCATAGGCGTATTCCAAATCGAAAGCCGTGCGCAGATGAGCATGCTGCCGCGCTTGAGGCCGCGAGAATTTTACGATTTGGTGATCGAAGTGGCGATCGTGCGGCCGGGGCCGATTCAGGGCGGCATGGTGCATCCGTATTTGCGCCGCAAGCAAGGACTGGAGCCGATTGTCTATCCGGGCAAGGAAGTAGAACAAGCTTTGGCGCGTACGCTGGGTGTGCCGATCTTTCAAGAGCAGGTGATGCAGATTGCCGTATTGGCCGGCGGCTTTTCCCCGGGCGAAGCGGATCATTTACGGCGTTCGATGGCAGCATGGAGAAAAAAAGGCGACATCGGAAAATTTCGGGACAAGCTCGTTAAAGGCATGACGGAACGCGGTTATGACGAAAAGTTTGCCGACGCTATATTTCAACAAATTGAAGGCTTCGCCGAATACGGTTTTCCTGAAAGCCACGCCGCCAGCTTCGCATTGCTGGCCTATGCCAGTGCTTGGTTGAAGTGCCGTGAACCGGCGGCATTTTTAGCTGCGCTACTGAATAGTCAGCCGATGGGTTTTTACACGCCATCGCAATTGGTGCAGGACGCAAGGCGCCACAAGGTCGAAGTGCGCGTGGTTGATGTAGGCATTAGCCATTGGGAAGCGACGCTGGAGTCTGCATCAGGCGAGCAACCGGCGATCAGGCTCGGCTTTAATATCGTGCGCGGGATGTCGCAAGAAGCGGCATTGCGTATCGAAGAGTCGCGTGCCGTAAAACCGTTTGCCAATCTCAGAGATCTGGCGCTGCGTGCGGAATTGACGCGCCGCGATTTGCAAGTATTGGCCGCGGCCGATGCTTTGCGCGCGTTGGCAGGAAACAGGCGCCAAGCGTTGTGGCATGCATTGGCCGGCGAACCAGAGCGAGGAATGTTGAAAGCCGCGGCAATTGCGGAGGAAGAAGTACAGTTTGCTGCACCTTCGGAAGCGCAAACCATCACGGCGGATTACCAAACTCTCGGTTTGACATTAAGACGGCACCCTGTGGCCTTGTTGCGCCCCTTGCTGACCAAAAAACGCTTCATGCCTGCCGAGATGCTGAACTCTTTCGCCAACGGTCAATTCGCGCGCGGCTGCGGCATCGTCACCTTGCGCCAGCGGCCGGGCACCGCGAAAGGCGTGATGTTCATGTCGCTGGAAGACGAGACCGGTACCGTCAGCGTCGTTATCTGGCCCAAGCTGGTGGATATACAGCGCAGAGCATTGCTAGGGGCTTCGCTATTAGGCGTATACGGTATCTGGCAATGTGAAAACCAGGTGCGGCATTTGGTGGCGAAGCGGGTGGTGGATTTGTCGGCGTGGCTAGGAAAACTTGTTACCAGCAGTCGCGACTTTGCTTAGTGGACCGACACTCTGCGCCGATTTATTGATATTAGATAAGCGAGATGGGGCAGTTCTAAGTCAACGAGAGTGATCGCGCAAATGAAAAAAGCCTGATTCGGCAAATACCGAATCAGGCTTAACTTCAGCTCGAATACTCGGCCGAAGCCAGAGAATCGATCAGGGGCAGGTACTATCGATCACGTAGTAATTCGTGCCGGTCTTGCGCAGCTTGGTCGTGACGAATGTGTTGTTATAGCCCATGTTCTGATTCGAGCCGTTTGCCAGGGCATAGCTGCCGCTGGCATGAGCGCGACCGTAATACACGTGGTAGTAGTTGCTCGACTTGTAGCAAGTGCCGGCAGTCGTGGTGGTGGTCGTTGCTGTCGTCGTCGTAGTCGTTGCTGCGGCGGTCGTGGTCGTAGTGCCTGCTGCCGTCGTGGTAGTGGTCGAACCGCCACCGCCAGTCATCGGGTGAGCATTGAAGAAATTCGCTGCGGCCTGGGCTGCATTGAACCCTTTGTTGATGATCCACGGGCCGCGCGTCTTGGCGCCCGGCCACCAGTGGCCGCGTTTGACGTCTTCCTTGACCACGGTATTCGACGAGCCGGATGCGTCGTAAGGATCGGAGGTAAGCGTGGTCACGCCTGCCGCTGCCACTTGCGACTCGGAGGCATCGATGAGCACGGTTTCCAGAGCGCTTTGGCCGAAACCGTTATTGCCGTATTTGCTCCAGGTATAGGACAAACCGTCGGGCGATCCGGTCGTGGTCGAGGTCGGCGTCATACTGATGGCTTTGCCTTCCGCGCCCATCAGATTCGCGAACGTATTGATCAAGGCTTGGCCGACTTTGATCGGCACCGTGCAATCCTTCTTGTTATGAACAACCATCACTGGTGGCTGGCGCAGGATGCTCTTCTTCATTTCGGTACGCATATTGCTGATCACGGTGGAGTCGGCCAGCGTCGTGCCCAGACCGTAAGTGATCACCGTATTGCAATCGGTTGTGCCAGTGTAAGTCGCAGCCGTTTCACTGTAGCCGATGCCTTCGACCATGACCGAAGAGGCGATAACGTCCGGGTAGGTGACTTGCATGATGGTGCTCATGGCGCCGCCGGAAGAAATGCCGGTGACGTGCACGCGATTATTGTCGACCGTGAAGCGGTTCTTCATATAATCGATCATGCGTTTGATGTCACCCGGCTCGCCTTGGTCGCGGCGGATGTTGGCGGCCAGCCAGTAACCCCAGCAATTCGGGTTGCGGCCATCGTTATCGTTCGAGCTTGCATCATTATTCTGAAACGGATACAGGATGATCGCGCGGCTGGATTCGGCATAAGTTTCCATGCCGATCAGATCGGTCATGGCACGGTCATTTTGGCGGCAGCCATGTAAAACGACCCACAGCGGCGCGGCGGTGCCGGCGACATATGTCGAAGGTACGTAGTAGCTGAAGTAACGCTCCTTCGAACCGGATGCAGACGAGGCTGACTGCACGATATGGTAGGTGAAGCCTGCGTACGCCTGGTTTGCTACCAGCGCAGTCAGTACAACGAAAAAACTGAATAGACTTTTTAAAACTTTACCGCGAGTGGCAAGCCGGCCGAAACCGGCCGTAAAGGTAGTAAGCATGTTGTGTCTCCATTTTATGTTTTAGGGCGGCTTTGCGCTCTTATTTTTGCTGCGCCGCACGAAAACAACATGCATCTACGCAGGTGCGAATAGGGAGTTCGCCACCTGATAATAGGATGTAAAAGTTGATTATTGAACTGGCAATTCGGCCAGTCCGTAACGATTCTTAACGTGGTAACGGCATGCAGCAGTCCTTACGTTTCGGACTCGCCCCTCTCAGGCAGAGACATCTTTTGCATGTCCTCGCGATTCACACGATGCGCTCGCCGCGGCGTTTCAGCCGACTCTTCCTGTGGCTCAATATGCTGATCGCCGGATTTCTTTTGCAGAATGCCGTCGAAATTGGAAAGTTGTTTCCTGATTCGATTAGGATGATTCGTTCTCATTGCTGTCACCTCTCACGCGCATGAGCCAGAGGTTAGAGCAATCACTCTTCGGCGAGTTCATCGCTTAGCAGATCGGGTTGGCGAGTTACGGAGCGCGGTGCTGCTTCGGCAATTAATTGTTCTGCCGGATAGGCTTGAAAAAAATCCGGTGCATTTTCTGGATTGGCATGAAGCCAGGTCTCATATTGCTCGGGAGCCAAAATGACGACCATGCGTTTTTCATCTTCCGGTTTGTGAAAACGCCGCATCAAGAGATGTTCATTCGCGTTGATGGTCAGCATCGAAAACGATATCAAAGGGCGGTCGTTCATACCGCCGTTCGGACGCCATTCCCAAATGCCGGCCACGCCCATTGGTCGTTCTTCCGCGTCGGAAATCTTCCACCGAACGGCTTT
Source organism: Burkholderiales bacterium (assembly GCA_016177875.1). Classification (GTDB taxonomy): domain Bacteria; phylum Pseudomonadota; class Gammaproteobacteria; order Burkholderiales; family Burkholderiaceae_D; genus Paucimonas. The sequence continues at coordinate 28,111 of JACOUL010000023.1, forward strand.
CCCACTTGCATAGTTAGGCTCAAAGATAGCGTCGGTGGGGATAATGCAAAACTGACGCTTGCGGAAGGCATGGCGATAAGAGGGTTTGGCCGCCACCGTTTCCGTGCGCGCATTATAGGTTTGCCGCGCCAATTTCAAATCGGCCCAAGGAGGCACCATGCCGAAGCATGCTGGAACGCATTCGACTTGATCCGAGCCGTCATCCGATAAACGGATAATAGGAGCAAAGTAGCCGGGAAAAATTTCCGGCTTGAATGTCTTATCCGGCACATCCACATCGAAATATTTCCGCAAGCGCTCGGAGCGGGGAGGAAGGTAATTTGCACACATGGCTTATTTTAGTCCGCTCTTCAAAATAAGATCATTGCTTTGATTAAGATGAATGTTCGGCCTCTCCGCTAAAGACATTATTTCTCTACGCAGAGTCGTGGAGGAATCATGCAAAATTTAGGCCGCTCATATCGCTATTCGGCATTGACAGGCGTTTTAGTCCTGATGACAGCGTGTTCGCCATCGAGCAATGAAGCGTCGGCTCCCTTGCCGGCCATAACAACGACCACAGCCATCCAACAAATGGCACCGCAAGCGGTAGCCTTGCCCAATTTCGTGAATCTCGTCAAGCAGCAAGGCCCGGCCATCGTCAATATTAGTACGATTACCGTACCGGCCGGCACGTCGCGATTGCGGCAAGGCGATCCCTTGTTTGAATTTTTCCGGCGCTTCGGCGTCGAGCCGGAATTCGATGAGGCACCGGTCGCAGGTCTTGGCTCCGGTTTCATCATCACCGCGGACGGTTACGTCCTTACCAATGCCCATGTCGTTGCCGACGCCAGCGAAGTCACCGTCAAGCTTACCAACAAGCGCGAATACAAAGCGAAGGTGATCGGCATCGATCCCTACACCGACGTGGGGTTGATCAAGATCGATGCGAAAGATTTGCCGATGGTTACCCTCGGTAATCCCAATGCATTGGAAGCAGGCGAGTGGGTCGCCGCAATCGGCGCGCCGTTCGGATTCGAGAACAGCATCACGGTCGGCGTAGTGAGCGCGAAAGGACGTTTGCTGCCCAGCGGAAGCTACGTGCCTTTCATCCAAACCGATGTCGCCGTCAATCCCGGCAATTCGGGCGGGCCGCTATTTAATACGCGCGGCGAAGTGGTTGGGATCAATTCGCAAATCTATAGCCAAACCGGCGGCTACATGGGCATCTCGTTTGCCATTCCCATCGATATCGCCTTGGATATTTCCAAGCAGCTGCGCGAGTCGGGTAAGGTCACGCGCGGACGCATCGGCATTCAGTCGCAGGAGCTGACGATCGACCTGGCGAGTTCGCTTGGACTCAAAGAAGCGCGCGGCGTACTGGTGGCCGGCGTACAAAAGGGTGGGCCTGCGGACAAGGCAGGCATTCAACCGGGCGACGTCATCCAAGCGTTCGACGGCAAGACGGTGGAAAATCCGGCCGACCTGGCACGCCTGGTCGGCAGCACGAAGCCCGGCACCACGGTGGCGGTGCAAATGTTACGTAAGAAGGAGACCTTGAATATCAAAGTGCAGTTGGATGAACTCAAGCTGCCGCAAACTTAAGCTGCTTCAAGCTCCTCCAATTTTTCCGCAGTGAGTTGATATCCCGACTCACGCCGGCGCTCGATCCCCGCCGCCGAAAAATCGGCGCCGCCGCTGGCGCTGGGATTGACGATCTCGACGATCTTGATCGGCGCGCCGAATTGCTTCAGCACTTTATAGCCAGGGGATGTTTTCAGCATCTGCAGCTCGGCATCGTTGGGGCGCGCATCGATCAGCTTATCGAGCGCCATGGCGAGCTTAATCATTTCCGTGGTTTTCTTGGCGCGTTTTACGTCGGTCGCCATTTTGTGGCTGAAGGCAAGCGTCATCATGCGCGACAGCACGTCTTGCATATTTTCCGGCTCGGAGACGGCTGCGCTGGGAAACAGCGACACGATATACAAGCGCTTATCCGGATCGGGACTTTCCTCCAAGGCGTCGATGACGCGCGACAGCGGCGTGTTGTCGAACAAGCCGCCGTCCCAGTAAAGGTGTTCTGCGCCGCCGGTATGAGGCGGCGCCGGCGCTTTGGTCGCGGGAAAGCTCGGCGGCAAACTGCCGCTGGCGCGCACATGTTCCGGCAAGATCGTCATTTCATCGCTGTCGAATTCTTCCAGTTTGCCGGTGAAGACATTGGTGGCCGTTAGTATCAGCCGTGGTGCGAGCCCTTCCTTGCGTGCCTGCGGGGTCAGCTTGGAAAAATCGATATGCTTTTCCAGCGTAGCTTTCAGCGGCGTGGTGTCGTAGAGATTGGTCCAATTCATGAAATTCCAAATGTCTCTGCGCACCGTGTACATGCCGGGGCAGCCGAACAAGGACATGTTGCGATTGACGGCATCAGGCTGAAAGGGCAGGCTGATCGTAGTGAGATCTTGCCATAGGTGTTGCAAGCTTTTTTTCGGATCGCCGTTGCGATGTCCGCACAAAACCGACGCATTGATCGCGCCGATCGAAACGCCTGAGACGACATCGGGGAGAATGCCGCCATCGAGCATGCATTCAATCGCGCCCAATTCGAACGCGCCCAGCGCGCCGCCGCCTTGCAAGACTAAACCCGTAATCGTCATAGTGCTATTTCCTTGTGTCGCATTTGCGTGAGATGAATAGACGGAAGTATAAGCGCATTAGAACTCACTTCAATACCACTCGCGCTTCATCCCCGTACTGCACCGTCTTTTTCTTGCTGATGTAATTCATTACCACTTCAGTTTCGATGGGCGACGAGTCATCGGCAAGCAGGCGCTTGGCTTTCTTCAAGGGATCGAAGCCGTCGTTGCCGTCGGCAAGATATTCGCTGACCGCCAGCGTGTACCGGCCTTGCGGGTCGATCGGCTTTTCTCCGATCAAGGCTTGGACAACGCGGCTGCCTTTCGGTTTTTCGGGGGCAATGATCAGTTTCATGCCGGAGACGTGCGGAAATCTGCCGGTTGCCGAGATACCCAGCTTGTCGCCGATGCCTTCAAACAGTTCGATTAATTGCGCGCCGGTCACTTCCAGCTTATAGATATGGTTTTCGAACGGCAGTAATGCTTTCACATGCATCTTGGTCAGCGTCCCGACAGGAATCACGGTATTGCTGCGCAGTGCGCCGCCGTTGGCCAAGCCGATATCGGCTTGCATCGCATCGCGGAATGCATCGGCAATCAAATAGCCTGCGGCCGTTTCGCGCATGCGTACGGTATCGGTCCTGGCGTCCAGTGCGACGGTGGTTTCGCCAATGGGGGCAGAAAGCGCTTGCCGCAACGTGGTTTCATATTGATTGAGAATGGCGACGATATTCGCGTCTTGGTCCAGATTGGCATTGAGCGGCACCAGCTTCCATTCGATGCGGTCGATGCGCTTGCTCGCTTTGTTCACGTGCAGCTGTGCTATCACGGCATCTTTGGCGTCGGAGCCCGCCTTGAACAGCGGCTTGCCGGCAACGACCTCCGATACCAGGAAATGGTCATGGCCGCCGAGGATCAAATCCACGCGGCAGGCTCTTGCCACCTTGCGGTCATCTTCCATATCCAAATGCGTGAGCGCCACCACGACTTCCGCTTTTTTCTCGCGCCGCAGACGTCTGGCCAATCCGCACGCGGTACTCACGGCATTGCGGAATTCCCACTCTTTGCCCGGACGCGATACATTAGGTGTAGCCGCAGTAATGACGCCGATGAAAGCGACGCGGATGCCGTCGACGGCCTTGACGACATAAGGCGTGGTGCCGGCAAAGGGCTTCTTGCTTCCCTTCTTGACGATGTTGGCGGCCAGCCAGGGAAACGATGACTCGGCGATCCGCTCCTGCAAAACATCGGGGCCGTAATCGAACTCGTGATTGCCGAGCACGGCCGCATCGAATTGCAAAGCATTGAGCATCGCGATCATTTGCTTGCCCTTGAATTCGGAAGAAATGACGCTGGGCGAAATGGCATCGCCGCCGAAAGTCAACAGCGCGCGATTGCCTGTGTCGGATGCCAGCTTGCGCGCGCTTGCCAGTCTTGCCAGTCCGACCCGCTCGCCGTTCACGGTAGGCACTTGATAGACGTCGTTGACGTGAACAATCGAAATGACCGTGTTGCCGCTGTTGTCCGCCGCTATACATAGCAGCGGCGTCATCACCATCCAACACAAGAGAATTTTTGCCAACTTCACATGGCCTCCTTTGACTTTATAGACGTCGCATAGTGCTAAATAATATCCGATGACGCGTTGAGCGAGAACGCCGTTTGTACAATGCTATGATGCCTTCGCAGTTCAACAATGATCAAATACAAAAGGGAGGAGCACATGAAGCGCAATGTAACGGCGATGCATGTTGGGATCGCACTAATGTTGGCAGCCGGCTTGGCTTTGCCGTCGGCCGCCGAGGCGAGCATTTGGAAGAAGATCAAAAAAACCGCTACAAAAACCACCAGCACCGTTAGCCACGCCGTTGAATCGGGTGCCAAGGATGCGGCTTCTGCCGTTAAGGACACGGCCAAAAAAGTCGAGGAAGAGGTACCCGCGGTCGGCGAGCGTGTGCATGACACCGGTGTCGCTCTCGGCAAGCAAGTTAAAAAAGATGGCGACAAGGTCACCTATGAATTGAAGAAGGACGGCCAATTGGTCGGCCACGTGGTGGTCCAAGGCGGTAAGGTGGTGGCAACCGAGACAGTGGAGGCCGGCAAGGTTGTCGCTTCCGAAGCAGAGTCCGGCGGCAAGTACTTAGTGGATGGCGGCAAGATCGTCGGGCAGGAAGTAGTCTTCAACGGCAAAGTGATCGGCAAGACGATTATTAAAGACGGCGAAGTGGTTGGTCAGGCCGTCATCGAAGGCGGCGAATATGTCGTCAAGGAAGGCATGATCGTGCTGAAGGAAATTTCAAACCTGGTGTGCAAAGGGTTGATTTCCGCGGTTCGCGACGGTAAGCATCTCGGCACCATTCTTCCCGAATTTTCCAGCGTGTCCGGCAAGCTCAATAGCCGCACCTCTTCCAAGCGCACTGAAATCAGCGGCAAGCAAAATGCGCTGCTTACCACCATCTCCAACGAAATCAAACCGCTCGAGCAGCACGTGCCTGAATTGAAGCGCATTGCCGGACTGATGAAGTCCAATGCTTCCAAGATGCGTGATCTGTTTAGCTCGGATACGCTATGCAATTCCTCGGCTAAAGACTTGGAATCCAAGCTGCTGGCTCTCGGCTTGCAGCCGAATTTGTCCGGCACGAAGAGCGCCGGCTTGGGCGGATTTTTCATTCGCGAAGCACATGCCGCCTCCAAGGAATTCTATATGGCGTATAACCTCAACGGTTCCATCGCTGCCGGAGGCGGTTTGCAAACCGCGCTTTCGATCGTCACTAACTATAAGGGCAATACCGGCGTCTTCATTTCAGTGGGGCCGCAGATCGTGACCAATATTTCCGGCGGCGGCAGCGTCGGCATGCAGTTTTTCCCCAAGGTTGACCTGGGCGACTTTTCCGGTTGGGGATGGGGCATCGGCGTTTCAGGCGGACCGCCAAGCAAGATCGTCGGCGCAGGCCTTGATGTGGCCTTTGACGACTCCTTCAAAAAATTTCAAGGTTTCGGCATTAGCGGCGGCGTTGGGCTCGGAGCGATTCCTGCCGATGTCGGCGTTTCCGGCAGCTATGCGTGGAAGCTAAAGTAACGTCGTTTTAGATACCTGAGGGATAAGTCTCCGGCATTTCTTCATGCGACCAGTGGATCGAATGATCGAGCGGCTGAACCGCAGCCGTTCGGTCGACGTGAATCACGGCGTCGAATTGGCGTGACATGTCGGCATGGAAGTAATGGCTGACGCGTTCGCTCTCCGGCAGGTAAATCACTCCGATGGCGCGCTCCAGCCGGCTTTCGCACAAGTAGCCCTGTACACGTTCTTTGCCCCGGACCGGCAGCAAGAATCTGTTTAAGTTCATCTCATGGAAGAGATGCTCAAAGCTATCGGGCCGCGACGGGCGCACCTGTTTCAGTTCGACCGGGCTGTCCCAATCCGAGGCGGCGGATACGGTTCCGGCATGGGTCGTGAAACCCACAAGGCGGGTCTCGTCGGCGCCGTAGCGTTCGCGCATCAATTGGCCGAGATTCAATTGGCCGTGTGCGCCCATTTCGGTGGCGCGTGCATCGCCGATGTGCGAGTTATGTGCCCAGATGACGATCTTGGCATGGCTTCCCTTGTGACGCATCAAATGCTGGCGCAAGGCTTCCAGCGTTTCCGCCATGTGGATGTCGCGCACGTTCCACGACTCGTCGCGCCCTTTGAACATGGAGCGGTAATATTGCTCGGCGTTTTTCGCGACCCGCGCATTCTGCTGAGCGTAAAACAATTCATCCGATGCGGTTTCCACATCCCATTCAAGATATTTCGCGCGTTCCGACATGAGATAGACCAGTTGTTCCACCACTTCGTCTTCACAATCTTGATTCATGCCGAATGTCGCGGCGTAACCATAGCGCTGGGGATTTTCCGCAAGATGACCGAAGCAGCCGTAACGCTTGCGGGCAATTTGCGCGGCTTTTGGATCGACTTTATCGAGATAGCGGATCACCGCATCCATGGACTTGCGCAAGCTGTAAAGATCCAAACCGAAAAATCCCACTCGCCACTCGGGCCGGTGTATGCCGTGGTTGTGGCGACGCAGCCAATCGATCAGCGCGACAACTTCCGTATTGCGCCACATCCATTGCGGAAAGCGTTGAAAGCCGCCCAAAGCGTGATCGGCCGTATTGTCGGCGCTCGCATGCTGCACGTAGCGGCTCACGCGCAATGCGTCGGGCCAATCGGCTTCCACCGCGACGGCCTCGAAGCCCTTCTCTAAAATTAAACGGCGCGTGATTTCGGCACGCAGGGTGTAAAACTCGCGCGTGCCATGTGTCGCTTCACCCAGAAGAACGATAGGAGCATCGCCGATCAGTTGAAGCAAGGAAGTAAAGTGTTCATGAGGACCGAGTGCTTGCGCTTCTTTGCGCAGCGCATCGACGACGGAACGATCGGACATGATGTTCACCTCCGCGATCGTTGGCGACGATTTGTATCGTCAAATTACTTAGATCGTCCGGGCTATACCTAGTTCGAAAACGCCCAACATATTCGTGGAAACCAAGGCGGTATTCTGGCGTCTTAATTACATTGAATAGCCAAGGAGGGCACTATGGCGCATCGACATTCGCAAGACAAGCAGCCGGCGTATAAACCTGGGCATGCCGGCTACGTTTCGGAGTTCACCCAATTTATGGATAAATTCCTGGAGGAGCATCCGGAGGCGGCGAAAAGCCAGCGCATCGGCTGGGATATTTTTTGGGATCATCAGGTCGATCCCATCGAATTGGACCGGCTCGGCCGCGACACCGTGCCGGTCAAAGGCTACGATTATTTTTAGTCGCCCGCTTAGTTGCCTCAATCAACCGAAGTGGCAAACGTAATCGAGCGTCTCCAGCGTTTCGATATCGAAGCTGGAATTGCCCGGCACTTCGAAGCGCTGGCCGGCTTCATACGTCTTCCAGTCGCCGCCGGCTGCCAACAGCACGCGGCATTTGCCGCCGTTGACTTCCATGATTTCCGGTGCGCCGGTATTGAAGGTCAGCTTGGATGGGAAAATCACGCCGATGGTTTTTTTCGCGCCGTCCGGGAAGACGACCGTGTGCGAAACGCATTTGCCATCGAAATAAATGTTGGATTTTTTAATGACGGAAACGTGGTCGAATTGGGTGCTCATGATTTGTATTTGAGTATGTGAATTTGAAAAGGTTTGGATTACTTTTTATCGATGCGCGGCAATGCAACTGAGGGGTTGGCATTCAGCAAGCCTGCTTTGCCGTAGATGCCGAGCTTGTCGCGTGTGTCGGTGATATCCAGGTTGCGCATCGTCAATTGTCCGATGCGGTCTTGCGGCGTGAAAGCGCCTTCGCCTTTTTCCATCGTAAGGCGATCCGGATGGTAGGTCAGGTTGGGCGATTCTGTATTCAGGATCGAGTAATCGTTGCCGCGCCGCAGTTCCAGCGTGACTTCGCCGGTGATCGCGCGCGCGATCCAGCGCTGCGCCGCTTCGCGCAGCATGATCGCTTGCGGATCGAACCAGCGGCCTTGATACAGCAAACGACCCAGCTTGCGGCCGTTGTCGCGGTATTGCTCGATGGTGTCTTCGTTGTGGATGCCGGTGACTAGGCGCTCGTAGGCGATAAACAACAGCGCCAAGCCGGGTGCTTCGTAAATGCCGCGGCTCTTGGCTTCGATGATCCGGTTTTCGATCTGGTCGCTCATGCCCAGGCCGTGACGTCCGCCGATGCGATTGGCTTCCATCATCAGGTCGACCGCATTCGCGAAAGTGATGCCATTCAATGCGACCGGGCGGCCCTCCTCGAAACGCACGCGCACCTCTTCGCGCTTGACGTCGACCTCGTCGCGCCAGAAGGCGACACCCATGATCGGCTCGACGATTTTCATGCCGCTGTTCAGGTGTTCGAGGTCTTTCGCTTCGTGTGTTGCGCCCAGCATGTTGGAATCGGTCGAATACGCTTTCTCGACCGACATCTTGTAGTCGAAGCCGGACTTGATGAGGAATTCCGACATTTCCTTGCGGCCGCCCAGTTCCTGGATGAAGGTGTCGTCCAGCCAGGGCTTGTAGATGCGCAGCGAAGGATTCACCAGCAAACCGTAGCGGTAGAAGCGCTCGATGTCGTTGCCCTTGAAGGTGCTGCCGTCGCCCCAGATGTCGACCTGGTCTTCCTGCATGGCGGCCACCAGCATGGTGCCGGTGACGGCGCGGCCCAAGGGCGTGGTGTTGAAGTAGGTGACGCCGGCGGTCGAGATATGAAAGGCGCCGCTTTGCAAAGCAGCGATGCCTTCGGCGACCAGTTGTTCGCGGCAATCGATCAGGCGCGCTTGTTCGGCACCGTATTGCTTTGCCTTTTTCGGAATCGCGTCGTAGTCGGGCTCATCGGGCTGGCCGAGATTCGCGGTATACGCATAGGGGATCGCGCCTTTCTGGCGCATCCAGTGCAGCGCTGCGCTGGTATCGAGTCCGCCGGAAAAGGCGATGCCCACTTTTTGGTTGACGGGAACGGATTGAAGTATGGTCGACATGATTTCTACTTTGCGTACTTGATGTGAATATGAATATGGCGATGATGAATCGATGACTCTATGTGAGCTTGCCCAAGAGCAGGTATTCGAGCAGCGCTTTTTGCACGTGCAAACGGTTTTCCGCCTCGTCCCAAACGACCGATTGCGGGCCGTCGATGACGTCGGCTGCCACTTCTTCTCCGCGATGCGCGGGGAGGCAATGCATGAAGAGGGCATCAGGATGCGCACGCTTCATCTTGGAAGCATCGACGATCCAGCCGTCGAAGGCTTTCAAGCGCGCGGCGTTTTCTTCCTCAAAGCCCATGCTGGTCCAGACGTCGGTAGTCACCAGATCGGCACCCGCGCATGCGTCGGATGGATCGGCAAAAGCGGTATAGCGCTTATTGTCCGGCGCAACCAGCGACTGATCGATCGGATAGCCTGCAGGCGTGGAAACATTGACGTGAAAGCCGAACACTTGCGCCGCTTGCAGCCATGAATACAGCATGTTGTTGGCGTCGCCGACCCATGCCACGGTTTTGCCCGCGATCGAGCCTCGATGTTCGATGTAGGTAAATACGTCGGCCAGCACTTGGCAGGGGTGATGTTCGTTGGTCAAGCCGTTGATGACCGGAACGCGCGAATGTTTGGCGAAGCGGTCGATGATGTCTTGACCGAAGGTGCGGATCATGATGATGTCGCACATGCGCGACATTACTTGGGCGGCGTCTTCGACAGGTTCGCCGCGACCGAGCTGACTGTCGCGTGTGTTGAGGTAGATCGCCGCGCCGCCGAGCTGGTGCATGCCGGCTTCGAACGATAGGCGCGTGCGCGTGGAATTTTTTTCGAACACCATCACCAGCGTGCGATCGAGCAGCACGTGATGCGGTTCATAGTTTTTGAACTTACGCTTGATAAGCCGCGCGCGCTCCATGACGTAATTGAATTCGTCGAGCGTAAAGTCCGAAACCTGTAAAAAGTGTTTGATGGTCACGATAAATAAAAACGGCGGCCAGTGGCGCCTGCCGCCGAAAGTTTTGTAACTTGTTCAATTATAAGGGAATTTCACCGAAAATATAAGCTGACGGAAGCGTGAAAGCTGGCTAGAATCTGGACGAATACCACCAACAATAATCGACAAGGTAGAAAGGCTGGCACCATGGGTGACGAAAATCAGTCTATCGTAGACAAGCTGTTGCAGCGCATGGACAGCGGCCCCGGATTTGCCGGTTTGGGAGCTTCGGTACAAACCATCAGTAAGCTGAGCGATGAAGACGACGGCGGCACACGTGAAATGACCGCGACCATCCTGCAGGATGCCGCTCTCACCAGCAAGCTGTTGCGTTTAGCCAATTCCAGCGCACGTGCCGGGCGTAACGTATCCACCATCGATCAAGCGATCATCATTCTCGGTATCAATACGGTGAAGTCGGTCGCACTGTCCTTGGCATTGCTCGACACCTTATCCAATAAACCCCAGTCCAAACAATTGCATGCAGAGATCGTGGCCGCCTATTTTTGCGGCACGCTTGCACATGAAATCACCCGCTGTAATGCGCCGCGCTATAACGCGCAAGAAGCGCAAGTCTGCGGACTGATGCAAAACCTTGGGCGCATGATGGCCATCTACTATCTGTATGAAGACTTGGAGCGTTGCCATGCGCAGCAGGTCGAAAAAAATATCGACGAAGATGAAGCCGTTGTGCAGATTTTCGGTATCGGCTTCGACGGCGTAGGCGTGGGGATTGCCGAGCATTGGAATTTGCCTGATGTGATTCAGCAAAGCTTGGCAACGCAAGTCGGCAAAGCGCAGCCGCGTGCCGCCGCTAATGCGATGGGATGGCATCAGTTGTGTTCATTATTTGCGCGCCGGATAACGGATGCCTTATTCCGCCAGCCGGAATCGAGCGAAAAAATGTCGATCAATCAAATCATCACCTTCTTCAAGCCGGCACTGCTGCTGAAAGAAGACGAGGTGCGCGAATGGATCGATAAGGCGCTCGAAAATACCGGCGAACTATTATCCGGGATCGCTTTTCCATGCGACGTCGAACAAGCGCGCACGCTGTTGCGTAAAAGTTCGGAGCGCGTCACGAGCATGCTGTCGGCGCAGGATAGCTTGGTGCGTAGCAGTCCGGATGCAGACGGCAAAATGCCGCTTGAAATTATTCAGCAAGCTTTGCGCCAGCTGCATGACGAATTCGATTTCAGCCGCACCTTGCTGTGTCTGCCGAACGGCACGACGTCGCTGGTGGCAGTCGCCGGCGTCGGCAATAACGCGAGTCAAATCGTCACTAAGTTTCGCTGCCAGGGCAATAAGCCGGATATCTTTCGGCTGATCATGAATAAGAAGGTCGATTTGTACGTGGCTGATGTGAACTCGCCGTCCTATGCCCAATATATTCCGGATTGGTATGGCGAAGTAATTGGGGCACGTTCCTTTTTACTCATGTCGCTGGTCCAAGACGGACAGTTCCTCGGAATGTTGTACGGCGACTTCCCGGATACGCGCGCCGATACGCCGACCCATCTAGCGCGAGTCCAGGTGCGCGATTTGCGCAATCAACTCATTCGTACGCTGCACGCCAACGCGCGGCGTTAAATCCTTCCTGCTTTTTTTCTTTGTCGAACAGTTTGCAAAATGTCTGCAATTTCAGTCTTGACAGAAATTGCAGACATATCTATGCTGAAAGCCATGGACCTCACACCGATTTCACAGAAATTCATCCTCCACTGGGGAGAAATGGGTACCCGCTGGGGCGTGAATCGCACCGTCAGTCAAATTCACGCGCTGCTGTATATTGTCGGCCGCCCGATGCATGCCGAAGAAATTGCGGAAACGCTGGGAGTGGCTCGATCGAATGTATCGACCAGTATCAAGGAACTGCAAAGCTGGAAATTGGTAAAAATGGCGCATATTCTCGGCGACCGGCGCGATCATTTCGAAACTTCGCTCGATGTATGGGAATTGTTCCGCACGGTAGTACGAGAGCGTAAAGAGCGGGAGTTCGATCCGACTATCGCCACCTTGCGCGAATGTCTCGCCAGCCCGGATTTGGCGAAGGAAGACAAGGCGGCGCAAAAGCGGATTGCCGAGACGCTCGCCTTGATGGAAACCTTGACTACGTGGGCCGATGAAATGCTGCGCTTGGAGCCGGCTACCTTGATGAAGCTATTAAAGATGGGCGCGTCGGTGCAGAAGTTTGTGCGGAGCGATGGTAGGGGCACCGGCAAAATCGGGAAGTAGGGTCAAAATTTTTTGCCTCATTATTTCTGTATTGACTGAAATTACGGAAAATTAAGATTAACTCCAGGAGAAATCGCCATGAGCATCTATCCCTTGACCTTGCTGTATGAGGAACAAGCCTGCAAGGCCGGCAAGTGCGACATCTGAATTTTTAGGCGAGGAGCAAATCGTGAAAGTGCTTGTGTGCGGCGCCGGTGGGTTTATCGGTCGGCATGTGTGCTCAGCCCTGGAAGAGTGCGGTCATACCGTCGTGCGAGGCATGCGCAAGGCTATTGCCGCCAATGAACTGGCGATCGATTTCATGTCCGACCTCCACGCGGAAAACTGGCTGCCGCGTTTGCGCGGGATCGATGCCGTGATCAATGCGGTCGGCATTCTGGACGATGGCCGGCATGCCTCGTTTTCCGCGATTCATCGCGATGCGCCGATGGCGCTCTTCGACGCCTGCGAGCGTGTCGGCGTCAAGCGTGTGATTCAAATCTCTGCGCTCGGCGGCAATGCTGCCGGGGACCTGACGCCGTATATGAAGACCAAGCGCGAAGCCGATGCGCATCTGATGGCTTCAAGTTTGAATTGGTCGATCTTGCGTCCTTCGCTGGTGGTCGGACTGGATGGCGCGAGTAGCAGATTTTTTCGCATGCTGGCGAGCCTGCCGCTCATCGGTTTACCCGGCAAGGGGGATCAAAGCTTGCAGCCGGTGCACATAGATGATCTGTGTGCGGCAGTGGTGAGTTTGCTGAAGCCGAACGCACTCTCCAGACAGATAATCGATGTGGTCGGCCCGCAGGAAATGACTTATCGCGAGATGCTGTCGGCTTATCGGGAAGCCATGTGCTTACGCGCACCGATCTGGGTGCCGATACCCATGAGCGTGATGCGCGTGTGTGCGCGTTTGGCGGCGAGTTTGCGGCTCGGCGTGTTGAGCCCGGACACCTTGCGCATGCTGGAAGAGCATAACGTGGCGGATTCGACGACGCTTGCGAATCTGCTTGGCCGCCCGCCCAAAGGAGTGTCGTCATGGTTTGCCGGCGTTGTGCCCGAGATGCTGCGCGCGCAAGCCATCATGGCCTGGACGCTGCCCCTGCTGCGCATCGCACTGGCGATCGTATGGATAACGACTGCAATGATGTCGCTCGGCGTCTATCCGGTCGATCAAAGCTTGGACCTCTTGCAAGCGGTCGGCTTGCGTGGCGAGTCCGCCATGGCGGCTTTGTTGGGAGCAGGCGTTCTCGACGCCGCCCTGGGCCTTGCCACATTAGCCTTCCCGGGCAGAATGTTATGGCGCTTTCAATTCGGCCTGATCGTTTTTTATACCCTGGTGATTACGCTATTCCTGCCGCAGTATTGGCTGCATCCTTTCGGCCCGCTTCTAAAAAATATTCCGATTCTCGCCGCGTTGGCGGTATTGGATAGCGTCGAATCGAATTAATCGAGTGCATCATGTCCACCTATCTCATTCTCAAAACCTTGCATATCCTTTCTTCCGTCGTGCTGGTAGGCGTCGGCTTCGGCACGGCGTTTTACCTGTTCTGCGCCAATCGCAGCAAGAGCCTGGAGGCGCAGGCGGTGGTGGCGCGTACCGTCGTTTTGGCGGACTGGATATTCACCACGCCCGCCGTGATCCTGCAGCCGGTTACCGGCATCGCGCTGCTCAAAATGGCGGGCTGGCCCATGACCACTCCCTGGATCATGTGGTCGCTCGTGCTGTATGCGATCACAGGAGCGTGCTGGCTGCCGGTGGTGTGGCTGCAGATTCAAATGAAGCAGATGGCGAATGCCGCACTGGCGAACAACACCGCGCTGCCGGTGCTCTACTGGCGCTATGCGCGCTGGTGGGAAAGCCTGGGTTATCCGGCATTTGCCGCGATGGTCGTCGTCTACTTCTTGATGGTATCCAAGCCTGCATAAATCGATAAGGGAGAACAGCATGCGCAAATTTCTGATCAGATGGATGTATGCCACCGCCATCGTGCATTTGCTGGTGGGCGCGCTTCTGCCGTGGATAGGCAATCTCGACATATTCAATGCATATCACCAGGGGATAGAAACGGCATTCTGGGGCGGCCCCGCGCCTGCGGCCGCGCGCGCTCAGCAGGTATGGTGGATTTCATTGTTCGGCCCGACGGTGCAGGGCTTGTCGATCTGGATGATCGCGCTGATCCATATCGCCGACCGCTATCGCAGCGCCTGGGTGTGGGCGGTGCTGGTATTGGGCATCGTGGTGTGGGCGCCGCAGGATATGCTGATTTCCCTGCGCATGAATTGCTGGACGCATGTGTGGGTCGATAGCTTCGCCGTCGCGGTGATGGTGCCGCCGCTGGTTTGGCTTTGGCGGCACGATAGGATGCAGGGGACATGATGGATACGCACCTGCTGGCTCTTCAATTGATGGCCGCCCAAGGTTGCCTGGGCGCTTTCGACACGCTGTATCACCACGAATTGCGCGAAGCGCTGCCGCAACGCGATACGGCCAGGCGCGAGCTGGGCATTCATGCCGCGCGTGCCCTGATCTACAGCGGCTTGTTCATCGGCCTGTCGGAGTGGGCCTGGCATGGCGTCTGGGCATGGGTGCTGCTCGCCTTGTTCGTCGTGGAAATCGTGTTGACGCTGTGGGACTTCGTCGTCGAAGACAAAACGCGCTTGCTGCCGGCAAGCGAACGCGTGACGCATACCATCCTGGCCATCAACGGTGGTGCCTTCATCATGCTGCTCGTCTTGAATCTGCCGGCGTGGCTGGCGCAACCTGCGGCTTTACATTTGCAGACACATGGATGGCTGAGCGTCTTCTTGCTCTTGTGCGGCATAGGCGTCGGCATTTCCGGCCTGCGCGATGCATTGGCAGTGCGCGACATCGGACGCCACCAGGCCGCGGAGGAAGAACTGCCTGCCGTGCATTTCGGACATGTGCCCGAGCGCGTGCTGGTTAGCGGCGCCACCGGATTCATCGGCCAGCAGCTGGTGCAGGCGCTTTTGCGCGACGGGCATGAAGTGACCGTGCTGACGCGCGCGCCCAGGCGCGCCGCCTGGCTATTCGACGGCAAGGTGGTGTGCGTAGCCGATATGGCCGAACTGCCTGCCGAGCGGCGCATAGACGTGATCGTCAACCTGGCCGGCGAACGCATCCTGGGATGGCGCTGGACGGCGGCGCGCCGACAGAAGCTGCGCGACAGCCGCATCGCGCTGACCCAATCCATCGTGGCATGGATCGCTAGGGCACAAATCAAGCCACGCTTGATGCTGTCCGCTTCCGCGATCGGCTATTACGGTATTCAGCAGCGAGGCGATGTGTCCCAGCTGGCTGAGGATGAAGGCGCGCAGAAAATTTTCATGTCCGACTTATGCCGCGAGTGGGAAGCTGCTGCGCAACAGGCGAGCGACTATGGTATGCAAGTTATGTGCATGCGGCTGGGTCTGGTGTTCGGACGCCAGGGCGCCTTGCCGCTGATGCTCTTGCCAATACGCCTGGGCCTGGGCGGCCCCATGGGCACAGGCAGCCAGTGGATGTCCTGGATACATGTGCGCGACGTGTTGGGCGCCATCGCGCACTTGTGGAATTTGAGCAGGGAAGGCGGCGCTGAAAAGCCGCTAAATCGCGTATTCAATTTCACCGCGCCTGAACAAGTGTCGCAGCGTCAGTTCAGTAAAATTGCCGCGCGCGTCTTGAAGCGTCCGTGCTTCATGCCCACGCCGGGATGGCCGGTGCGATTGCTGCTCGGCGAGCAGGCAGATCTGCTGCTGGAAGGGCAGCGCGTAGTGCCGCGCCAATTGCAGGCGAGCGGATTTGTTTTTTATTACCCGGATGTGAAAAGCGCGCTCAGCTGTCTCGTTTGACGGTATGCTCGAGTTGTCGATTGATCTGGTAATTGGCCAAATGCTAAATGGTCGCTCTGGTATCGACCATACGTTCGTGCTGGAGGATGAACGGCATCATCGCATCCAGCCTGACTCGTCATCCTAACCGGCTGCAGCCGCCGCCTTGGCCCGCGCCATATGCATTTTTTTGTAGCTGTCGATTAGGCGGCGGTGCCTGTCGAGCCCCTCCAGTTTCATACTGGTTGGCGTCAAGCCAAAGAAGCGCACGCTGCCGTCCACTGAGCCCAGCACCGCGTCCATCCGCGCATCGCCATACATCCGGCGGAAATTGGCCTCGTAGTCGTCCAGTTCCAAATCATCATCGAGCTGCACTTCCAGCACCACGTTCAAGGCTTGATAAAACAATCCGCGCTCGACCGTGTTGTCGTTGTACTGCAAGAAGGCGCCCACCAGCTCGTGCGCCGCCTCAAATTGCTGCAAGGCGAGATGAATGAGCAGCTTCAACTCGAGAACGGTCAGCTGCCCCCACTCCGTATTCTCGTCGAATTCGATGCCGATCAAGGTGGCGATGTCGGAGTATTCATCGAGCTCATTGTTTTCCAAACGCTCAAGCAGCGCTTCCAGGCTTGCGTCGTCCAGGCGATGCAAATTCAAGATATCTGCGCGGAACAACAGCGCCTTGTTGGTGTTATCCCAGATCAAATCTTCTACAGGATAAACTTCCGAATAGCCGGGCACCAGAATCCGGCAAGCAATGGCGCCTAGCTGGTCATGCACCGCCATGTACACCTCTTTGCCCATGTCTTTAAGAATACCGAGCAGGGTCGCGGCTTCCTCGGCATTGGAATTCTCGCCTTGGCCGGAAAAATCCCACTCGACAAAATCGACATCCGCTTTGGCGCTGAAAAAGCGCCACGACACCACACCGCTGGAATCGATGAAGTGTTCGACAAAGTTGTTCGGCTCAGTCACGGCGTTGCTTTCAAAGGTGGGCTGAGGTAAATCGTTCAGGCCTTCAAAACTGCGGCCCTGCAGCAATTCTGTGAGACTGCGTTCCAGCGCCACCTCGAAGCTTGGGTGCGCGCCGAACGAAGCAAAGACACCGCCAGTTCGTGGGTTCATCAAGGTGACGCACATCACCGGGTAGATCCCCCCCAGCGACGCATCCTTCACCAGCACCGGAAAGCCTTGCTCTTCCAATCCCTGAATCCCGGCCAGAATGCCTGGGTATTTCGCCAGCACGTCGTGCGGCACATCAGGCAGTGCCATTTCGCCTTCCAGGATTTCGCGCTTTACCGCCCGTTCGAAAATCTCCGACAGGCATTGCACTTGCGCTTCGGCCAGCGTGTTACCGGCACTCATGCCATTGCTGACGTAGAGGTTTTCGACCAGGTTGGACGGGAAATACACCACTTCGCCGTCGGACTGCCGCGCATACGGCAGCGAACAGATACCGCGCTCACCATTGCCCGAGTTGGTGTCGACCAGGTGCGAGCCACGTAACTCGCCATCGGGATCGTAAATGGGCAGGCAGTATGCATCGAGAATTTCAGCCGGCAGCGCATCTTTAGGGCCAGGCTTGAACCAGCGCTCGTTCGGGTAATGTACAAACGCCGCATTGGCGATGTCTTCGCCCCAAAACGACCCGGCGTAGAAATGGTTGTTGTTCAGACGCTCGATAAACTCTCCCAAGGCCGATGCCAACGCGCTTTCCTTGGTCGCTCCCTTGCCATTGGTAAAACACATCGGCGAGTGCGCATCGCGGATATGCAGCGACCACACATTGGGAACGAGATTGCGCCACGAAGCGATTTCAATCTTCATGCCCAAGCCTGCCAACATGCCCGACATATTGGCGATGGTTTGCTCCAATGGCAGATCCTTGCCCGCAATATAGGTGCTGGCGTCAGAAGCCGCGCTCGAGCTCTGACCCAAGGTCAGCAAGGCCTGAGCATCGGCATCTAAGTTCTCTACCTCTTCAATCACAAACTCGGGTCCGGTTTGCACCACTTTTTTCACCGTACAACGGTCGATGGAGCGCAAAATACCTTGGCGGTCCTTGTCAGAGATATCCGGGGGCAACTCGACCTGAATCTTGAAGATCTGCTGGTAGCGGTTTTCCGGATCGACGATGTTGTTATGCGAAAGACGAATATTTTCGGTTGGAATATTGCGGGTTACACAGTACAACTTCACAAAGTAAGCCGCGCATAAGGCCGATGAGGCCAGAAAGTAATCGAAGGGGCCGGGCGCCGAGCCATCGCCCTTATAGCGGATAGGCTGGTCGGCCACTACCGTGAAATCATCAAACTTGGCTTCAAGACGAAGCTTATCGAGAAAATTGACCTTAATTTCCATGGGAGAATTCCAAAAATGGTGCTCAAAGTGATGGTGCCGTTATTATCCGTCGCCCTCATCCAAGTCAGATCGGGCTCACAACAGATCGTAATCGCCTCAAATCAGTAGCCGATCTTCTGCGACGACTCATGCACCAGCTGCCGATACAGCGCATGGCGGATAGCCGCGATCTTTCCATCCTCGACCGCTTGCAATATTCCGCATCCCGGCTCGTTCAAGTGATGGCAATTGTAGAAGCGGCATGTGCCCAGTTGCGGCGCGAATTCGCGGAAGGCGCGCTCCAGCATGCCTTCGGTCAAATGGTATAAGCCGAATTCCTGAAAGCCGGGCGAGTCGATCACTGCCGCGCCGGGCGCAATCGCGTAAAGGCGCGTGTAGGTGGTGGTGTGCTTGCCGGTATCGAGCGCTTCCGAAATCTCGCGTATCGCGGCGTCAGCGTTCGGCACCAGCAGGTTGATGAGAGAAGACTTGCCCATGCCGGATTGGCCGATCAGGATGGTCGATTGGTCTTTCAGCAAGGGCGACAATTTCGCAAGCGTGTCGTCAGGCGTGAGGCGTGCGGATATCTCATGCACCGGATAGCCCAGCTTCGCATACAGCGCAATGCGTTCGCGCGCCTGCGGCAGCATTTCCGTCAAATCGGTTTTGTTCAGCACGATGTGGACTTGCACGCCGGCGGCCTCGGCGGCGACCAGGGCACGCGACACTAGATCGTCGGAAAAACTCGGTTCGGTGGCGACCACGATGAACAGCTGCGTCACATTCGCCGCCAGCAGCTTGGACTTGTATTGATCGGAACGGTAGAGCAGCGTCTTACGCTCGGCGATGGATTCAATGACGCCTTGGTTGGGCGATGTTTGCTTGACGTGCACGATGTCGCCTACGGCAACGTCGCTTTTTTTGCCGCGGGTGACGCACTGAAGCAAGAGAGAATCGATTTGGGCGAGATAATGCCGGCCATGCGCAGCGATGACGGTGGCGGAAAAATTCTCCATTAGACGAAAGTATGGGCGTAGACGGCGTTTATCTTGGCCGCGCAAATGAAATCGTTTTCGGACAAGCCGCCCAGGCCGCCGTTGACCGAGTGGGTATTGAACTTCACTGCACAGCGATTGTAGGTGACGGTCAAATCCGGATGGTGATCCTCGGTATGGATGATATAGGCGATGGCATTCACGAAGGCGAGCGTTTCATAATAATTTTGGAAGGAGAAGATGCGGCAGATTTTTCCGTCTTCGACATTCCAGCCCGCTACGACGGCAAGGTGCTCTTGGATTTGCCCCTCATTTAGAGCCTGCACCTGATGCATGGATTTCTTGGCGAGCAGATTGGCGGTGGTGACCATGCGAACTCCTTATTGGGTTGCTAGCAATCGATTGATGCGTATCGATGCCGGCGGATGCGAATCGTAAAAGGTGGAATACAGCGGGTCCGGCGTCAAAGTTGAGGCATTGTCTTCATAGAGTTTCACCAAGGCCGCGACCAGATCCGGGGCACTGCTGTATTTGGCTGCAAACGCGTCGGCTTCGAATTCGTGTTTGCGTGAAGAGATGGATGCCAAGGGAGCGAAAACGAATGTGAATACCGGCAGCGTCAGCGCAAACAAAATCAAGGCCATTGCATCGTTGCCGGCGCCAAGCATCGGTTCGACGCCTAGCCCGGTATAAAACCAGACTTGCGTTTTAAGGTAACCAAGTAGGGCCAGAAAGCCCAGTGACAACGCGAACAAAACGACAATGCGTTTAACGATGTGTTTGAGTTTGAAATGCCCCAGCTCATGCGCGAGCACCGCCTCGATTTCCTGCGGCGCCAAGCGGGCCAGGAGCGTATCGAAAAATACAATCCGCTTGGCGGCGCCGAATCCGGAAAAATAAGCATTGCCATGCGCGCTGCGTTTGGAGCCGTCCATTACAAATAATTCTTTGGAGGCGAAGCCCACGCGCTGCATGAGATTTTCAATCCGCGTGCGCAGTGTATCGTCGGTCAACGGCGTGAATTTGTTGAACAGCGGAGCGATGACGGTGGGGTAGAGCACCAGCATGAGTAATTGAAATGCGCTCCAGACGATCCAGGCATATAGCCACCATAAGTCGCCCGCTTTATCCATCAGCGTCAGAATCACCCAGGCAAGCGGCAGGCCGATGGCGGCGCCGAGCAAGACGCTCTTAATAAGATCCGATACAAATAAAGCAGGCGTCATTTTGTTGAAGCCGAACTTTTCTTCCAGCACAAATTGCGCGTAGTAGCCGAAAGGCAGGTCGATGATGCCGGAGATGAAAGCGAATGCGGCGAGCAGACCGATTTGATAAGTCATGCCGGCGCCGGTAACATGAAAGACAGCCATCGACAGCCATTGCAAGCCGCCGAGCAAAGTGAAACCGATTAAAGCGATCGTATTGACGACCAGCATGACCAGGCCCAGCTTGGTTTTAGCGACGGTATAGTCAGCCGCTTTTTGGTGGGCGGCCAGGGGGATTTTTTCGGCAAACTGCGCCGGCACGGCATCGCGGTGCGTCAGGATATGGCGAATATGACGCGATGCCAGCCAAAAGCGCAGTGTTACTGTAATGGCCAAGAAGGTAATAAACAGCAGGGAAAACGTTTGAGAATTCATTCTTTTCCTGTGAGAAAATACGAGCCCACCACGATATCGGTGGGTAGAACCAAGGAAAACAATTATGTCACAAGCGAATGAAGCACAAGGGGCGAGCGGCACAACGCCGGCGCGTCCCAACGAATTCAATCTGGTCTGGGTCGACATGGAAATGACGGGACTCGATCCGGACAAAGACCGCATCATCGAGGTGGCCGTCATCGTCACGGATTCGGAATTGAATGTGTTGGCCGAAGGCCCGGTATTTGCGATTCATCAATCCGATGAAGCGCTGGACGGCATGGATGCGTGGAACAAGGGCACGCACGGCAAGTCGGGCTTGATCGACCGCGTGAAAGCTTCCACCGTTACGGAAGCCGATGCGGAAGTCGCCATCATCGATTTTCTCAAGCATTTCGTCCCGTCCGGCAAGTCGCCGATGTGCGGCAATTCGATTTGCCAAGATCGCCGCTTCATGGCGCGCGGCATGCCCAAGCTGGAAGCGTTTTTCCATTATCGCAATCTCGATGTGTCGACCCTGAAAGAGTTGTGCCGCCGTTGGAAGCCCGAATTGGTGAACGGTTTCAAGAAGCACCAGAAGCACACGGCTTTGGCGGATATCGTGGAGTCGATCGAAGAGCTGCGCTATTACCGGGAATACTTCATCAAGGCTTGATTGTCTGAGAGCCTGTTTGAAAACCTAATGCGCGACCGAAACTCCAACCGCTCGCGGTTTTCAAACAGGCTCTGAGCGATCGACCTTTCTTGAATTTCCTGCTGCGGCCGCATGACTACACCACAAGCCCTTTCTTTTTCTTCTCTGACGCCTGACGTCGTGCTCGATGCATTGGAGGGCGTCGGCTTGTATAGCGACGGCCGCTTGCTGACGCTGAACAGTTATGAGAACCGTGTGTATCAAGTGGGCATGGAAGACGGGCCGCCATTGATTGCGAAATTCTATCGGCCCGGACGATGGAGCGATGCGGCGATTCTGGAAGAACATGCCTTTGTTTCCGAGCTGGCGCAAGACGAAATTCCCGTCGTGCCGGCAATGAGCATGGCTGGAAGTTCGCTGCATTTTTCCAATGGATTCCGCTTTGCCGTTTTTCCGCGGCACGGCGGCCGCGCGCCCGAGCTGGACGATGCCAATACGCTGGAATGGATGGGGCGCTTCATCGGCCGCATTCATGCCGTCGGCCGCCGTCGTTCCTTTGTCGAGAGACCGTCCCTCGATATCGCCAGCTTCGGCGAAGAGCCGCGCGATTATTTGCTTGCCCATGGTTTTATTCCGGCTGATCTTTTGGCGGCATGGCGCAGCGTAGCGGAGCAAGCGCTCGACGGTGTACGCGCATGTTATGAGCGCGCGGGCGAAGTGGCGGCCTTGCGTTTGCATGGCGACTGCCATGGGGGCAATGTGTTATGGACCGATGCCGGCCCGCACTTTGTCGATTTCGACGATGCCCGCATGGGACCGGCTGTGCAGGATTTGTGGATGCTCTTATCGGGTGAACAGGTGGATTGTACGCGCCAGTTGTCGGATGTGCTGGCGGGTTATGAAGACTTTTGCGAATTCAATTCACGCGAACTGCATTTGATCGAAGCATTGCGCACTTTGCGCTTGCTGCATTATTCAGCGTGGTTGGCGCGGCGCTGGGACGATTCGGCGTTTCCGGTGGCGTTCCCCTGGTTTAATACGCACCGCTACTGGCAAGACCGGATTTTGGAATTGCGCGAGCAAATTGCCCTAATGCAGGAGCCGCCGCTTTGGCCGGCTTAAGCAGCGACGCGCTTGCTTGGCGCATGCGTTATACCCGCTTGCTGGTCTTCGCCAGCGTATCAAGCGATTTGATAATCTGTTCCGGTGTGCCTGCGCTATTGGCGAGTAAAACAGCGCGCTCGATCGCATCGTTGCGCCCCGTCTTGGGAAAGTAATCGAGCAGATAATCGCCGCTCTCAACACCAGCTAAGCCGCGTTGGTCATCCTTAGCCAGTTTGCGCACGTACCATATTGCATAACCATTGGCCTCTTCACAGCAGTAGATCTCAATGTGGTGATAAGGGCCGAGCGGGAATTGTTCAGGATCGGTATGCCACACGACCTTGCGCCAGACATGGTTTTTTTTGGATTCGGTGATCATATCCATGGTGCCACCTTTGCTTGCTAGTCCATCACTAATTTACCGGCAATGCCGGCTGAATATATATTGATGGATCTAAATTTGCCGGCGTTCTATTTTCCTGCTCAAGATAATAGAAGTCGAGGTTTGCTTGACGCCGGGCACCATGCCGATTTTGTCCAGCAGCTGGTCGAGCGCGACGGTCGAAGGGCAACGCAGGGTCAGCATGTAATCCATCGCGCCGCTGACCGCACATAGCGTTTCCACTTCTGGCCATTGCTGGAGCACGTTGACTAAACCAGGGGCAGCATGGGGATCGATAGCGATCCCGACATAGGCGCATACGGCCGGTTGGGCCGGGTCTTGATTCAAGCGCACGCCATAGCCGCCGATAACGCCACGCTTTTCCAGATTATTGATACGGGCGATCGCCGTTGTGCGAGCAATGCCGATCCGCTTGGCTAAAGTAGCCACGGGCAGCCGCGCGTCATCCATGAGGAGAGCAAGCAGCTTTTTGTCGGTTTCATCCAATTGATGTTTCATTTAATGCAATTTGTACAATGAGTCTGGTCGATTTGTAGTGAAAGCATACTCCAGCGCGGCACTTTTGGCGCTGTTAATTGACAGCAAGCCTCCCTACAATTTCGATATGTCTGCTTGGGAACACACAAATGTTGTTTCGTTCCCACAATGAAGCCGGTGTTGCCAAAGGGAGTGATCAAAATGAAAACGAAACTCATCCTGCTAGGTGCCGGCAAGATCGGCGATGCCATCCTTAATCTCTTGTCGCATAGCGGCGACTATGATGTCACTGTCGCCGACCGCGATGCAGAACGCTTGGAGCATGTACGCGCGGCAGAATTCCCCGGCGTGAAAACGGTAGAAGCCGATTTGACGGATAAGCACGCAGTTGCTGAACGCATTAGCGGCCACGACGTGACACTGTCGGCTTGCCCGTTTTTTTTGACGCCGGTGATTGCCTCCGCGGCCAAGCTGGCGAAATCGCACTACTTCGATTTGACCGAAGACGTCGAGAGTACGCGCGTGGTGAAACAGCTGGCTGAGAATGCGGATACCGCTTTCGTGCCGCAGTGCGGATTGGCACCGGGCTTCATTTCGATCGCGGCGGCCGATGTCGCCAGCCGCTTCGAGATGTTGCGCGACGTGCATATGCGGGTGGGCGCGCTGCCGATTTATCCGAACAATGCGTTGAAATACAACCTGACCTGGAGCACCGATGGTTTGATCAATGAATATTGCAATCCCTGCGAAGCGATCGTCGATGGCGAATTACATGAGACGCCGGCGCTGGAAGAAGTCGAACGTTTTTCCTTGGACGGCATCGATTACGAGGCATTCAATACCTCGGGTGGTTTGGGCACCTTGTGCCATACGCTCGACGGCCGCGTACAGAATCTCAACTACAAGACCGTGCGTTATCCGGGCCATCGTGACATTATCAAGATGCTGGTGCGCGACTTGCGGCTCGGTTTGCCGGAGCGTCGTCCGATTTTGAAGGAAGTGTTGGAAGCCTCGATTCCCATCACGCGCCAAGATGTGGTGCTGGTATTCGTGACGGTGTCCGGCATGCGCAAGGGACATTTGGAGCAAGAGACGTATGCCAAGAAAATCTATAGCCAGCATGTCAATGGCCAGCACCTATCGGCGATACAAGTGACGACGGCCGGCGCTATTTGCACGATGGTCGATTTGCTGCGAGAAGGCAAGCTGCCGCAGAGCGGGTTTGTTCGGCAGGAACAGACGAAGCTGTCCGATTTTCTCGATAACCGCTTCGGCCGTTTCTATGCCGTATAGGAGCGCATGATGGAAACAGTAATCGATTTGCTGGCCGACTTGGGCGTCGATTTTGAACAATATCGCGGCAAGGATATTACAAGCCGTAGTCCGATCGACGGCAGCATCATGGAAGGTTTGCGTGCCGACGATGCTGAACAAGTCGCGCGGAAAATCGGCGCTGCGCACGATGCATTTCTCGCTTGGCGCCAAGTGCCGGCGCCGCGCCGCGGCGAGTTGATTCGCTTGTTCGGCGAAGAATTGCGCGCGCACAAAAGCGAGCTTGGCGAACTCGTTACGCGCGAGTCCGGCAAGATCCTGCAGGAAGGATTGGGTGAAGTGCAGGAGATGATCGATATCTGCGATTTCGCCGTGGGCCTGTCTCGCCAGCTTTATGGATTGACGATTTCTTCCGAGCGTCCGGGACATCGGATGATGGAGACTTGGCATCCACTGGGCGTGGTCGGCGTGATCTCGGCGTTTAATTTCCCTGTCGCGGTATGGTCATGGAATGCAGCGCTGGCATTCGTGTGCGGCGATGCAGTGGTGTGGAAGCCTTCTGAAAAAACGCCGCTCACCGCCCTCGCGGTGCAAGCTTTGTTTGAACGCGCGATGCAGCGCTTAGGCGGCGATGCGCCGGCGGGGTTGTCGCAACTGATTATCGGCGACGCTTCATGCGGGCAATCCTTGGTGGAGGATGCACGTGTGCCTCTGGTTTCCGCAACCGGCAGCACACGCATGGGGCGCGCGGTAGCCCAGCATTGCGCGCAGCGTCTGGCGCGCACGATTCTGGAGTTGGGCGGCAATAATGCCATGATCGTCGCGCCGACAGCCGATATCGAAATGGCGGTGCGCGCCATCGTGTTTTCCGCGGTGGGCACGGCCGGCCAGCGCTGCACTACGCTGCGCCGGCTGTTCGTGCATGAAGACATCTATGATGCATTGGTGCCGCGCCTGAAGAAAGTGTACGCGTCGCTACCGATTGGTAATCCATTGGAAAAAACCACCTTAGTCGGCCCGCTCATCGATGGACAGGCATTCGCAGCCATGCAAGCGGCTTTGGCTGCTGCGAAATCCGAACAAGGCAAAATTTGCGGCGGCGAACGGATTGATGTGTCCGCGTGCGGCGGCGGATTTTACGTGCGTCCTGCATTAGTCGAGATGCCGGCGCAAACCATGACCATGCATCATGAAACCTTCGCGCCGATTCTCTATATCGTGCGCTACCGCGATTTGCCGCAAGCGATCGTTTGGAATAATGCCGTTCCGCAAGGCTTATCGTCTTCCATTTTTACGCGCGACCTGCGAGAAGCTGAACTCTTTATGTCGGCAACCGGCAGCGATTGCGGCATCGCCAACGTCAACATCGGGCCGAGCGGCGCGGAAATCGGCGGCGCATTCGGCGGCGAAAAAGATACCGGCGGCGGTCGTGAGTCAGGATCGGATGCATGGAAAGCGTATATGCGGCGCGCCACCAATACGGTTAACTACAGCGATGCGCTGCCGCTGGCGCAGGGAATCAGTTTCGAGATTTAATCAGCTGCAAGTAAGGGCATCGGCTTGCCGAAGTACCAGCCCTGCCCGTAAGCGACATTCAACTCGCGCAGCATTTCCACCGTCTCTAAGTCTTCCACCCATTCGGCAATTACCGATAGGCCGAACACGCGCGAAATTTCGACCATCGCTCGTACGAACACTTGGTCGTTCGGGCTCTTGGGCAGCTTGGCGATAAAGGAACCGTCGAGTTTCAAATAATCGAAATCGAGTTCCTTGATGTAATAGAAGGAGGAGAAGCCTACGCCGAAATCGTCCAATGCAAAGCGGCAGCCGAGTTCCTTGATGCGTTTGACGAAATGCCGCACTTCGTCGAGATTGTAAAAGGCTGCGGTTTCGGTCAATTCGAAGATGATGCGGTGCGGATCGATCGCCAGTTCGGCCATGCGGCTT
Source organism: Burkholderiales bacterium (assembly GCA_016177875.1). Lineage (GTDB taxonomy): Bacteria > Pseudomonadota > Gammaproteobacteria > Burkholderiales > Burkholderiaceae_D > Paucimonas. Next base: position 55,079 of record JACOUL010000023.1, read on the forward strand.
TCGATGAACTGCAAGAGCGCGGGATCTCCTATTGATTTGCCGGAAAGGTTGATCGCTACGCCCGCGCCTTTGGGCAAGCGATCCGCTTCCGCCAAGCAGCGCGCCACGATCGCCAGGTCAAGCCGTTCAATCAAGCCGAACACTTCGCAGGTTTTGATCAGTTCACCGGTATTGCACGGCTTGCCGTTTTCATCCAGGAGCCGCAACAAGGCTTCGTAATGGCTGACTTGGCCGGATTGCAGATCGGTAATCGGTTGATAGTGCATTGCCATGCGCGAGGGATTGTCGAGTGCGGCGCGCACCAGTGACAGCGTGTTTAATTGGTGCGACAGCTCAAGCTTGCGCGCTTCATCGGCTTCCGAATAGATATGAACCTTGCTGCGGCTTTGCTGGCGCGCCAAGTGAAGCGCAAAATCGGCGCGATTGAGCAATTCCTCGACATCGTTCGCGTTGTGCACGCAGACGCCGCCCCCGACAAGATTGAGGCTAAAGGCATCTCCCGACAAAACTATCTTGACGGCTTCAACTGCATGCACGATTGCGCCGGCATGCGCGTTCGTATCTTCGTGGCCGAGATCGGGAAGATAAGCGGAAAACACATCGCCGCCAAATCGCGCCAAAAGATCGGTGGGCGAGACGTGTTGCGCGAGCGCGTTCGCGGCCAGTTGCAGGATGCGATCTCCCTCGGCGCGGCCATAGCTATGATTGACATGGTTGACGCCGCTGATTTTGAAGAGCAGCAGGGCACCGCGCGCGGCGGGCAGCGTATGTCTGAGGCGTTCGGCCAGCTGCACGGCAAATTCGTTGCGATTGATAAGATTGGTGAGGCTGTCATGGCGGGCGGCATTGGTGGGATAACTTGCCGGGCTTTGCTCCTTTTCGTAGCGTGCAATCGCTTCGTTCAGCGTAGTGCGCAAATGATCGATGCGCAGCGGCTTAGTGAGGTAGGCGTAAGCACCCCGCTTGAGCGAGGCGACTGCGTGTTCGGCGTCGTCATGCGTGCTGATCATGATGACCATGGGCGGCTTGCGCATTTGGCGGCAGGCTTCCAATAAGGCAATGCCGCCCATGCCGGGCATGGCAATGTCGCATAATACGACGTCGAACAAAGCTTGTTCGAATAACGCGAGCGCTTCTTCGGCGCTGCCGGCGACTGCGACCGCAAAACCTAATTTTTCCAGCATGGATTTGCCGGCCAGACGTTCCACCGGACCGTCGTCGACCACGAGCGCCGTCTTGTATTGATCAGTCATGCTGTTTAACGATTGGATTTGAGGCAGGCTTCGATCGCGTCGGTGAGCTTTGCTGCGGTAAACGGTTTAACGACAAAGCCGTTGGCCCCCGCTTGCAATGCATTGCGTACGTTATCCATGGTCGAAATTGCGCTGACCATGATGATGCCGGTTTGCGGCAATTTGCGCCGGATCTCTTGGGTGGCCTCGTTGCCGTTCATCTTGGGCATTTGTATGTCCATGAATACGACATGAGGTCTGAGGCTCGCGCACATTTCAAGGGCTTTTTCGCCGTCGGCTGCTTCGCCGACTACATTGAACAAATGCTCTTGCAGCAGCAGGCGCAGCACATAGCGTGTCGTCGCGTCATCATCTGCGATGAGCACGTTGATATTGGCATTTTTTTTGAGTGGATTGATCATCGTGTTTCTAGGTCGATTCGATCATGGTTTTCAATCGCGCTTCAATTTTCGCGTATTCCATTGTAATTGCAGAAAGTTTCACTTCGATGTCTTGTAAATTGGATGCTTTGCTGCGCATTTCTACTTCTCTGCAGATTGCGGCTAATGCGGTCGCGCCGATCGAAACGCAGCTGCCGGAGAGCGAATGCGCCACTTGTGCAACTTGCCGAGCGTCATGCGTTGCGGCCGCTTCGCGCAAAGCCTCGATGCGTTTCGGGCTATCGGATAAATAGACGGCAGCAAGTGCGGCAAAATCGGCGCCAAACATTTGTTGCATGGCCGCTAGCTCATCGCTGCCTGGTGCGGCAGCAGAAGTGGGCGTGACCTTCTTCGGCATCAACCAGCGCGATAAGGCGGTGCGTAAATCGCTTAAGCGAATCGGCTTGGCGAGAAAATCATCCATGCCGGCTTCAGCGCACCGTTCGCGTTCACCTTGGATGGTGGATGCTGTGACAGCAATGATGGGTGTGTGGCCTTCGGTTTCCGCTGCCCGGATGGTCGTGGTGGCTTGATAGCCGTCCATGCGAGGCATTTGGCAATCCATCAAAATAACGTCGTAATGGCGATGAGCATGCATAGCCACCGCTTGCCGGCCGTCGACCGCCGCTTCGGCATGGCAACCGAGATTTTCCAGCAAGCGCAGCGCGACTTGGCGGTTGATGTGCACATCGTCTGCCACGAGTACACGATAGCCGGAAAACGGGCGCGCATTTTCTTGTTCGGGCACACTCAGGGGGAGGCTCTCGCAGGCGATAAAGCCCGGCTCCTTGCCGTTCTGCATGGCTTGACTGAACGCACCGAGAACATCTTCCAGGGCTTGCTGCGGCAAGGGCCAAGTCAGCCAAGCGGAAAATCCGGCGTGCGCCAATCGGTCTCTCACGTCGCCGTCGGCGGGCGTACCGATCAGCACCAAGCGTAGTTCACGATAGGCAGGGTCGGACTTGAGTGCGGCGCCGAGGGTTTCGCCATCCACACCGGGTAGCTGGCGATCGAGGAAGGCGACATGGTAAGGCGCGTTTGCGCTCGATGCCTGCTCCATCGCATTCAATACCGCTGCGGCGGATTCCACCCCGGTAGCGTCCACGCCAGCCTGCGTTAATGCTTGCGCCAGTAAGGTGCGCTGGCGCGTATCGGCGTGGGCGAATAAGACGCGCAAGTGCAAAGGGCGTTTGGCCGAGTTCGCAGCCGCGGAGGCAGTTAGTGCGCCTAAATCGGCAAAGCCGGGGATATTGTCCAAGCGCTTCAATAATTGCTCGGCACTGGCGTAGGCGGTTACTGCCAGTTCGCGCTGAGACGGGGTGAGTTCACCGGCAAGCAAGAGCTCAAGCGTGCCGATGATGCCATTCATCGGCGTGCGGATTTGATGGCTGATATTGATTTCGGCTGCGGGCACGTCTTGTTCGCGCTGGTTTTCCCGCTTGTTATTCGGTTGCACGGTGGTCCCTTGGTCATTCGTTCCAGTCAATCTTAGAACGTCTCACTCAATGAAACAAGCGTGAAGAGAGGATTGTCGCTTTGGGCAAGCTTTCCGTTTCTCTCGAATACGTGCAGTTTTTTGATTTGTCGTAGCAAATCGTCAACGGCACGCAGCGGCGTTTCTATTGCGCAGGTATGTGCACCATCGGCGTGCGCTTTGTTTCCAGCCAGGCGGCCAGGCCGGTAAAAATGGCGTAAAAGACGAGCCCTTCCATTGCGGCGATATGTTGAGTAACAGGCGGCGGGCCGAAAGAAATGACGACTTGGACGGCTAGCATGACGAGGCCAAGCGCGATGACGCCGTATTCGCCGAGCGTCGATGTCGCGCGAGTCGTGCGCAGGTAGAGCCAAATGCAGCCGAATAAAAGGACGACTTCGAGCATGAGCGCCGGCACCGCATAATTCCACAAACCTAAGCCGACCTTGTGAGTGTCGCCGAACAGCGGCAAATCCGGCACGTGAACGACATAGTCCAGCAGCCAATGCGAAAACACGGCCAGGGCCAAGATCACGCCGGTTTTCATCGCCTCACGCGAACGGCGCCAATTTCTGCACAGGAGATAGATCAATATGCCCCAGCCGAGCGCACCGGCCAGGCTGTGCGTATAAGGCATGTAATACAAGTCGAGCGGATTGGATGCGGTAAAGCCGGGCACGATGCGAAATTTTTCGATATCCAGCAAGACCAGGCTCGCCCATGCGATGTCGACGAACTGCACCGCCAGAAAAAGTACCCATAGCGGCAGTTTTTTCTCCATGCTTTTGGCGGCAAAACTCACGGCATAGTGACCGATGAACATGTGTCGAGATCTTTTGCGTCAGCCCGCGACGGGTAGCGCAGTCAAACCTTGCTCAAGCGCTTGCACGGTTTGTTCGATGGCATGCCGGAAATGCTGTAATTGATCGGCAGTGGCGCTTTCATCTTTGATGGCGTCTTCGGTGGCCGCAGCCGCTTCGGCAAGCCGATTTGCGCTGACGTTCGCGGCCATGCCGCGAATTAAATGGGAAATTTCGCGCAAGGTCGCGCGATCATCCTCTTTTAGCGCGGCATTGTAGCGGCCGAGAGCGTCGTTCAAATTCGGCAGCACCATGGCAAGAATGCGGTGATAGATATCGATACTGCCGCCGATGCGCTCCAACATTTCGTTCGCATCAAAGCCGGGAATGTCGAGCGGCTTATGAGCAGAAGCGGGGGCGGCAGCCTCATGACCTTTCGGTACGGCGAGAGGGCTCGCATCCGTTTGGCCGGCGTCGAGCCAGCGTTCCAGCGTTTGATAGAATAACTTGGGATCAATCGGTTTGGCGATATGGTCTTGCATGCCGCTTTGCAGGCATTCCTGGCGCTCGTCGACGGTAGCGTGAGCCGTCATGGCGATAATCGGCAGCGTTGCAAAGCGTGCATCGGCGCGTATCCGCATGGCGGCATCATGGCCGCTCAATTCGGGCATTTGCAAATCCATTAAAACGAGGTCGTAGGCGTTTCGGCCGCCGGCCAGTACTTTTTCCACAGCGATGACGCCGTTATCGGCAATGTCAACGCTGAGGCCGGCCGCTTCCAGCATTTCTTTTGCGATTTGCTGGTTGACTTCATTGTCTTCGGCCAAAAGTACCTTGCGGCCGCCAAGATCTGGTATTGCTCGTTGATGCATGGGCTGGCCGGAACGGTTGCCGTCTTTGGCCAGCATGCGCGCCAGCATGTCATGTAATAGCGAGGCATTGACCGGCTTAAAGATGACGCCGGCTACCGGCGCCGCATCGGCTTGCTGCAATACTTCCGAGCGGTCGCGGGCCGTTACCAAAATAACTCTCGGCGTTTGGCCGAGGCTTGCATCTTTGATGGCATGCGCAAGCTCGATGCCGGTCATGCGCGGCATGCCCACATCCGACATCACCAGGTCGTAACGATGCGCTTCATCGGCGGCGCGAATCGCGGCCAAGGCTTCGGCGGCTGTCGCCGCGGTATTGACCTGCATGCGAAAGCCGCGCAATGCACTGGCCAATACTTCTTGTGCATCCAAATCGTCGTCGACCACCAATACGCGACGCCCCGCAAGCGAGGTTGCCGATGTGGCGCCATGGCTGACCGTTTGCGTGCTGGTATGGAAGCGCAGGGCAAAGCTGAACACCGAACCGCGATCGTATTCGCTTTGCACGTCGATCGCGCCGCCCATCATTTCCACCAGGCGCTTGCTAATGGTCAGTCCGAGGCCGGTGCCGCCATATTTACGGGTAGTCGAGCCATCGGCTTGGGTGAAAGCTTGGAACAGGCGAGCCAGCTGTTCCGGCGTCATGCCGATGCCGGTGTCCCGCACTTCAAAACGCAGGTGCACTGAGTCCGGTCCAGAGTCGAGCAAGCTGCAACGAACGTGAATCTCGCCTTTGGAGGTGAACTTGACGGCGTTGCTGACCAAGTTGGTGAGCACTTGGCCTAAGCGCAGCGGATCGCCAAGTAAATGGTCGGGGACTTCGGGCGCGACTTCGCAGCGGTAGGCGAGTCCTTTTTCCGTGAGACGTTGACCGGTAACGGTGGCGACATTGTCCAGCACTTCGGTTAAGGAAAAGTCGATTGCTTCCAAATCGAGCTTGCCGGCTTCGATCTTGGAAAAATCCAGGATGTCGTTAATGATGCCGAGCAGCGCATTGGCGGCGCGGTGAATTTTTTCGACATAATCGCGCTGCTTGGCGCTCAATTCCGTTTTCAGCGCCAGGTAAGCCATGCCGATGACGGCATTCATCGGCGTACGGATTTCGTGGCTCATGTTGGCCAGGAATGCCGACTTTGCATGGGAAGCGTCTTCCGCCACTTGCTTGGCAACTTCCAGCGCGCGTTCGCGTTCGAGGAGTTTTTGGTTTGCCAGCGATAGTTCCGCCGTGCGCTCTTCTACGCGCTTTTCCAGCACGCGTTCGGAATGCTTCAAGGTGTCGACCAGTTCTTGCTGAGCTTGTTCCTTTTCTTTCTTTAGTTGGTTGAAGCGATCCGCCAACGCGAGTGAAAGCAAGAGCATCTCCGCGGCGGAACCGATTTGCATGCCGTAGATCGTGATAAACGTCGGCACCGTCAAGCCTAAACTACGGCCGGCGGTGAGTACGGCCGCCCCGACCAGGCAGCCGAATGCCAGCAAAAAAATCGGCGCGCTGCGCTGCTTGCGTTTGAGGCATACCAGTGCGACCGTCAAGGCCAGCAGCATATTCAAGGCATCGATCGCAATGCCGATACGGATCATTTTGTCGAACGACAGAGCAAATCCCGTCATTTGCAGCAAATTGATGCCCATGAAGAAAACCATCACGCGGTCGAGCATAGGAACGGTCTCGCGCGTTGCCAGCAGCCGCCGCTCAAACAGCAATAAACAGAAACCATTGCTGGCAAAACCGATCATGGAGGCGATGCGTGCCCAATTCGGCGATTCCGGCCACAAGAATTGGTAACCGAGACCGCTATAGGAGCCCAACGCCAACGCGCTGCTGAGGATAAAAAGTACGTAGTAAAAGTAAGCGCGGTCGCGCAGCGCTACAAACAGCAGCAGGTTATAAATGCCCAGTGCCAGCAGCATGCCGAAATACAGGCTTTGCACCATGTATTCGCTTAACGCATGCATTCTGAAGGCGGACGGCACCCACAATTTGCCGGGAATATCGACCGAGGTCCCGGACACTACGCGCATGTAATAGACGGTGTCCGCTTTGGCGGGAATGTTCAGCGGGAATACGAAATTGCGATGAGGCGTCGGCCGTTCGACGAACGGCCGCTCATGCCCGGTGAGAATGCGTTCGAATCCCTTCTCGCCTGGTTTGTAGAACTCGACGCGATGCAAATGGGGATAGCCGATTTCGAGCCAGCGTTCTAGATCCATCTGTTCTGAATTGCGCAAATTCAGGCGTAACCAAATCGCCGAGCGACTGAGGCCGAAATTAACGGAATCGCCTTTGCGTTGATACGGTTGAAAGCGAGCGGCCGTTCCGTCTTTCACGATATCGTCGATGGTCAACTGCTGCGTCGTATCTTCCAGCACTTCCCAATACGGCGTGAGATTAATCGGCACCGCTGTGACTTTTGCAAACACGTTGGTGCTACCGACGCTTGAGAGCTCGACGCGCTCTGCGTGCGCGGAGCCACTTCCCAAGGCAAAGGCCAAGATCAACAACAGCAATCGAAAAAATAAACCCATGAAAAAGCGCGCGGTGAGGGGGAAATCAGGTTTCAAATCTGCAACAAATTCTATCGCAGCAATTTCATTCAAATTCGATAAATCCCACTTTAGTCGGAGATAAACAACGTTAGCTCTTTAAAAGTTTCCAGTTGTTAATGAAATCACATAATATGGCCTGCAAAAAAACGGCCGCTAAGAATGCCGGTTCATTTGGGAGATACCTGTGGGATTCAAACCAGAGTACGAAGCGCTCATCATCGGCAGCGGATTCGGCGGTGCCGCCATGTGCGCGCGCCTTTCTAAAAAATGGCCAGGGCAAGTCATGTTGCTCGAGCGCGGCAAGGCATATCCGCTCGGCAGTTTTCCGCGCAGTCCCAACGACCTGGCGCAAAATGTCTGGTGCCCTGAAGACGACAAGGCTCGACGGCCGCACGCCGTACGCAAGCGCCGCGAAAAGCATCGTTCGCTGACGGGGATGTTCGACATTCGGCATTTCAATAAGATCGATACCGTCACGTCTGCGGGTTTGGGCGGCGGTTCGCTGATCTACGCCAATGTATTTCTGCGCCCGCCGGAGGTCGTGTTTTCACAAGGCTGGCCGGCTGGAATGAGTCGCGAAGTGCTGGCGCCTTACTACGACGTGGCGCAGCAAGTGCTGGGTGCGCAGCCGATTCCGCCGCATCAAGATAAACGCGACCGCCGCTTTATCTTGCGCACCGAGCAATTCCAGAATTTTGCGCGCCAAGAAGGCTTGCCGAGCAAGCTGGCCGATATTTGCGTCTACTTCGGCAACGATTACAGCTATCGCGGCGGCGCGCAGCCGACGGCAATCGGTGAACAAGAATTGAACCGCTATGGCGCACGGCAAACCTCGTGCACTTACTGCGGCGAATGCGATATCGGCTGTAACGTCCACGCTAAGAACACAGTGGATCACAACTATCTGTATGTGGCGCGGACGCGTTATCAAGCGATCGTACGTACGGAAATTATGGCGGATCGCATCGTGCCGCTCGACCAGGATGGCAAGGACGATCCTGCCGGTGACGGCAAGCATGGTTATCGCGTGGTATATCGCGATATGCAAACGGGGCAGGAGCATAGCGCTACCAGTCGGCGCGTAGTGGTCTCGGCCGGAACGCTGGGCACCACGGAATTGCTGCTACGCTGCAGGGAGGTGCACCGCAGCCTGCCGAACTTGTCGCAACGGCTCGGGCAAGGTTTCTCCGGCAACGGTGACTTCCTATCGTTTTCGATGGACGGCAAGCGCGAAATCAATTCGACCTACGGTCCGGTCATCACGCAATACACCGATCACCATCTGTTTGAAAATCACAAACCGGGCCAGGCTTTCTTGCTGGAGGACGCGAGTTATCCGACGCACGCCGCCTGGTCGGCCACCACGGTGGAATCGGTGCTCGATCCGATTCAGCGCCTGGTCTGGTTTATCAGCCAGTTGTTCCACTACTTGTTCGACCCCAAATACCAAGGGCGCCGCAGCAGCAACGTCGGCTACCTGATTCAGCGTTTGATGCGCCACGATTTGTCGCAGTACAGCGCGGTGCTGCTGTGCATGGGACTTGACAAGGCCAACGGCACGGCGCGCTTGAATGCCGACGGTTATCTGGACATCGACTGGCCGCAGGAAAGCAATCGCCCCTTGTATGACGCGATTCTCAATCTTGGGAAGCGCTTTACGCGTTTCATCGGCGGCAAGCTGTTCCTGCCGATGCCGACCTGGCTGTGGCCCGTGCATAACAATGTAACCGTGCATCCGCTGGGAGGCTGTGCGTTGGCCGACTCGCCGGCGGAAGGCGTCGTGAGCGCGCAAGCAGGCAGCCGCGGGCAGGCTTTCGGCTATGTCGGTTTGTACGTGGCGGATGGCTCGCTCATGCCGACCGCCTTGGGCGCCAATCCTGCCGCAACCATCACCGCGTTATCCGAGTGGATTGCCCATGAAATGACGGGCAACGCACCTGACGCCGACCTGTAAACAATCACGAGATAGGGAAGAGCGGAATGTCGAATACTGCTGCGGAAGTCATCATCGAATTCGCCGAGGTCATGAGCGGCTATGTCAGCGCCGAGGCCGTCACTTTCGCCGACGGTTATGCCGACGGAGAAAAGACCGGCACCATCATGGCGCTGCACGTCACGGTGACCATTCCCAATCTGGATGCTTTTCTGTCGAGTCCCGAACATGCCGGCAGCTTGAGCGGTCATGTCGATTGCGCTTTGTTGGGCGGCGTCTGCCCGGTGCAGTCGGGCGTGTTTCGCTTGCTTCCCGATACGGCCGATCTTGATCGCAAGGTCATGTATTACCAGGTTTATGCGACCACCCCGAAGGGCGAGCAAATTACCTTCGTCGGGCAAAAGGAAGTGCAGCACAATGCACCGCTCGATTTGTGGCGCGATACGACGACGCTGTTCACCAACGTTTACCGCGGCCATATCGATCCGGCCAAGGCGGCGCAACAGGATATTTGGCTGACCGGCATATTAAGTCTGGGCTTGATGGATTTTATGCGCGTGCTGCGCGGTTTGAAAGCGACCGATGCAAACGGACAGACCAGCGTCGAAGGTTTGGCGCGTTTCGGCGTCTTCTTCGCCGGAAAATTGTGGGAGGTCTACGGCCCGCATCTGCCGCCTGCGATCAATGAACCCAAGCGCCGCTACGCACTGTTTACGACGGAAGGCGTCACCGGCGCCGACATCACCGTCCACCCATTCAGCACGGCGGACGGTTTAGGTTTGACGCTTACGCGCTTTTGCCGCGCACCGTCCGATGACGTCGTGCTGGTGGTGCACGGCCTCACCAATTCTTCCGACATGTTCATCATGCCGGAACATAAGAATCTGGTGCAGACTCTGTTGGACGAAGGATTTTCCGATGTATGGGCGGTCGATTTCCGCGGCAGCAATCGCTTTCCGTATAACTTGGGACGCAATCGTTACACGTTGGACGACATGGCTTTATTCGACCATCCGGCGGCACTGGCTGAATTGCGCCGCCGCATCGGACCGAATCGACGCATTCACGTGGTTGCGCATTGCGTCGGCGCCTTGTCGATGGCAATGAGCGTGTTCGGCAAAACGGTGCAGGGCATACGAAGCATGATTTTGAACAGCGTGGCATTGGCGCCCTATGTGTCGCCGTGGGCGCGCTTGAAGATTTCGGTCGGCCCGTGGGCGGCGGATTATTTGTTGGGCATCGAATACTTCAATCCCAAGTGGCGGCGCGAGCCGCGTTTTTCCATCGGCAGCGCGATGGCCTGCGTGACGGATTTGATCCATACCGAGTGCGATTCGCCGGAATGCCACATGCTGAGTTTCATGTGGGGCAGCGGTCGGCCGTCGATTTACAACCATGAAAACATGGCCAAGGAAACGCACGACCGCTTGGGCGATTTGTTCGGCGGCGCACCGGTGCATTACTACTATCACATCAAGAAGATGATCGACAGCGGCAATACCGCCGTTAAATACGATCCGGGCAATCCGCGTTACGCGGCGCTGCCGGATAACTACTTCGAGCATGCCAAGGACATCCAGACGCCGATCCTATTGACGCAAGGACAGGACAACCGCGTATTCGTCGACGCCAATATCCGTTGTCATGAACGGCTGGAGAAGATCGTGCCGGGCCGCCATCAGCTGCACGTCTATCCGAAATATGGGCATCAGGATATTTTCATGGGCAAGAATGCCGCGACCGATATCTTCCCGCGCATGATTCAATTCCTGAAAGGGCATTGCCATGATTGAGCTGCCGCCGGGTTTGGTTCTGTGGCCGCAAAGCGATGTGCCCAAGAACCGTATGTGTGTGCTGATCAGCGATACGCACTGCACCGATTGCACGGTCGGTAACCAGACCGCCGAAGAAACCGATTGGGAGCGCTTCTTCGATCAAGTGAAGCTCGCTTGCCGGCATCCGGTGGAAAAAGATGGTGTGGGCGGCGGCGATGCACTGGATGAATTGCTGCTGATTTTGAATGGCGACATCGTCGATTTGATTCGCAGCAGCCGCTGGGCCGAAGCGGGCGTCTATCCCTGGAACCGCGACGATCCGCGCTTTGCCGACATCGTGCTTGCCATCATGCGCGATATCGTGACCCTTCATGCCGAAACGCCGAAGCGGGCGGAGGATGGCCGGCCCTATTCGGGCTTTTTTTATTGGCTGCGCGACGCAGTCGGCGAATTGCGCTCGCACGGCATTGCGGTCACCATCGTTCCCATCGTCGGTAATCACGACAAGGAATTGCAGGTCGTTCCGGCGGCACGCCAGATGTTTTATGAAGAGTGCCTGGGGATGACGGCAGCGGAAATTCCGCCATCCTACCGTGCTTGGGTGGCGGCCCAACTGGGCGCGCCGGATGAGGCTTATCCGCGTCTGCCGATTTATTTTGCCGATCTTGATTTACGCCTGCTGGCTACGCATGGGCAATGGCGTGACGCCGATAATATTCGCCCGACCGCGCGTTGGAATTTTTGCGCCGGATGGCAGCCGCAGCGCTGGCGGGAAGAAGAATATCTCGCTTTCGCCAAGCCTTGTTTCGGCGATACGGTGGCGGCCGGCTTGTTATCGCACTTTATTTGGAATACGCGCAGCAAGATGCCGATGGATGCGCCGGGAACCGAGCGCATTTCCAATATTCTCGATGAGATGGATTTGTTCCGGCCGAGTGCGGCAGCTGTGGTGTGCCTGCTCAAGGAAGCGCGCAGTCTCTCGCGCAAAAACCCGGCGGATTGCGGATTGCGCGACACCATTTTGACGTGTTTCAGCGAAAGCGTGGAAGCTTGGCTCGGCCACAAAGAGACTTGGCAAAGCGCACCCTGGAAAATGCGGATCAGCCTGGCAGCCGTGGCATGGATGCGCCATTTCAAATGGTATTGGGTCAATGTGCTGCTGATGGAATTGATGGCAAAGGCCCAGGAGCCGGAACTCAGTATCGCGGACAAGACGGTATTGAAATTACCGGCATTCCAAAGCGACTACCGTGCACTGGGGTTTCGGCTGCATGTGGAAGGGCATACCCATGTCGCGTTGCAGTCCGAGGCCAGGTTTAGAGACCCGCGCGAACGCCGCAATTACACCTACATCAATTTAGGGGCATGGCGCGACGCCATTGTCCCTAAATTAAATAGAGGACACCGCCGGCGCGGTATCGGGCGTGCGCTTCATATTTTGGATTTGTCCAAATTGCGTCCGGCCATGCCGGAGGCGGCTTTTCGCTATTACGTCGTTGACATCCTGAGCTGGGGCGATAGGCGAGACCGGTGGTAGCAACACGGGGTAGCAGTGTTGTCAAAAAAATAAATAAAAGCGAATTGGCCTGGTTTTCCCCTTCTTTTCGGCGGCTCGATTTCACACCCCCGCTTGATAATGCCTATTAAGAAATTCCGGCCCTTGTCGTAAACAAGAACCCTTTGCCGGAATCCCTCATTAGCGGGAGTCAAAGATGGATAACGATCAGGCAATGCGCAAGAACCCCAATCTGCGAGTGGCGTTTGCAGAAGAAGATCTGTGCCCGGAAGCGCCGGCTACTTCGGCACCCACTCCGCCGTCGCCTCAGGGCGGCGTGGCCCTGAAGACGATTCGAGAGGCAATCGCCCGTGTCGAAGCCGAAGCGAAAGCGACGGTCGCCGCTGAAAATCGCGCGATGGCCGAGGCCCGTGCCCGTGCTCTCGCCGAAGACCGCGCCATTGCTGAATCCGCCGCCGGCGCGGAAGCGTATCAGCGCGCCAAGGCCGCCGAAGAAGCGATTGCCTTATCGCGCGCCAAGCTCGAAGCCGAGCGACAGGCGCGTATTGCCAGCGAATCCAAGATTGCCGCTACCAATAAAGAAATCGCCGAATTGCGCTCGCGTGCAGAAGCCGATGCCCAGGCTACACAGATGGCGGAGGAACGCACCCGCGCTCAGCAAGAAGCCCGCAAGCGTGCTGCCGAGCAAGTCGCCCTTGAAGCCGAGCTGACGACGCGTGCCGCAGCTACTGCACAGAAAATTGAACAGGAAACCGAACAAACGCGCCGCCAAATCGCGGAACGCGTCGCCGCCGCACAAGCAGCCCAACTGGAAGCCGAAGCCCGTGCACGCGCTGAAACGCGGGCCGCCGAATTGGCGCGCGAACGGGAGCTAAAGGAAAGAGGAGCTCGCAAAGCAGCTGAAATGCTGGCGGAAGCGCGCAACGAAGCCATGATCCAGGCGGAAGAGCGGGCTCATGCCGATACCATTGCCTTGGAATCCACGCTCAATCGTTTGCCGGCGGAAGTGCGAGCACGTGAAGAAGCGCGTGCTCGCGCCATCGCCGAGCAAGAGCAAATGTCCGTCGCCGAAGCGCGCTCGGAGTCCGAACGCCGCGCGTTGGAATCCTTGCACGCACGTTTGCAGGCAGACCTCGAATTGCGCGATGAAGCGCTGCGCCGCGAGCGCGTCGAAGCGCTGGCAGCGGTAACTTCACAAGCTCGCCGTGAATCCGAAGAGCGTATTCGTGCCGCCACGGAAGCACGCATTCAAATCGAACGCGAATTGCAAGCTGCCGCCATGGCACGCGTGGAGGCCGAACATCGCGCCGATGTGCAAGCCCGCACCCGCGTCGACGCCGAAAAACGCGCGATTGAAGAAGCGAAACAGCGCGCTGAAATGGAACAAATGGCAGCGGCCGCCGCGCAAGCCAAGATCGATGAAGAGCGTCGCGCCAAGCAATTGGCCGCGCAACGCGCCACCATCGAACACGCGGCCATGCAAGAAGCGACTAATCGTGCGATTGCCGAACAAGAAGCCCTCGATTTGGCGACTGAACAATTGGAGCTGCAGCGTCAAGCGGCCCAAACCGCTTCCGAAAAAGCCCGTCAAGCACTGGAGCTGGCACGCGCCGAACGCGAACGTGTCGAAGCGGAAAACCAAGCAGTCGCGGTTTTGCAAGAAAAGTTGCGCGCAGAAGAAGACGCTGCCGCCCAAGCACAGGCACGCGTTCGCGCAGAACAAGAAAAGACCGAACTGCTGCGCTTGCATGAGCAAGCGGAGCACAACGCCCGCATTGCCGAAGAGTCGGAAGCTGCGGCTACGCGCATTGCGCTGGTCAAAGCTAAAGAGAAGGCAGAGCTCTTCAATATCGCTGCGCAAGCCGCAATGAAAAAAGCCAAGGACGCCGTCGAGCTGGCGCGCCTTGAGCGCCAGCGCGCCAAAGATGAGCAAGAAGCGCTCGAAGCGCTGCAATTGCGTCTGGCCGCAGAGCGTGAGCGTGCCGAAAAAATTGAAGCGCTGTTGAACGCCGAACGCGAAAAGCTGGCTGCGGAGAAGGCCGCAGCCGCGGAGGCCGAAGCACGTGCCAAGGCTGAGCAGGAAGAGACCGACGCTCTGCGCCAACAGGAAGAAGCCGAACGCGAAGCGCGTCAAGTTAGCGAAGCGCAGGCGACTGCAACCCGCCACGTGATCGTCCAAACCCGCGAGCGCGTTCAGCAACAGCGCAAAGCCGCTCAAGCGGTACTCTTGAAAGCGCGCCAGGCGGTTGAATTGACGCGCGTCGAACGTGAGCGCGCAGACGCCGAAGAAAAGGCGCAGCTGGCTATACAGGAAAAATTGCAAGCGGAGCAGGCCGCTCAGCAAGAGGCGCAAGCCCGAGCCCAGGCCGAGCAGCAGCACGCAGCATTGGCGCGTGCCCGCGAGCAAGCTGAACGTGAAGCGCGTGAGACTTTGCAAGCCAAGTGCGAAGCTGAGCAACGCTTACTTGCCGTCGCAGAAGAGTGCGCCAAACAACAACGCGAAGCCGCCAAGCTGGCGCAAGCGCACGCACAAGAGGCTGCGCTGCATGCCGAACGCGAGATTCGCCAGGCGGAAGACGCCCGTCGTGCCGCCGAATGGGAATTGACAGAGCAAACCAAGGCAATTGCCGAGGCGCAGCGCAAGGCTGCCGAAGCAGCGCAAGCCAATGCACGGGAAGCAGCCGAATTGGCCCGTATCGAACAAGCCCGTGCTCAAGCCGAGCAGCAGGCATTGGAGGCGATTGCCGAGAAAGTGCAGGCCGAAGAGGCTCTGCGCGCAGACGCAGAATTATGCGCTAAAGCTGAAATGGAAGCTGCCGAGATTGCCAAACAACGCCAGATTGCCGAAGCCCAGGCCAAGGCGGTGCATGAGGCGCGCCTCGAGGCCGAGCGCCGTGCTCTGGCCGAGGCTACGGAAACGGCTGAAGCGGAAGCAGCGGCTGCATCCTTGTCCGAATCTCAGCGGATGAAGTACGCTCAGCAAAAAGCCGATGCGCAGGCAATTGCGGCCGAGTTGCTGGAGCGGATCAGCTCGCAAAGCGACGAACTCGATGATTGGCGCTTCCGTGCCGAGACGTTGTTGGCCGAAGCGCCGGTGGCAGTGCCCGCCAAACGCCGCAAGCCGATGTTCAAGCTGGCAGCTTCAGTTTTTCTCGGTCTGACGATCGTCACCGGCATGGCCGCTTCGACCGCCTGGAATTTACCGGGTAGCAGTGTGTCTAGCGCAATCGGTCATTGGCTGGTTGCCCCCGCAACCGCTCAGGTGAGCGTTCAAGCAGCTGTGCCCGCAGCAAAGATGATCGCCGCCGCGCCGAGTCCGGCCGGATTGCAGCTGACTTATCAACTCGGCATGCTGCCGCCCACCCAGTTAGCGGCAGAAGGCACTAGCATCGCTGCACAAGCCGAAGAATAGACGCTGATTTGAAGCCACCGGAACGCTGACGCGCATGCGTCGTCGTTCCGGTTTTTTTTTATTCAATCAGCAATGCTGGCCATGCCAGTGTTGTTATCCCGGTGCTCTCCAGACCAATTCTTCCCAAATTTTTTCGCTTGAGCCTTGTCAGGCAGAAAAAGGATGGCGACTCAGTATAAAATGCCGAAAATTCTAGAAGTTCTCTTTCTCTGTGATTTGCCCACTGGATCAGCGCATGCGAAATAAACTGAATAAAGCTTTTTTCCTCTCTGGGCTCCTAGCGGCCCTGCTGTCTGCACCTGTGTTCGCCGATGAAGCTGCCGATGTCGGCAAGCTCATGCGTGCAGGGCAGTACGCCGAAGCCTTAGCCAAGGCTGACGCAGTTCTGGCACAGCGCCCCAAAGACGCGCAAATGCGATTCATGAAGGGTGTGATCCTGACCGAGCAAGGTAAATCGTCCGATGCAATTGCGATTTTCACCAAACTCACCGAAGATTTCCCCGACCTGCCCGAGCCGTACAACAACCTGGCGGTACTTCATGCCGCCGGCGGTCAGTACGATAAGGCCCGTGCCGCGCTCGACATGGCGATCCGCACCAATCCTTCGTATGCCACCGCCTATGAAAATCTGGGCGACATTCATGCCAAGCTGGCAAGCCAAGCGTATGACAAGGCGCTGCAGCTCGATTCCGGCAATGCCGGCGCAAAATCCAAGCTAACGCTATTGCGCTCGCTTGCCGTAAGCAGCAGCAAAGTTGCCAGTGCTAAGCCGACTACGCCGGCTGCCGCGTCCGTGGCTGCCGCCAAGCCGGCCGCTTCGCAAGCGGCGACCCAGCCCGCGACACAAGTCGCGGCGGCTAAGCCCGAGCCTAAGGCTGAGCCGAAGCCGGCCGCCAAGCCGGAAGCGAACGATGCCGGTGAGCGTGACGATGTGCTAAAGGCTGTCCAAGCTTGGGCCAGCGCTTGGAGCGCGCAAGACGTGAAGGGCTATCTCGGCCATTACGCGAGCGATTTCCAAACGCCGAAGGGCGAATCGCGTTCCGCTTGGGCTGAAGAGCGCCGCGCTCGTATTGCGGGCAAGGGCCGGATCAGCGTCAAGGTTGAGTCGCCGCAGGTGAGCGTCGACGGCAATACCGCCACGGTGAAGTTCCGCCAAATCTATGTGTCCGACCGTCTGAAAGGGGATACCCGCAAGACTCTGGTCTTGGTTAAGCATGGCGGCAAGTGGCAAATCAAGCAGGAGCGTGCGGGTAGCTGATGTTGTTTTCAGGATTGCATGCGGGCGGCAGGATGCCCGCGATTACACGCAAGGTGATGATATTGTCGTGCGCGCTGGCGCTTGGCAGTATGGCATTGTCTACCTCTACGCACGCCAAAAAACGCGAGAAGCAGGCTAAGGCTGATACGCAACCCGCCCATGCCATGAGCGGGGCAGTCAAGCCCGATCCCGAAATTCTTTTGCTGGAAGTCTATAAAGAGCTTGCAGCCAATCGCTTGCGCCGGGCACAGACTAAGGCGGATGCCTTGGTCGAAGCATATCCGACCTTCCGTCTCGGGCAGCTCATTCGCGGCGATTTGCTTCAGCTGCATACCAAGCCGATCACGACATTTGGCGCCGTCCCCAATGCTCCGCAAGACAAGCTGAAAAACTTGCGCGAAGAAGCAATGGCGCGCTTGAAGTCTCTGCTGGAAAAGCCGGACCCGAACTTAGTGCCGCGCGCCGTCTTGCAATTGCGCGAGGACCAAAAATATGTCTTGCTGGTCGATGCCAAGCGTTCGCGCCTATACGTCTACGGCAACCAGCATGGCCAATTGAAGTTCGTTACCGACTATTACGTCAGCCAAGGCAAGCTCGGCGTCAATAAGATTAAGGAAGGCGACCAAAGAACGCCGATCGGCGTCTATTACATTACGCAGCGCGTCCCTGGCGCGAAGCTGCCGGACTTCTATGGCGCCGGCGCTTTGCCGATTAATTATCCGAACGAATGGGACAAGATCAACGGCAGAAGCGGTTCCGGTATTTGGCTGCACGGCACACCTTCGGACAGCTACAGCCGTCCGCCCTTGTCGTCCGATGGTTGCGTGGTATTGACCAATCCCGACTTGCACAAATTGTACGAATCGGTCGAAGCCGGCAAGACGCCGGTTGTCATTAGCGAGCGCGTCGAGTTCGTCCAAAAGTCGAAGTGGGAAAGCGACCGCAATCTCGCCAACAAGCTGCTCAATGAATGGCGGCGCGACATCGAAAGCCGCGATCCTGCTCGTGTCACGGCCAACTATTCGCGCCAGTTCAAAACGGAACGTGCCGAAACGCTGGGGATGTTGTATGACAAATACCAGCGCTTCTTATCGGGCGTAAAAAGCATCTCGATTAGCTTGCGTGACACCACGTTTTTCCTTTATCCCGGCCGCGATGACATGATTGTCGCCACTTTCACCCAGGATTCTTTGATCGGTAAAAGCAGAAATACCGTTCGCAAGCGCCAATATTGGTCGCGTGAAGGAACGCAGTGGAAAATCATTTCCGAGACCAATTTCTAAGCGCATATTTTTACTCTCCCGCAAAACGGCTGCCTGGCGCAGCCGTTTGCATTTTTAGCATTGCTTGAATCTAACCCCTTGAAATTCAAAAGGTTTTTGGCGAAAAAGCTTTTCATTCTTCGAAGTTAAGACTATGCTTAATAAAGATTGCGTATTGGAAACGTTAAGCGTGTCATGACTACCCAAGTCTATTTTCCGAATGCTCACAAGATGCCGTGTGTCTCAAGTTTTTACATGGCGCGTCAGCCTATTCTCGGCCGTCAACAGGATATGGCGGGATTTGCGCTCCAGTTTCGCGGCAATGCGCAAGTCTCTTCCCTGCTTCCGCATTTTGTCGAACTTCAAATAGAGTGCACACTGGGCGAGATGCGCGGCTTCGTCGATGTCGACGAAGCGGTCATCATGAGCGACGTCTTTCAAAAAATTCCGCGTACGCGCTTCGTGTTGAATATTCCGGAAACCGTGAAAGCAAGCGATGAGCTTATGCAACGCATCGCACAGCTAACGGAGCAGGGCTTTGTGTTCGCGCTTGACGAAGTCTTGGCGAATACGGATGACGTCTGCAGACTTTTGCCGCTGGTAGAAGTCGTCAGCTTTGACTTGCATAAGATGCCGATCGAGGCCTTGATACAATTAACGCCTCAAGTCAAATTCGCCAATAAGCGCTTGTTGGTGCGCAACGTTGAAACGCTGGCGCAGTTCGATGCTTGTCTTGCGTTGGGCTTCGACTACTTTCAAGGCTATTACTTCGCCAAACCGATTATCGAGCCGGACAAAAAACTTGCGCCGTCACAACTGGCTATCATTGAAGTCATCACCTTGATTTCGACGGAGGCCGACGATTCGGAAATTGAAGAACGCTTTAAACGCGATGTTTCTCTCAGCTTGCATTTGCTAAGGCTGGTCAACTCGGCAGCCGTCGGCGGACATCACATCGATTCGTTACGCCAAGCCTTGATTGTCATGGGGCGTAAGCAGTTAATGAATTGGATGCAGGTATTGCTTTATGCGCAGCCGCACGACAATATCGCGAGCGTCAAACCCTTGCTTTTACTTGCCACGACGCGCGGCAAACTTCTTGAATTGCTTGCGCAACGCACTCGCGTCAGCAATCGTGGTGCCGGCGACACGGCGTTTACAGTCGGCATCATGTCCTTGATGGACACGCTGTTTTCAATGTCCTTGGAAGATATTCTTGAACACATCGCCGTAGTGGATGAAGTGCGCGACGCGCTGTTGCAGCGCAAAGGGTATTTCGGCGAATTGCTCCAGCTTGCCGAACAAAGCGAACGGGTAGAACTCATCGATAAGCTGGTGCCGGCGGTGCAAAAGCTTAACTTAACGAGTGAAGAATTTTATGCGCTACAAGTGGAAACCTTCGAGTGGAGTAATAACGTCGCGCGTGAAGCACATTGATTGATGATGTGAAGAAGGGCAAGTTCAAGAGAACTTGCCCTTCTTCTTTATAGTGCTCTCAGAAACGCAGTCAAATCCGCGACCTCTTGCGGCGTGAAGCCGACGCGGAAGCGCCGATCGTAGAATCTGACGACGTCTGCCAAATCATTGGCCGATCCATCATGGAAGTAGGGTGAACGCGATTCTAGCCCGCGCAGGCTAGGCACTTTGAATCGACCGATGTCGCTCCAGCGTCCCGTCAGCATTGCTTGACCTGGATCGGTGATTTCAATCAGCTCGCCGGTGGTGCGGTTTCTCAAGGTGTACAGAGGCAGATCGGGCGTGCGTCGAACCCCGGCAGCGGTGCCGGTATTCATCAAGCGCGGCACGCCATGAGTTCCGGCATTCGGCACATTGTGACAGCTGGCGCAGGTACCGCGGACGACTTGCAGCCGTGCGACATCGTTGAGGCCCGGCACGCCGGTGATATTGATCGGCCTGGAATTGAAAATCGCTTCGCCACGCGCAATCGCTTGTCGCGCATTGGCCATGGCAGGCGTGACGCCCGGTCCCGGAACGACGGTGCGCCAGGCGCCGAACATCGTCATCACAGCCGGGTTAAAGGAGGCGCCGGTCCGATAGTCTCCGGCAAATAAATCATTGATCCCGAAATAAAATCCGGTGCGCGAGAGTTCAATCGGGCCGCCTCTGGCGCCATTGACGGTAAGGTTTCCGGCGGCGTTGTCAAACACTTGGGCGGTGAATAGGCCGGTTTCAAAATCGACGATAGCTTGCTGCTCTGCCGCCGTTAAATCGCGTACCGCTTCGGCATGTCCTCTCACGGCGGAGTTCGCCTGATGCATCAGGCTGACGTTTAAGGGGGCAAAGCATAGCGGCGGTAGACCGCCGGCGATGCAGAGATTGGAATTGGCATCAGTCAAAGTTTCGCGTGCATCCCACATCACCGTAGTATTGAATTTTAAATTCGTGCTCGGCAGCGGACGCCTAAATAATGAAAGCTCGGTAAAGCTGGCAAAGCCATAAGGGTCCCCTACTCGCGCTAATTCAAATTCAGCGCCGCTCGGTATCGGCAAGCCCACGCGAATCACCCCTTTGGTGAGCAGCATGCTGTACGCAACACGCTTCTTCTCCAGCGTAGTCACATCCGTTTTCGGCGAGTTCGCGCCATCTACCAATCGGAAGAGAGGATCGTTGCCGCCGCTTGCATCGAATCGTGCCCGGACACGGTTAGGCGTGAGGCTCCAGCCTTGATTCTCTTGATGGCAGCTGGCGCAAGTCCTGCCGTTTCCAAACGGACGGAAAAAAGGATTGTTCGGATCGATGGGCGCCGTACGGAAAGTTTGAACGCTTCCCGCTTGGTTCGGCACCGGTTGCAGCGCGCCGGGCTGCGTGGCGGCCACCTGCGCCGTTACGTTGGGAGTGTCCGCAACCCCGTCCGTAGTGGTGGCTACTTCTTGCGCAACCGGATCTGTGGCCGCCGACTTTTCACTGGTGCTTGTGCCGCTATCGCTGCCGCCGCCGCATGCCGCCAATAACACGGCAGTGAAGGTAAAAACGGTGACTGATGATACTTTGTTTATCGCTAACTTTTTCATATTCTCCTCCTATATTCATCCATAATCCGTTCATAGAATGCTTCTGAAAAATGAAGGAAAAATGGAGATGCGCATAAAAATCACGCAAAAAATCGCGCTTGCTGCGATTGGCATCGCCATGCTTTGTATCGCCACCATGGTGTGGGTCACGACGCAGAACCTGAAGCATGGATTTATCGCCTACTTGAATGAAGTGCAGGCACAGGAACTTGAGGAGGTACGCGACCTGCTGGTGGAAGAGTATCGGCGGCAGGGCAATTTCGACTGGCTGCGTCATAACCGGCGCGCCATGCGCGATTTATTGGAACGCCATTCGCCGCAACCGGAATCCGATCGCCGTACGCTACCTCCGCCGCCGATGCGGCGCGATGATTTTGCGCCGCCGCACCTCCGAGAAGAGAGGCTTTCGCCGCCACCGCGTGAGGGTCGCTCGGATCGGCCACCACCCCCTTTGATGCAACGCCTGTCGATTAAGGACGATAGAGGCCATCCTATATTCGGTCCGCCCGATCCGTCGCCGGGTATTGCGCGCCTCATCGTGGTGGATGGGCGTACGGTCGGAACTTTGTCATTGCTCCCTTTGCGTCAAATCGATAGCGCGACCGATCGTAATTTCGTGCGCGGACAGATTCGCAATTTGCTTTGGCTTGCTGGTGTGCTCGTGCTTCTCGCCGCATTGCTCGCAGTCGGCTTGGCCCGCCACTTATTGCGCCCGATCGCTTCTTTGCGCAATGTAACGCAACGCATCGCGCTAGGCCATCTTGATGCACGTTCGCCGATTGTCAACCGCGATGAACTGGGCGAACTCGCCCACCATATCAACGAGATGGCGAAAGCGCTTGAAACGCATGAGCGCCAACGGCGCAAGATGCTCGCCGATGTGTCGCACGAACTTAGAACGCCGCTTGCCGTCGTGCGCGGTGAGCTTGAAGCGTTGATCGACGGTATACGCCAAGTCGACGAGAAGGCGATCGCATCCTTGTATGCCGAGGTCATGCGCCTCAATAAAATGGTCGACGACCTATACCAGCTTGCGTTGGCTGATGCGGGTGATTTGCATTATCAGCGGCAGAATATCGATTTGACGCAATTGCTCGGCGAAATACTGAATAGATACCGCTCGCGTGTCGAAGCTGCCGGCTTAAGGTTAACCATCAATTTTTCTCAGCATGTCGCAAATGTCATGGCCGATTCGGGGCGGATAACGCAAGTCATTACCAATCTTTTGGAAAACAGCATGCGCTACACCAATGCTGGCGGCACTATTGCTGCCTCCGTGCAGGTCAAAGGCCGCCATATCGAAATGTGCATTGAAGATAGCGCACCTGGCGTGCCGGAAGGCACTCATGCAAAATTGTTTGAAAGGCTGTATCGGGTCGATCAAGCGCGTAGCCGCGAGCGCGGCGGAAGCGGGCTGGGCCTGGCAATATGCAAAGTCATGGTTGAAGCGCATGGAGGAGACATTCAGGCCTCGCCCTCCAGCTTGGGCGGTGTCAAAATCGTGGTGCGCCTGCCGAAAGCCGGCAACGCGGCCTAGGAGAAAAAAAGTGGAAAGCGGCAAGCGCATTCTTATTGTAGAAGACGACGTCAAAATTGCATCGCTGCTGCTCGATTATTTCAATGCGGGCGGGTTTCATACGACCTATGTTGCAGATGGGCGCAGTGCTGTAGAGCAGATTCGCGCGTCGAACGTCGATTTGGCGATTCTGGATTTGATGTTACCGGAAATGGACGGCATTGAGGTTTGCAAAACTGTGCGCACATTCAGCCAGATACCGATCATTATGCTGACGGCGCGGGTCGATGAAGTTGACCGCTTGTTAGGGTTGGATATGGGGGCGGATGACTATGTATGCAAACCCTTCAGTCCTCGCGAAGTGGTCGCACGAGCTCGTGCGCAGTTGCGCCGCGTGAGCGGGCAAATCGTGCAAAGCGCAAGCGATGAAATTTGCGTAGAGCGCGATGCTATGCGCGTCAAGATTAATGGCGAGCCCCTTACGTTGACCCCTGTGGAATTCCGGCTTCTTGCCGAACTTGTCGAACACCCCGGCCGCGTCTATTCGCGCCAGCAGCTACTCGACTTTTGCCATGAAGATCAGCGCGACATCAGCGACCGCGCGATCGACTCCCACATCAAAAATATTCGGCGCAAACTAGAAAGTCGCTTGCCCAATGTAGATTGCCTGCAATCGGTCTATGGCGTGGGCTATCGTTTCGAGTGTTTCGGTTCCCATTAGATCGCTTCATCATTTCTCCATAGTTTTTGCGCACCATAGCTTGGCAAGCTTAATCAACTTAAAAGGAGTTCTGCCATGCTGACATCGAAACTTCTAAAGGCTGCAGCGATTACGGTTGGCTTTTGCGCACTTGCAATCGGAACCGATCCGGGATTCGCACAGCAAATGCGCAACGATATGCGCAGTGATCCACCCAATCAGGGGCCGCGCCGCGCTGGAATACCTCCCCGCCCCGATTTGGCGAGCGCCTTAGGAGCGGATGCTAAAACCGCGCAAGCAGTTGAGCAAGTCATGCGCGATCACCGTGAAAAAATGGAGGACTTGCGCAAGCAAACGGATATGAAGCTGTCTAAGCTGCTGACGGAAGAGCAATTGAGAAAATTGCATCAAATGCATTCGCGGCGGCCGCATCAAGACAATCAAGTTCAGGGTGAACCGACGCCGCGCCGCTATTAAAATTCAGCTGATCTTGGATGTTTTTTCGACCGTATTATAGTAAGCGCAGCAGGATGTCGAGCTGAGGGCGATATTTAATTTTATCCGGGGGAAGGCTAACGTTGACGCCAAACGCCGCATTGTGAGTATCCCGCAGCCGCGGTCTTGCCAGCGGCATGCCGTCCGGACCGATCAAGGCGGCGACAAGCGGGCAGTGGACCTTATCGCCGCGCTTCATCACCATGCCAAGTTCGCCATTGGCGAGGCCTACCCAGCAGCCGGGCGGATAGATTCCCACTGCTTTGATAAGCGCGGCGCCGGCCTGATCGGGATTATGGGACTCATCCAAATAAGCATACTGTGCCGCGGCCGATGCCGGCAGCGCCGCACGGCTCTTGCGCGGACTGATGCGCGAAGCAAATACGTCCGCCCGTTGGATCATGCGGGCAAGCTGCGAAGCTAGCTGGCGCGAAGTGAGAGTGCCGGGTTCCGCCTCATGGTGCCGGCGGACCGACTCCAGCCACAATTCATCGGTGCAGCCGAACGTTTTCAGCATTTCTTCTGAACGAGCGGGATGCGCTGCAATTTGCGACTTTTGATCATCGGTCAAGGCGCTGGTCTGCTGCGATAGCTGGTCCTGCAACTCAGTCATGCTGATATTCATCGTAAGCGCCGCGAAATGAAGCGCCTGACGCGTCTCCTCATCCCAAGTGTCAATTTGTAAAGCACCGAGATGGGACAACGCCATGACCAGCATCGCATGGGTTGAACTGTACTGATGGATTTCGACGCTCGCGAAATCGACGAGCGTCAGTAATACGTGATCGGAATTTGCGGTGAGGTGCTCGACCATTTGGCTTTCGATCAAGCGAATTTGCGCCAAAAAATCGGCTGGTTCCGGACGTCTCAGTAAGCCTTGCAGTTTGAGCTGGAGATCAAGCAGCGGAAGGAGCTTCATGGAATTCGTCATCGTTTTTTATTACGTTTCAAAGACTTTAAGAGCTTCTAACGCAATGCAATCGAGCTGTCTGTCGCCGCATGGGGCCGGCAGACAAATTGACCGCATTATGTGAGAAGTTCTAAATGGCAGGCCAAGACCATTTATCTATTTTGCTCCCGATATCGACAATCCGCACTTAAGTTCTTTGCATCTATTGCTCAATTATCCGATTTGCAGATTTCTTGAGGGCGTGTCAAAAACCGCCACAAAATTATTCTAGCAAGTATATTCTTACCGTATTAGGAAAATTCCTACAATTTTGAGCTTACAATATTCGAAAGAGCAGGCGGCAGGAACTTGATGTCGCGGCCTATTAATTCGGTCGATGAAACAGAATGATGGATATGCGGCGAGAGTTGAGCCGTGATCCGGCAGCAGTCGCGATACCGACAAAAAATAATAAAGACACTGGAGAGAACATATGGAGACTCTTCTGCAGCACATTGCAGAGATCACTCGCAATCGCGATCATGATCTCTTGGATCTGTCTGTGATATCCGCCCTATATCACATGACCGAAGCAAACCAGGTGCGCGCACTCGAAATCGTTCCTGTCCGCGATGAATTATTTATCCAAGAAAAAGCCTGGATCAAAGATGGCCAGGCGATCTCGGCGAGCACTGCCGGCGAAGAGGGGGAGGAAGAAAAATCTTCTCTAACGTCTTATCCGGTCCTGCTGGACTGTCTTCACCGCAAAGGCCCAGAGGCGATGGAAGTCGCTTCAAGCGGCGAGTCGATTCTATGGATGCCAATTTGGCTCAATGAAAAAATTAACGGTTGCATTAAGCTTGAAAGCGATAAACCGTTCTCCTCGGAGACGCTGCAAGTCATCCATGGCATCGTCGAGGTATATCGGAATTACCAAGGTTTGATCGATTACAGTGAGCGCGATTCGCTCACAGGTCTTTTGAACCGCAAGACCTTCGACGAGAAATTCGCGCGCATGGCATCCTCGGTTACCGGTCATGAGCGTCACAACTTGAGTCCCGAGGAGGAGCGACGTTTAAGCAGCGAAAGCAACGAATCCAAGTCCAATTGGCTAGCGGTTGTCGACATCGATCACTTCAAACGCATCAACGATACTTTCGGCCATTTATATGGCGACGAAGTGCTGATTTTAGTGGCGAACATGTTGAAGTCCTCGTTTCGTGTGCAAGATCGCGTGTTTCGCTTCGGCGGCGAAGAATTCGTCATCCTATTGCGTTCGGTGACGCTTGAAAGCGCGCGAAAGGCCCTAGAGCGTTTTCGCCAGACGGTCGAGCAATACAATATTCCTCAGGTAGGCAAAGTCACACTGAGTGTCGGATTTGTGAGTATTACAGCCGAGACGCCGGTGGTCATTTTGGGCCATGCGGATCAGGCGCTGTATTTTGCAAAAGAGAATGGCCGCAATCAGGTGCAGTTCTATGACGAGCTGGTGGCGATCGGTGCACTCAAATCGGAGGCAGCAAACGACGACGTGGAATTCTTCTGATTTTTGTTCGATGCGGACGATGTAGAAGAGAGCCATCAAATAAAAAAGCGGTCACTATTTCTAGTGACCGCTTCTGTCTTGGTAGGCCGTGCGGGATTCGAACCTGCGACCAACGGATTAAAAGTGCTATCGCTATCGCTTTACGCTAGCTTGCTACCGCTGCTCTTTCTCGTTTTTTACTTGTGAATCAAGTACATATTACGATGTCGGTTAAAAAATATCTAGGGTTTAATCCACTTTAGCTTTGAGCAAATTGAGCAGTAATTGAGCAGCCGATATGTTGACGGGGGAGGAGGGGGAATACCCCCTTCCAAATTGGTGCATTGGCCTTTGAAAATATCTCACAAAAATTCTGACGATTTCTGCCTCTTATTAAGACGTTATCTAAATAATTTTTTTGCGATAACGTTACGTATTAGTTTAAATGGTTTCTAAAAACCACTACTATTGGTATTCTGCAACGAACGAAGGAGAATTGGCTTTTCTAAACGCAGTAGGCCAATGGTCTTGCGCATTGCACTCTATCAATTGGAAAGGCAGCAGAAGAACTTTCCCCTAGCCAAAAACTAATAACAGCCGATGGATAACGCTATATCGTCTTCCCCTCAGACTATTGGCAGGGAAGCAGCAGATAAAACTAAGGGGTTTCGATTACAAAAGCTTCGAGCGGCTAAGTTAATGCTGGAGGCGGTTGAAACGCATCCGAATGGATTCTTCTATGCTGCAATAGAAGTAGTCGAAGACGTTTCCATTACCAAATCTGATCAAAACGCTTCCGTAACCTACTTGGAGGAAGATAAGAACTTTGATGAGCAAACTAACTTCACGATATTTTCTGAGCCTGTAACGAATACCTTAGTAAGTTTCTTTGATATCTATACGGGAAATTGGAAGTCGAGCGAAGAAGTTTGCTTAGGGTTCTACACGACCGCTGGAATTGGTAAGGAGAGAAAAGAAAAATTAGATAACGGCACAACTCTTACCTTGCCCAAAGATCCCGTATTAAAAATACTTCAGTCACAGGTCATTAACGACGATACCACCAAATTGGTTAAGGCGGTTCTGCTAGAGGAGTACACAAAACAATATAGCGGAAAAAAATATTCTGGCTATCTTGATACTCTTAAAGACTCCACGACTGAACAATTTAAGAAGTTTTTGTTATCCATAACCTGGTTCTTTGGGCAAGAAGACGAAAAAGAACTCAAAGAAACTGTCCTCAAGTTAATTAAGAATTCTAAATTCCATAACTTCAAGGTAGCGAATAAAGAGAACATTATTTGCTCGCTAATTATGGAAAGACTTGACGAGCGTCAGAGTATGGCTAGTTTGGCGGCGAGAGTAGTGACGATAACCGATTTGGCTCTTATTTTTAAGGAGGCTGAATCTGAGGAAGTGGAAGATCTATTGGATCCTGTATGGTCAGAATTAAAAAAGCTCGAAGGTGAGATTAAAGACAAAAGAAATCTAAAGGAAAAAATTCAGAAGGTGATTCCTGATTATCCTGTTCGTCGAATTGGTCATTTTGCGCGAATGGCAAGCAGAGCGAAAATCGAACAGGAGGGAGGGAACAAAAGCTTTCTCGCGTTGAAGTACCGAATTTACGAAGCTTGTGAAGAATATTTCACACAGGGTCAATATCAAGAGCCCAATTCGTCTCAAAATCTGGATGCAATTATTCAGCAGCTTGAGCAAGTTGTTTGTCAAAGTATTTCCCACCTACAAAGCAACTATACCTATACGGTGTCAAATCGAGAAACCATTAGAGGGGTAATAATGGATTTGGTCGACAGTTGCTTCATTTCGTTTGAGAAAAATTAGCATGGAAAGAAAGGATTCTGAAAAAGAAGGTAATAAGGAAGTCAAAAAAAGCCTGATGTATTTTTCAGGGGAGGATTTCTATTACTTTACTTACTCGATAATTCTGCTACTTGACTTACTTGATTGCGAGAATGGGAAATTTTTTAAAGACTATAGAAAACTTCCTTTTCTTATTGATTTAGTAAACGACGAAAATCTAATTTATATACTTGAATCCAGTCTATCGGAAACGGCGTCTAACGAACCGGAGGGTGAGACTGCGTCTGATGCCGCTGTTCTACGTCTTCCTATCTCGCGCAAGCTAAACAAACTCGATAAAGAGTATATGTTTAGAAGTTATTCTACGGGTATCGCAAGAAGAAGCGAGATTCTTAAATTGTTATTCACGCTGGAGCAGAAAGAGTTTGTTGTTCTCCAAAAGGGAGGATCACAGTCTGATATTGATGTGTCTCTAATAAAAGAAAAAGTGCCTAGCGAATTTTTTAATAAGAAATTATTCGCGAAAGAATATAAGAACATTCAGAAGCTTAGGTCTTTGGTAAAGAGAATTTCTTCCTTAACTCTAAACACCATGTTAACGAAGCTTTATACGAATCAGGGAGTGAAAACGTGGGCTCTTTGAGGATAAATAAAGTTATATACCAGGGGGATCGATATGAATTTGAGTCTCCACTTTTTCATGAGAATCTAATCGTTATTGAGGGCGATAACGGAACTGGGAAAACTACGTTCTGTAATTTGATCTATTTTGGTTTAGGGGGAAGAGTAAAAGAGTTTGCTAAGGATTCGGATAGAAGGCATAAAGAGATTACTGGTGATACTAATAATTTTGTAGAGCTTTACATAACGGTATCCTCGAAGAACTTTCAACTTCGCCGTTTCATAGATGAGAACGACATAACTGTTACTCCTTACTCAGTCCTAGCGGAGGAGGAGACAGGGAAGGCAATCTTTAGTACAGAAGAATTTGCTTCTGATACAAAAATTCTTCCGATATTTAGAACGGGAAATGTAAAGAATGTGTTCTCGGATTGGATGCTGGAACAACTTGGTATATCCGTTGTGGAGCTCTACCAAGGATATGCAACTTTCAAAATTAATTTTCCAGAATTATTTAGGTTGATCTATCACGATCAGCAGCCGAACCCAGAATATATCTATAAGCAAATCGATACAAAGAATAATTACATCGCCGATTCGGAATTATTAAGGAAAGCGATTTTTGAGCTTTTAATTGGAAAGTTTTTTTCCGAATACTACCAATCTATTGTCGCAGCAAAGCAAGCGGAAAAGGAAAAGGCATTAGCAAAGGATCTGCTAGAGGAGTACAAGGTTCTTGCGGATCAGTTGCGAGGAAGTGGTGGCGTAAAGAATAAAGGGTTTCTTGAGGCGGAACTAAAGCAGAAACAGGAGCAACTTGAAAAATTACATCATGCGAGAAATGCGTTTAAGAAAAATCGCGTGATAGATGCAAATGCTGAGCCTCTAATTGATCGTACAAAGAATCAAATTCTCGAATTGGAACTTTCTTTTTCAGAGAAGAGAGAGGCATTGGTCGCCCTATATGACGAGAAAGCCAAGCTAATCTCAGTAAAAAATTCGACAGCGAATGAAATCAGTCAGATTAATAAAATTATCCATTCGCATGACCAACTTAACCTTTTTTCCGCCGATACCTGCCCATATTGTTTGAGTAAAGTAAATAGGGTAGCAGGGCATTGTGTGTGTGGAACGGAGATCGACGAGAAGAAGTATGAACGCTTCTTTTATACGTCACAGGAATATAAAGAAATCCTTAAAGCGAAGACGAAGACGTTGGCAACGCTAGACCTTGCTATCGAGGACTGTGATATAGAGGTTAAAGAAATTAAAGCCGATATTGTTAAATATGAATTGGAAGTTGGGTCTTTAAAAAATAAATTACGTGCAAACGTTAAGAAGCTTGATCAAGAAATAGACATTGAAAGCCTCAATGACATCGACGACAAGATATTGGACACTAGAGAAGAAATCTCTACCCTGTATCAGCGTATCGAAACAGAAGGGAAGCTGGAAAGACTAAGCAATGATTACGAGTTGAAAAGAAAGGCTCACCAGGAAGCTGAGCTTAACATGCGGGCTTTGGAAACTAAGACCATGATAGAAATTAACACTAAGGTTAATAACTTTAGTGTTATCTATAACCGCTTAATGACTGAGACGCTTAGTGATTGCAGATCGGCACGCATAAGTATTGAGAACTATCTTCCTGTTATAAATGAAGGCGAATACAAGGAGGCAAGTTCAAGAGTCTCAATTCGTCTAATGTATTACTTAACGCTTTTGGAAATGTCGTTAACCTATGAGGATGTAACTTTCCCCAAATTTCTACTAATCGATACACCTGAAACCGCGGGTATTGAATTGGCGAATCTTGTTCATTGTATGGAAAAGATAGAAGAGCTGGATAAGTTTAAATCTGACTATCAAATAATACTTACGACTGGTCTTAAGAAATATCCGGAGAATTTCGTTGACCATCGTGTAATGTACATGCCGGATAAGCAGCATTCATTACTTCACGAGAAAAATATTTCTTCTTAATCGACAAGGCATCCCTAGGCGTATGGACTGGCATATCAATATTAATAATTTGCGATAACAGGTGAGATTAAGCGTGTGAAGTATAAATTTCACTCGATGTGTCTATAGTCTATTTTTTCTTATTTAGTTTGGCTTTATAGCTCTTCACAAATTCTTCAACGTTTATTTCTAATGCGTCAGCGACGTCTAAAAACTCAGGAAGATCTAGACGTCGTTCACCACGCTCATATTTGGATACGAAGGATTGGTTTTTGCCTAACCGTTGTGCTACATCCGACTGAAGCAGTCCTTTTGCTAGCCGTATCTCGGTAAGCATTGAGCGGAATACTTGATAGCGAGCGTCATGTATTGGATTTGCCATCCATGCATTCTGAAACCCACTTTGGAATATTCAAAAACCCACTTTGGGATATACAATATGCTGGTTCCAACTCTTCGAATACGTTTATTGCGCCGGGGTTTGTTCGTTCCACAACTCTATATTGACCGCAAACTAGAAAAACCATGAAAACCGTCTATCACATAGTTTCGTTCTTATTCACAGTGGGCTTGTGTTTCTATGTGCTTCGATTATCCCGAAAGTACAGACCGTTTTTGGTTCTTGTATGTACGATCGCGTCAATAATATGGCTTGGACTGGCTAAGGGTGGTATAGCGGCGTTTGTCGCAGTAATATGCACCTCCGCATATGCAACCACTCGATTGGACGCACGAAAGATGGGTAAGCAAATTGCTGATTCCGTGGGAATAGAACGTAACTTGTTCTTTACTGCCTTAGAGCAAGCGCATCCACTTTATTTACACTTTTTGGCTGCCCTTGGGTGTGCGCTAGAGAAAAATGAGATTGATGCAAACGCTGCACGAAGTGCGGTTCTGCCATACATAGCAAACGGACTTGATACTCTTGAAGCGAGATTCGGTAAGCAGCCACAGATTGATTCTGCAAGAGTAGCTATTTCTCCCTATCTTAAAGATATGACGCAAGTAAGTGCGTAGTGCATTCTACGCAGGACAAAATATATCCTTAAGAAAGGGTATGCCTGAAGCTTAATGCGACCTTATATGAAACAGTGTATTCAGTAGTACACGCTTAGAACAAATGACGTAGATAAGTGCTTGAATACATTGGGCGTTCAATGAAAATTCCATAGAAACGCATTGAATTCCGAATCTTTCTTTAAGAAAGAAATGTTTATTGCATATGAAAGATAGGTAACGCACTATCTTCTTATTCATATCTAACCTCCTTGTTAGTGGCGAAGAGCGAAGAGACCCGTAGGTCTCTGAGAGCTTCTCGCGTCCCAAAATACGTCTTAAGGTATACCTCTCTAGACAAGACTAATTTGATGGAAAGCCTTTTTTGTGTGAAGGCTTCCATCAATATTAGAAATACTTACAGTCTGAAAGCACACTGATCCATAAATAGATCCTTATGGGTTAACGTGCTTTCGTTCATTAAGTTAAGCGGCTTTTAAAAGACTGAGCATCATTCGTTCATCATGAACTAGATAGTTCATCCTTCCTGGCTTTCTTAGTTCTTGCGCAGATTTTATAGACCATCCGTACAATTTCATCATGTCTTTTACAGCGTCGTATTCTCGACTTAAATTTCGAGAAGGTATGCCGGTTCTGATTTGTATTTCATCAGCACCGATGCAAGATCGCATTGAATTCATTGCAAGGTTAATTAAAGCTTGTCTCCCCTTTGGTTCTTTGATGCCCTTTAATTGAGGTAAATTTGCCGAAGAAGGGGGAGGTGCGCCAGGGAAAAGGAGTTCAAGATTAAGAATTAGCCTGCTTAAATCCATCGTCATGAATAGTTTCATTGGATGGCATTTTCCTTCTCCGTCTACATTTCTCGCTGCCCCTCGCATTGCAAGTTGTTTATTCCAGCGGAGAACATGTCCTTCGTGGATACTGTAATAGTCGCCACGTGGTGAATATAGATCGCCAAATTTACGAACGCTTTCAGCAAGCAATAGATCATCGTCACTTAATCTTTTCTGAGACCATGCATGAGTTTGGCTAATCGTGATAGCACGGGGCAAATGGTATTCACCGAAGAGAAAAACATGCGTCTTGTCCTTAAACTTGTTCAATCCAACTCCGGCTCCCCAATTCTGGGTGTTGACCTTACGGCCTTCCCAATCTAGAGAATTCTCCAGGTCTTCAGACATTCCGATAAGCTCCTGAGTAAGCACCTTTTTATGGACAACAACAAGCACTTCGTCGCCTTTTTTTGTGTTTGCAAGTACGGTCTGCTCAATGAATGTTCCATATTCTCTTCCAGTTGCGGCAACAGATATTACGTCGTCAATTCGCTTAAACCGTTTAGGCATATCTATGTGGAAGAGACTAAGGTTTTCATAGCTCACGGTAGGCACTTCGACGGACTTAACCTTCGAATGTAATGAAACAAGTCCGGTTAAGTCGCTAGTCGCGTCAAGTAGAACAAATCCAGAGTAATTTGAATCGAAGTGAAGTTGATACGCAAAGAACGTCCAATCCTTGCTGGAGTAGAAGGAGTTCCCTTTTGATGCTGCTTTAAGAAAAGCAATCGCATCCTGCATACCCCTCAATTCGTCGTACCTTGCGTCATCTGAAGATTCCTCGTCTGTCATATCCCACAACCCCAAACCGCCATCATCATCAAATAACATTCCTTCTTCCTGCGATAGAAGTTCTGTA
The DNA here is from genome assembly GCA_016177875.1 of Burkholderiales bacterium. Classification (GTDB taxonomy): domain Bacteria; phylum Pseudomonadota; class Gammaproteobacteria; order Burkholderiales; family Burkholderiaceae_D; genus Paucimonas. Next base: position 88,864 of record JACOUL010000023.1, read on the forward strand.
GGAAGAAATCCATTCGGCTCTGATCTTGCGATCTCCGACATTTGCCACACAACTTTAGAAATAATTGGTAGCCAAAGATGCTTAGGGTTACGTTTCACGATTAAGTCATGAAACCTTTGAAGATATTCTGCGGATGCGTCGACGATCTGGACTAAGTCAGGATGTTCGTCAATGAATACGACACTTCTCGGTTTTCCTAGAAAGCAGAGCGTTCCTTCGTCCATTCCAGTTTTGAACTCTCGAAGTAACTGTCCATGCGTTACGATGACAATCTCCGAGAGTGGAAGGTCAGCCTTTTCTACTGTACGGGTAGGCACAAATCCAAGTTCCTCGAAAGCCTTCTTTGTGTCCACGCCTTTGTGCTTGTGATGTGAGCTCCAAAGCGTTGTTGTACCTTCTCCCAGCAGTGCCTCAATTCCGTTTTGAGCTTCGATTGCCATTTTGATCGTCGGAACAACATAGGCTGTTGAAAATTCTGGATCGTTCTTAGCGAAGGTGGCGATCAGCGCATATGCGGAAGTGGATTTTCCTAACCCCGTACCCAGTGAGACCGCTTGCATGCAGGTCTGGCGATTTCCTGTCTTAACGTTGCTGATTGCTTGAATAGCCGTCTCGAACATGATTTCCGAAACCTGATAGTCCATGTTTGTTAAATCCCGGCCGTGTTGGGCGGCTTGTTTTTTTCTTGTTTCAATAAATTGATCTTTGAGAAAACGATAGTTCATCGTTGATATTTCCTTCTTTTTATTGTTTTAGGGGATAAAAAAAGCACCCACTCCCATACCGCTGGGAGAAGATGCTTAACTTGAATCGCTCGGAATCTGAGCTTTTCACTTACCTAATATCGAAAGAAAAGGAAATTTGTTACAAAGACCAATAAAAATATTCGCTACCCAAGCCTTAAAGCCAACTCTTCGGCCCTTAGATGGGTGTACCTCTGAAGCATTTGGAGGCTCCGATGACCCGAAATAGACGCCACTTCCATTAAGTTTAGGCGCTTTTCGAAGAGCCTTGAGACGGCTTCGTGCCTAATGTCATGGAAGCGCAACCCCTTAATCCCAGCTTTTCTTGTGACTCGTCTGAAGGCGTCCGAGATGACGTAGGAGTCCTGAATCTGGAATACCGTAGGGCTGGTTCTGTCGAGAGAACGCAGGATTTCAATAGCCTTGGTGGAGAGGGGAACGACTCTTTTGTCGCCGTTCTTGGTGTCTGGTAAGACTGCAATCCTTCTTTCGAGGTTTACATTCTCCCAGCGTAAGACAGCCAGTTCCCCGGCTCTCATGGCTGTTTCAATGGCTAGCAGGATCACTATGGACATGAAACTTCCCTCTGTAGCCTTAAGCAACGCCTCCAGCTCCCCAGCTTCTAGCCGCCTATCTCGTCCTTTGGATGGGGATGGTCGCCTGATTTCGGTAACAGGGTTCGAGAGTGTAGAGAAGCCCCATTCATGCTTGGCATACTTGTACACGGAGGAGAGCAGTGATAGCTCTATCCGCACAGTCGAGGTGGATTTGCCCTCAGCGAGTCTTTGATCGCGATAGGATGCAATGTCCTCTGGCTTGAGGGAGGCGGCTTCTCTTTGGGAATAGGGATGCGTAAGCCAAGCACGTAGACGTGGCTCTTCCTGTTTGAATCCCTTCTTACTGGTCGCTATGGTTGCTCGATAGCGTTCGAGGAGAACAGAGAGTTGTACCGTGTCCCTTCCTAACGCTTCGCCACGTTCAAGCCTTAGCTCAACGGTCTTCGCCCATGTCTGAGCGTCCTTCAACAGTGTGAAGGTCTTGCATATTGTGGGGGAGTTTTTTCTACAGATGCGGACTTGCCACTTGTTACCTCGCTTGTTGATAGAAGCCATGAGGTCTCTCCTTGAGCATACGTTGAGCAGGAGAGAAAGGGCAGAGAAAAAGGGCTAGACGATTTCTCATCTAACCCTTTGATAACAATTCTAAATTCGTGGTAGGCCGTGCGGGATTCGAACCTGCGACCAACGGATTAAAAGTCCGCTGCTCTACCAGCTGAGCTAACGACCCGAAGAACGAGATTATATGTAATTCCGTCACGTCGTGTCAAATGCCTGCTTGGAAATCTTGATTGCATTCACAAGATTCCGTGCGGCGCTTCGCATTTCACTTGAAAGAAGCCAGTCTTTCTTTCGCGGTTTGTGCCGCCGGCGTATCCGGATACTGCGACAACAGCGATTCCAGGGCCTTTTTGGCAGAGTTCTTGTCCTTCAATTCGATATAGCAAGTCGAAATGTTCAGCAAGGCATCCGCTGCCTTCGGGCTGGTCGGAAAATTCTTTACAACAGCTTGCTGCGCCGAGATCGCGTTTTTGCAATCCCGTTGAGCATAGTAGGTATTGCCGAGCAGGTATTGCGCGGAAGGTGCTAAGCCTGACTGCGGATAGCGGCGCAAAAAATCCGCGAAGCTTGCTCCCGCGCTACGGTAATCGCCGGATTTGTAGAGAGCAAAGGCAGCATCGTACATTTTTTGTTCAGTCGGATCGATGCTGACTTCCTTGCCATCCACCGTCACGCGCTGCGGTTCCATCTTACGCAAACGGTTGTCCAGATCGACGTAAAAATCTTTTTGTCTTTGCTGGGCATTGGCCAATTCATTGGCCAGCACTTCAACTTGACCGCGCAGCTTGGCGATCTCTTGGCGCAGCTGTTCGTTTTGCGTGGATAATTCAAGCAGACTTTTCTTGGTCGCCTTATCGTCGATTTGCGGTGTCAAGGCATCGATTTTGGCGCGCAAGTCTAAAATCGCTTTGCGTGCCTCTTCGTCATCGAAGAGACCGGCATGGGCCGGCATGGCGGCGCTATAAGCCGCCGCCATGAAGACGGCGGCAATGCTGGATTTGATCGTTTTGTTCATAATTATTGGTAAACGATATCGGCGCGGCGATTTTCAGCCCATGAAGCTTCATCGCTGCCGGTGGCTTTGGGTTTTTCCTTGCCGAAGGAAACCGCTTCCATCTGCGAGTCCGCTACGCCTAGTAAGGTCATTGCTTTGCGTACGGCTTCCGCACGCTTTTGGCCGAGTGCCAGATTGTATTCGCGGCCGCCGCGTTCGTCGGTATTGCCTTGAATGACGATCTTGCGGTTCTTGTGCGATGTCAGGTACTTGGCATGTGCCTCGATCACCGGCTGGCCTTCGGACTTGACGACGTAGCTGTCGAAGTCGAAGTAGATGCTGCGCTTGGCCAATACGCCTTTCTGATCCTCCAGCGGATCGGCCGGGCCGGTTGCAGTGACGGTATTGACGCTGCGGCTATTGTCGGTTTGCGCTGCTGTCCCGGTGCGGTCCTCAACCGGAACATCGAGCTTGGTGGATGAACATGCCGACAGCAACAGGCTAACGGAAACGAGCAGGGTGGCAAGGATAGAGCTGCGCATAAGATTCTCCTTAATCAAGATGTGCATTATTTCATAAAAGGACCCCAAGTCGGTTCACGAATATCCCCGGCTTGAGTAGTGATACGCTGTTTGATGCGGCCATCGACCGATACCACTTCAAGTGAGCCGCGACGGCCGATCTCAGTGGCATACATGATGTAGCGTCCGTTCGGTGAGAAACTCGGTGACTCGTCTTTCACGGTGTCGGACAAGCGCTGCTCTTGGCCGTTGGTCAGATCCAGTGCATAGAGCTGAAAGCGTCCCTCACGACGCGAAATGTAGGCGAGCGTTTTACCATCCGGCGAAATGCGCGGGCTGATGTTGTAGCTGCCGCCGAATGTGACGCGTTGGGCTTCTCCCCCGGTCGCATTCATGCGATAAATTTGCGGTCCGCCGCTGCGGTCGCTGGTGAAATAAACGCTTTGCCCATCGGCGGAAAATTGCGGCTCGGTGTCGATGCCGATGCTATTCGTCAGGCGCCGCAATCCGGCGCCATCCGCATTGATCACGTAGATTTGCGTCAAGCCATCGCGAGAGAGCGCCACCGCGAGCTTGCTGCCATCCGGTGACCAGGCAGGCGCCGAATTGCTGCCCTTGTAGTTGGCGATGATCGTGCGGCGACTGCTGACCAAATCTTGTACGTACACGACTGGTTTTTTGTTTTCAAACGATACATAGGCAAGCTTAGTTCCATCCGGCGACCACGCGGGCGAAATGATCGGTTCGTGCGATCTCAGCGCAACGTTGATGCCTTCGCCATCGGAGTCGGCCACTTCCAATCGATATTCTTTTCCTGCCTTGGTGACATAAGCCACGCGCGTCGCGAACGCTCCTTTAATGCCGAGCAGCTTTTCAAAAATATCGTCGGCGATTTTGTGGGCGGCCACGCGAATCAATTGCGGTTGAGTCGCCATGCCGGTCGCGGAAAGTTGCGAAGAGTTGATCGTGTCGAGCAGCTTGTAGCGCACGTCGAAGCGTCCGTCTGCCAAGCGTTGGACGCTGCCGACAACTAGCGCGTTGGCGCCTTTAGACTTCCATTCTCCCGTATTGATGGCTGCAGTCTCGGAGATGGCAGAGCCGGTGTCGATGACTTTGAAATATCCGCTGCGTTCCAAATCAGCTTTGATGATGGCGCTGACTTGATGCGGCGCCACGCTTTCGTTTGCAAACGAGGCGAGGGCGATCGGGATTTGCGTCGCTCCAACGCCGGAAATTTCAACGCGAAGTTGCGCGTGTGCCAAACCGGAAAGTAAAGCGGCGAACAATACGAAAACGCGAAAAAGAGGAATTTTCAGCATGGATTAACGCTCTTTCGGTTGATGAATGACTGGAAAACTCGACGGCACCGAGCCGGACTTGTCGGGCGGGTAGGGGGCAGACTTTTCGATAGCAAGAAGCACGGCAGCATCAAAAGCGGGAATGCCTGAAGATTTAATTTTGCGCGGAGTGCCACGCAATGAGCCGTCTGGAAATAACTTAACCTCATATTCAACGGCGGGATTGCCTTGAAGATCGGGCGGAACGACGAATATCGTGTTCGATTTAATTTTTGCGCCAATTTTTGCGTAGTAATCCGGATCGCCGCGCATGCCTTGGCTTTTGGGCGCATCGCCTGTGCCACCGGTGCCGCCCATCAGGCGCTTCATCTCGTCCGCGCGTAACTTCTCGGCCAATTTCGCGTCCGCGAGCTCCTGCTCCCGCTTTATCTTGGCTTCTTCCTTCTTCTTCGCAAGCGCATCCGCTTTTTGTTTTTCCTTCAGCAAGCGTTCTTCTTCCAGCCGCGCTTCTTTTTCTTTGCGCTTCTTTTCGCGTTCAAGCGCGATATCCGGTTTTTGTACCGGCAGCTCTTTCTCGATTTTAAGTTCAGGTTTAGGCTCAGGCTTCACTATCGGTTCAGGTGGCGACACAACGCGCGGTGCCGCCTCTTTCGTATTCAAATTCCATACTTCTGCTTCCACCGCAACCGGCGTTTGGCTTTGCCACCGAATTCCCAGCCATAGAGAAGCGAACAGGATCGTGTGCATCACCACGGCAAGCGTGATTGCGCGCCACCGTCCCGGCTCGGAAGGAATGGAATAAGGCGTGCCGGCCATGGCCATCTTCATTTACTTGGTCGCCAATCCTACGCGGTTAATACCGATTTTCTTGGCTTCGGAAATCACTTGGACCACTTCGTCGTATTTGATGTCCTTGTCAGCGGCAATCATTACCGGCAAGTTAGGGTTTGCAGTGTGCAAGGAACGCAGTTTTTCATTCAAATCCTTGCGGTTTCCGACCGCAACGGGTTTTCCCGCATTGCCTTTTTGTCCGTGAATTTGCAAACTGCCCGAGGCATCCTGTTTCAACGTGACTTGAATATAGTCGGATGGCGGTTGTGTCGATTTGCCTGCGGTCGGCAAATTGATTTCACTTGGGTTTACCAAGGGCGCCGTCACCATGAAGATCACCAGCAGCACCAGCATCACGTCAATGTAGGGGACGACATTGATTTCCGCTTTGAACTTGCGGTTGCGTCCGCCGCGCATGGAACCGGAAAACGAAGAAGCCATGATCGCCCTCGTTATCTAACCTGCCGTTGCAGGATATTGGAAAACTCTTCGATGAAACTCTCGAAGCGGATAGACAGTCGATCGATGTCGTGCGAATAACGATTATAGGCAACCACTGCGGGAATGGCTGCGAACAAGCCGATTGCCGTTGCAATCAACGCCTCGGCGATGCCTGGCGCGACCGATGCCAAGGTCGCTTGCTGCACATTGGCCAATCCGCGAAACGCGTGCATGATGCCCCATACGGTACCGAACAGGCCGACATAAGGCGACACCGATCCGACCGAAGCGAGAAAGGCTAAGTGCGACTCCAATGCATCCATTTCGCGCTGATACGCGGCGCGCATTGCGCGGCGTGCGCCATCGATGATCGTATTGGCATCCAGCGGCGTTTTGGTTGATGCCGCAGATGCTTTGACCTTGATGAATTCACTCATGCCCGATTCGAAGATGCGTTCCAGTGCACCCGATCCGCCGCTGCGCTTGCGATTGGAGGTGGCGTCTTCATACAGGGAGTTTAAATTCCCGCCCGACCAAAAAGCGCGCTCGAATTCTTCCGTTTGGGTGCCGGCGTTGCGAATGGCAAATAGCTTGCGAAAGATGTAGGTCCAGCTCATGAGCGACACTGCTGCCAGCAAGGCCATCACGAGCTGCACCACTAAGGATGCATTGGCGACTAACGAGAGAAAGGAGAGGTCTTGGGTTACGGTCATGGGTTAAGTCTTACAGATTAATGGAAATGGCGCTTTGCTTGTATCGTGTTTTCCGTCGTGAGCTTGGCGCTAAGTCGGCGGACCGATTTTTTCTAATACTTCCACGGGAATCGGTATCGGGCGAAAATCCGCGAGGGTCACCCAAACGACCTTCACGTGGCCGGTTGCCAGCAATTTCGGCGCTTCCCCTGAGATTCGCCATGCTTCCTGGACAAATTGCAATGAGGCACGTCCAAGGCGTTCGACCACAACGGTTAATTTCAGTTCATCATCTAATTTTGCCGGAGCATGAAAATCTACCGAGGCATTTTGCACGACAAATGCAGCGCCCAGTGAATTTGCCAATGTTTGTTGATGAACGTTCGCTGCGCGCAGCCATTCGGTTCGTGCCCGCTCAAAAAATTTCAGGTAATTGGCGTAGTAAACGACACCGCCGGCATCGGTGTCTTCGTAGTAAACACGTGCGTTCCAGCTGAAGGGTGTTTGCATCATGATTTATGCTGCCGGCATGTCGCGCTTGATGGCAAACGGCGAGAATCCCTGGCAGGTCGGCATCATTTCGATGTGATTGATATTTACGTGCGCCGGCAGCGTGGCGACCCAATACGCGGCCTCAGCGACATCTTCCGAGGTAAGAGGAGCGGTGCCCTCATAAACTTTGGCGGCAGCGTCGTCGTCGCCGTGAAAGCGCACCTTGGAAAATTCCGTTCCGCCGGCTAGGCCTGGTGCAATATTGGTGGCACGTACGCCGGTGCCAACTAGATCGGCGCGCAAATTGCGGGTGAATTGATCGACGAAGGCTTTGGTTGCACCGTAGGCATTGCCGCCGGGGTAGGGGTAGGTTCCGGCGACGGAACCAATATTAATAATTGTGCCGCTGCCGCGCGCCACCATGTCGGGTAACAGTAGCCGTGTCATGGTCACCAGGCCTTGGCAATTGGTGGCGATCATGGTTTCCCAATCTTCCAGCAACGCACGTTGTGCCGGCTCGATGCCTAATGCCAGGCCTGCGTTATTGATGAGTACGTCGATCGTTTTCCACTCTGCCGGCAGAGAATTGAGAGCGGCATTGATCGAGTCTTTGCTGGTGACATCCATTTCAATTGTGAGGGTTGCGTCGCCTAATTCCGCAGCTAGCGCAGCGAGCCGATCTTTGCGTCGCCCCGTAGCGATGATGCGATGGCCGTGTTTCGCAAACTTTTTCGCCATTTCAGCGCCGAAGCCGGAGGTGGCGCCGGTAATGAAAACGATCATCAAGTTTCCTCTTATAAATTCCTTTGGCCAAAATTGTAGCCCTTCTACCAACGCCTTGCCCAATTTAGACTCATATCTTACAATTCGATACCATTTTGTCTCACGTGACTGGCGAAATGCCGGCTTGCAAAAAGTCGGCTAAAAGGTGGGTATCCACCGGGGAACGTGAGATCTCTTCCGCCGTTCGCCTGGGCAGCCCAAATGGAAACGTACGACTGAGGCTGCCTGTCCATTTCCTATTGGCCCTCATTCGATTGAGGTAAAGCTTTTCCAATCGATTGGAGTAATCATGTTCGCAAAAGACCACACCATCGCCAAAGTCGATCCGGAACTTTGGTCCGCCATTCAGCAAGAGAACCAGCGCCAGCAAGACCATATCGAGCTGATTGCGTCGGAAAACTATACATCGCCCGCCGTGATGGAAGCGCAAGGCTCGCAACTGACTAATAAATATGCTGAAGGCTACCCTGGCAAGCGCTATTACGGCGGCTGCGAATTCGTAGACATCGCCGAGACGCTAGCGATTAATCGCTTGAAGGAATTGTTTGGCGCCGAAGCCGCCAACGTGCAACCCAATTCCGGCTCCCAAGCCAACCAGGGCGTGTTCTTTGCGATGTTAAAGCCCGGCGACACCATTATGGGCATGTCGCTCGCCGAAGGCGGTCACTTGACCCACGGCATGGCGCTGAACATGTCCGGCAAGTGGTTCAATGTCGTCTCCTACGGCTTGAACGAGAAGGAAGAGATCGACTATGAAGCGATGGAGTGTCTCGCCCGCGAGAAAAAGCCCAAGCTCATCATCGCCGGCGCATCTGCTTATGCGCTGCGCATCGATTTCGAGCGCTTTGCCAAGATTGCCAAGGAAGTCGGCGCTTATTTCATGGTGGATATGGCGCACTATGCCGGCTTGATCGCTGCCGGCGTGTATCCGAATCCTGTGCCGTACGCTGATTTCGTGACGTCGACCACGCATAAATCCTTGCGCGGCCCGCGCGGCGGCGTGATCTTGATGAAAGCCGAGCACGAGAAGGCCATCAATTCGGCAATTTTCCCCGGCATACAGGGCGGTCCGCTGATGCATGTAATTGCCGGCAAGGCGGTCGCATTTAAGGAAGCGCAATCGTCCGAATTCAAGACATACCAGCAGCAAGTCGTCAAAAACGCCGACGCGCTGGCGAAAACCTTGATTGAGCGCGGTTTGCGCATCGTGTCCGGCCGCACGGAATCGCACGTGATGCTGGTCGACTTGCGGGCCAAGAAAATCACTGGCAAGGAGGCTGAAGCCATCCTCGGCTCCGCCCATATGACCTGCAACAAGAATGCCATCCCGAATGATCCGGAAAAACCATTCGTAACATCCGGTATCCGTCTTGGCAGTCCCGCCATGACCACGCGTGGTTTCAAAGAAGCGCAAGCGATCAAAGTGGGCCATTTGATCGCCGACGTGCTGGATAATCCGCACGACGCGGCGACGATTGAGCGCGTCAAGGGCGAAGTCAAGAAGCTGACGGATGAATTCCCGGTCTACGCTCGGTAATTACTTATAGGCGCGCCACGATGAAATGTCCTTTTTGCCAGCATGAAGATACCCAGGTGATCGACACCCGCGTGTCGGAGGAGGGGGATTCCATTCGCCGGCGTCGCCGCTGTGCCCATTGCGACAAGCGTTTTACAACGTATGAGCGGATCGAACTTTCCATGCCTGTCATTGTCAAGAAAAATGGCAGTCGCACCGAATTCGATCCCACTAAACTTCGTGCCAGTCTCATGCTGGCGTTGCGCAAGCGGCCGGTATCTGCCGATGCTGTAGATGGGGCAATTCACAGGATAGAGGAAAAACTTTTATCCAGCGGTGAGCGCGAAATCATCTCCGGCCACATCGGCGAGTTGGTAATGCGTGAACTTAAACGTTTGGATAAGGTCGCATACATTCGCTTTGCATCTGTTTATAAAAGCTTCGAGGATATCGATGAATTTCAGGATGCCATTGCGGAGGTGCGTAGAGAGCGCAAGCCGGCGAAATGATTTGCCAAAACGGTTCTGTGTGCTTGTGTGTGTAGATGGAGTCGCAATTCCGGCATTTTTTGATTGTCTACCAAGACAAAAAGTGCAGAAGGTGTTGACCGTTGTGGTCAAATCCCGCATAATCTCATTTCTCTGCTGCTGACGAACAAAACGCTTGGTCAGCGAAGCCGCAAGGCGAGTGGGGTTGGTTCTTTAACAAATAACAGCCGATAAGTGTGGGCGCTTGATGGAAGTGCGCACTGTCCT